>CALUGT010000045.1 GCA_944320265.1 uncultured Bacteroidales bacterium | reverse complement strand
TGGTGGCCTCACAATGGTGATCAGCTCAACACCCCGGAGTTCAAGGAAGAGCTCCAGATGATCGTGGATGCCCTGCGGCAGGATGGCCCTCTGCAAAGTCTGTCTGCAATGAATTCCTATTGCTGGCACCATGGTGGGGAGATCTCGAAAAACGACCGGATCTACGGCTACATCGCAGAGACTGCGCACTACCGCTTCTGCTTGCGCTGCACCCCACGACCAGGGGAATACCAGGGGTACCTGTACTGCTATGACCTGCGGCAGCAGAGAATGCAGCAGCAGGATCATCTGGTGGGCCGCGTGACTTACGCCAGCGGTGAGCAGCAGGAGTTCACAGACCCGCAGGAATACCTTCGGACCATTCGAGAGGAGCTGCCCTATCGGAACACCACCGGATTCCGGCATGAGACTCTGACGGATGACCCGGCGGTGCGGAAGGCAGTGGATGATATCCTCTGGGATTATGTCGGGGAGGAAAATCCACAGCGATCTGGAGGAGAAATGAAATTGGGAGGGCTTTGCAGATGAACATAGAAACGAAATTAACACGGCCAGAACTGTGGTCCTGGCTGGAGCAGCGAGAGGATCCTTTCCTGGTGGCCAAACATGGCGAGGGATCATCTTTTATTGTGAAAATCCCCAAGGACGCAGAGATCGACTATCTTTTCGGCAATGACTCCTATTACGGCGACAGCATCGGCTGGAGGGATCGCCTGTATTTCTGCGGACTGTATGAACGCCAATGGAAAAGCGTCTATATGGCGAAAAGCACGCTGTCGGATCTGGTAGACGGCCTGACGGCTGTGGAACAGATGGACTGCGATCAACTTCCGGAATATATCGCCACGCAGGTCAACCAAATGGTCGAGGGTCTTATCGAGAATGACAGGACCAGGCTTCAGGTGAAAAAACTCACCAGCCCTGATGCGGTATCGGCCCTCCGGTCCTATCGACGACATACTGCTGAGGGCGACGCGATAGAACGGTTCATGCAAAGGGCGCCCGCGCCGATCCAGTTCCGGTCCTGCTATTCAGTCCGGCGTATGAGCGAAGGAAACCTGTTAGCTTACATTCGGGACCCTGAAACGTTTATACGGGAGGCAGCGGAACGGTATATGCAGGAAAACCAGGAGAATTTCCTGCTGCAGTTTCTGGAAAACGACAGCATGGATAAAAAATACCAGGATTTCCTGAGAAATGAGCAGCATCCCATCTATCGGATGCGGACGATCACAGAAGCAGTGGAGGCCTGCGGTGGAAAGACCGTGTCGGTGACGGTCCAAAAAGATGGAAAGGAGCTGACCTTCAAGACATCGGCGAGATCTTTGAAGGGCTACCATGATACCTATGATCTTTACGGCGCTCCATCTTCGGATCACCGGCGCTTCGAAGAGGTGTTTGGGATCTGCCAGAAATATCGTGCCGAGGATATTGTCCGCATCACCTATGGCCGAAATACGATCTACGAAGCGCCACAGGTCCAGAAGATGGACTGCGGGATGCGCATGAGGGGGATGTGAGATATGAAAATTGCCAAAGAGTGGCTGGACTTTCTGCGGGAGCAATACCCTGCGGGCAGCCGCATTCAGCTCACTGAGATGGGCAGCGATCCTGCTCCGATCCCGCCCGGCACCACGGGGGTTCTGGAATTCGTTGATGACCTTGGTACCTTTCATGTGAAATGGAACAACGGTCGAGAACTGGGTGTAGTCATTGGGGAAGATCGCTTCAAAGTTCTGCCCCCGGAACCAACCCTGTTGAGGCTCTATATGCCTTTAACTGCTGACTTCTACCCGCGGGACGAGTGGGGCGATGTTGACGAGACTGGTGAAGTATGGGATGGCCGGACGTTGATGGACTATGAGGATCAGATCTTGGGAGCCATGGTCAAGAATCGGATACCGGAGGAGAAAGAGCGCGGCCTCATGCACTGGTATGGAGAGCAAGACAGTGTATATGACAAGGTGCGCTCTGCAGAGTTTACTGCGGAAGTCCGGGATGGACGGCTCTGGGGTGTGGCGGAATGCCGTGTGGTCGGGACCCTTTCCCCTACGGAGCTGAACACGCTCAAAGAATACATTGCTGGTCAGGCATCGGACGGCTGGGGCGAAGGCTTTGAGCAGCGAGAAATCGAGGTCGATGGCGGAGAACTGTATGTCCACCTGTGGCAATGGGACAACTGGTGCATCCAAACTGAACAGGAACGGTTTGCGCCTAAAATGGCAGATGGCCTTCCTGAAATGTGCTTTTCCACCCTGATGACCACCGGACAGCTCATCTGCATCAGGCGTGGTGAGTCCGGCTACTATCCCTCCGAATGGGAAACAGGCGATAAAGAGCGGAATGTAGAAGAGGCAGACAGACTCAACGAGAAGCTGGGGGTCACACCCGCCCAGCGAATGGCCATGGAAATCGGTTCCATGGCGGGCTGGGATGTCCCAGGCGCCGATCCCAAGAACTACGAAATTCAGCGGAAAGAACAGATGGGAGGGATAACTCTTGGCTGAAAGGATATTTGAGGTGGAAATCAGCAACAAGACTCCCAAGGGGTATGAGACAGCCACGGTCCTGGAGCTGCCAGCCACCTGGGCAGAGTTTCACGACGCCCTAGAGAAAGCCCGGATCAATGATGCCAGAGACTGTCATAATGAGCTGACCAGAATTGAATATCCCGGCATCCAGCGTGGGATGATCGGTGATAACGTCAACCTGTATGAATTGAATCTCCTGGCCCAGCGGCTGACCATGCTGAGCGAGGATGACCGTATGGGCCTGGACGGTCTGCTCCAAATTGAGAGCCGACAACACACCGGTCCCATCCCCCTGCCCCGCCTGATCAACCTGACCTATAACACGGACATCTGCACATTGGCGCCCCACGTCTTCACCGTACAGGAGCTTGGGGCGCTTTTGTATGAGAGCGAGGTTCTGCCGAAGGAGGCAATAGCCCTGCTGGACACCACGGAATCAGGCAGCGCGTTTCAGAATGCGTTGTTGAAGGTGTTCGGTCAAAAGCATCAGGAGGATTTTGACGGCGTATTCACCAGCCGGGGTTATGTAGAGCCCGGCAACGACTTCAAGGAAGTCTATCGGCGTGGGGGTATAATGGCGTACTTCGACCGCCTTGGCGCCCCAGTCGAACTGGAGGTGAGCAAGGGCTTTTTCAACGACCCCAGTTACGATAATGATCAGACTGCAATCCTGAACCTCCCCGCCGAGAATGCCGACATCTGGCGAGTGGTGGGTGAGGTGGACGCGGCCTCGGTGGACGAGTGCTCCTTCCGCTGCATTGATTGTGAAGTACCCTCTCTGCGGGATGCGGTTGACGATGCCATCGATTGGGAGGGCGGCATCGACATGGCAAACGAATTCGCAAAGAACCTGGCTCAGAACAAACGTGTCTGGGATGAAGCAGACCGGATCAAATACAAGGCTCTGCTGTCCGTGGCCAGACATCCCAGTCTGCAGGAGGCCATCGGGCTGATGCACGGCCTTGACCAGTACGAACTCCGGCCGGAGATCGCGGAACCCTGGGATTACACGGAGGTGGTTTTGCGGGAAAAGTACCCGGATCTGCCGGAAGAGCTGTTCCGGACGCCGCAGGCGGCCCGGATCGGCCAAAAATGGTTGGAGAAGGGCGACGCGGCCATCACGGACTATGGCCTGATCCGCCGGAAGGACGGTAGTCCTCTTCCCTGCTTCCGGCAGGATCAGGCGCAGAAGGCACAGCTTCAGCGTGGCGGTATGAAGATGAGGTGATTGGCATGGGCAAAATTGAAGGAAATCTGTTCAGACAGCCCGCAAATGACATTGAGAAGCAATGGCTTTTAGACCGGTTGAAAACACTTTCTGTCCGAGAGGCATATCAACTGTCCACGGTCATGTTGACTACGGGACGGCTGAAAGAGGTCTCGGGCAAAGCGGGAGACGAGCTGCTGGCGGCGGTGCTGAAGCTGGACCGGCAAGAGACCGTGGAGTCCATCAACTGCCTGCTCTCCCTTTCGGACTACGAGGTGCTCTGTCCAGCGGGCAGCTACGAGGCGCTGGGAGAGTATTACTTGCGCTATGAGGCTGAGCTACCGGAGGCAGCGATTCCCTACGCCGATCTGTATCAAATTGGATGCCGCTATGAGGACCAGCACCCAGGTGTCTTCATCGGAGACTGCTTTGTGGTGCTCCCCGGTCGGGAACCGAAGCAGACCTACGATGGCACGAACCTGGATAAGGTGCAGGAGACGGACTGGAGCCTGCGGCTCCGGCTGGCGACACCTGCTGTACCCAAAGGAGTCTGGGTCTGCCTGCCGGACCACGCCGCTGCAGAGGTAGATGGCCGGCTGGGTGAGATCGCCTTAGCCTTACGAGAGCTGAAGGTAGGGACCATCCAAGAATGTGAGTTGCTGGAGGCGCGCTGCTCTCTTCCGGGGATCACCATACGCCTTGAAGAGTATCCGGATCTGGAGGACCTGATCCGGGATGGGAATAATCTGGGTTTTTTGCTGGAAGAGCAAGGTCAGGGAATGCCGGACTTCACGGGGCGATTCCTGGCTGCTCTGGAGTACGAGAACTGCCACCGACTCGATGCGGCACTGGACATCGCCCAAAATCTGCACTGCTATGACTTTGTACGAGCAGAAAACATAGAGACGTTTGGAAAGCAGGAGTTGGAAAGGAAAGGATGGTCCAAGGACCCTATCCTGCGAGGCTGCATTGACACAGCTGAATTTGGGGAATCCCTGCTGGAGCAGATGGGATACCGGCTCAATACAGCAGAGACCGCCTACATCCGGCGGAATGACCGGGAGTTTCAACACCTGCGGACACACGAACCACCTCATCAAGGCTGGGATATGACCATGTAAAATCAAATACAAATAGGGGCCGTTTTCCTGAAAGGGACAGCGGCCCCTTCTTTTTTTGTGCCCATTTTCGGGAAAGCGGGACCCGGAGAGGAGGCAAACATGCAAAAAGAGGTGTTGAAAGAGTATCTGTTTCACCATTGCCGGGGAAAGGAACGCGCCAGCAGCAGTCGGGAGTTGGCGCGGATCCTGCGTGTCTCAGAGAAGGAGCTTGGCAGGCAGGTGAACCGGCTGCGTCGGGAAGGCATCCCCATTGCCAGCGTAGGACGGGGCTATTTTCTCGCCCAGACCGCAGGGGACATTTACACCACGATCCAAAACCTCAAAAAGATGCGTGCCGGACTGGATGCGGATATCAGCGGCCTGGAGAGGACCCTGGATGGATTTGGTGCCGGTGGAGGAACGCGGCATGCGTGAGACAGCCCGCTCGTATTTCCCGTGGATGGGGAACAAGGAGCGGATGGCGCCAGATATCCGGCAGGTGTTTCCTCCCAAATTTTCGCTATACGCCGAACCATTCGGCGGCAGCGGCTCCGTGCTGCTGGGATTGCCCGCGGACCCAGGCCGGCTGGATATCTACAACGATCTGGACGAAAACCTGTCCAATCTCTTCCTCTGCGTGAAGGAACAGACCGGACAACTGCTTCAGGAACTGGGGTTTCTCCCCATCCACTCCCGGGCTATTTTCCAACTCTACAAGGACTTCCTGGCCCACAAAGAGCTCCATTGGGAGGTCTATGAGCGAAATGTCCGGGAAGAACTGGCGCTGCTGGATGACCAGACCTGTTTTACAAAAGAACAGGCGGAGGAGCTACGTCCCATCCTGAAGCAGCGCCTGGAACTGTTTGATGTCCATCGGGCCGCCATCTTCTATCAGAACATCCGGGGCAGCTTCAGCGGCACGGTCACATCCTTTGGCGTGAAGGTGCCGAGGATCTATACGGCCATCCCCCTCATCCTGGCGGCAAGCCGGCGCCTGGAGGATGTGGTGATCGAGAGCAAGGACGCGGTCCGGCTGATCCTGGAACGGGACCAGCCGGAGGCACTGTTCTACTGTGACCCGCCCTATTATGATGCGGAGAAATGCTACCAGCCGCTATTCTCCAAGCGCGCTCATGTCCGACTCTGGCGCACCCTGCTCAGATGCAAGGGCTATGTGGTCCTGTCCTACAACGACTGTGCTTACATCCGAAATATGTACAAGGACTTCTATATCATCGCATTCCGGCGGGATAACCCCTTGGCGAAGAAGCAGGGGGCGGAATACAAGGAGCTGCTTATCACCAACTACGATCCCCGTCCGTTTATGACCAGTCAGCTGACGCTTTTTGACGCTCCAGCCATGAAGCTGGAAATGGAACTGGTCCATATTCCCCGCAGACCGCTCAAAATCGTCAATTTTTAACGAAACAGGAGGAAGTAAAATGCATTTCAAAATCAACCATGACCTCAGTAAGAAGACCTTAGTCCTTCCTCGTGCCGCGCTCCAGCTCTCTAAGACCGAAGATGAGAAGACGTTGGACCTTCTGGTGGGAAGCGGCTACATTCTGGTGAAACGGGAGGATCTATCTGTTGCGGAAAGTATGGAGGCGATCGACCAGTTCTCGGAGCTGGCAGTTTCCCTTCTTGTCCAGTTGGCACAGGAAAGCCGGAGAGCCGCAAAAAGGGGGAACTGCAGCGGATGCGAGGAGGACTGCGACCTTATGATCCCGCCCTGCCTCCTGGAACAGGCGGGGATCGATCCGGATGAGGGACTGGATACCACAGTAGAGGATGGTCGAGTCATCGTCACTGCCGCGGAGCCGGATGTGGATATGCCCGATCCTCTGGAAGGGCAGGAAGAAGAGATCCTGGGTATGTTGGAAGACTGCGGCGTAGACCTGGATGGCCTGCGCATGCTTCTGCGGCAGGAGGGCGAGAAGAATGGATGAGACGTTCTTGTATCCCTACTCCGCGGAAGAGGCCCGATGCAGGGGTGAACTATCTCTATGGCGGGCCAGTTATCTTACCAACATTGACTGCAAAGAGGCCATCGAGAAAGCCGTCCGTCAGCACTTCGATGGAACATGTCTAGAGGATGATTGTCTGAAAGAGGCACTTCAAAAGTTCGGCTATAAGCGGACAGCCTGGGTGCTGGCCAATACCATCCAACAGCTAGAGTGGCATGGACGGTATAGCCTTTGCAACAAAGCATGGGCGCAAGCAGTTTCCGTTCCACCGGACGAACAGCACAATCTCAGTTTTGTGGTGAGAAGCCACACCACGGTGCTGGACGGTGTAGTGAATCAGTATCGCCAAGCATATCGGACCTTCGATCTATTTGGCCCGGAGCACTGTGAACCAGACTCTTTACCAGAGTTGGATTACAAGGGGAAGGTGCTGGCACTGTCCCCGTCCGCGCTGAAGGAATCCCACTGGTCGCCCCAAGATCAGCTCTGGTTTGCCAACAGTGGCTTTGGGTGTCTCCCCCACGCTATGGCGGAGACGATCCGGGCAACCTGCCTGGCAGACGGCGAGACGACCCGCTGGAATCGCGGGGATTTTATTGGGCCATTGAAGGCAATGTATCTGCCGGACTGGGCGAAGAGCCGCCTGCTGGAACTCGATGGAGAAAAGAAAATCCGGCTGGACCGTCCGACAAAGGAGCGATTTCTTTCTGACCGGATCTCCGGCCGATGGAACGCATACGAAAAAATACTTCTGGAACTCTCACCTCAAGAGATCCTGGACCGGTCAGAGGAGCTTGCCGCGGTCCGCACCTGCCGGGACTCCCTGCTCCGGGATATGGACCTGTACTCAGATGAGCAGCTGACATTCCTGCTCTCGCTGGTTGATCCAGTGGATCAGCTGCGGGAGTTCTGGAGCCGGGAGCAGGAGGCGGATCGCACAGAGCAGATGACCTGTGCCATGAATGCCCTTCAAAAAGAGATTCAGGAGGGTCAGAAAATCGAAACGCCCAACCAGGGCGGAATGACCATGAAGTGACAGGAGAACGCAATGCAATATTACATCATCGATGACCTGCGCCTGCCGCCCAAGCGGTCCTTTCGGAAAGGCTGGACTATGGAACAGTTTCCGTCGCTGCGGGAGGCGCTGGTCAGGTACCGCACGCTCCCCTCCCACCAAGCGAAGAGCCTGGGGATGACAGACGGCATCCATGTGCTGGAGCTGGCGCGGCGTGTCCTGATATACCCCGCCGAGACAGCGTGGGAGGATATCCAGGCTGCCATCCCGGACCTGCTGCCGCTATGGGCGGAGGTGCCAGAGGCGACAGCCGCGGCAGAAGAATGTATCACCACTCTGAACCTCCGCTACCGGATCTCCGGGAACATGGTGACACCTATCCCACCTCCAGGCGGACTGCGGCGGGACCTGCGGGACAAGTATCTGTGGCTGAGCGGCGAGAGCGAACGGAAGGCAGCCATTCGCTGGGTGTATATCGTTGGAGCCGGCTGGAAACAGCCGGCCTTTTTGCTCCAGTGGAAGCGATGTGGATATCCTCTGGTGCCTCGGTATCAAGCAGACGGAATCACGGAACAGGGCGCCTACCTCTCTCTGGAGATAGCGCCCTGGGAATACGACTTATTGATGCGCCGCACATTGGAGCGGCGGGAAAGAGAGGAAACACGTGTCAGAACACGATCATGATCAGATGCCCATACAGCTGAACGCCAAGGTCTATCTGTCCAAGAAAGAAGGCCCCGCGTTGGCTATTGCCTCTGTGAATCTCAACGGCTGCTTTGCCGTCCGTGGCATTCAGATCCGAGAGGGGAAAAACGGCCCCTTCGTCTCCATGCCCTGCAGGAAGGTAAATGGAGAGTACATGGATCTCTGCTTCCCCTGCACGGCGGAATTCAAGAAGGCCTTTGATCAGGCCATTTTGGATGCCTACCACATGGAACTGCGCCAGGCGGAACAAAAAGCGCGATCCGGCCCCAAGATGGGCGGAATGGATGAAATGAAATAAGAGAAAGGGAGAGAATGATGAAACGAGCATTGACTTTGTGTGCCGCTGTGCTGTGCCTGACCATGGCGCTGGCCCCCACGGCCCTGGCAGCGGGAACGGACGCGGTGGAGGTCTGCTACCCCACCGCCATCACCCGGAGCGAGGATGGCACGGAACTGCGGAAGCTCTATGATCTGGGACCGGAGGACGATCCCACAGGCATCCCCCGGTCTGACTTTGAGCAGGATGGCTTCCACTACACCCTGACAGACCTCCTCCGGCAGGAACTGCCGGAATATGAGGAGCGGCAGCATACGGAGACCGTGAGTCTCCAGAGTGCCAACAAGGACATGGCCTCCATCCTGGCACTGCTGCCCCAGGAAAAGGAGTTCGTCACGGATGACGGCTACATGGGAACGCTGACACTCCAGCTGGACACAGTCCAGGTAGAGGTATCCGGCTATGGCAGCAGCACCCGGGAGGTGTCCGCCACCCGCTCCTATCCCAACCTGGCCAACCAGGATACCGCCAATATTCCAAAGTCCATTCAGGACAATGGCCGGACCCTGACCCTCCAGGCCATCGATTGGCAGACGGACAACACCGCCACTATGGACGGTTACGCTCTGGGAGACCGCTTTACCGCCGTGGCCACATACACCGGCAGCGCCACCAGCAGCTATGTCAAGGGCTACACAGTAACGGCCGATTACACCGGCACCGTTGGCAAGATCAATCTGGACCGCGTCCGCTTTGTGGCCATCTTCGAGGGGACGCCCCTCCAGCCGGTGGAGGTGGCTCCCGCAGCTGCATTCAACTGGGCAGTGATCCTGGCGCCTATTGCGGTGGTGGCTCTGGTGGGTGCCGCGGCCGGAGCGGCTCTGGTCATTCGCCGGCGCAGGGAGTCTGATGACGGCGGCAGTGAAGAGCAGGTACAGGGATGAAGAAGAGAAGCCATGAGCAAAAGTTAAGGAGGAGCGTATATGAAAAGAGCAATGACAAGTCTGGCGGCCCTGTGCCTGGCAGTCTGCCTGGCGCTGCCCGCCGGCGCCCTGGACTATACCATCGCCGCGCCGGGCGATCCGGAGTACGGAGACCCCACTTCCGTCGAGCCGGTCGTCACGGCAGACGGCGGAGCGGCAAAAAATGAGGACCGGAGCAAGAACGCCGCCCGCATCCCGCCAGCCTTCGGCAGCGCAAGCGCCTACACGCTGAACACCGGCACATACCTCACCCCAAATCTAGCGCCCGGCGGACAGTCGGTCACTGGGGCTGCTGTCAACGGAGGCTCCGCTGTGGTGGTGACACCGGGAACACCCCTCTCCCCCGGTTCCAGCTCTGTCACTTCCACCGGCTTCACGGAAGTGACCAGCGATCTTTACTACAGCGACGCTCATCTGGCGACCCTTAAGATCCCCACGATCGATCTGTCG
>CALUGT010000044.1 GCA_944320265.1 uncultured Bacteroidales bacterium | reverse complement strand
CCGGTCAGCTTGCGGAATCGACGGGGGGAGTTCCCGTTGCCGGTCAGCAGCATCAAAAAGAGGCGGAACCGCATCGGTTTGAGTCCGGCATGCCGGGAGCAGGGCAGAGCGCATTGCCCTTTTGTTTCCGCGAGGGCGGTTTCCGCCATGGCCAGATGGGTTTCGAATCGGGTGAAATACAGATTTCTCCTCCGGAATTCTGCATCGGACAACGTGGCCTGACCGGAACGGATTCTCCAGAAAGAGAGTATTTCCGGCAGGTAGACCACGTTGGAGAAGAGTCCCGCTTTCATGTCCCACAAAAAGTCTCCCATCGGGCCGAAGTTGCAGGGGAAATTACCGGTCTCTCTGAGCAGAGAACTGCGGAAGAGGACCTGGGTGATGGAGGGATAAACGGTATCTCCGGCCAGAGCGCGGAGGCCGTCGTATGGAGCCATGCGCAGATGCAGCCGGTCCTCCGGATAATCGATGAAAAGAGAGGTGTGGGAGGCGTCAGCGGCGACCTCCTTTCCGGATTCGTCGATGAAGCCCAACGCGGAGTGGCAGAGGGAACATTGCGGAAACCGTTCCAGCGCATCGACCATTTTTTCCAGACAGTCATCGGTCATGGAGTCGTCGCTGGTGGCGATGTAGACATATTCGCCCCGGATCTGTTCCAGACAGAAGTTCCAGCTCTGATAGAGGCCGGGAGGAACCTGCCATGCGCGGATGCGTGGATCGCGGTCGGCGAATTGTTTCAGAAACTCCCAGGAGCCGTCGGAGGAGAAACTGTCGGCGATGATGAGTTCCCAGTCGGAAAGGGTCTGCGACAGAATGGAGCGCATCCGCTCTTCCAGAAAGGGAAAGGTGTTCAGATTGGGCAGCAGAATGGATACTTTCGGCATGGCGCATGTTCCTTACATGGATAAACCGTGTAATGATTGTGATTTGTTGAGAATAGAATATATTTTTTTCTAATTTGCTGCCGGTATTTGGGGCCGCATTCAGAACTAGACTGACGAAAATTGAGCTGATGCATGGATTTTTTAAAATCTCCCACGAAATCCAAATCCATGGAAGTCACGATGTGGGAAAAAAATAGTTAACGTGATCAAACGAAAAAGTTGTCGTAAATAGGTTCCTGGAATCAGTTGAGTCATCCACTCCACTCGTCCGAGGTACGGCGTTAAACTATTGCGTAATTCAGCGGGAGATTTCCAAGAAATTTGTTTTCGAAATTTTTTTCTGGTTTTCAGTAAAGCTTGATAATAATGCATGGAAAAGTAGTTCCAAATGGAATAGTCTACAGGGATTCCGTGCCAGAATGGCCAGGCAACAAAGAAATAATTTAAAATAAATTTGTAGGCCTGATAATGGAAGAATACCAATGGCTCACCATCGACTTTTTCTTCTCCCGGGGAACAATACAGCGTAAATTTATTAATATTCCATGGTGCAAGATTTAATCCTTTATTTTGAGATATTACAATTTCACCACCAAAGATATGGGGTAAATGATCTAAGTATTTTTGATCAGCAAAGCGCCCATTTTCCGAATAATCTCTACACCATTCGATACAGCGTTCTCGCCACCAGTGTAAAGCTGCCTTGCCTACGTCATTATTGCGATAAATTTGAAATGCAACATTATATTTCCCAAACAGTTGTTCTGACTCTTTCGCGTAGCTGGAATAATTGTGCGGAACAATAAAGAAAGAATGAGAAGAAAGTTCTTCAAATGCGCATTCTGGAGAAGAATAAAATAATAGATCCGAATCCAGATAAGCCAGTAAGGTAAGCGTGGGGTCCAGATGAAACAAATAAAGTGGCAAACTGGGTGTTAATGTAAAATAGTATTCTACAAGAGAACGATTATTACGACATTCTGCTAGAACTGGATCAAAAGCCTCCAGCTCCGAAAGGCGAATTGCTTGAATTCGTTTATCTAGTGATTTCAATGTTTGATAGCAAGTTTCATCAAGGCAGAGAACATAGAGATGAAAATCGGGAACTGTTTCTTCTAAAGAACGAAACAGAGTCAAACCATAAATCATGTAATTGCTATCAAAATACGTGCAGAAAAAGCGTTTCATTTAAAGAAATCTCTTATGGAAGAAATGACAAAATGAATTTCCTCATCTGAAAGCTCAGGATAGATAGGTAAACTTAGGATTCGGGAATTTATATTCAGAGTATTTATCAGAGAAATTGGGCGTGGAATATGAAGGTATGCAGGTTGCTCTGGAATACAAACTGGATAGTGAATTGCGGTCCTGATTCCATGTTGGGAGAGATATGCAACCAGAGCAGATCGAATTTCTGATTCCATTTGAATTACAAATTGATGATAGACATGATACCGATTCTTATATTCTTCAGGAAGCATGATTTCTGCTACATTTTTAAGGCCATCCCGATAACATGCAGCAATATTTCTGCGCCGCTCATTAGCCTCTTCCAGAAGCGGTAATTTGACAGAAAGAATCGCCGCCTGCAACTCGTCAAGTCGAGAATTGATACCGGCTGAAATACTAATATAGCGTTCCCCCCATCCATACTGACGCAATTTTATAATTCGCTGATAGAGTTCTATATTATTGGTGGTGATAGCCCCGCCATCTCCGAAGGCCCCCAGATTTTTAGTTGGATAAAAGCTGAATCCTGCTGCAATTCCAAGAGTCCCACATTTGCGTCCCCGATAGTTTGCTCCATGAGCTTGAGCACAATCTTCTATCAGCGGAACTCCGTGTTTTTCGGCTACCAGTGCGAGCTCGTCCCAAGCTACAGGAGCTCCGAATAAATGGACGACAATAACCGCTTTGATTCCTTTTTCGGTTTCCAGTAGATTGCTCAGCGAGTTCGGTGACATGGTAAAAGTATGTATATCGATATCTGCAAATCGAACTTCTGCTCCGCATCGTTCAATCGCGGAAACAGTCGCTACTGCCGTATTCCCTACGGTGGCAACTTTGTCTCCGTAACCGATTCCTAGTCCGCGAAGAATCAGTTCAAGTGCGTCAGTACCATTGGCTACTCCCACTGCATAACGAGTACCGATATATTGAGAAAATTCCTCCTCGAACTTTTGTACACTTTTCCCCAGAATATACCACCCGCTGTCTAAAACATTTTGAATAGCCTGGTTGAATTCTATGGCGTGCGCGATATAAGATCGACCGGGAGCGGCTTGAAGGATTTTCATCTGCTTCCCCTTGCAAGCAAAAGAAATTCATCGTAATTACGGATATAGTCTGCTTCATTATATACATCCGATGCAGCAATAAGAAGAACACAGCCGCCGGAAAAATCATGCATGGTGTGCCAGAGCATTGGATTAAGAATTATACCAATATTATCCTCTCGCATCAAAATATCCTGTTGACAATAACCGTCATCAAGAGAAAGAGTAAAACAACCATTGATGCAGAAAATCACTTGCCGTAAAGTTCGATGCGCGTGTTTTCCTCGGATACTGGAATGAGAATCCAAATTATTAATGTAATAAACTCGACGGATATCAAAAGGGATTTCCTGCATCCCATTCATAATACAGAGAACACCATCTCGTTCATCAACAATGCGAGGGAGTTCGACAACTCCAGAATGTTTGACTTTGATTTTATTCATGATATGGGCGTCTTAATAAAAAACCGGTGTATTGAATTCGTTCATTTTTTGACGTGTAGTAAATGCCATCAGTTGCAGGAGTCCATTCAAAAATTATTTTGCCGGGGCCGCAGTTGTTTTTCCAGTAATTTTTAGGAAAAATATGGATGGGATAACTAGATGCACAAATTTCTGGCGAGACCGATTGAATCATAATCCGATCTTGAGAAACATCTGAAAACTCCGGAGTCCGGTCAATCAGAAGCCACGGTATATCAGAGGTCCGTTTAAGCAGATTGACCCCATCTGCCAAATATTGTAACACACTGGAAAAAATGATAAGATGGAAATCTGATGTGGCCAGTGCTTCTTCTAGGGTGTGATGGAAGAAAAGAGGCTCAGCGTGGGGAAGAGTTCTGGAGGCTTTGATAAAAGCTTCCTGTTCCACGATATGCCATGTGCATTGCACCTCGTTTTCTTTTAAGATCTTCTTATTTTGCCAGTAAGAAGAACCCAGTGCTCCTCCAAAATCCAATATATTTAATTTCCTTTTGTTTTGAGTGGCAACATAAAGTAATGATGTAAGAAATGGCCAGTGATAATCCGGCTTGTAAAAAAGATATGAGTCACGTTCATAAGCTGCTTCTCCGGCGATGACTTGAAGAGTGGCATTCTTTACTTTGTCAATAATATTTTGTGCATCATATCCTTCGGATGCCTCTATTGCTGCGCTCCATGAGGAATACTTGCCTGTAAAATGAATACATTGATTTTTTAAAATCAGTTTGCGTTCTCTACTTTTGACTATTCCATAAGGGAGAATCTGCTTCAAAATTTTTTTGAAAAAAAACGTCATTTTTTCCTCCGCATATATAATAATCCAAAATAGTTTGGGAGTCAAGAATTTTTTTATAGCAGTGTCCGATATTTGCGCACATTTGCTTCTGAGCGATTACAGATGGCAAGCGTGAGTTGGCGCAGCCGAAACAACCGACCGACCTGAGAGCTCCGGAGAAGCAGGTCGGTTGCACAGGCGAAGTCTCCCGCTTTTTATTTTATACCGCCTTCGTAAAGTTTGCAAGTGCTCATGTATTGTCGAGTTTCCCATTTTGTCGTGGATTTATGCGCCTCACCCCTGGGTTGGACAACTTTTTATGCCAGAGCTTGGCTCCGATCAGCATCATAGCCGAGTACCCATCCGGAAAGTTGCCGACGACCCGAGTATGATAACAAATCTCTTTTATAGTGCGTCCAAGGTTGTTATCACATAATTCAGTTTTGAATAGTTTGCATCTTAGGATCTTTGTTGATTTTTGTCCGAGGATAAGCTGTAATCGTATAATTGATTATAACGCACAACTGCAGCATTGTTTTGGTTGATTAATTCGTGATAAGAAAGGGATAATCTAAAAAAGAAGGTATTCAGTTCTTCTTCGCTGGAGACGAAAGAAAAACCTATTTTTTGAAAATCTTCCATAAAACTACGCCTTCTGGTAAGATTTACAATCAAGGCAGGGATTCCTAGTTGATAAGCAGAAATGAGAACACTTGTATATTCACCTAAAACCAAGTCTGCTACGGAGAGGTCTTCTGCTAGATCGTGTCGTCAATAGTTAAAAGACCCAAGCTGCAATACACCTGATTTGTACTGCAGCAAGAAACGAAGCGGT
>CALUGT010000043.1 GCA_944320265.1 uncultured Bacteroidales bacterium | reverse complement strand
CTTTTTACTGATCGGTCTTCCAATCTTTCTTTTGGCCGAACTGAAGTTGACAGACTCTGGCACAATTGAGCTTGACGAATGGCAGGCCGTTCCGACCACTTACACCGAAAACTGGCACGGTCTGCAACCCGTCGCCGACCGGCAGATTTTCAAAAGAATCAAGTCGGAAAACGGAGTGCTCTTCCAGATGGACTTCACAAACGGAACCGCAGGAAAACTCGCGCTCGCTCTCGAGGGAGAGGAGCGGGTTGTCAGCTCCGTTGAAATGGAACGCGGAACTCTCGTCAAACCCTTCTGCCTCAATTCTCTGCTTCCGGTCTCCCGCTACCGCGACACTTCATTTGAAGTCGACGGAAAAATTTATCCGTTTCCGAAAGAATTCACAAAAGAAGCACTCTATGCAGGAAGCGCAAAACGCTTCCGCATCCCCGTCAAAAATGGCGAAATCCTGATTGAGGGCAACTATTATCTGCGTGTTCAAGACGACCGCAAATGGGATGGCTCCACATTCAATATCCGGCTCGGATACACGCCGTACACGGGTGGCATTCAGAAATCGAAAATCAGCCTGCGCATCCGTCAGGGTAAAGCCGGAGAGTTCGGAAAAGACCTTGGTTCCATCACAAAATCCGTCTACAAAGCCAAAGCGGGCGGGAATTGGAAAGCGTTCACATACACGCACAATGTCAAGCCCGGAAGTGCGCTCGATTTCTCCGCAAGACTTGATGCCCCCGCAGGGAAATACGGTCCGGTCATCTTGAACGCGGACGGAAACTTTGTTTTCCGCGACAGTCCGGGAAAAACCGTCCGTTTCTACGGACCGAATTTGGTCGGGACGAGCCAGATTCCCGATAAAAAGCTCGCCGAGGAAATGGCGGACCGTTTTGCAAGCTTTGGCTTCAACGTCATCCGGTTTCATCACCATGACGATGTGCTTTTCGACCACACGGGGAAAGCTCCGGACCGGCTCAATGCAGCGAATATGGACAAGTTCGACTATCTGGCGAGTTGTCTAAAAAAACGCGGAATCTATTACACCACGGATATTTACGTTTCACGTAGCAACATCTCCGCGCCGGAGCTCGGCGATCTGGGGAAAATCTCGAACGTGCGCGAATACAAAGCTCTGTTCTATATCGACGACCGCGTGTTCAATGAATGGGAACGCTGGGCAGGCGAATTTCTTGGACACATCAACCCCTATACCGGGCTCGCGCTGAAGGACGATCCCGCGCTCATCACTCTTTCGCTCGTCAACGAAGCAAATCCCGGACGCGTCTGGGCCGCGACTCCGCGAAGCGAAAAAATGTACCGGGAAAAATTCGCGGAATGGAAAAAATCCAATCCGGGCAAAACGTTCGACCAGTTTATCTCCTTCCGCGCCGTCACCCGCTTTGAGGAGATGAAGGCTGCTCTGCGGAAACTCGGATGCAGCACGCTTCTTTCCGATCAGAACTACTGCAACAATCTCACCCTTTCCGCCGACCGCAAGCATTACGACTTTGTCGACAACCACGGCTACTGGGATCATCCCCGTTTTGCAGAAACGCCTTGGAAACTGCCGGCTCTTGCAAACCAGCGGAATGTACTCGGTGCGCTCTCCGGAATCCCCGACCGGCTCTTCCCGTCCCGTCTGTACGGCAAGGGCTTCACTGTAACCGAATTCGGGTATGCAAATCCGAATCTCTACCGCGCTGTCGGTCCCGCGCTGATGGCGGCATACGGAGCACTCCAGAACTGGGATGCGCTCTTCCCATTTGCCTATGCGCACTGGCTGCCGTATGCGCAGAAGCCGACCCACACCGCAGGCTTCTTTGACATCACCAATGACCCGGTCAAAGCGTATTCACAGAGAATCGGCGCTCAGCTCTTCCTGAACGCTGGAATCCGTCCAGCAAAAATACGCTTCGCAGGAATTGCAACCGATCCGTTCCGCAAAGGCAGCGACATCGAAAGCCCGCTTCCGTTTAATAATCTCGGCTTTCTCGCTCAGATCGGACTCGTGGTCGAACTTCCTGCGCAAGGGGAATACGCCGCGCTGATCAATCTCGGCATCGGCTCCGCTCAATCGCAGAAAACGTTCTCGGCGGAAAAGGATTTGATTGGTAATCTGCTCAAAGCAGGTCTGCTCCCGAAGGGATGTTACGATGCGAAAAGCGGACGCTTCTCCACGCCTGACGGTCAAATTGAACTCATTCGCAAACAGAAAACCTTCCGCGTTACTGCACCGGGCGGAGAAGTCCTTACGACCGGAACGGTCCGGAAACTCGACGGCAAAAATTTCTCCGTCGAAAACAAAAACGATTTCGGAGTTTTCGCTCTGCTCCCCGTGGATGCGCAGACTCTGACCGAAGCCCGGCGTTTCACTCTGATTCATCTCACCAACACCCAGGCGACCGGCATGGAGTTCGCGACCAAAGATTGCGACTGTCTGGAAAACTGGGGCAAGGCGCCCTTCCTTGCGCAGCACGGAATCGCAAAAGTCACGCTGAATCTCAAAGGCGAATGGAAAGCTCATGCGCTGAACTGCGCTGGCGAGCGCATCGGCTCTCTTCCGGTGACGAAAGAAAACGGAAAACACATTTTGAATCTTGACAACTTTGCGTTCCCCGAAGCGGTTTTCGCTTACGAACTGGAACGCTGACAGAAAGGAACTCTCATCATGAAACGGAAACCGCTTGTTGCGGCTTACTACTTCCCGAACTGGCACTGCGACCCGCGCGTCGAAGATCTCCATGGAAAAGGATGGACCGAATGGCGCGTCGCGCAGTACGCCACGCCACGTTTCCCCGGACATCAGCAGCCGAAAGTCCCCCTCTGGGGATATCAGGATGAATCCGAACCCGATGTCATGGCACAGAAAATCTCCGCCGCAAAAGCCTACGGAGTCAATGCGTTCATCTGGGACTGGTACTGGTTCTCCGACGGACCGTACCGCCACCGCGCGCTCGAAGAGGGCTTCCTCAAAGCACCGAACTGCGAAGACATCAAATTCGCCATCATGTGGGCAAACCACAACCCGATCTACGCGCACCCCGGAAGCTACTGGAAGCCGGCGGAAATAAACTGGAGCGGCGCAGTCAATCCCGAAACCTTCCGCGACTGCACGGACTACTGCATCAAAAACTTCCTCGGGAGACCGAATTATCTGCGTCTCTCCGACGGCTCGCTCTACTTCATGCTCTACCGTCTCGGCGCACTCGTTGAAGAGGTCGGCGGACTTGATACCGCCGCCGCGCTCATCCGCGAATTCCGCGATAAAGTAGAGAAAGCCGGGCTCGGCAAACTGCATATCTCCACCGTCTTCGAAGCGCTCCCGGATGTCTGGCGCGCACTCGAATCGCCGGAACACGATTTCACCGGAATCAATCACTTCATCGAAACCCTCACCGTCGACAGCATCACCTCCTACGGCTGGGGCTACAAGGACGATTTCCCCGCAACCGACTATGCAAAGTGGGCGAAAAACAACCACTATATCCCGCTTGTGTTCAACAAGCATCTCAAGTGCGCGTTCAACCCCAACGTCCTGACCGGCTGGGATTCCTCCCCGCGCACGGTGCAGTCGGACATGTTCGAAAACCGCAACTATCCGTTCGGCCCGGTGGTCGTCAACAACACGCCGGAACGCTTTCAGGAAGAACTCCAGTTCGCCAAAAACATTCTCGACTCCGATGAATCCCGCGGCCAGATGATCAAAATCTCCTGCTGGAACGAATGGACCGAAGGCGCGTATCTCGAACCCGACACGCAGTACGGTTACGGATTTCTTCAGGCGGTCAAAAACGTTTTCGGTGCGGAATGAAGTTGAAAACAGGCATTCTCTTTGCGATATTGAGTTTTGCTGCCGGCACATACGCGGAAGAATTGAAAAAAATGGAAAACGGCAAATTCACAGTTGAATTCAATTCAGACAACGGAGGTCTGAAATCGCTTGTTCTCAAGAACGACGCCGACCGCATGAACTGGATCGAGGGGCTCGGCACCTGGGGCGTCCCCGCAGGAATGGAGTTCCTCGGAGCGGAGCAGAAAGACGGCAAATCCGTTTCCCGTTACCGCCGCGACGTTCTCGAACTGACCGTTGAGCGCAGCATGGGCGGCGATTTTCTGCGGGAACGCTTCATTTTCCGCAACACCGCCCCATACGATCTCTATTTCCAGCGCGGCGAACTCGGTGTCTTCGCCACATTCAACGACAACTACACCGATGCCGGAACCTGCGAAAAAAGCCGCTGTCATGCGCATATTTGGTGCGGCGGAGAAAACTCATATGTTCACGCGCTCAAAATGGGCGAATTCCACACCGAACTCGCACTCATTCTGACGCAGGGTTCGCTTGACTCGTACAGCGTCCGCCGTGTT
The DNA here is from genome assembly GCA_944320265.1 of uncultured Bacteroidales bacterium. Classification (GTDB taxonomy): domain Bacteria; phylum Bacteroidota; class Bacteroidia; order Bacteroidales; family P3; genus Pullibacteroides. The sequence continues at coordinate 3,435 of CALUGT010000043.1, read as the reverse complement.
GCGAAGGAGATCAGCAACGACCGCGGAGATTTCATTCTGCATCCCGCGCCGTCGCATTTTCTCCCGGGCGAAACAAAGGTTCTGGAGTGGGAGCTCGCCGCATTTCCGGCGGGCGCGTTCAAGCATGAACTGCTGAAGCGTCCGAACTCCGCATATCTTTCATTTGAACAGGAAACCGTCTTTCCGGATGAACGGTTCCGCGTCACGGCGGAATGCAGCGCAAAACCGGAAACGGCGGAAGTTTTCTGCAACGGAAACAAAATTCCGTTCCGCATCGAAGACAGTTCCGTTCTTGTCGATTATGCGCCGGAGAAAACCGGAGAACACAAGTTTGAATTCCGGATCAACGGACGCGTCTTCCGTGCGAACGGATTTGTTTCGGAAGATCTGGAAACGGTTGTCGACCGCCGGATCCGCTTCATCATCCGCAATCAGCAGATGACCGACCCGCGCAGCCCGCTCTGCGGCGCGTATCTGATCTACGACTGCGAAGAAAACGCGCCGTATTTCGACTATGCGAATGCCAACCACAACGCCTGCCGCGAACGGTTCGGCATGGGCCTGCTCATCGCGCGACGCCTCCAGCGGAAACACGACGATGAAATGGAAAAATCGCTGAAGCTGTTCGAACAGTTTCTTCTCCGCGAGGTCTTCGACACCGAAACAGGAGAAGTCTGCAACAACATCGGCAAGAACGCCAAATTCAAACGTCTTTACAACGCGCCGTGGCTCATCACCTTCTGGCTGGAGATGCACCGTCTTTACAAAGAGGACCGCTATCTTGTCCGGATCGAACGTTCCATCCGCAATTACTACGGCAAAGGCGGAGCAACATTCTATTCGAACGGAAGCGTCTTTTCCGACGCCGTCAAAGCAATCCGCGACGCAGGCAAAACCGAAACGGCGCGCGAACTAGCCGGACTCGTCCGGACACATGTTGAAAACATCCGCGCAAACGGAATTCTCTATCCTCCGCATGAAGTTCGATTCGAACAGACAATCGTCACTCCCGCGCTGTCGATTCTTTCCGCGTATTACAACCTCATTGAACGGGATCCGGCGCTGCTTGAAGAGGCAAAGAAACACGCCGCAATTCTGAAGCGTTTCAACGGAGACCAGCCCGACCACAAATGGAACAATCTGCCGATCCGCCACTGGGACGACTACTGGTTCGGCAAACGGGCGCTCTACGGCGACACGCTTCACTACTGGAGCTGTCTTTCCGCCTATGCATCCCTCCTTCATGCGCAAGGAACCGGCGACGACGCGCTCCGCATGCAGACCCAAAAGACTCTGCGTAATCTGCTGTGTCTGTTCTTCCCGGACGGCACGGCGTCCTGCGCCTATCTGCATCCGTATTCGGTGACCATGCTGAATCCGGACGGCTCCGAAATCGCTCCCGCCCGGCGCGGCGAATTTTTCGACCCGTGGGCAAACGATCAGGACTTCGCGCTTTACTACATCCTCCGTGCGGAGGATGAAACCGACTTATCACTGAAAGGCAAACGATGAAAACTGAAATCAAGAATAAACAATTTCTCCTCGACGGCAAACCATTCCGCATTCTTTCGGGCGAAATGCACTACTTCCGCATTCCGCGCGAGTACTGGCGCGACCGTCTGCTCAAACTCAAGGCGTGCGGACTCAACACCGTTGCAACCTACATGCCGTGGAACCTTCACGAACGCACTCCGGGAAAATTCGATTTCTCCGGCATGCTCGACGTCCGCGCGTTTCTCGAACTTGCGGATGAACTTGGAATCAAAGTTCTGCTGCGTCCCGGTCCATACATCTGCTCCGAATGGGAATTCGGCGGATTCCCCGCATGGTTGCTTGCGGTCAAAGGTCTGCGTCTGCGCTGTTCAGAACCGCAGTACATGGGCTTTGTGGAACGCTATTTCAAAGCCGTTTTTGAACAGGTTAAGGAGTTCTACACACGCAACATCATCATGTTCCAGATCGAAAACGGCTACGCCTCCTACGGCAACGACATGGTCTACTACAACTTTCTGAAAAAACTTGTCGATGACAGCGGCTATCAGAATGTCGTCATCGCCGCCGACGGCGACAGCGACACACGCATTTCCAACAAAATACCCGATGGAGTCTGGCGCACCTTGATGTGCGGACGCGAGAACCCCGTTCCGCAACTGGAATTCAATCAGTCGGAACAACCCGAGATGCCGCAGTTCATCGTGGAATACTGGAACGGACAGCACATGAGCACCGGAGAACCGATCCGCCCGCGTGACCCAGTTCTGATCGTCGAAAACCTGCGCAAAGCTCTTGAATGGGGCGCACATATCAACCTCTATATGTTTCACGGTGGAACGAACTTCGGCTTCCTGAACGGTGCGATGCTCAGTCTCGATGGCTGGTACAGCCAGCTCATCACAAGCTATGACACCGCGGCGCCCGTCAGCGAAGCCGGTGACACCCGCGAACTCTACCGCATGTACCGGCCGCTATTCGCGAAATACAATCCGGAGTTCTCCATCAATACACCTATTCCGCCGGATACGCCGAAAGCAGCATACGGTGAAATTGCACTGACCGAGTTTGCTCCGCTCTCCAGAAATTTGGATGCACTCTCTCTGCATGCGACCAAATCCGCCTGTCCGCTGACAATGGAAGAGATCGACGGCGACTACGGTTTTGTGCGTTACACAACACACCTGGAATCGCAGTCGTTCAAACTTCCGGTCAAGGTTCTCGGACTCAACGACCGCGGCTGGGTCTACTACAATGGTAAATTCATCAGACACATCTGGAAAGACAATGAATCGTTTACGATTGAAACCGGTGACGGCGGCATGCTTGAGATCGTCGTGGAAAACCGTGGCCGCACAAATTTCTATTGCAACATTGAGCACAACCGCAAAGGCATCACCGACGGCGTCATCCTCAACGGACAACAGTTTCAGCACGGCTGGACCACCGCTGTCATGCCGATGGAAGACACCTCAAAACTCGCCTACGGCCCACTTCCGGAATTTCCCGTAAGGAATAACATGGGGTTTTTCCGGGCAAAATTTGAAATTGCGGATACTCCAGCGGACACCTTTCTGCACATCCCCGCAGGAAACCGCGGTTTCTGCCGCATCAACGGTGTTATCCTTGGCCGCTACGACAAGAATGGTCCGTTCAACACGCTCTACGTCCCCGCGCCATTCCTGCGCAAGAGCGAAAACGTTGTGGAAGTGTTTGAGTATGATGACCTCGGACGTCCGGCGATTCAGTTTTTGAATCATCCGCTTATCGGAGGAATTTAAATCAACACCATCGGGGATTTCCAGGATGGTGTATAAATTCTCATATCGCATTCGCAACCGGATACCCCCTGCTGTATATTAACTGAAACCTGAATCCGTGAATTTTTGTTGATGTATTTTTCATTCGGATTCAAATGTTGATTTTTGCCGGATTTCCCGGTGT
>CALUGT010000042.1 GCA_944320265.1 uncultured Bacteroidales bacterium | reverse complement strand
TGCAACAATGCGGATATCTTGGTAGTGGAGCCGAATGTGAAGGAGCATAATGTGTTTAAGCTGACGGATTACCGGGAGGCTTACGAGAAAGCGGACATTGTGGTGTTCCTGACCGCCCATGACCCATTCAAGACGTTGCCTTACAGGGAGGATAAAGTGATATTGGATTTCTGCGGGATTTATAAAAAATAACCTGTTGTGAAGAAAGTAATGCTGGTCTTCGGGACCCGTCCCGAAGCAATAAAAATGGCTCCTTTGGTGAAGGCTTTTGCAGCCTTGCCGGAGGAGTTTGAGACCGTAGTATGTGTAACCGGGCAGCATCGGGAGATGTTGGACCAGGTGTTGCGGATTTTTGAGATAGAGCCTGATTATGATTTGAACATCATGAAGCAGGGGCAGGATTTGTATGATGTGACGGCGAGAGTGTTGACGGGAATGCGGGAGGTGTTGAAAGAAGCCAAGCCCGATGTGGTTTTGGTACATGGGGATACGACCACCTCGACGGCAGCGGCATTGGCAGCGTTTTACCAGCAAATACCTGTTGGGCATGTGGAAGCGGGATTGCGGACGCATAATATTTACAGTCCTTGGCCTGAAGAAATGAACCGGCAATTGACGGGAAGGATGGCTACGTGGCATTTTGCCCCGACACCGTTGAGCCGGCAGAATTTGTTGGCAGAGGGAGTGAAGGAGGAAGCGGTGACAGTTACCGGCAATACGGTGATAGATGCCTTATATTGGGTGGTGGATAAGATAAAATCTGACAAGACATTGGATGCTGATTTGGAGAGCCTGTTGTTAACGGCGGGGTATGATACCGGGCGTTTAAAGGATGGCAGGCGTTTGGTTTTGATTACCGGTCACCGGAGGGAGAATTTCGGAGACGGTTTTATTCGGATGTGCCGTGCGATAAAGTCATTGACGGAGAAGTATCCGGGAGTGGATTTTGTTTATCCGATGCACTTGAATCCGAATGTGCGGCGGCCGATACATGAGGTATTCGGGGAGGATTTGAGCCATCTGGGGAACATGTTCTTCATTGAACCGTTGGAGTATTTGAGCTTTGTGTATTTGATGGAGAAATCTTTTATCGTGCTGACGGACAGTGGTGGCATTCAGGAGGAAGCTCCGGGCTTGGGCAAACCGGTGTTGGTTATGCGTGACACGACGGAACGTCCTGAAGCCTTGGAAGCAGGAACGGTGAAGTTGGTGGGGACGGATTATGACAAAATAGTCGGGGAGGTTTCTGCTTTGTTGGAGGATAAAGAGTACTATGAGACAATGAGCCGTGCCGTAAATCCATACGGTGACGGAAAGGCTTGTGGGAGGATTACAGAGTTTTTAATGTATTGTTTGAGTAATATATGTGTAATATGATATATCTATAAAAATATAATAATATGAGATCAATTAGAATTGCAGTGATAGGGCTGGGGTATGTCGGGTTACCTTTGGCTCGGTTGTTCTCAACGAAGTATGAGACGGTCGGTTTTGATTTAAATCAGAAACGTGTAGATGCTTTAATGGCAGGGCATGACAGCACACTTGAGGTGTCAGATGAGTTATTACAAGAAGCATTGACGAGAGGGTTTATATGTACGACAAATCTAGATATAATTCGTGAGTGTAATTTCTATGTAGTTGCAGTGCCGACCCCTGTAGATGAGAACAATCGTCCGGATTTAAAACCGTTGTGGGGAGCGAGTGAAATAGTTGGTAAAGTGATATCTAAGGGAGATATTGTAGTTTATGAGTCAACAGTTTATCCTGGCGTGACAGAAGAGGAATGTTTACCGGTTATTGAAAAAGTTTCAGGATTGAAATTTAATGTTGATTTTTATGCTGGTTATTCACCTGAACGAATTAATCCAGGCGATAAAGAGCATACGGTTGAAAAAATAAAAAAAGTGACATCGGGATCAACGCCCTATATTGCCGATGTTGTTGATGAAATTTATAATTCAGTTCTTGTGAATGGAACGCACAAGGCTCCTTCAATTAGAGTGGCGGAAGCATCAAAAATAATCGAGAATTCGCAACGTGATGTGAATATTGCTTTTATGAATGAGTTGGCGAAGATATTTAACGCAATGGGAATAGATACGCATGATGTGATAGAGGCGGCTTCTAGTAAATGGAACTTTATAAAATTAAGTCCAGGATTGGTTGGAGGACATTGTATAAGTGTGGATCCATATTATTTGATTCAAAAAGCTCAAGTATATGGAGTATTGCCTCGTGTGATGTTTGCTGCTCGACGTCTGAATGATGGGATGGGAGCCTATGTGGCGAATCAAACAATCAAATGTATGAACAAGAGAGGTGTTCTTGTGAAAGATTCAAAAGTGTTAATTTTAGGAGTAACATTTAAAGAAAATTGTCCTGATATTAGGAATACAAAAGTTGTAGACATATATCATACGTTAGAAGAATATACTCAAAATATTATAATTTATGACCCATGGGCTGATTATAAAGATGTTAAACGTGAATATGGAATAGACATAGTAAACAAACTTCCAAAAGAAAAATTTGATGCGATAATTGTGGCTGTTGCCCATAAGGATTTTGTTAGGTTAGATATGAGAGCACTGCTTAATACAGAGAATGGCGTTATATATGATGTTAAAGGAGTACTGCCTAGGAATATAGTTGACGGAAGATTATAGTTTAGGTTTTTAGGTAGATTCTTGTTGATTGATATGAAAATATTGATGACGTGTCCCCTTTTTTATCCAGCAAAACTTGGTGGGCCAGCTAATACTTTATATTGGCTTTCAAAAGCTCTTGTTAGGACTGGGATAGATGTTACAGTTGTTACATCAAGTAACTATATTGACAAGAAAGATGTTGAGTTTGATAAATGGATAGAAGTAGATAAGATAAGGGTAAGATATTGTACAACGAAAAGTAAGTTGTCATTGAGGGTGATTTATTTTTCGATGAAGGAAATGAGAAAGTGTGATGTGGTATTATTTTCTTCTATTTGTTATTTGCCTAACTTTTTTCTTTTAATATCTGCTTTATTATTTGGATTGAATGTGGTTTGGTCTCCTAGAGGAGAATTGTTTGATTATGCTGTGAAAAACAATAAGTTTAAATTACTATATTTTAAGCTCCTAAAATTTATTGTGTGTAAGAAAATACTTTTTCATGCAACATCAAATGAAGAAAAAGTTTATATTAATAAATATTTTCCAGAGGCTTCGGTAGTGGTTATTCCTAATTATATGGAATTGCCTTTGAAAGTGGAGCGAAATGTAACAAGTGTCCCTTATTTATTGTATATGGGGCGTATAGCTCCTATAAAAGCGTTGGATTCTTTGATATTAGGGTTGGCAGATTCAAAGTTCTTTTTAACGTCTAAGTATGTCTTTTTTATTGTGGGGAATGTGGAAAAACAATTCTTGTGGTATTATGAAAAGTTGAACGGGCTAATCAAGTGTAAAGGAATGTCTAATAAGATACAATTTGTTGGTCCTAAATATGGTGTTGAAAAATATCAATATTATGCGAACGCATATTTTTCCTTTTTAGTGTCTAATTCAGAGAATTTTGGCAATGTTGTTATAGAATCGTTGTCTCAGGGTACGCCTGTTGTTGCTTCAGAGGGTACGCCATGGCGGATATTAAAAGAAAGTAATGCTGGTTTTTGGATAAAAAATGATATTGATAGTGTGTCTCGTTGTATTGATGATATTTTGAGAATGGATAAAGAAGAATACCAAAAATACAGGGAAAACGCTTATTTGTTGTCGAAGCAGTTCGATGTTAATTTTAATATTGCAACTTGGAAGGTTGTTTTTGAAAATGTGATTCGAGATTAGTAATTGTTTATGTCGATATTTAGGGACAAGATATTGTTGATTACCGGGGGGACGGGTTCTTTCGGTAATGCGGTGTTGCGGCGATTTTTGGATACGGATATCAAGGAAATCCGTATTTTCAGCCGCGACGAGAAGAAGCAGGATGACATGCGGCACCGGCTGCAAAGTCCTAAGGTGAAGTTTTATATCGGGAACGTGCGCGACCGCCAGTCTGTGGACGTGGCGATGCGGGGGGTGGATTACGTGTTCAGCGCGGCGGCGTTGAAGCAGGTGCCGAGTTGCGAGTTTTTCCCGATGGAGGCAACGCGGACGAACGTGCAGGGCACGGAAAACGTGTTGCTGTCAGCGATAGCGCACGGGGTGAAGAATGTGGTGGTGCTTTCAACGGACAAGGCGGCTTACCCGATCAATGCAATGGGCATCAGCAAGGCGTTGATGGAGAAGGTTGCGATAGCCAAGGGGCGTGAACTGGGAGAAGGGGCTGCAACGACGATTTGCTGCACCCGTTACGGGAACGTGATGGCAAGCCGGGGTAGCGTGATCCCGTTATGGGTGGAGCAGATGCAGGAGGGGAAGCCGATCACCATTACGGACCCGAACATGACGCGTTTCATGATGACGCTGGACGACGCGGTGGACTTGGTGGTCTATGCCTTTGAGCACGGTCACAACGGCGACCTGTTTGTCCAGAAGGCACCCGCGGCGACTTTGTCCACCCTGGCTCAGGCGTTGAAGGAAATTTATGCCCGTGTGAACCCAGAGTACGGGGAAACTGAGGTGAAAATCATCGGCACGCGGCACGGTGAGAAGTTGTACGAGACGCTGGTGACCCGGGAGGAGATGGCGAAAGCCATCGACATGGGCAATTATTACCGCATTCCCTGCGACAACCGGGATTTGAATTACGACAAGTTCTTTACGGAAGGAAGCGAGGACCTTTCCCGGATAGAGGATTACCACAGCCACAATACCCGCCGTTTGGATGTGGAGGGGATGAAGGAGCTGTTGTTGAAACTCCGCTTTATCCAAGAGGATTTGGGGTTGGTGGAACGAGCCAAGGGCAGGGAAATCCGCAGTGAATAGTCTGTTTTTAAGTTAAAATCCGAATAAAGAATCCTTATGAACATATTGGTGACCGGCGCGAATGGTTTCGTCGGTAGGAACCTCGTGTCGCAATTGGAAAATATCGCTTCCGGCAAGGCAAGGAACTATGCCATCGCCGGGGAGGAGCTCCACGTGCTGTGTTATGACGTGGACAGCGATCCGGCAGTGTTGGAGGAATATTGCCGGCGTGCAGATTTTGTATTCAACCTGGCAGGGGTGAACCGCCCGGAAGACCCGTCGGAATTCATGAAGGGGAATTTCGGTTTTGCTTCCGTATTGCTGGACACGCTGAAGAAGTGCGGGAATTCGTGCCCTGTCATGATCTCCTCTTCCACGCAGGCAGCCCTGGACAACCCTTACGGTGAATCGAAACGGGCAGGGGAGGAGCTGTTGTTTGAATACGGGCGGGAAACAGGAGCGAAGGTGCTGGTTTACCGTTTCCCGAATGTTTTCGGGAAGTGGTGCCGCCCGAATTACAACAGCGCCGTTGCCACCTTTTGCCATAACATCGCCCATGGTTTGCCCATCCGGGTGAATGACCCTTCGGTGGTGATGCACCTGGTGTATATAGACGACGTGGTGGATGAATTGATTGGCGCCTTGTCAGGAGATGAACATCGGGCGGGGGTTTTCTGCGAGGTGCCTGTGGTGCATGAAATCACGTTGGGCGGGATAGTGGACCTGCTTTATTCGTTCCGGGACATGCAGCAGGACCTGGAGGTGCCTGATTTGGGGGATGCCTTTACGAAGAAGCTGTATTCCACCTACCTGTCTTACCTGCCGAAAGAGAAGTTTTGTTACCCCTTGAAGATGAATGTGGACAACCGGGGTAGTTTTACGGAAATCATCCGTACGCCGGACCGGGGGCAGTTTTCCGTGAACATCTCCAAGCCCGGCATCACGAAAGGGGAGCATTGGCACCATACGAAAAACGAGAAATTCGTGGTGGTGAGCGGGCACGGGTTGGTGCAGTTGCGTAAAATCGGGACGGATGAAGTCATTAATTTTGAGGTCTGCGGGGAGAAGATGGAGGTGGTGGAAATGATTCCGGGCTATACCCACAATATCATCAACCTTTCGGATACGGAAGACTTGGTGACGTTTATGTGGGCGAACGAGGCATTCAACCCGGAGCGCCCCGATACTTATTTTGAACCGGTGGAACAATAAATAGAAGTAAATATGAATACAGATTACAGCGTCCGTTTTCGGGACAACGGCAAGTTGAAATTGTTGATCATCGTGGGCACGCGCCCGGAGATAATCCGGCTGGCAGCGGTCATCAACAAATGTAGGGAATATTTTGACTGCCTGTTGGCGCATACGGGTCAGAATTACGATTACAACCTGAACGGCATCTTTTTCCGGGATTTGAAGTTGCAGGACCCGGAAGTATATATGGATGCCGTGGGAGACGACTTGGGGGCGACGGTGGGGAACATCATCAACTGCAGTTACAAGCTGATGGTTCAGGTGAAGCCTGATGCCCTGCTGATTCTAGGCGACACGAATTCGTGCCTTTCCGCGATAGCCGCGAAGCGTCTGCATATCCCGATCTTCCACATGGAGGCGGGCAACCGCTGCAAGGACGAGTGCCTGCCTGAGGAGACGAACAGGAGGATCGTGGATATCATCAGCGATGTGAACCTGTGTTACAGCGAGCATGCCAGGCGTTACTTGGCTGAGAACGGCTTGCCCAAAGAACGGACGTATGTGACCGGTTCTCCGATGGCGGAGGTGCTCCATCTCAATTTGAAAGAGATAGAGGCTTCTGATATACTGGCACGCTTGGGGTTGGAGAAGGGGAAATACATGCTGCTGTCTGCACACCGGGAGGAGAACATTGACACGGAGAAGAACTTCTTGTCGTTGTTTACGGCAATCAATGCCTTGGCAGAGCAATACGGCATGCCGATATTGTACTCTTGCCATCCGAGGTCGCGGAAGCGTTTGGAGGAGAGCGGCTTCCAATTGAATGGGCGTGTAATCCGCCATGAGCCGTTAGGATTCCATGACTACAACTGCTTGCAGATGAACGCGGCGGCTGTGATATCGGACAGCGGGACGCTGCCTGAGGAGAGCAGTTTCTTCACTTCTATCGGGAAGCCTTTCCCGGCGGTATGCATCCGGACGAGCACGGAGCGCCCTGAGGCTTTGGACAAGGGCTGTTTTATACTTGCCGGCATCGACGAGAAGAACTTGTTGCAGGCGGTGGGAACGGCAATTGAGATGAACCGAAACGGGGATTGCGGCATACCGGTGCCCGATTACGTGGAGGAGAACGTATCGACAAAAGTGGTAAAAATCATCCAGTCTTACACCGGCGTGGTGAACAAGATGGTGTGGAGGAAGTATTGAAAAAGGAGAAATGTTTGTGTATAGTGAAGAATAGATAATGAGAAAGTATTTAAATGTGTAGAGATTTTTTTTATGTGGATATAATGAATTAGGACAGAGAGATTTATGGAAAAAAGATTACAAGCAATTGATCTACTGTAAAGTTATTATAGATGAAAAGAATTTGGATTGTTACAGAGCTTTTTTATCCGGACGAAACATCGACCGCTTATATTTTGACAGAAATAGCAAAAGGAATGTCGAAAAAGTATGAGGTTGGAGTTATTTGTGGATCTCGTTCATATGATGAAAAAG
>CALUGT010000041.1 GCA_944320265.1 uncultured Bacteroidales bacterium | reverse complement strand
ATTTTATTTTAAGGAGCATGTCGCATGACCTTTAAAAAACCTACCGAAAAAAAGATTTTCATAAAAGGCAGCACGGATGATGTTGCCGTTCCCTTTCGTGAGCTTACTCTTTCAAATGATGAGAAAATTCTGCTTTCAACTGTAGAAGGTTCTGATCCTAATGCTAAAGCTATGCCGAAGATCCGCGCTCCGTGGATTGCATCTCGCGGCAATAGTAAAGAGAAGACTCAGCTTGATTACGCTAAAGCAGGCATCATTACCAAGGAAATGGAGTATGCTGCAATTCGCGAGTCGTATAAGTACGGACCGGATATGCCGTTTACTGCTGAGGATGTAGCTAAAGAAGTGGCTGCAGGCCGTGCGGTTATTCCATGCAATGTAAATCATCCTGAATGTGAGCCGATGGTTATCGGCAAGAAATTCTCCGTTAAAGTTAATGCCAATATCGGAGCATCCGCGGTTTCTTCCGGATATGATGAAGAAATTGCTAAATTGCATCAATCCCTTAAGTTCGGCGCCGATACCGTTATGGATTTATCAACGGGAGACGGAATTTTAGAATTGCGTGAGGCCATTTTGCGTGCTTCTCCTGTTCCCATCGGTACCGTTCCTGTTTATGAAGCTTTAGAGCGGGTACACGGCGATACTTCACTTTTAACCTGGGAGGTATTTCGTCAGGTCGTTTTAGATCAGGCCCGCCAGGGAGTTGATTATTTCACCATTCACGCAGGTCTGCGTGAGTATTTGATGCCTTATGCGGCCAAACGCGTACTTGGCATCGTCTCCCGCGGCGGATCGATTATGGCATCGGTAATGCTGCGTCATGATGCAGAAAACCTTGCCTATGAGCACTTTGACGAGTTAATGGAAATCTGCCGCGAATATGATGTCGCGTTATCTTTAGGTGACGGGCTGCGTCCTGGCGGAATTTGCGATGCCTGTGATAAAGCACAATACGGTGAGCTTGAGGAAATCGGCAAATTGGCTTTGCGCTGCCGTGAAAACGGAGTGCAGTGCTTTATTGAAGGTCCGGGGCATGTACCTTTAAATCGCGTTTACGAGAATCAGGATTTGGAAGAAAAATATTGTCATGATGCTCCTTTCTATACCTTAGGACCGCTTGTGACCGATATTGCTCCGGGACAGGATCATATTACTTCGGCAATCGGCGGTGCGCTTATTGCTTATCGCGGCACTTCCATGCTTTGCTATGTAACACCGTCCGAGCATTTGGCTCTGCCTACAGCCGAGGACGTGAAGCAGGGACTTATTACTTTTAAGCTTGCAGCGCATGCTGCAGATTTAGGCAAGGGCTTGCCTGGGGCGCAGCTGCGTGATGATGCAATGAGCCGTGCCCGTGTTGAATTCCGTTGGTATGATCAGTTTGCTTTATCCTTAGATCCTGAACATGCCTATCAAGTATGGAAAGCTCAGATGCCGGATGAATGTGCTCATGAGCCCAGCTTCTGCTCTATGTGCGGACCTCGTTTTTGTCCGATGAGATTAAACCGTAGGATTAAAGCAAAATATGACAAGTAAAAGACCTTTGGTATTAATTGCCGCTACCGTTGACTCTGGCGGCGGTGCCGGAATTACTGCAGATATTTTAAGTATTCATGATCATGGTGCCTGGGGCTTGCCTTTGGTTAATGCCGTGTCATCGCAGTCTTTAAAACGGGTTGCCGGTATTGAGAATATTTCTGCAGCAATGTTTTCCAATATGCTTGATGTTGCATTAAGTGATTGGGAAGAGATAAGTGCGGTTAAAGTTGGTCTCATGCCGGATAGAAAGACGCTTGATATTTTCTTGACTGCTCTTGAAACTAAGCTTAAAGGGGTAAAAGTCGTATGGGATCCGGTTTTGACCGCTACAGCCGGACGGCTTGAAAGCGCCGATCTTAAATCCAATTTGTCCAGGATTTTAAAAGTTACGACTATTTTTACTCCTAATTTGCCTGAGGCTTTAGAACTTGCAGGATGGGACAAGGATCGCCTGAAACAAGACGGAGTTTTTGAGCTCGGCCGCTTTTTTGTGAAGATGGGAGCCCAAAACGTCATTATTAAGGGCGGACATTTGGGCGACAGTGTTGCAACCGCAGATGACGTGTTTGTATCTGAAAGACTTTCTTTCATGATGCGTTTGCCTAAAGCGGCAGGCGACGGTGCTCACGGCGGCGGTTGTGCTTTGTCGTCAGCTCTTGCGGCGCTTCTTGCCAAAGACTATGCTTCTGAAGATGCCGCGGTTTTAGCTAAAGCTTATGTTTATCACGGAATTTTAGATCCGGATTTGCCGTCCGATGGCGGTCGTCCGCCTGTAGGACATCACGGATTAACCTGCAGCCTTAAATATTTTCCGGAAATTTTTGAGGAAGGCTTCCCGCAAAAAGCTGAACCTTTCCCGTTATGTCCGACACAATTGGGGCTTTATCCTGTCGTTGACAGCGTAGAATGGGTTGAAACCTTGCTTGCTATGGGTGTACGCACCATTCAGCTTAGAATTAAGGACAAAAACGATCCTCGATTAGCCGAGAAAATAAAACGATCCGTATTTTTAAGTAAAACTTATAAGGCTCGTCTGTTTATTGACGATCATTACGATTTGGCAATTGCCGCGGGTGCTTACGGTGTACATCTTGGCATGGAAGATTTGCGGACAGCCGATCTTGAGAAAATTAGAAAATCAGGATTGCGTCTTGGTGTATCCACTCACGGTCTTTATGAAATGCTAAAGGGGTTGCAGTTAAATCCTTCTTATATTGCGTTAGGGCATATCTTCCCGACTAAGTCAAAAGTTATGCCTTCAAAGCCGCAGGGCGTTGAGAAGCTTGCCCATGAAGCAGCTTTGCTTGAAAACGTAGTCCCGACTGTAGCAATAGGCGGAATTAAACTGCATAACCTTGCCGATGTGTTAAGTACCAAGGTAGGTTCGGTTGCGCTTATAACCGGGATCACGCAATCAGACGATCCTCTTTTGACAACGCAAAAGTGGCTTAATTTGTGCAAAAACGGCGGAGATGAAATCTGATGCGCTATGCCCGTCAAGAGTTGCTGCCTGATTTTAAGGGATCTTCAGGACTTTTAGCTTCAAAGAAAGTAGCCGTTGTCGGAGTAGGCGGATTGGGCGGTTTGTGTACCTACCTTTTGGCAGGTGCTGGCGTTATCAAGCTTACTATCGCCGACGGTGATTGCGTCTCTTTGTCAAATTTACATCGTCAGGTTTTATATCGCATGCATGATATCGGACATAAAAAGACCGAAATCTGTAAAAAAGCGATACTTGAACTTGATGACAGGGCTGAAGTCGGAGTTTTTCCTGAAATTAATTCGGGAAATTTCGAGGAGTTTGCTGCGGGGGCGGATTTAGTTCTTGACTTAAGCGACAACTCGGCAACGAGAATGTTTATATCCAAAGCCTGTTTTGCACGACGGATAAATTACATTCATGCAGCTGTAGGCGGGTATCGCGGGATCCTCAGCGCCTTTTGGTATGCCGATCCTGAGTTTATTGAAAAGTTTGGTTGCTATCGGTGTTTTGCAGGCCTTTTGCCTGATTTAAAACCGGCAGGTATTTTAGGTCCGGCAGCATCCATGATGGCATCGGCTGCGGCGATGTTGGCGCTGCAGGTATTAAACGGAAATACCGATCTTAAAGGTTATGTTCAGCTTTTTGATTTGAAAAACAATACGGTAAAAAAGCTTGGTTTAACTAAAGATCGTTCTTGCCCGGTATGCGGAGGGTAAATGAAGATTTTTTTTAACGGAGAAGAGCTTGAAGTAGATAACGGCTTAAGCTTGGCTCAGTTTATTAAAGACAGGGGCTTGACACCTGACGGTACTGCCTGTGCCGTGGACGAAAACATCATTCCCAAGGCGACTTGGAGTGATTTTAAATTAGAAGAAAATATGCACCTTGATGTATTCACCTTGGTAGCAGGAGGTTAATTGTGGATAAATTAGTACTTGCAGGTCAGGAATTTGATTCTCGTCTTATTATCGGAACCGGAAAATATGCTTCAGCTGAAGCTTTAACGAAGGCTTGTGAGGCCTCAGGCGCGCAAATTGCCACTATGGCAATTAAACGAGTTGATATTAAAGGTGGCAGCGATGATATTATTCTTCCGCTGCGCAAGTTGGGCGTAACTTTGATGCCTAATACTTCAGGAGCGCGTACCGCCAAAGAGGCGATTTTTGCAGCTCAGCTTTCTCGCGAAGCTTTAGGTACTGATTGGATTAAAGTTGAAGTTCATCCTGATCAGAAATACTTATTGCCGGATCCGATTGAAACTTATAATGCCTGTGCTGAACTTGTTAAACAGGGCTTTAAGGTTTTTGCTTATTGTTCTGCCGATCCTTGCTTATGCAAGAGTCTTGCCGAAGCCGGTGTCAGTGCCGTGATGCCCTTGGGCGCACCTATCGGTTCGGCTCGCGGTCTTGAGACTTTACCTTTTTTAAAGATCATTATTCGTGAAAGTTCAGTGCCGGTTATTGTCGATGCCGGGATCGGTGCTCCGTCAGAAGCTGCTAAATCTTTAGAATTAGGTGCTGATGCCGTTATGGTTAATACTGCTATTGCTGCAGCAAATGATCCGGTGTTAATGGCTGCAGCGTTCCGCAGCGCTTGTGAAGCAGGTCGCATCGGTTATGAAGCAGGTCTTGCCGGATTGAGCAGTACCGCCCGCGCAACTTCTCCTATGGAAAAGTTTTTAGCGGAGGCAATGAAATAAATGAGCTTTTTTGATGAAATTTCAAAAATTGACATTGATAAGTTCAGGCCTTTAGTTGATTCACGTACTGATGCAGATGTCGAGCGCGCATTAAGCAAATCGGGACCTCTTGATGTTGAAGATTTTGCTGCTCTTATAAGTGAAAATGCCCGTATTCATTATTTAAAGGATATGGCGCAGATGTCAATGCAGCTTACAAGAAGACGTTTCGGCAGAACGGTCAATATGTATTTGCCTTTGTACCTTACAAATCTTTGTACCAATAAATGCAAATATTGCGGATTTTCATCTGCAAACAAGTTTAAGCGTACCGTCTTGACTTTAGATGAAATCAGGGAAGAGTGCGAAGCCATCAATAAGCTCGGCTATGAAAATATTCTTCTTGTAACCGGCGAAAACGATCGTCGCGGCGGTATGGATTATTTCCGTCAGGTTCTGCCGATTGTTAAAGATTATGCTGCTTATTTGCAGATGGAGGTTCAGCCTCTTGATACCGAAGATTACGCAGAACTTAAAACTTTAGGCCTTGATGCTGTGTCTGTATATCAGGAGACATATCATCCTAAGTGCTATAAAGAAAATCATTTGGCCGGCAAAAAGACGGATATGCGTTATCGCATGGAAACTCCTGATCGTTTAGGTACTGCCGGCATTGATAAGATTGGTATTGGGGCTCTTTTAGGTCTTTACGATTGGAAGGTTGACTGCTGTGCTGTCGCTATGCATGTCCTTTATATGCGTGAGCATTATTGGAAGAGCAGATTAAGTGTATCATTCCCGCGTCTGCGTCCTGCTGCAGGCGGTTATGAACCGCAGTTCCCGATGTCTGATCCGCAGATGGTTCAGTTAATTTGCGCTTGGCGTATTTTTGATAATGAGCTTGATCTGACCATTTCAACCCGTGAAAGCGCTGATTTTCGTGACATGATAATTCCTTTAGGCATTACCGCAGTAAGCGCAGGCTCTTCTACGGAGCCGGGCGGTTATGCACATAAAGGAAAGAATCTTGCGCAATGGGAAATCAATGATGACAGATCGGTTGACGCAGTAGTAGATGCGTTGCATCGCAACGGTCTTGAGGCTGTGTTCCATGATGCATCAACTTCTTATTTTAAAGCAGTGTAAAAAGTCTGTTTTTAAAATTTAGAAACACTTTGCCCTGAAATGCGTTGTTGTTTTTCAGGGTATTTTTTTGATTAAAAGTACAAAATTGTCCAAATGACTAGGCAAAAATATTAATCTTTGTGATCTTATTCAAAATATCAGCACATTGGATAAATAAAAAAAACTAAAAAAGTTAATGTAAATACACAAAATTCATCTGATAACGGAGAAAAATAAATGAAAGCTATAGTGCTACATGCTAAAAATGATTTACGCTATGAAGACGTTGCCGATGTCTCTATTACTAAGAGTACTCAGGTTCTTGTCAAAATGTTGTACGGCGGTATCTGCGGATCGGATAAGCATTATTATTCCTTAGGTGCAAACGGCAGCTTTGAAGTTAAGCATCCTTTTGTTTTAGGTCATGAAGGCAGCGGTATCGTCGAAGAAGTCGGAGCTGATGTAAAAAGCGTTAAAAAAGGCGATATGGTGGTATTCAGACCGGCTCTTGCCTGCGGGCATTGCAAATTCTGCAATAAAGGTATGTATAGATATTGTGAAAACGCCACTCATTTCGGCTCAGCTTCTACAATGCCTCATACTCCCGGTATTTTCTCCGAATACGCAGTCGCTGAAGAAGTTCAGTGCCTTAAGGTTGTAGATGTCGATCCTAAAGTTGCCGCTTTAGCCGAGCCTTTGAGCGTCGCCTTTGCCGGAGCTCATGCTTTGGGAAATATCATGGGCAGAAACGTAGCGGTAATGGGGGCAGGTCCAGTAGGTACTTTGTGCGCTCTTGCCATAAAGTCATTAGGTGTTAAATCCGTTACTGTTTTTGACGTGCGCAATGCTCCGCTTGAAGCATGTAAGAAAGCAGGTCTTGAAAATGTCTGCAATACTTTAGAGGAGCCTGAAAAGGTAGCTAAGTTCTGTGAACATAAAGGTTATTTTGACGCAGGTCTTGATGCAACCGGCAACGGTCAGGCTTGCACGACTTTGATGAAAATGATTACTCCGGAAGGTGTTTTGTCACAGGT
>CALUGT010000040.1 GCA_944320265.1 uncultured Bacteroidales bacterium | reverse complement strand
CGAGGCGTAGCGAGAAACAGGATGCGGACAGAAGCGGGCAAGATGCCCGAAAGCCTCATTTTCCCCATCAGAAACGGTCACGGCGTGTCTAATGACCGATTTGGGTTGAAGCCTTGGGCGAGAAACTGCGGGCTATGAGGGCATTGTTCAACCTCAAGGCGAAGGAAAAGATGTATGTGGCAGAAATGGAACAGCTGCTAAAGGAATTCACGCCCGACAAGAACTGGAATGAGTTCGAGATGTATTTCAAGAGAGTGGATAACGGATTCTTTGGAAAGCTTGAACAACGTTTCCCGGATTTGACTCCTAACGAGAAAAGGCTTTGCGCCTTGATTCGCCTCAATCTCGATTCCAAGGAAATCGCCGCGATGACAAGCCGGACTTTCCGTAGCGTCAACACAGCCAAGACCAGGCTGAAAAAGAAGCTTGGCGTAGGGGCGGACACAAGCTTGTATGTTTTCTTGTCCGACCTGGCATGAGGAAGCGGCGGGCGGTGCGCTGTGGGGCGTCCGCAGTCTTGCATCGACCTTGCCTGGCATCCCGGCCGCTGCCAGCCGAAGCGAAAATACCGAGCCGGTTCCCTTGTGTCCGTCATTTTGCCTTCTTACCGGATGACCAGCTTTGCGATCCGGACGGTTCGCGGGTAAAGGATGTGCATGTAGTACAGCCCTGCGGGACAGTCCTTGAAAGATTCCGGAACTTCCGGAACGGAATACAGTAGCCGGCCTTGCCCATCGAATATTTCTATTCTTTCCGCCCCAGGGCATTCTACTTGGAATATCCCGTCGGATGGATTGGGGAAGACCGAGGCCGCGTCCGGTTCCGGGGCGCGGTTGGCTGTTTCCGGGGAGAAGGAGGCGCTGATGGCGAGGTCTTGTTCCAAGACCAGGCTCCGTTCGGCCTCTGTATCGCCATCCCACCAAGTATCAAACTGGTAACCTTCATCGGCTATGGCCAAGAGGTTCAGTGCCGAGCCTTCGGGCAAGGAACAGCCCGATTCCAGGGTGTCTCCGTTGCAGGTCGCCATCACGGTGCCTCCTTGGTTCTGCTGGAGGGTGATGGTGTGGAAAGCGATGGAATCGAACCGTGCGCTGATGACAGCATCCCGCGCCACGGTGTACTCCCGTTCAGGCTCTGTGTTCCCATCCCACCAGGCCGTGAACAGGCGGCCGGGATCGGGAACGGCCCGCAATGCCACCACGGTCTGTTTGGCGACCACTGCCGGGGAAGAGATTGTGTCTGTGCCGTACAATACAATGACGGTTCCCCCTTCAGGCTGTTCTACGGACAGCGTGCAGGTGCTGTCCTTTTCCAATGCCTGCAAGGCGGCCAGTGCATCGATTTTCCCGTAGCCCCAAGTGGCGTCCTTGCTTGCACCGGTTCCGGTAAATTCGTCCCGGATAGCGGTTTCTTCCAGCAAGGATTTGACTTCGTTGATATTGATGTGCGGGTTCTGTTGCAGGAGAAGAGCCATGATCCCGGTGACTGCGGGGGTGGCCATCGAGGTCCCTTGGGCTATGAGCCAAGGGTACTGTTTCCCGTTGATGGTTGTTTCTTCCGCCAGCAGGTAATCGGCGTATCCTGACAGGAACGAGTTTGCGGCAGAGATGACGACTTCTCCGGGCGCGGCGATGTCCGGCTTGATGGCTCCGCCGATCAATGGACCTCGGCTGGAGAATCCGCTGATGTCGCCGATTTCGTTATATGTGAAAAGATTTCCATTCCATCCTTGCCGCGAGGTGTATGCGGCTACCCCGATTACGTTCCGGCTGCTGGCAGTGGAAGAGCTGAATGTGTAATCCGTGTTGCCGGATATCCATTCCGGGTTTTCCGGGAAGGGATTGGAAAAGCTGCCGCCATTGACCCAGGCGTGCAGATGGGCACTGTCGGTCTGGGAGGATGCTTGGAACTGGATGCCTACCTCGTAACCATCCGTTATGGCTTGGGATGCATTGATCTGCAGCATGATATTTGTTTTTCCTGTCCGTTCGTTCATGTCGGGGTAGGCTCGTACCGTGCTGGTGCGTTCCGGGCTGATGGGGACTGGCTGCGGGTAGCTCCCTTGGGTGGAGAAAGTGGCTGCGTTTTCATCCAGTATGTTGCCTTGGCCGTCGATGAGGAAAACGCTGACGGAGAAGTCCTCCTCGGGGGCGCTCCAGATGTCCACGTAGGTCATGCTCGGATCGTCCATCTCGACCACGGTGCTTCGGGACTCGCCGGGGGCGAGGTCGGCTTCCACATGCAGAGGGTTGTCCCCATCGTTGCCGGCGGAGGCGGCAATCAGGAACCCGTCCGGATCGGAGTCTGTCAATTCGTCTATTGCCACGTTGAAATCGCTTTGGCCGTCATGCGGCCCGATAGGGGATCCCATGCTGATATTGATAGCGCAGGGTTTGCTTTCCGATCTGGCATACGAGCGGATATAGGCGATTCCGTCCAATATGCTGGATTGGGAACCGTCGGTGGACACGAAGACAAGTTCGCTGCCGGGGGCCATGCCTTGGAATTGTGTTCCGGCTCCGCCTCCGGCGGCCGTCCCGGCTACATGCGTGGCGTGGTATCCTCCAGTCCGGTCGTGCTGGGCGGCATGAATGGCTGAGGCTGTGGTGTATTCCACTCCGTAATCGTATTCTTCGGTACCCCTGCCTGCAAGGTTCTGGTTCCATACGCGCATGATACGGCTGCTGTTCGGGTCTTCCGGGTCGGAATAGAATGCGGGGTGGGTGAAATCGAACCCGATATCGATGACACCGACTACGACGCCGCTGCCGTCATAGGCTTGGTTCAGGCCGTTCTCCTGCCAGAGGCTGTCTCCTGTCAGGACGACTCTGGTCTGGTTGCGGCTTTCATCGTTGTCGGTCTGTTGCCTGAGGGAAACGCTGATTCTGGAGATTCCTTCGATAGACTCGATTTTGGATGCGGCTTTTACCGGGAACAGCCCTGTGCACATGCTTGCCAGCTTGGTTTGTGTCATGAAGCCGGACTGTTCGGCCTCGCGCAAGGCTTCCTGGCTGCTGAACGAGAGGATGACGGGAACATAGTCCTGGGCCGATTTGCTGCCGTCTGCCGGCAAGCTGCGCATTCCGAACTGTTCTTGGAGCTGCTGGCGGAGAGCCTGTGTGTCTTCTCCCTTTCGCTGGCTCTGGAAGTAGATGCTCAGGAACATCTTGCCTGCGGCGTTCCATTTCCCGTGGTCGGATTTCCCGTTTTCGGGGACTTCTTGTTTGACGGGAAGAGTCCCGAGGGTGGATATGTTCAGTTTTTGTCCGGCGGTAGCGTTCTGTCCGGCGGTAGCGGGAACTGGCGTGCCGTTCGTGTTCGTCCTGCCCTGCGGCTGTGCTGCGAGGAGCCCGCAAAGAAGGATCACGGCTGAAAAGAGTGCGGATAGGCGGGATGACAGGGTCATGGTTTTCGGTTTTTGTCGTGGTTGCTTTTGGGGTTTGTCTCCGGCCTGATGCCGCTGATATCCAGCCTGCATCAGGCCAAGGACAAATCCTGTCCGTGCCGGCGTTGCTCCCTGCCGGCGTATTGTGCCGTCGAGGTCGTGCCGGAAGCAGTCTGCCTGCCAAGCGGAAAGTTCCGGGGCCGGGCGGGCAGCAAAAAGCCTTCCGCGGCACGGGCACGAAAGGCTTCTGCTTGGTGTCTGGCCATGCGAGGCCTATTTCACAGGAATGTTCTCCAATGTGGATGTCAGGAACTCCCAGAACTTCCGGACGGATTCGATGTTGACCTTTTCATCCGGGGAATGCGGGTGCATGATGGTAGGCCCGAACGAAATCATGTCCCAGTTCTTGTATACGCCGCCCAAGAGGCCGCATTCCAGACCGGCGTGGATGGCCATCACCTTGGGTTCCTTGCCAAAGAGCTTCTGGTAGAGTCCGCTCATTTCCTTCAGGATAGGCGATTCCATATTGGGCTTCCAGCCCGGATAAGCCCCGGTGAACTCGGCTTTGGCGCCCGGGCAGAGGTCGGTAACGGCTTGCATGTTGTCGGCCAGGTCGTATTTGGCGGAATCCACCGACGACCGCAACAGGCAGGAAATCGCGGCCACGCATTTGCCGCCTTTGTCTTCCAGTTTCACGATAGCCATGTTGGTGGAAGTTTCTACCAGGCCGGGCATCGAGTCGCTCATGCGGATCACGCCGTTGGGGATGCCGTAGACAAAGTCGCACAGGCGGGCGGTAGCTTCGGCGGTCAGCGCTTTGGCAGCTTCGGGAGCAGCTTCGCATTCCAGTTTATAGTCGGGTTCCACGATGGAAAGCTCGGCTTTGGTTTCGGCATAGAAAGTGTCCACGATATTCTTCAGTTCGGCTTCCTTGTTCTTGGGCAGCACGATGGTGGCGAAGGATTCGCGCGGGATGGCGTTGCGGAGGCTTCCGCCGTCCAAGGTGGCCAAACGGGCTTCGGCTTTCTTGTTGAGCCGGCTCAAAAGGCGGTTCATCAGCTTGTTGGCATTGCCTCGGCCCAAGATGATGTCCATGCCGGAGTGCCCGCCTTTGAGGCCGGTCAGGTTCAGTTTGCAAGCCGAAAGGCCTTTGGCATCGGCCGTTTCGAGCTCGATGTTGAACGTGGCGTCAAGGCCGCCGGCGCAGCCCACGTAGAGTTCGCCCTCGGTCTCGGAGTCGAGGTTGAGCAGGATGTCGCCTTGGAGCAGGCCGCCTTCCAAGCCGAAAGCTCCGGTCATGCCGGTTTCCTCGTCGGTGGTGATCAAGACTTCCACCGGGCCGTGTTTCAGGGTGCCGGATTCCAAGACAGACAGCGCGGCGGCTACGCCCATCCCGTTGTCAGCGCCCAGCGTGGTGCCGTTGGCCCTTACCCATTCGCCATCCACGTAGGCTTCGATGGGGTCGGTAAGGAAATCATGCTTCTTGTCGGCGTTCTTTTGCGGAACCATGTCCATGTGGGCTTGCAGGATTACCCCTTTGCGGTTTTCCATGCCCGGCGTGGCCGGCTTGCGCATGATTACATTGCCTACCTTGTCCACCTGGACTTCGATATTGCGTTGCTTGGCGAATTCCACCAGGAAAGCCCTTACCTTTTCTTCATGCTTGGAAGGCCGGGGCTGCTGGGTGAGCGAATAGAAATTGGCCCAAACGTTTTTCGGTTCGAGCGCGGAAATGTTCTTGTCCATGATATTGTTTTTTTTGATTAATCGTCTCCGAGGAGTCCGGTGCGGCCGGAAGGGATGCTGAAAGCGTAGCCAACGGCAAGGCCTCGTGCAATGCGTTTGCGTTCCCGGCATTTTTTTTGCCCTGCGGGCGAACCGATCAAGAGGGAATAGGCTTCGACGCTCCATCGGGCCGCTGTGGCTCGGCATGGGCCTTTGTCCTGCCGGGCCGGGCATGGAGCCTGCCGTTCCCGCATCGGGCAGCCCGATGCCTGCGCGACGGATCTTGGCGCACGCTTCGAGCCGATCTGTGGCATCGGAACGCCGGACAAACCCCAAAGTTAATCATTTTTTCCGAGTTGCCTGTTTCCCGTGCCGCAAGCTTGCCGGCGAGATCCATTCCCCGGTCCTTTCAGCCCGAATCGGTCATTAGCTTCGGGTGGATTGTCCGCCATGTCATGCAGGAGGATTCTGGCTTGCCGCAGGCGTGGCCAGACTTGGGAGCCGCGCGCCCGGATGCTGTTTCATTTGCCGGTTTTGCCAATCGGGACGAGCGGGTCGGGCTGGTTCGTGATTGGTTCGTGAATCCGGAAGCTTGCAGGCCTGCCATTGAATCTCGGAGCTTTGCTGAGCCTTGAATCACTGCTGCAAGCGGAGGGCTTCGGAATGGATGCAGTTGAACAGGTCTCGTACAAAATCTTCATCCAGGCCTTGTGCGCGAGCCTGCGCCAAGGCGCGTTCCACCACGGCGTTCCAGCGGTTCATCTGCAAGACGGATAGGTTCGAGGCCTTTTTGAGTCGTCCGATTTCTTCTACGAGCCGCATCCGGCGGGATATGAGCTGGACTAACTCGTCGTCGATTTCGTCCAGGATGCAGCGGATCTGGGTCATTCGAGCCGTGCTGCCCTGCGTGTCGCGGAAACGCAGGCCGGATAGCAGTTTCCCGAGAGCGTCAAGAGCCAATTGCTGTGGGGCGTCGCTCAAGGCCTCTTCAGGGCGGGGATGCACTTCAATCATCAGCCCGTCCATTTCCAAATCCACGCTGGTCTGTGCGATTCCCGCCACCAGTTCCCGTTTCCCCCCGATATGGCTCGGGTCGCACAGGAGGGGGGTCTGCGGGCAGGAACGTTTCATTTCCACGGCCATTTCCCATAATGGCGCATTGCGGTAAGGTGCCGGATTGCAGATGCCGAAGCCTCGGTGGATGGCTCCGACAGTCCCTTTGCTCGCCTTGGCGATTCTTTCGACCGCGCCGCGCCAAAGCCCTAAGTCGGGACTGATGGGATTCTTGATCCAGACCGGCAGGGTGCAGCCTTGCAGGGCCGAGGCTATTTCCTGCATCAGGAACGGGTTGGAAGAAGTCCTGGCTCCGACCCATAGGATGTCGATGCCCGCTTTCAGGCAGCATTCCACATGATGCGTCGTGGCAACCTCGGTGGCTACTGCCAGCCCGTATTCTTTTTTGATGCGTTGCAGCCATCCGATCGCTTTTCTCCCGTATCCCTCGAATTGCCCGGGATGTGTCCTCGGTTTCCATGCTCCGGCGCGCAAAGCTTGTATCTTGAGTCCTTGCGATTGGTTCCATTGGGAGATGAATCCGGCCACGTCTTGCAATTGGGAAAGGCTTTCCGCGCTGCAAGGCCCGGCAAATACGGAAAACCGGTTGGGAAGAGGATTTTCTGTTTTCATTTTTCCATGGAAGAGGATAGCGCAAAGATAACGCATATGCATGGCAATGCGTCTTTTTTTGCGTTTTTCATGAGAATGCCGTTGAGGATGGGCTGCCGCGCAGGCTGGCTGCCGCCGAAGATTGGCTGCGCCGAAGCCCCTGCGCCTCGACCGTCTTCGAACAAGTCCGGGACGGTGTCCGGCTCAAACGGGGCTTTGGATGCGGTTCGGCAATGACAATCAAACGAGTTTGTTGCCATTGCTCTCACCTTTCACTATATTTGTTGTAATCAGGTAGGTTTTATTTGACTATCAACAGATTGGATAAAACTCGCACGAGAACGGGCAATGG
>CALUGT010000039.1 GCA_944320265.1 uncultured Bacteroidales bacterium | reverse complement strand
CCGAATACCGTCCCGGACTTGTTCGAGGACGGTTGAGGCGTAGGGGCTTCGGCGCAGCCAATCTTCGGCGACAGCCACTCGGACATACCACAAAAACGGCTCCGGGATTGCGGATTTTTCAAGGGTTGCTTAGCTTTGCAGCCGGTTTCCCGGCATTCGGCACCGGCAGAGCCATAGGCCAGACCGGGATGCCGGCCCGTCGGGGTATCGGAATCCGGAAAAATCCGGAAGCGTGAGGAACATTGCAATTTATCAACAACCAACAAAACCACCCAAGCATCCAAAAGAGGCCGCAACAGAAACCCCTGCCTCTTTTATCCTGCTCCTGAGTACAGAACATGCATGAAATGAATACCATCCCACCCTTCCTGCAAAAAGGGCAGAAAGTCGCATTGGTCTCCCCTGCCGGCTGCATCACGGCAGCTTGCCTGGAACGAGGCATCCGGCAGATGGAAAGCTGGGGCTTGGAATACGCAACCGGCCTGAACGCGCTCAAACGGCATGGCACTTTCGCAGGGACAGACCAGGAACGGACAGAAGACTTCCAACACGCGCTGGACAACCCGGAAATCAAAGCCATCATCTGCACGAGGGGCGGCTACGGTTCTGCCCGCATCATAGACCGACTGGACTTCAGCACGTTCTGCCGGCATCCAAAATGGATTGCAGGGTTCAGCGACATCACTGTATTCCATTCACACCTGCAACAGAACCTGCATGTAGCAAGCATTCATTCCAGCATGCCGCAGACCTACCCCGATGCAGCCAGCCAGAATGCACCTGCTGCCATCGGATCCCTCCACGCAGCCTTGTTCGGAGAAGGCCTGGCCCACCGGTTCCGGAGCCAAACGATCAATCGTCCCGGCACCGCCACAGCCCCGCTCATCGGAGGGAACCTGTCCATCCTGTACAGCCTCCGAGGCACGCCCACGGACATAGACCCTTCCGGCAAAATCCTTTTCATCGAAGACTTGGACGAGTTCGATTACCATATAGACAGGATGTTGCTCAACTTGGCCCGGAGCGGATGGTTCGAAGCCCTTGCCGGCCTTGTCGTCGGCACTTTCACCTTGATCAAGAAAGGTGCGAACCCGTACATGCGGAATGTCTGGGAAATCATAGCCCGTTACACAGAAGGCAAATCCTATCCGGTCTGCTACGGCTTCCCGGCCGGGCACATCCCGCACAACCATGCGCTATACATGGGCATCCCAGCATGCCTGGAAGTGTCCGCACATGCGGGCGAGCCATCACGGCTAAGCTTCATGGCCGCTTGAGCAGGAACCAGTCCCCGCAAAGCCCCGGCGGCCAGCCAAAACCCGGGGGCCCTCTCCTGAGAAAAGTTCATGGAAATGAAACGAAGCACAACATGGCCCCGTCCGGCATCGAATCATAAACCAGCATCATGACAACACAAGAAACAAGACAAAGCCAATCCCCGGTATCCCCCGCCTCGGCCAAGGAATTGGAAATGTACTCTTCGGCCGTAAGCCTCTCGGACATGGAAATCTTCATTTTCCCTGACCTGATGTACGCCTTGGTCCTAGCCAACATCATGTCGCCGGAAATCTGGAAATGGAGGGAAGACCCTTGGT
The DNA here is from genome assembly GCA_944320265.1 of uncultured Bacteroidales bacterium. Classification (GTDB taxonomy): domain Bacteria; phylum Bacteroidota; class Bacteroidia; order Bacteroidales; family P3; genus Pullibacteroides. The sequence continues at coordinate 6,073 of CALUGT010000039.1, read as the reverse complement.
TCAAGAACATCAGCAAGAAGTCTTTCAGCTACAAGATCAACCGGGTCAAGCAATACATCATGGATCACTTTGTGTTCAACCTGGACCTGGAGACCTGGGGGCTTACCACCAAGGAAAAGGAAATCGGCCGTTTCAAGGACTTCATCGATGCCAAAGCCTTGGCACAATCCAACGCGCTGTTCGGATACGAAGGTGACAAATACTATTACGACGTGGATATCCGCCGTCACTTCGGCTTGGACAAATACGATGCCGAAGTGATTCCTTATTGGAAAACGGAAACGGTGGAAGCGATGACGGCTTTCAAGCGCAAGGAAGGCTATGCCTGCGGCGCCGGGGAATGCGTGTCACTTTCCGCCCTGTATGTAGCGGCCCTGTTCATTGTAGGGCAGATCCCTCTCAAGAACATCTTCATGATCGGCACGCCGTTGCATTCGCAGAATTTCATCGCGGAAAAGGACGGCTTCATGACCAATAACCGCCGTATCGTGACCAAGAACATGTGGTACAACGGCACCGAGCTTTCCGCCAAAGCGCGCCGCTCCATCGAGAATGAAAGAATCACCATCGTATCGCACCTGAGCGGCTGCATGCACACTTTCTACAAGGAAGCGACAATCAGCCAGGAACGATATGCCTTCTTCAAGGACAGGTTTTGCGCCTTCCTTGAAGCGGATCTCTGCTTCGAATACTTCGCCAATTTCCTCTACAGCCGGGAGTCTTATTGGAAATGCTTTCAATACAAGCATATACGAAACGGGAAGGAATGCTTCATCCCTTTAGAAAGCATCTTCAACACCCAGCGTTCCAGCAAAAACAGGTTCGATAATGAAAGCCGGCACGCTTTGATTGAAGAAATGAACAGCCAGGACTTCGCATTGGCCCCCATCGGGGAAAGGATACTGATCAACGACATCGAGGAGTACCTGAATGCGCATCCGGGCATCCGGCCAGATGCCTATGCCGAATATGCCATAGGCCAGACCCAAGGGTGCGAATGTGCCAACATGCAGGAATTGTTCAAGGAACTAAAGCTTTTCCTGAAAACCGAGCCACGCTTGCCAGAGGCAGAGCAGAAGGAATTCGTGCCGATGCCCCTCCTGGACATCCATCCGGACCAAAGCCGCGAAGAAATCTCGGACTACCTGCTCAAGAAAGCCTTGGAAGAAAGGCACCCTGTAGCCGTCCTGAGCTTGTATGCCTACCGAGACATGGAACACACGGACTGGAAGCCTTTCATCAAGGCGGCCATGGAGCGCAACCCAGTCTGCATCAAAGAAACAGAAGCGTTCGCCTGGGAAGAGGTCGTCCAGAGAGTAGGACAGATGCCGGAGGATTCCATTTACGCCGGAAACCGCATAGCCCAGCCCGACGAGACATGGAACTTCGGGACAGGAGACGGGCTCGAAAAAGCATTCCTCCTGTGGAACATCTTCCAGGCTCGCAACCCGGAAGCCGAAGGCCGACTGGACATTTCCGAAGGCAAGGTCCGCTTGCAAAGCGAACGCGGTCCATCCTTCCGCTGGGAAGCGCGTTCATCCAAAAATCTCGCGCGGGAGATAAAGCTCGGCAAGCTGCCGGCATAGAGGCTTCATCCCAAATCGGTCATCAGACTTCGGGGAGATGGCCCGCAAGCACCATTTCCGCCATCGGGAACGCCCCGGCGAGCCTAATGACCGATCTGGGTTCATGCGGTTCAAAGGGAAAACGTGCAAAACACAAATTCCATACCGAGAAGCTGTTTAAAATTTCTTGCAATCCTGAAAAGGCTGAATTTTCAGGGACCGGGGCCAGGATTTTGTTTGCCCATCGGGGGCTATTCCGGGTCTTGGTTGAGCGATGCTCGAGGATAGCCTGGCTATCCTCCTTTGAAAAACGCCGCGCCATCCCGCCAAATCCCCCTCCCGATGGCCTAAACAAATAAATTTAAACAGATTCCGAGTTTCTGACGTTTTTTTGTATTTTCGCGCCTGATTAGGCAAATGCCTACAACAAAATCGCAAAAAAATGTTTTGTGGCAGCAAACTCCTGAGCGGCATCCTTCCCGCCATCGGCATCGGCCTGTCCGGCGTGCTTGCCGTATCCTGCAATGAATATCCGGAAATGGAAGGTGACAATACGGCCCAGCTGGTATCCTGGACTTATTACGAGCCGGACACGAACTATGCCCAGTACCGCACTTTCTATGTGGAAGACTCCATGGGCGTGATTGAAGACGACAAGCAACCGACGGTGATCCAGAACGCTCGTTCGCGGCTCATCCGGAACAAGATTATCGACTGCATGGAGAATGCCGGTTACGTGCAAACCGAGGAAAAGGACAAGGCAGACCTCTACCTGAGCACGATGGAAATCACGGAGACAAACATATCCGTCTCGTACGACCCTGGATACTGGGGCGGGTACGACCCTTGGGGATGGGGATACTACTACCCCTACCCTTATTACTCGCCGTATTACATTTCCAGCGCGTACACCACCCAGACTTTCTCCATCCAGATGGGTGACTGCATGCACAAGTACGTGAACGAAGACGGGAAAACTGTCATGAACGTGATATGGAACGCCGTCATCAAAGGCATGACAGGCTACAACCGGAGCGATACCGAAATAGAGAACGCCATCCAGGAATGCTTCGACCAAACGGATTGCGAACCCTTCCGGCCCCATGCCGCCGTATCCGCCCAGCAATAAGAAACAAACCTCCCAAACACTCTGGAAATGAAAAAAACAATCGCAGGATTATTGTTCTTGGCATGCTGCATGGCGCCGGCGCATGCAATCGGACTCAAAGGAGGGGTCAATTGGGACATGAGCACCTTGACAGGGAAATATACCCGCTTCGCCGATATGTACTCGCTGCGCGGAGGTTCCATATGGGTGGATTTCAACCTCACCAAGCATTGGTCTCTGGGTATCGACATCGGCTACCATCAATTATTCGAGAACAAAGACCGCGCCACCTTTGAACTGGCGCCCGGGCAGGCTTTCACGGCCTCGACCTACAACAAGGTCTGCGACATTCCCATCATGGCCACGCTCAAATACACGATTATCGCCCGAGGCATACTCCACCCGTACATCGGCATCGGAATAGGGACGGTCTACACCCGCGAAGACATCATTTTCATGGACATGGCTCTGCGGGACAAGTCGTGGAGTTTCGGAATGGCCCCTACCGTGGGCATCCAGCTGACATTGGGCAAACGGATTCCCATAGGCTTCAACATCTTTGCCAAATACGGCATATCGTTCAACGACTACACCTACCGGAACGAAGAACTGAACCCTTACCAGTATTTCAACATAGGGGTCGGCCTCCTCTTCCAATAAATAAAGAAGCTCCGCTAAATAAAGAGGTCCGCGACCGCCCCGTGCCGGATTCGCTCTTGGCAACTTTGCCGCAAAGCCTGGACATTGAAAAACCAAACAACCAAAACCAATAACGGACAATAAAACTGCCACGCACGGCAGGAACACCTGGGCATGCACTGGCAGGAAGATTAAAAAAAACACTAAAAATCAAAGACATATGAGAAAATCACTCTTTGTTCCTTTAGTGGCATTGGCCATTATTGGAACATCCTGCAAATCAAATTCGAACGTGGAGCAAAACGCCCAAACGCTGGATCTGGCCAACCTGGACAAGTCGGTCGATCCCAAAACCGATTTCTACCAATACGCCTGCGGGGGCTGGATGAACGCCCATCCGCTGACGGGGGAATATTCCCGTTACGGTTCCTTCGACAAACTGGCCGAGGACAACCAGGAACAGCTACGCACCTTGATTGAAGAACTGGCGGCCAACACGGCTTCAGAAACCGGAGATGCGTTCAAAATCGGGACGCTGTTCAATGTTGCCATGGATTCGGCAAAACTGAACGCTGACGGATACGCTCCCATCAAAGAGGATCTGGCAGCCATTGCCGGCATGAAAGACAAGAACGACGCTTTCGAAATGCTCATACAGATGCATCTGAGCACTTCAAGCCCGTTCTTTGCCTTCTATGTCAGCTCCGACCCGGGCAACAGCACGGCCAACCTCTTCCAGCTCTACCAGGCCGGCACCGGGCTCCCCGACAGAGACTATTACCTGAAAGAGGAGCACAAGCCTATCCTGGATGCCTACAAGGCGCATGTCCAACGCATGTTCCAGCTTTGCGGCTTTCCGGAAAGCGATGCCAAAGCCAAAACGCAGCAGGTCCTGAAGATTGAAACAGCCTTGGCCAAGCTGCAACTGGACAAGGTTTCGTTGCGCGACCCGCACCTTTCCTACAACAAGATGACGGTAGACCAATTGCAGAAGAAAGTTCCCGGAATCGACTGGAAATCCTATGTCAAGGCGATTTCTCCCGATTACGAAGTGAAAGAACTTTCCGCCGGCCAGCTGGATTTCATGAAAGGCATGGCGCAGCTCTTCGCCAAGTCCAGCCTGGACGATATCAAGGCTTATTACGAATGGAACGTGATCAGCAGCGCTTCCGCCTACCTGAGCGACGCTTTCGTGGAAGCCAATTTCGACTTTTACGGACGCACCATGTCGGGGCAGACGGAAATGAAGCCTCGCTGGAAACGCAGCGTAAGCTCTGTGAACGGGATCCTTGGCGAACCGGTAGGCAAGATGTACGTAGAAAAGTATTTCCCGGCCGCTGCCAAGGAACGTATCTTGAAATTGGTTGAAAACGTCCGTCTTGCCATGGGCGAACGCATGGCTGCCAATACTTGGATGAGCGACGAGACCAAAGCCAGAGGACAGGAAAAATTGGATGCCATCTTGGTAAAGGTCGGCTACCCAGACAAATGGCGCGATTTCTCCGGACTGGAAATCAAGGACGATTCCTACTGGGCCAACGTGAAACGTTATGCAGCCTTTGAAACCCAGTACATGCTTTCCAAGCTGGGCAAGCCGGTGGACCGCAGCGAATGGCACATGACCCCGCAGACAGTCAATGCCTACTACAACCCGACCACCAACGAAATCTGTTTCCCCGCCGGTATCCTGCAGCCTCCGTTCTTCTATGCCAACGGCGATGATGCCATCAACTACGGCGGCATCGGCGTGGTAATCGCCCACGAGCTGACACACGGCTTTGACGACAAGGGGCGCCTCTACGACAAGGAAGGCAACCTGAACGACTGGTGGACTGCCGAAGATGCCAAGAACTTCGAGGCCCGCGCCCAATTGCTGGTTGACCACTTCAACAAGATCGAAGTCCTGCCGGGCATCCATGCCAACGGGGAACTGACCTTAGGCGAAAACATTGCCGACAACGGAGGTTTGAACATTTCTTATGCCGCCCTACAGAAAGCATTGAAAGAAAACCCCGTAGGCGAAATCGACGGCTTTACGCCAGCCCAACGTTTCTTCCTGTCGTATGCCACGCTCTGGGCCAGCAATATCCGCGACCAGGAAATAGAACGCCTCACCATGCTCGACGTGCATTCCTTGGGCAAATGGCGTGTGAACGGGACGCTGCCGCACGTAGACGCTTTCCTGGAAGCTTTCGGCATCGAGGAAGGCGATTCGATGTGGCTGGCTCCGGAAAAACGGGCCCACATCTGGTAACCCGGATCCGGAAGGGTCCTAAGACGATTGTCAACAGCCCGCCAAGCGGCCCAATCCCTTTCGGGACGGGGCCGCTTGGCGGGCTGTTTGTTTTCCGGGTGATTCATATCCGGTCATATCCAACGGTCGGAGCCATGCACGAGTTTCCCGAACAGGAATAATCCTACATTTCAAAATTCATATAGGGACTGTCGTGAACAACCAATCAATATGGAAAAAAACTATAACAAATAAAATATTATCCATACAAAGACACAACACTATTTCCAGAAAGAACACCTTGCAGGCTCTTTTTTAGCTGTACGGACAATATCCTGCCAACTTGGATTTGCGCTGCGATACCGTTCCCAAAAGTGTGCATAGGGCAGGCTTGCACTTGAAAAATGGTTGCATCCTGCCAAACCTTGCAGTTTACATATCTTCCATAGTGAACAATCTGCTCTCAATCTCATAGTTGAACAAAACCTTCTTGCGGAGAGCTTCCACCTTTTGCGCGAACAATTCCGG
>CALUGT010000038.1 GCA_944320265.1 uncultured Bacteroidales bacterium | reverse complement strand
CGGTCATCAGACTTCGGGGAGATTGCCCGCTTGTGCCATGCAGCATGCTTCCCGCCTAGCCGAAGGCGTAGCGGGCTACGTCGAGGCGTAGCGGGAAACAGGATGCGGGCAGAAGCGGGCAAGATGCCCGGAAGCCTCATTTTCCCAATCAGAAACGGTCACGGCGTGTCTGATGACCGATTTGGGTTGAATCCGGGAACCGAGCCATCGCAAACCGTTGTCACAAGCTAGTCGCCAAAAGGCTTGGCATCGGCTTCCAAAAGGACATGAAAGCGTTCAAAGCCATCAGAACGAAAAGCTTGGCATCGACCTCCGAAACGGGAAAAGCACTCAAAACCACCTGCATGGAAGAAAGATTCCGCCATATTGCCGAAAACTGGTTCCTGACAGAACCCCTGTTGTTCAACGTCTATTGCAGCCACAAGCTATGCGCGTTGAGAACCGAGGAGCAAAACAGCCGGACGGTACTGCGCTGCGGCAAAGGCCGAATCGAATACAACCCGGCCAGGGTAGCCGAATTGGAGCAGATCCAATTGGAAGAGTACCTGCGGCTGGAAATGATCCGCATCCTGCTCAAGCATCCCTACCAACGCCAGCCCCAGCCCGTCCGCAAGGATGTCTGCTACTGGGCCAGCGACTTGGTGCTCCAAGACCATTGCAAACCCAAAGTCAGGATTTTCTGCCGGGACGACTTCCAAGGCATCGCCTTTCCCGGATACGCGGCCGCTTTTGAAGAATACTACCGCAGCCTGTTGCCCTTGAGCCAATCCTATTCCGGCATGAGCGACGAGCACGCCGGTGCAGGCGAACAGGAATCGGAGAACCGAGATGCACAGCAAGACCAGCAAGAAGAAGGACACATAAATGATGAGGAAGGCCGCTCCGGCGGGGCCGGTTCGCCCAACGAGAACACCAAAAGCCCCAAGGGACTAAAAGAAGGCGACACGGCTTCGACTTCCGCCAAGCAGAGTTCCCCGACCGGAGGCGGCAAAGGGGAAAACGAACCGGAGAAGAAGATGACCGCCCTGCAACAGATGCAGGAGAAGGCCGGGCAAGCCGCCGAACTCTGGGACGAAGACCAGCTGATGCAGGAAGAAATAAACCGGATGGTGGAAGTGGCCGAGCAGACTCAAGCCTGGGGCAGCCTCAAAGGGCGGATGAAAGAGATGATCGTAGCATCCACCCAGGCCAAAGTGGATGCCAGCCGAATCCTGAACGGCTTCCGTGGCTCGCTGATTTCAAGCCGCCGCCAGCTGACCCGGATGCGTCCCAGCCGCCGCTACGGCTTTGACAACATGGGCAGCCGCCACCAGTTCTCCACGCGCCTCTTGGTTGCCGTGGACGTAAGCGGCTCCGTACCCTCGGAAAGCCTGCGGCAGTTCTTTGGCATGGTAAACCGCTTTTTCAAATACGGGATAGAGAAAATCGATGTGATTCAATTCGATTCGGATATCAAGGGCGAACCACTCAGCCTGAAACGGGCCATCAAGGAAGTAGCCGTCTTGGGCCGGGCCGGGACAAACTACCAAGCGGTAATGGATTACGCCTGCCAGGACGGGGATTACGACGGGCTTATCATCTGCACGGACGGTTTCGCGGCCCTGCCCCGGCTCAAAAAGAACATCCGGACCAAGATCCTCTGGGTATTCAACAACCGGGACTTTTACGAACGCCATACATGGGTGAAACAGTTTCCCAACAGCCGATCCTGCTTCCTGGAAGGCGTGTGAGGACGGGTAGCCCGACCCTGCGGCGGCTATAGGCTGGAGATGAAATCGCTGATTGCTGAGTACACCTCCGGAGCCGACTGCAGGATCAGAAAATTGGCGTGCGGGTACTGGCCGCTCTCAAAAACATTGCAGAACTGCGCCATCGCCTCTCTGTATCCCTTGCCGACCAGCCAGGCCACGTAAGCCAGCAGATTCCCGGCCACCGTACCGGCAAAATCGGCTTCGGGCAACTGGTCCAGATAACGGAAAAGGCTTTCGTTCAAGACCGCCAATTCCGCCACCCTGTAATGCGAAGCCTGTTCCCTGACCGACTCGAAATCGCGCAAGACTTCCTGCGCGCTCAATACACGCTCCTCCGAAATGCTCTCGAAGAAACGCGCTGCCGCCTTGGCTCCCACGATGCCCGCCACTATTTTCTTGCTGGTATCCGTAGGCGTAACGGTACGCGCCATCACTTCCGACACGCGCTCCCACGCCCGGCGGTCGGGCAGCTTTTCCAAGCCGGGATCCAGAACCCGCAGCATCTCCCCGTCCAGATAATCCTCATGGTTCTCGATGAAGCCGACGACCCGGCCATCCAAGCCTTTGCTTTTGGCCCAAGCCAGCCATTCGGCTACCGTCGGCTGGAAATAATATACATTGAAGCGCGACACCAAAGCCGGATCCAAATCGGTAAGCTGGTACTCGTCCCCTTCATTGACCGCCGAAATGATACGGCTTCCTTCAGGAAGCGAACGCCCGGCCAGTTTCTTGTTCAAAGCCAGATCCATGATGGTCTGCAGGATTTCCGGCCTTGCCCGGTTCAGCTCGTCCAAGAAAAGGACTATGGGCTTCCCGTCCAACGGAAACCAGTAAGGTGGCATGAACTCCGTCTTTCCCGTCTTCTCGTTCTTATGCGGGATGCCTATCAAATCCCCGGGGTCGCTCATCTGGCCGAGGAACAAAGAAACCACCTTCTGCCCCTGCGTGCTGAAATAGCGTTCCAGAATCTGCGACTTGCCGATTCCATGCCGTCCCACCAGCATCACATTCTGGGTATATGGCACGGTCCGGAGCAGTTCTTCCAACTCTTTTGTATTGACACTGACTGACATTGTTTCTATCTCTTATCGAAAAGCAATCCGGGAGGAACCGCATCCCTGCCTGGCACGGCTCCCGGCATGCCCCTATCCTCCGCATGGCTATTTGTTGGGACTCCCTGCAAAAGAGAATCCCTCCCCTTTCCAATAATCGGTATCCGACACATTGACCGGCAAAGGACATTCCCGCAAGGCTTTCTCTATATGGGACACAGCCTGGCGGACCTTAGGCAGCACATTCTGGAAACTCGCATAAGGCAAACTGATTTCCAATGTCTTGCCAATATTCAACCGAATACAGAGCACGGCCTCGGTCTCGCCTTCCTTCAAATAATGATGATACGGGCTATCCGCGAAAAGGACAGGAATCATCATATGTATCCCCGACAATGCCAGACGTTTCATCTTCTGTCGCTTGGCTTCCTCCTTCGCTGCATGTCCCACGGCATCCACCAGCGAGTCCAATGATTCCTTGTAACGGGTGTAATGACGGCGATATATCTCCAGCATCGATACCACCGATGCCACCGAAGCTCCTGTCAGGGAAATGGGCTCCCTGCATTCCTGGATGCTCAGCTCCATAGTCCCTATGCCCGGGTTCTGAACCACATAGACATCGTTCTCCTTGCAAAGGCTCATCTGCAAGGTAGGGCAAGGCGCGCCGAAAAAGCTGCGAGTCGTGGTACGAAACACCTGATCCGGAGTCCAGCCCCCCTGCATCAAAGCCTGATACAATTCATCCAAGCTGAAAGCCGGAGCCCCGTACCTCAGCACGTTCTTGAGCCAATTGACTTTCTGCGTCCAGAAATCAGCCCGGATATCTTCTTCGCTTTTCATGTTTCGTCCATCATATCGCGAGGCGGACACAAGCCCATGTCATCCTTGGTGAACTGGAACGGCAGCAAGCTCCGCACGCTGTCCAGAATCACGATCTTACCCGTTGCCCCTCTCAGTATCAAGCGGACAGGGTGCTTGAATTTGTGCTCGTATTCCAGAATGGCCTGGCGGCAAGCTCCGCAAGGCGCCACAGGATGATCGACTTTCTGCCGGGCATCAGCCGTGATAGCCAAAGATTCGATAGCCTTGTCCGGATAATTTGCCGCAGCCGCAAAGACAGCCACTCGTTCGGCGCACAGCCCCGAAGGATATGCCGCGTTTTCCTGGTTGCTGCCCGTGACAATCGTCCCGTCTTCCAATCGCAAAGCCGCCCCGACCCGGAAACCGGAATAAGGAGCGTATGCCTTGCCCACCATCTCACCAGCCCGATGCAGCAACTCCCGGTCTTCCTCTGCCAGTTGCAGCACGTCATCGTATTCATGATAGGGAATATCCAATTTCTTATCCATTCTCACCTCCTCTTATGGCAGGATATGAACCGGAGCAGACCTGCCCCGTACAACCTGCATTATCTTGACAGGTCTTGCAAACCAAACATAAGGCGCACCCTCCGAATACCTCCTCGGCATGATCTGCATCCCTTGACGTTCCCCGGCCGACCCTGAAGCCCCGGCATTCCCGCTGCCATGGCCTGAAAGGCCCGTAGCCATACGATCCAATCAACGCTTGCGCCGGAAAAACTCCTTGATCAAGCCAGCACATTCCTCTGCCAGGACTCCGCCTACCACCTCGGTCTTCGGATGCAGCAACCCCGTTCCCGCACGGACATAGCCGCGTTTAGGGTCGGAAGCCCCATAGACCAGTTTGCCGACTTGCGCCCAGAATAAAGCTCCGGCACACATCACGCAAGGCTCCAATGTTACATATAAAACGCAATCGTTCAAATACTTGCCACCCAAAGCCTGTGATGCTGCCGTTATAGCCTGCATCTCGGCATGCGCCGTCACGTCCACCAGCTTTTCCGTATAGTTGCAAGCCCGGCTCAGGATCCGGTCTTTCCATACGACCACCGCGCCCACAGGCACTTCATCTTCCGAGAAAGCAATCCTGGCCTGCTTGAGAGCCTCCCGCATGAAATATTCATCCGTCTTTTCCTGGCTTACGAGCATCAAAACACACTTTTCGTGATTTTGCAAAAAAATTCTCTTCCGCACCGTTTTCCGTCCCGGCCGGCATCGCCCCTCTCTGGAACGGCATCCCGGCCCTGCAACAAGCACGCTGGAAAGAAAGGATGCAAACTTACATATAAATATCGATTCCCGATGCTATCCGGACTAAAAAGGCAGGGCAACCGCATCAAAATGCAACAGATTAACAATCAGCATTGCTCTGCGCCGGCCTGCAGGTGCGTTCCGGTGCAGCATCCATTCCAAATCAAGCAGTTGACAATTACAGACGATTCTGACGAGGTCGCTCTGGCCGAAAAGGCTCCTCATGGAACAGATTCATCCTGCACCTCCGATGGCACGGTTTTTGCTTGACATCCCATCTCGCTCCGATGGATCTCATCGCCAAGAAGCATTTGAAACCTCAAAACCCACCATCATGAAAAAGCTATTGCCTATCATCGCTTTGACAATCATTACCGGATCCATTCCCGGCCTGGCCGCAGCCGGCATGGCTCCAGACACATCCGCGACAGCCCCGGACAAGAGCCCGGAAACTTCAGCCTTCATCAAAGCCGGCTCCGCACAGGCAATCGGCCCCCGGGCATCCCAGGAAGGCAAGAACGGACATGAGCGGAACACCCAGAAGAGGAAAAGGCTCGAAGACGATGACTGGATTCCAGAAATCCTTGCCAATAAGACCTTTGCCATTGAAATCGACCGGCTATTCCTTCCCATGGGCATCATAAACCTGCGGCATACTTGGCTGATGCTGGTCAGAGACGGTCATGTGGAAGCAGGCCTTCCTTACTGGGGCCGGTACAGCGCACCAAATCTATCCATCGACCATCCTTTGGTAGTGGAAGTGGACGCGATGGCTGCCGACTACAAAGTGGACACGACCCGGAGAGGCTACGAAGTCAATTTCAAACTCTACCAAGTAGGCGAGACCCTGGAAGTGGAACTGCGCATCAACAAAAACGGCTATGTGTCTTTCTATCTGTACAGTTCCATGCGAAGCGATATCCGCTATTCGGGTGACATCAAGATGGTTGCCGACAAGAACATCCCTTTCCGGCAGTTAAGCGACCAGCTATGGTGACAGCGCCGCCACAGCGACATGGCCCGGGAACCGGCATCCGGCGCCCGCAAGCGGCAAGACATGGACAATCGCATTCAAGGTACTTCTGTATCAAGCTGATGCAAAGCCGCCGGAACAAAAGCCTGCACTCTGCCCATTCTGCTCCTGATTTTTACAGGACACGCCTTAAACCCCAATCGGTCATTAGACGCTCCGGGACTGTTTCCGATCGGGGAAACGAGGCTTTCGGGCATCCTGCCCGCTTCTGCCCGCATCCTGTTTCTCGCTATGCCTCGACGTGGCCCGCTACGCCTTCGGCCAGGCCGGAAGCATGCTGCATGACACAAGCGGGCAATCTCCCCAAAGCCTGATGACCGATCCGGGTTAATTCTTCTTAAATTTAGGATTTCTTTTGTTAAAAAACGGAGGAGGCATGACAGCCTCCTTTATTTTTGCCATGACAAGACACGCCGTCCGGACGGAACAAACCACTAACACACTGGCAAAACCGAAATAAATATGACATCAAAGCGAATCCGAACATGAAGACAGAATACCTCGCCCTCTCTTTCCTGAAAGGCATCGGCATCCGCACAGCCAATGCCGTGATAGAATTTTTCGGTTCGGCCAACGCCTTCTTCAATGCTTCCGTGCAAGACTGCCTCGAAGCAGGACTCAAACCCAGCTTTTGCAGCAATTTGGAAAAGCTCCGTTCGGCCGCCTCGCGCCGGGCAGAGAAAGAGATGCAACTAATCCGGCAAGAAGGCATAAGTATCGTCTGCCAGGAGGATGCCGACTATCCGACAGCCCTGCGCTGCTGCTCCGACGCCCCCTTGGTCCTGTACTACCGAGGCGACATAGGAGTAAACGGAAAGCAAGGATTAGCCGTGGTCGGCACCCGCAGAGCCAGCAGCTACGGCAAAGAACAGACCCGGCAGGCCGTAGAAGGGCTAAGAGGACAAGACATATTCACCGTAAGCGGCCTAGCCTTAGGCATCGATACCCAAGCTCATCAAAGCAGTTTGGATTACGGCATTCCGACCTACGCTGTGCTGGCGCATGGATTAGAAAAGGTCTACCCGGAAGAAAACAAAGACTTGGCGCAGGCAATCATAGACCAAGGCGGGGCGATCATCTCCGAAATGCCCCTGCATACACAAATCAGAGCAGGGCTTTTCCCTCGCCGCAACCGAATCATAGCCGGCATGGCACAAGCCACCCTCGTGGCGGAGGCTTCTATGAAAGGCGGCGCGATGCACACTGCCTATGCAGCGGATTCATACCAAAGAAGCGTTTTCGCGGTACCTGGACGCAATAAGGATTATTACTACGAAGGCTGCAACTATCTGATCAAGACTGGACGTGCCCGGCTTTTCCAGAATGCGCAGGACATACGCCGGGAAATGGGCCTGGGAGACATGGCCGGACTTGCCGCAAGCAACAAAGCCGGGACATCCGGGCATCAGCCGCGAACCGGGCAGGCCGGATCACAACCCGACTTGGTGCAATCGGCCATCCTGGAACTCCTGAAATCCGAAAGCCCGGCATCAATCGATTATCTGCTGCAACATAGCGGATCAGGGCTTCCAGACCTGCTCTCATGCCTGCTACGTCTGGAACTGGCCGGCCTTATCCATGCCTGCCCCGGCAGCTGCTACGAACTATCCGGATAGAATCCCGGCTGCCATCGGTGCAAACGCACCCGGCCCTGCCTTGCTGCCACGAGCTATCTGGATAGAATCTCGGCCATCAGATTCCGGCAACAGGCTGCGACCACTCCGATCGTGGCATCCGGCAACATATAGCAAGGCGTAGTATAGACATTGTTCTTCCTGTCGTAAACAACCTCCGGCCCGAAGACATCCACCGGGCAAGCCCCCATGGCCTTCAATGCCTCATCGGTCCCCTTATCGTGCCCCACTGTCACCTCGACACCCGGAATCAGGCGACCCAGAATAACCGGTGCAATGCACATGGCTCCAATCGGCTTTCCCGCAGCCATGGTCTTGCGGATCGCGGATTCCACATCGGCATCCACCGTCATCGAAGCCCCATCGAGGGCAAAAGAGCTCAAGTTCTTGGCAGCGCCAAAACCGCCAGGGAACAGCAAGCCGTCAAATGCGGCCGGGTCGTAGGTCTTCAAATCCTTGACATCGCCCCTTGCAATCCGAGCCGATTCGGTCAGGACATTACGTTCCTCCGCCATCGGCTGGCCGGTCAAATGGTTCACAACATGCATCTGCTTCTTGTCCGGTGCGAACATCTGGTAAGCGCAACCGGCTTCTTCTATCGCCAAAAGCGTCATCATGGCTTCGCCTATCTCCGAACCATCGTACACCCCGCAACCCGACAGCACCACCGCAAAAGTCTTTTTCATTGTTAATTATTTAATAATCTGTTATTTTTCATATCCCGGAACAAGCAGGGCCAATGGAATCCCGGAAGCCTGCCCCTTGAAACCATCCTTTGCCGTGCATGAGTCTCTTGCAGGCTATCCAGCATGACCCGTCTCCTGCAGGGAATCCCGGCATCGACGCATCTATCCCGTCCGCAGAAAAGCGCGCAGCCGCACTGGAATGCCATCCGGATGCCGCGCCGCGCACCTTCCGCACGATTCCTATTTTTCGTTATGGTCGGTCAGGAAGCGTTCAGCCTCGATAGCGGCCATGCAGCCCGTACCCGCAGAGGTAATAGCTTGACGATAATGAAGGTCCTGCACGTCTCCAGCGGCAAACACCCCTTCTACCGAAGTCTGGGTCGTGCCTGGCTTGGTCTTGATATGCCCGGTCTCATGCAACTCCAGCTGACCATTGAACAATTTTGTGTTAGGCGTATGACCGATGGCCACAAAAAATCCCATCACATCGATTTTCTTTTCCTCCCCCGTCTTCACGTTGGTCAGGACAGCCCCGTTCACACCGTCTTCGTCCCCCACGATTTCCTTGGTCACATGGTTCCAAAGGATTTCAATCTTGGGATTGCTGAACACACGTTCCTGCATGGCTTTCGATGCCCGGAGCTGGTCGCGGCGAACAACCATGTAGACCTTGCTGCACAGGCCGGCCAGGTAACAAGCCTCTTCGCAAGCCGTGTCGCCGCCACCCACTACCGCCACATCCTGGTTACGGTAGAAGAAACCGTCGCAAGTAGCGCAAGCCGAAACGCCCTGGCCGTTGTATTTCTTTTCCGAATCCAAACCTAACCAGTTTGCTGTGGCTCCAGTAGCCACAATCACGGTCAGAGCCTCGATGTCCTTGCCGTCATCGGTCTTGATATGGAAAGGACGCTTGGAAAAATCCACTTCCGAAATCAGCCCTGGACGGACATCTGTATTGAAACGCAAAGCCTGCTTGCGCAAGTCCTGCATCAAGGCCGGCCCCATGACACCTTCCGGATAACCGGGGAAGTTGTCGACTTCAGTGGTAATCGTCAGCTGGCCGCCAGGCTGCATTCCTTCATACAAAACAGGCTTGAGGTCGGCACGCGCCGCATAAATGGCTGCCGTATAACCGGCAGGCCCAGATCCGATAATAAGACACTTTACTTTTTCCATTGCTATTTTTTTTATCGTTTTCTTTTCCGATTTCCTTTTGCAGCTGCCATCTTTCTTGCCGCAGCACCGCGCCTTCTTCCGGAAAGCCGGTTTGCAGACCGCAAAAGAACACAAAATTTCGGACTTTCCGAGATTCGGGCCGCTGCCCTTGCTCCAAGTTCCAAGGGCAGCGGGGAGAATGTCGCCCTCCCCCGAATCTCCAGTTACCCGCCGCATCCTTTCCATCCGCAGCTCCCTGCCAGCACGAAGGCCTCGCATCCACCCTCGGCGCAGGCCTATTCGAACATCAGCTTGCCCGTCACCTCATCCAGGCTGAGAGGAACAAAGCTGCCCACAAAAAGATAGATACCAAAAAGGACCAACAGGACCCCGACCACCTTGTTAACGATGCCGACCGTCCGGACATTGATGAATTTCTTAATCCTATGCGCCACGAACGATTTCAGCGTATCCATCGCGAAAACCGTGCCCAAAGTCACTAAAAAGAACAAAACCACTCGAAAATGCACTACTTCCCCGGCTTCGGTAGTATACTTGGCTGAAATCGTCCCTACCGAAACGAACCAGAAAATCCAAGTAGCCGGATTTGCCATATTGGTAAAGAAACCCTTGAAGAAATGTTTCCAATGGGACGGCATACGGACCTCATCCTCATGGGACTCTATAACTCTTTGCAGCTGAACCTTTTTCTTGTACGTATAAAAACCTATGAGGATCAAGACAATCCCTCCTGCCACGCCGATAATCTTGCTGGCAGCCGGATCTGAAAACAGGCGGGATGCCCCCAGAAAAGAAATGGCGACCAACAGCGAATCGCTCAAAAAAATACCGAAAGCCAAGCGCAATGCCGGCCGGAAACCTCTTTCCAAACTGGTCTGTATCAGCGTGAAAAAGGCCGGTCCGAACATCAGGCTCAAGGTCAAGCCTGCAACAAATCCTTCTATTATGGTGTGCCAGACTGAGTACAAACCGAATTTCTCTTAATATGCCATTGAAATAGCGAAGATACGAATTTTCCTTTCACGCGCGCTTTCCAGCCCCCAGTCTCCATCCCCGGTCTCCATCCCCGGTCAACCGCATCAAAACCGCTTGAACCCAAATCGGTCATTAGACTTTGGGTAGATTGTCCGCTTATGTCATGCAGCATGCTTCTCGCCTAGCCGAA
>CALUGT010000037.1 GCA_944320265.1 uncultured Bacteroidales bacterium | reverse complement strand
CTCGACGTAGCCCGCTACGCCTTCGGCTAGGCCAGAAGCATGCTGCATGACACAAGCAGGCAATCTCCCCAATGTCTGATGACCGATTTGGGTTGAACCCAAATCGGTCATCAGACACGCCGTGTCCGTTTCCGATGGGGAAAATGAGGCTTTCGGGCATCTTGCCCGCTTCTGTCCGCATCCTGCTTCTCGCTACGCCTCGACGTAGCCCGCTACGCCTTCGGCTAGGCCGGAAGCATGCTGCATGACACAAGCAGGCAATCTCCCCAATGTCTAATGACCGATTTGGGATAAACTTGCTATCTTAGCATTCTTGAATGTCAGTGGCAAACACTTTCAAACCCAAAGAACCGGCCACCCGGCAAACCCATCACTATCAAAAACCGCACAAATGAAAATCCTTGTCAATACAGACTACTACCATGAAACTTTCCGCGATATGCCTGAAGGCCTCGAAGTCTGCTTCGCTGAAGGGAAACCTCTCTATTCAGTCCGGGACATGGACGAAAAAATCCGGGATGTGGAAATCCTCGTCATCGCCAGCCTCTTCCCTGTATCGAACCAGATGATAGACAAGGCTTCCAAGTTAAAACTTATCTGCAACTTAGGTGCCGGATTCAACAACGTGGACATCCATTACGCCCGTCAGAAAGGCATCACCGTCTGCAATACCCCCGATTCAGTGACCCAGTCCACAGCCGAAATCGCAATGAGCCTGATGCTGGGCCTTCTGCGGCGCACGGCAGAGACCAACCACCGCATCCGTACAGAAAAAGAAGCCTTGTGGAAATACCGGCAATTGACATCGAGAAGCCTGGAGGGGAAACTCCTCGGCATCGTGGGCATGGGAAAAATCGGCCGGCGTTTGGCCGAAATGGCACAACCTTTCCGGATGCAAGTGGCCTACTACAACCCGCGCACCGAAGTCCCTGGATATCAACGGCTCAGTCTGCAAGAACTGCTGCAAGAAGCTGACATCGTGAGCCTGCATGTGCCTCTCAACGAGCAGACGCACCACCTGATTGGAGCAAAAGAGCTGAAACTGATGAAAAAGGACGCGGTCCTGATCAACACTTCCCGCGGCCCGGTGGTGGACGAACAAGCCTTGGTGGAATGCCTTCAAAGAGGAGGCATTGCTGGAGCAGCCTTGGATGTGTATGAAAATGAACCGCATATCACAGAGGCCCTCTACGGCATGAATAATGTCGTACTCTCCCCCCACATCGGAGGCAACACCGAGGAGACCCTATTGGACATGATGAAAACGGCCGCTGAAAACGTCAAAGCGTTTTACAGCGGCCATCCCGTACACGTGGTCAATTAAAAACTACCGGACACGTTGCTGCCTGACATAAGCAAAAATCTGCCTCCGGTACTCCCACAAAGCCCCCAGCATGGAAGTCAGGACGATGGCCATGAACAATGCCCACAAGAACCATGGCTGATTGCCGACTTGCTTCACCGGCACGAAATCCGAAAGCACCGTCACCGGAGCCGCAGCCATATCGTACTGAGCCTGCACTTTGTTCCTGCCTTCAACCAGTTCCAGTATATCCTCGTGATAAAAAACATTCGGACCTGTCAGACGCTCCACATCCTCCACCGTCAAATCCCGGCTGGATGTCAGCATCGCCGTCATGTACAAATCGCGTCCCTGAGCTATTTTCTGCTTCCTCGAATTCTCTATGTATTCTATGCACTGCAGACTGTCGAGCATCTTGATCTGGCCGTTATACGATTGCAGCAGGAAACCCAGGCCATCCCGGTAAATCTCATGCATCCTCCGCAGATCCGCATTACGATTGAAATAGCCCAACACAGCCGACGACAGCATCGAGAACGTATCTTTCGCCACCAAAGCAGTCTTGATCTCTATCACAGCCTGTCCGGGTATTTTCTTCGTCTTCGGCCTTCTTTCTATCACCTGGCCCTCTTTCCGCTTGCTCAGGATTTCCCCTTTTTCATATTCGTCCGCGGCAAATTTCTTCGCGAACCGAATCTGGTTGGGAATGCCGTCATCATCCAAATCGAATCCCACTCCCATACGGAGGCCTTTCAGCATCAGGGCCTCTTTTGCAGGCAAAGCCAGACTCTCCGCCAAAAAAGACGTGTCTTTCGACTTGACAGCCATATCCAGTTTGGAAACAAACTGATCCAGGACAAAATTATCGAAGCCATTGCATGAAACATAGGCCGACCCTACATATTCCGTCCGAACGCTTTCATCCTCTTTCCCCAAATAAGACCAGATGCACAATCCAGCCAGAAGAATCAGGAATACAAAGAAATAACGAATCTGCATCCTGAAAACCCACACAACCGCCATGCCTGCCCACCGGAAAAAACACGTCAAAGACCTTTTCACCCAGCGGGAAAATCCTATCAGGCTTTCCAGCAAATCGAAACTTTCCTTCTTGTTGCTTGTTTCCATATCATCCTTAATCTTTTCTGCTCGCTCAGCTTGAAACATCCTCTGCAATGCCAGAATCCAGAAGAGCTTCCCACTCCGTTCCCAATCCTGCAAAGGTAGGACAAAAAACACCCCCATGCAAGATTTCCACCCCCGTCAGCCCGGCATGAGGGAGAACGCATGAGGGAGAAAGCCGGCCAGCCATGTCTCCAAAACGCATCGACAATCATTCGGGGTGCACCCAATGCCGGAGTTCCACTTCCACATCGAAATTCTCCCTCAGCAAGCGGGCCATCTCCTCGGCGCAATAGACCGAACGATGCTGGCCTCCGGTGCAACCGAAAAGCAAGCTAAGGCTCTCGAAATCCCGCTCTATGTAACGCAGGACCGCAGGTCTGACCAATTGCAGGCAATTCTGCAGGAATCCCGAAACTTCAGGATACAAAGACAGGAACGCCTTCACTTCAGGGCTCCGGCCCGTCAGGTTCTTGTACTCCTCTTTCCGCCCCGGATTAGGCAAGAAACGGCAGTCGAACACAAAGCCCCCTCCATGCTCGTTCTCCGGAGCAGGAAGCCCTTGCTTGTAGGAAAAACTGCCCACTTTCAATGTCAATCGATCCGAGGATGGCCTTTCAAAGGAAGCCCAATGCGAATCGCGCAACTTTGAAACCAGACGCTCAATCTCCGGCAAGGCACAAGGCATCAAGCCATTGTCAACTATATGCGCCAGATTCCGGATTGCAAAAGGTATACTCTTCAAAAACAAAGATTTGCGCTCATAAAGGCCTCGCAATCCATAAGTACCCATCGCCTGCAGGATCCGCATCAGCACGCAAGCCGAGAACGAGGTGCGGAAGACCTTGGCATCGAAAGAAACCATGTGCGACGAAGCCTCTTCCACATAATAATCCAGCAAGGCCGACCGCCATTCGTCCGGAAGATCCGCCTTGGCATCGAACAGCAAAGATGCCACATCGTAAGCCAACGGGCCTCTGCGCCCCCCTTGGAAGTCAATGAACCATGGCTTGCCATCCCTGATCATGATGTTGCGAGACTGGAAATCACGGTACATGAAACAATGGGAAGTCTCCGGGACCAGCAAATCCGCCAAACGCTCGAAATCCCGCTGCAAAGCCGTTTCCGAAAATCCTATTCCGCTCAACTTCAAGAAAAAGTATTTGAAATGCTCCAAATCCCAAAGCATGGCCGTGCGGTCGAAAGACTCCACGGGATAGACATGGCTGTAATCCAAGCCCTTCGTGCCGCCGGCAGTCTGGAAATCCAGCAGGCACCGTATCACATGGCGGTAAAGTCCGAAAAGCGAGGCATAACGGCCGTCCGCCTGACGGATACCCGGATAAGCCATTCCATGGGGCAAAAGGGAGAACAGAGTTACATCTCCCAAGTCCTCAACAAAATAGACTCTCTTGTCGTCGCAAACATGGCAAAGTTCCGGAACTGGAAGCCTTTCCTGCCGAAACTGACGGGCAAAGGAAATGTAGGCGGCATTCTCCTCCTCGCTTTCATTGTAAACACCCAGGATGAAACCTTCAGAATAGCAAATCCTGTAATACTTGCGATGCGAACCCGAAGCAGGCAGCAATCCCATCCGCACCGGTTCTTCCTTTTTCCATTCCCGGAAATACTTCTTTACTATTTCTTCCATAATAATATCTGCAAACAACGGTTTCAAGCATACCAAGTCCACAGTACCGAATAACGACTGCCGGCAATCGACGCGCTGCCCTTGCGCCGGCGTTCTTCAGCCCGCCACCATGGTACCGCTGAGAAGCTGTTTAAAATTTCTTGCAATCCTGAAAAGGCTGGATTTCCAGGGACCAGGTTCAGGATTTTGTTTGCCCATCGGGAGATACCCGGCTCCGGCAGGACCTTGAACGGACACAGGCTAGATATCCCTGCTATTCGCCTTGACCACGCCCAGCAAACGGTCGTACCGCCCCCCCGGTTCACGGTAAAACACATAAACGAAATAGTCGTTCTCCGTTTCCTGATTGTTCCCTTCCAGACGCGGCATGTCAACCCGGCCGTTCTCCACACAGGCATACATGTAGTCATAAAAACCTTGCTTGAGCGGCAATGTGGCCGAATACAGCTTCATGTCCGGGATATAGGCCATCTTGCTGGCTTCCGAGCATTCCCAATTATTGAACTTGCCCACCACATAGATATCCATGCCTTCCGCAGGTTCAACCCCTTCCAGCAGGAAACGGACATCCACATACTCGGCTTCAATAGCCGAATTGTCCATACGCTCGGCCTTGACAGCGTAATTCCCGTTGATATCGTCATCTTGGATATAAGGCTTGTACTCCCGGCTTTTCTGCCTTAAAAGCAAAGCATTCCAGCGATCTCTCAATATATAGGTAGTCTCCACGCCCCAGCCGGAATGCTCCACGGGACGGATATCGAAATTCCGGAACTCGCTCAACCCGTCGAACACCATCTCGTCCTTGTCCCGGTACTCATAGCGCGTCCCTACTTGAAAAAGCATGGGCAGCTGCCTGATTGTGGCCGTATTCTGGTTCTGTTGGGCAAAAACTTTCAAAGTCCGGTCCGCTTGCAGGATCCGGTAAGGGCACTCGCTTGCATCCACCACCACAGCCAGTTCCTGACGGGACATTCTCCATTCCACCCTCCTAGGTGCTTTCACATCCACATCCACCAGAACCGAAGGCTCACAGACCATGAACGGAATCCGCAGCATCACATTGCCAGGATCCGATGCTTCGAAGATTTCAAAACAAAAAGCTCCGGAAACTTTCACATTGCGCCGGCCTTCCGGGAAACGGAACTCGTAATGCACATAATTAGTCCTTGTATTGAAGGAAAGGTTCACATCGGTGATATCGGTCTTGTTAATCCCGTCCATATACTCGATCTCGCGCAAAGGGGAAAGCGTGCCATCAGTATTAAGGTGCACTACACGGTAACGCAGAGCCATATCCCGATCCTGCAAATCATCGAAACTGACCGTCAGGTAATCGGAACTCCGCAGATTGATTACCGGCAACGACTCGTAATCAGGATTGGACGATTCGACAAGCACCGTTCCAAACCCGGCAGATGTCTGAGATCTTGCTTGCGCCAGCATCCACACCGACAGCAAGATAAAAAACAATTTCTTCATTATGAAAATATTATATAACAGTTTCCCCACCCGTTCCCTACACACAAGGCACTGGCATGAACCACCCGCGAGCCTCCATCCACCGGAGAACGGAATCTTGCACATGGAAGAACAAAGCCTCGTCCACGATGGCAAGCACACTCAGTAGAAGAACACATAAGCGACCAAAATAGCTGCCACAACCCCGATCAGATCGGCAATCAGGCCAGCTTGGATCGCATACCTGGTCCTGCGAATGCCAACCGAACCGAAATACAAGGCAATGATATAGAAAGTGGTATCAGCCGCTCCCTGGAAAAGGCACGAAAGACGCCCGACAAAACTGTCCGCTCCGTAAGTTGCCATCGACTCCACCATCATCGCCCTCGCCCCGCTTCCGCTCAAAGGCTTCATAAAGGCTGTAGGCAAGGCGCCGACAAAATCCGTGTTGACCCCTATCGCCCCGAAACACCATGCCAGCCCGTCAATCAAATACCCCATCGCCCCTGAGGCACGGAACACAGCTATTCCCACCAGCATGGCTATCAGATAAGGAATTATCTTGATAATAGTAGAGAAACCATCCTTGGCTCCTTCTATAAAAGCATCGTAAACGTTGATCCGCTTATAAAGCCCCCCTGCTATAAAAGCCGTAATAATCAACAACAGAAGCCCGTTTCCGATCAAAGAAGAGAACTCGGCCAGTTCTTCAGGTTCCAACGACATGCAATAAACCATCAGACCGGCAATGACAGCGGTCAAACCTCCTATCCAGAACAAGACTGTCTTATTGAAAAGGTTTATTTTCTGACGAATCGAAACATATATGATACCACCCAATGTGGAGCAATAAGTAGCTATCAGAATAGGGACGAACACATCAGCAGGATTGGCCGCCCCGAGGATAGCCCGCTGCGCCAGGATGGAGATAGGGATAATCGTAAGACCGGACGTATTGATGACAAGGAACATGATCTGGGCGTTGCTGGCAGTGTCTTTCCTGGCGTTCAATTCCTGCATACTGTTCATCGCCTTCAACCCGATAGGTGTCGCGGCATTGTCGAGGCCCAACATATTAGCCGAAAAATTAAGCAGCAGCTGCCCGGCAGCCGGATGGTTCACAGGGATTTCCGGGAACAACTTATGGAAAAAAGGACCTACGATCCTGGACAAGAAACGAATGGCCCCGGCCTTTTCCCCGATGTTCATCAACCCGAGCCAAAGAGTCATCACCCCTGTCAAAGGCAGGGCTATATCCATCACTGCCATTTCCGCTGCCGAAAAGGTGGCATCGATGATAGCCTTGAACACACCGGCATCGCCCGTAAAGGCAAACGTAGCGATTGCCACTGCAAAGGCAATCAAAAAGAAAGCTATCCAAATATAATTCAGTACCATACTCCAAGCCTAAAGCATGTTCCGCCAAGCAGAGGAAAACAAAATACCCGGCTCCAGCCTCGCCTCTTTGCGCATCTGGCGGCATCTTCCTGCGATTCCCATCCAGTCTTAGTCACACGCGCATTCCGGATATCCCGGATCCTACAAACCCGATGCACAAGGACCTCGACCCGCTCCGCATGACCTGCCTCCGTTCCGAACCCCATTGCCATCCCCCTCCGCGGAATGTAAAGATACATCTTTTCTGCATTCCAAGCAGCCCTGCAGCCCCATGACAGACAACTGCACCAACATCGTCTGCAACAATCAACTGCTTGATTTGCAATGGATACCACACCAGAGAATACCTGTAGCTGGTGCAAAACGACAATGATTGTCAATCTGTTGCATTTTGATGCGGTTGTCCTGCGCCCATAAACCAAAATCGGTCATCAGACTTTGGGGAGATTGCCCGCTTGTGTCATGCAGCATGCTTCCCGCCTAGCCGAAGGCGTGGCGGGCTACGTCGAGGCGTAGCGGGAAACAGGATGCGGACAGAAGCGGGCAAGATGCCCGGAAGACTCATTTCCCCAATCAGAAACGGACACGGCGTGTCCAATGACCGATTTGGGACCATTTGGGATAAAATCCTATTTGGAAGTTTGCCACCCAACTCTTATTTTTGCAAAAGATTCTTTGGAAGAAAGCGGATATTCCGGCCTGCGGGTCCGTGCCTGATTCCAATCCGGCTTTTTCCATTTGTTTAACCTATTTCAACCTTTCATGGAAGACCCTCTTATAGAGAGCACTCTCCAAGCACTGCAAAAGAATAAGTTCCATGCTTATTCAGCCGAAAGTCCCCAAGAGGCCAATCGGATTTTTTTTGAAAAGATACTTCCCACGCTCCAAGTACGGACTTATTCCTGGGGCGATTCGATGACAATGCGGGCCACCGGCGTCCTGGAAGATCTGGAGAAGGATCCTGACAGAATCCCCATCACGACCTTCAATCCTTCCTACAGCCAGACACAAAAAACATATTGGCGGAAACAAGCACTGCTGGCCGATTTGTTCCTCACAGGAAGCAATGCGCTGACTCAAAAAGGCCAGTTAGTCAATTTGGACATGATCGGGAACCGGATCGGAGGCATCAACTTCGGCCCGGAAAACGTAGTCATCTTTGCCGGCATCAATAAGATCGTCCCCGATATAGAAGCCGCGATACACCGCATCCGGACTATCGCGGCGCCCAAAAACGCTGCCCGGCACAGCGGGTTCCACACTCCTTGCATCAAGACAGGGGCTTGCATGGACTGCCAAAGCTCCGACCGCATCTGCAATTCCTGGCTGATTACCGAAAAAAGCTATCCCAAAGGCCGCATCTCCGTCATCCTCATCAAGCAAGAACTCGGCCTCTGACATGGAAACATCCCATCAACGCATCCTGTTGACCGGAGCATCCTCCGGCATAGGATGGCATCTTGCCAAGATTCTTGCCCAGGATGGCACAAACCGCATTCTTGCCGTTGCCCGGCATACCGAGACAATCCCTTCCTGTGGAAACACGGTAATCCCGTTCCAGGCAGATTTTTCCCAACGCGAAGAAATCGACCGCTGTTTCCGCTATGCAAAAGAGCATTGGGGCGGCCTCGACCTGTGCATTGCCAATGCGGGTTTCGCTTACAGGGAAGATCTGCAGCAAGCCTGCCATGCAGATGACACCTCATGGAAGCACATCCACAACATATTCGACACAAATACAATAGGCCAAATATACACATTGCAGGCCTTTACCGACCCGGAAAAAAATCCCAATCCGGAATGTCAAAAGCGGATGTTCGTCAGCATGATTTCAGCTGTCGCAAAAGTCCCTCTGCCTTATTACGCGCTCTATTGCAGCACAAAATCAGCCATAGAAGGATTCCTGAACACTTACGACTATGAAAAACCGGTCTGGCTGCAATTGATGAGGGTTTACCCTGTGGCGACAAAGACGGAATTCTTCCGCAAGGCAGCCATGGAAGAAAAACCACCGCTGCCTCTCCTGCGCCAGGATCCGGAAAACGTCGCCAAAGCGGTGTTCACGGGCATCCGGAAAAACCAATGCAAGGTGTATCCGTCCCGCATATTCGCAATAGCGTACCCTTTCATGCGAGCATTCCCTTTCCTGACCCGCTTGTATTCGCGCCATGAAAAGCTCAAGATGCAACGGCATTTCAGGCAGACCGGCAAGACGAACCGGCGGATGTAGACCCTCATGATCCAGCAGCGCCCGGAGCCGAGATCGGCAAAACCAGGTCTTTCCGGTTCCAGGTAGCTCCCAAAGGGAACTGAAACCTTTTCCCTCTGGAAAAACAGCCTTAGGAAAGAGCTCTGCCTGCAAAGACCCTCTCACAAAAAAAATCATTTTATTAGAATATGGAATTCCTGATTCTCATACTCCTTTTACTGATGAACGGCCTTTTTGCCATGTACGAAATAGCCTTGGTTTCCTCCAGCCGAAGCCGCTTGGAAAACATGCAAGCCAAAGGGAACAAGAAAGCCAAGCTGGTTCTCAAGCAATTGGATGATACTGAAAAATACCTTTCCACTATACAAATCGGAATCACGCTGATCGGAATCATCTCCGGTGCTTTCGGCGGGGTCACGCTTGCCCACCAAGTAGCAAAGTTGTTCGACCACGTTCCATGGCTGCAATCCTACGCCGACGAACTGGCGATGGTGCTGACTGTCACCTTCATCACATACCTGTCAATAGTCATCGGGGAACTGGTGCCTAAATCCATCGGACTGGCCAATCCGGAAAAATACGCTTGCAATTTCTGCCGTTTCATCCAATTCCTCAGCAAGATAGCCAAACCGTTCGTTTTCATTCTGAGTGCTTCAACCAAAGGAATCAATCAACTGATTGGCATTTCCACTTCACAAAAGCCTTCCATCACCGAAGAAGAACTCAAACTGATACTCCACCAAAGTTCGGAAGCCGGTGTCTTGGACCAGAACGAGAGCGAAATGCTCAAGGATGTGTTCCGGTTCTCCGACAAGCGTGCCAACGAGCTGATGACCAGCCGGCCGGACATAGTAGTCCTGCACATCGCCGATAGCAAAGAAATGGTTTTCAAAACAATAAAGGAAAGCAATTTCAGCAAGTACCTTCTGGTAGACCAGAACAAGGACAGCATCATCGGCGTTGTTTCAGTCAAGGATATTTTCCTGATGCAATCCAAGTGCGATGCCGATTTCGATCTGCGAAGCATCGCCCAGCCGGCATTGTATATCCCGGAGACCCTGCCGGCCAACAAAGTATTGGAACTGTTCAAGCAAAACAAGAAAAAGTTCGGCGTGGTAGTCAACGAATACGGCTACACGGAAGGAATCATTACCCTGCACGACCTGAGCGAGAGCATCTTCGGGGACATTCTGGAAGAAAACGAAAACACTGAGGAAGAAATCACCGTCCGCAAAGACGGCTCGATGTTAGTGGATGCTTCCATGAACATCGACGATTTCATGGACGAGATGGGAATCAGCGATTACGACGACCTCAAGGAAGAAGATTTCAATACACTGAGCGGTCTTGCCATGCTGCTGATCGGTCGGCTCCCGCAAACAGGCGACACTTTTTCATACAAGAACTTACACTTCGAAATCGTGGACATGGACGGGGAACGGGTCGACAAGCTCTTGGTCCACAAAGAGGGAACGGATGAGGAAACCGATGCCGAAGAAGACAAATAAGGTGGCAAAACAGCCCGACCGGCATTTTCCAATACGTCACGGAACAGCCCCTGAATAAGCTCTATGATCCGAAGTCAAGCGGAATACCATTGGGTGTAATGCAGGTAATGTGCCGCGTTCTCATGGATCATCCGGGTCATTTCCTCGGACCCCTCTTTGACTTTCTTGGCCGGAATCCCGGCATAAATTCCAGGTTCCAGAACCGCGTTCGACAAGACGACAGCCCCTGCCGC
>CALUGT010000036.1 GCA_944320265.1 uncultured Bacteroidales bacterium | reverse complement strand
TCGGCTAGGCGAGAAGCATGCTGCATGACATAAGCGGACAATCTACCCAAAGTCTAATGACCGATTTGGGATAAAGGGGGGCGACCCGGGGAGCTTGTTTCCGACAGCGGTTTCTCGCTGGACATGTTCCGGTATGGTTTTTGGGAAACAGGCTACGGGGTCGCCTCCGGCCATGATTTCGTCTTAGGACAAGGCCTGGCAAGCCCGGAATGGGAACCCGATGAAGAACAAAGTCCGGTATCCTTTCCTGGACGCGCTCCTTTACGGTTTGCGACAGGAATCTAGGCCATAGGCCGCATTCCCTTCAAACTTCGATCCATTCCACTCCCTCTTGTTTCCGCAGCCAGGTCAATTGGCGTTTGGCATAACGCCGGGTATGGGTCTTGATGTCTGTAACGGCTTGATCCAAGGAGATTTTTCCATCAAAGAAGTCGAAAAGTTCGCGGTATCCCACGGTTTGCAAGGCATTGAACGAGGCGTAGGGGTGCAAGGCGCGGGCTTCTTCCAAAAGCCCGTGTTCCATCATCTGGTCCACACGCAGGTTGATGCGTTCGTAAAGTCTCTCCTTGGGACGGTTCAAGGCATAACGTTCGATACGGAACGGTCTTTCCTTGCGCGGGGCCGTCCGCAAGGCGGAGTAAGGCTTCCCTGTCGTGATGCAGACTTCCAAGGCCCGGCGGAGCCGGGCCGGGTTCTGGAGGTCGATTTGTCCGTAGAAAACCGGATCCCGGCGGCGGAGTTCCTCTTGCAGGGATTCGATGCCCTCTTCGGCCAAACGTTTCTTGAGATTTTCGCGCAGTTCCGGGTCGGGGTCGGGCAAATCATCGATGCCATGGCACAATGCATTGACATAGAGCCCTGAACCTCCGGCAAGAATCACCACGTCGTGTTTTTGGAACAAAGCCTGCAGCAAGCCGAGGGCTTCCTGTTCGTAAAGCGAGACGCTGTAATATTCCCGGATACTCTTGCAGGCGATGAAATGATGGGGGATTCTGGCAAGCTCTTCCGGGCTGGGACGGGCCACCCCGATGTCGAGTTCCCGGTAGAACTGCCGCGAGTCTGCTGATACGATTTCGGTTCCCCATGCCGATGCCCATTCAATGGCTAGCGCTGTCTTTCCGACCGCTGTCGGGCCTTCCAGGACTTTCAGTGTTTTCATGCCGGCTGCTTTTCGTCGCCGGCCGGGGAAGGCTTGCCCTTGGCTTTCTCGAGTCCATTGTCCCGGATGCACTCTCTTCCCTCGTCCGGTCCGGGGATTTTGCCTGGCCCGGAAGCCGGCTTTCCCTCGGTTTCCTGTATTCCGTCTCCTGCGAGATGGGCATCCGGCGGTTCCAGCCCCAGTCCCTTTCCTAAGCGTAGCATCATTTCCCATGCCTCCTGCCGGCTGTTGCCGATTGCTCCGTCCAGAATGGCGTCTTTTATCTGGTCTTTGATCAGTCCCACTTCGCGGCAAGGCGGGATGGCGAAATATTCCATGATGTCCTGTCCCGAAACCGGAGGCTGGAAATTCCTGATTCGGTCTTTTTCCTCGATTTCTTTCAGCTTGCGTTCTACGATCACGAAATTGTTGCGGTACCGTGCCACTTTTTCCCTGTTCTTCGAGGTGATGTCTGCTTTAGCCAGCATCATCAGGCTGTCGATGTCATCCCCGGCTTCGAAAAGCAGCCTGCGGACAGCCGAGTCCGTGACGATATCCTCGGACAGGATGATAGGCCGAAGGTGCAGTTCCACCATCTTTTGCACGAACCGCATGTTTTCATCGAGAGGCATCTTGAAGCGTTTGAAAATGCCAGGTACCATCCTGGCTCCTATGTATTCGTGGGCATGGAATGTCCATCCTTTGGGTTCTTCGAAACGTTTGGTCCTCGGTTTCGCGATATCGTGCAGCAATGCCGCCCAGCGGAGCCATAGCCCGCCGCCGGCGCAGGCTACGTGGTCCAGTACTTCCAGCGTGTGTTCGAAATTGTCTTTGTGGGCTTTCCCGTTTTTTGTCTCAATGCCCTTGAGCGCGGATAGTTCAGGGAAAAACAGCTTCAGCAAGCCGGCGGCTTCCATGAGCTTGAACCCGTAGGACGGTTTTGGGGAAAGAATCAGCTTGTCCACTTCTTCTGTGATGCGTTCTGCCGACAGGTGCTTGATTTCGTCCGCATTGCGCGTGATGGCGTCGAAAGTGTCCGGGGCGATGTCGAAA
Organism: uncultured Bacteroidales bacterium; assembly: GCA_944320265.1. Lineage (GTDB taxonomy): Bacteria > Bacteroidota > Bacteroidia > Bacteroidales > P3 > Pullibacteroides. The sequence goes on along the minus strand of CALUGT010000036.1, from coordinate 10,934 downwards.
TAGAGCTGGGTCGCGATGCGGATGGCCCGGAACATTCTCAATGGATCCTCCTGGAAACTTTGGTCCGGATCCCGGTGGCTGCGTACCGATTGCATTTCCAGGTCTTCCAAGCCTCCGAAAGGATCGATCAGCTCTCCGTAGTCCTGGCCGTTGAGCGCGATGGCCATCGCGTTGATGCTGAAATCCCGGCGGTACAGGTCGTCCTGCAAGCTCCCGGCTTCCACACGGGGTTTCCTGGATCCGGGAGTGTAGGTCTCCTTCCTTGCTCCCACGAACTCTATTTCCGTGTCCGCGTAATGGAATTTGCTGGTGCCGAATTGCTTGAATTCCTGCAAGGCAGGAATCCCGTTCCCTCGGCGGCCGATTTCCTGGCATATGTCCCTGCTCAGGCAGATGCCATCCCCCATGACACTGCAGTCGATATCCGGCGAAGCGCGATTGATCAGCAAGTCCCGGACATATCCCCCGATGACGTATACCGGGATCCGTTCTTTGTCCGCAATATCCTTGATGATGGGGAAGATTGGGTGTAATAATTTGTCTTTTAGATTCATATATGAATGCGAAATCTGAATGGGGAAAGGTGTTTGCAATCGGAAGCGGTTGCAGCGGGCTTCAGATGCAGCCACGAAGATAGGGATAAAAGATGAAAATGAGAACAGGGCGGAATCCGTGTTGCGAGAAAAACAAAAAATACCTAACTTTGTCCGCATAGTGGGACGGGATTTTTCACCTGCGTTGTCTGAAAAGCAGGCAAAAGGAAGTCTTTGTTTTTAACAAAAGTACGCATTGCAACCAAAATGGGGCTTTTTTCTTTTTTGAATCGAGAGATTGCCATTGACCTCGGGACGGCCAATACAATCATAATTTATAACGACAAGGTTGTTGTCGATGAACCTTCCATCATAGCTATCGAGCGGAGTACGGGAAAAGTGCTGGCGGTAGGGAAGCATGCCATGATGATGCATGGGAAAACGCCGGAAAATATTAAGACGATCAGGCCGATGAAAGATGGCGTGATTGCCGATTTCCAGGCAACCGAAAGCTTGATGAGGGAACTCATCAAGATGATTCCGGCGCCGAAATCCGTGTTCCCGCCCGCGTTGAAGATGGTCATTTGCATCCCCTCGGGGATAACCGAAGTGGAAGAACGTGCTGTGCGCGACTCTGCCGAGCAGGCCGGCGCCCGTGAAGTACGCCTGATCCATGAACCGATGGCTGCGGCTATCGGTATCGGCCTCAATGTGCTGGAGCCTCACGGCAATATGATAGTGGATATAGGCGGGGGAACCAGCGAAATCGCGGTGATTGCGTTGGGCGGGATTGTCAGCAATAAATCCATCCGCATAGCGGGAGACGAATTCAACCAGGACATCAAGGAATACATGCGCAAGCGGCATAATATCAGCATAGGGGATTATACGGCCGAACGGATCAAGATAGAGGTGGGCGCCGCATTGCCGGAACTGGAGAATCCCCCTGAAGATTTTGCCGTGCAAGGCCGGGACTTGCTGACCGGTATTCCCAAGGAGATAGTCGTGAATTACGCCGAGATAGCGCAGGCATTGGATCGGTCCATCCTGAAGATTGAGGCTGCCGTGCTTAACGCGCTGGAAATGACACCTCCTGAATTGTCTGCCGATATCTTCAAGACGGGGATTTACCTTGCCGGGGGAGGTTCTTTGCTGCGGGGGCTGGACAAGCGTATCGCAGCCAAGACCAAATTGCCGGTCCATTTGGCCGAAGATCCTTTGCGGGCTGTGGCGCGGGGAACCGGCATCGCCTTGAAGAATTTCGACAAGTTCACTTTTTTGATCAAGTAGCCTGCGGCCAGGCATGGTTCGGCCATGGGGGAAGTCCTCGTGGCAGGTCCGTTGCGGGGCATCGGGATGGAGTCCCGGCGGGGCAGCGTGTTTCCCGTGTCCCGGGCAGGGAATCCGCGCGGCTCCGGCTGCATGGCTTTCCCGCCGGAACCGCTTCCAGGAAGGCTCGTCTTATCCGGAATGCAATCTGCCTCTGGGCCGTTTCTGCTTGGCAAGGAACGGGACGGGCCGGCATTCCCCAGGAGCCGTCTTGGGATGGATGCGTTCTTCCCGGCTAAATGGAATTAAGAATAGGGCGTGAACCAAATATTGCAACTTTTAAAGAAGAATCTGTATCTGGTGCTTTTTGTCTTGCTGGAGACCATTGCCTTGGTCTTGTTCTTCAGCAACAGCCAGCAGCCCTCTGCACGCCTGTATGAGTTATGCACGGCCGTGCGGGGGCGTTTCCTGTCCATAGGGGGGGACGTGCGGAGCAAGAAGGCCCTGAAGTCTGAGATTGATTGCCTCCAGCAGGAGAATGCCTGGCTGAGAGCTTGCCTGGAGACTTCCCGGCTCGCCTTGCAGCATGACGGAGGATCTGTTCCGGATTCCGCTTATGCCCAGCGTTATGATTTCCTTTGCGCCCACGTGGTGCATGCGACCTTGAATATGGCCAACAATTATTTTGTCTTGGATGCCGGGCGTTCGGAAGGTGTGGCCGAAGGCATGGGGGTGATTTCTCCCTGCGGGATTATCGGCATTGTGGACAAAGTTTCCGAGCATTTTTGTTCTGTGCTTACCGTCCTTCATAGTCAAAGTCTTGTGAGTGTGAGTCTTGCTTCCTCCGGATACACGGGTTCGCTATCTTGGCCGGGGATTCGTTGCGATGAGGCGGAATTGAGCGATATCCCTTCCCACATACAAATCCGGAAGGGTGAGAACGTGGTTACGAGCGGGCTGTCTGCGGTTTTTCCCGGCGGCATCCCCGTGGGGTGCGTGGAAGGTGTCTTGTCGAAGCCGGGCGAAGATTTCTATCGATTGAAGATAAAGTTCAGCGAAGATTACCATCGGGTGGATTTGGTATACATTGTCAAGGATCTTTACAAGGAAGAATTTGAAACATGCAAGCATCCCTCTGGTCGAATATAATCCGTTTCGTGTTCTTGGTCGCAGTGCAAGGTCTTGTGCTGGAGCATATCCGTTTGCCGGGGAACTTGCATTGGATGGTGTATCCTTTGTTCGTGGTACTGCTTCCGTTGCAGATGCCGGCGGTAACCTTGCTCCTGTCCTCCTTCGCCGCTGGGTTTTGTGTGGATTGCCTGTGCGATATGCCGGGTCTGAATGCGGCAGCGGCCACATTGGCGGCTTTTGTCCGGATTGTGTATTTCAGGTTGAGGCCGACCAAGGATGTGCTGCATGACAGCGATCTGGCCGGGACGCCTTCGCCATCTTCCATGGGGTGGGGAGGATTCCTGTCTTATTCTGCCTGGGTCGTTTTCTTTTTCCATGCAGGCTATTTTTTCTTGGAAGCATTCAGCTTCAGGAATTTTTTCTACACGCTTTACCTGGTGCTGGGGAGTTCGTTGTTATGTATTGTCTCTTTGGTGGTTGCAGTGACCTTTTTCCGTGCCGGGAACAACAAGAGGTAAAACGCCGCAGAAAGAAGCCTGCGTCCCGGCAATGCGAAATGGGCAAGCCTTTTTGCATTGCGCTCGACTTTCACTACCTTTGCAGGTTATTATATGATGGCGAAAAGGCGGGAAAGGCGTATGTCGCCATGCGCGGAAAAGAATTATCTCGAAAATCCAACTTGTATGAAACCGAATTACAAGGACATTAAAATCAATGCGGGAGCCGTCAGGGGCAAGGCCGCCGAAAGCGAAAGCCCTCTTTGGCAAACGCCTGAACAAATTCCAGTAAAACCATTTTATACCCGGGAAGACCTGCAAGGCATGGAACATTTGGACTATGCGGCCGGTCTTCCGCCGTTTTTGCGCGGGCCGTACAGCACCATGTACACCCAGCGGCCGTGGACGATCCGTCAATACGCCGGCTTTTCCACAGCCGAGGAATCGAACGCTTTTTACCGCCGTAACCTGGCGGCCGGGCAGAAGGGCTTGAGCATCGCCTTCGACTTGGCTACACACCGGGGCTACGACTCGGACAACGAGCGCGTGGTGGGCGATGTGGGAAAAGCCGGCGTGGCCGTCGATTCCATTCTCGATATGGAAATCCTTTTCGACCAGATTCCCTTGGACAAGATGTCGGTCTCGATGACGATGAATGGTGCCGTGCTGCCTATTCTGGCATTCTATATCGTGGCTGCCGAGGAACAAGGCGTGAAGATGGAGCAGCTCAGCGGGACGATCCAGAACGATATCCTGAAGGAATTCATGGTGCGCAACACCTATATCTATCCGCCCAAGCCTTCAATGAAGATCATTGCCGATATCTTCGCGTTCACTTCCAAGAACATGCCCAAGTTCAACTCGATCAGTATCTCCGGCTACCATATCCAGGAAGCCGGGGCGACGGCCGATATCGAGCTGGCCTATACCTTGGCCGACGGTCTGGAGTATATCCGTGCCGGGATCAACGCCGGGATGAGCATCGACGACTTCGCTCCGCGTTTGTCGTTCTTCTGGGGCATCGGCATGAACCATTTCATGGAAATAGCCAAGATGCGGGCCGGGCGCATGCTGTGGGCCAAGCTGGTGAAGCAGTTCAATCCTAAGAATCCCAAGTCGATGAGCCTGCGCACCCATTGCCAGACTTCGGGCTGGTCTCTCACCGAGCAGGATCCTTTCAACAACGTGGCCCGTACCTGCATCGAGGCGATGGGAGCCGCGTTGGGGCATACCCAGTCCTTGCATACCAACGCTTTGGACGAAGCCATTGCCCTTCCCACCGACTTCTCGGCCCGGATTGCCCGCAATACCCAGATTTACATTCAGGAAGAAACCAAGATTTGCAAGGAGATAGATCCTTGGGCAGGTTCCTATTACATTGAAACCCTGACCCACGAGCTGGCGCACCGGGCTTGGCATTTGATCCAGGAAGTGGAAAACCTGGGCGGGATGGCCAAGGCGATTGAAACCGGCGTGCCCAAGATGCGTATCGAGGAAGCCGCTGCCCGCAAGCAGGCGCGTATCGACTCCCGTATCGACACTATCGTGGGCGTGAACAAGTACCGTCTGGACAAGGAAGCCCCAATCGAGACCTTGGAAGTGGATAATACCAAAGTCCGCGAAGCCCAGATAGCCCGTCTGGACAAGTTGCGTGCCAACCGTAACCAAGCGGAGGTGGACGCGGCTTTGGATGCCTTGACCCGTTGCGCCGAAACCGGGGAAGGCAATCTGCTGGAACTCTCTATCGATGCGGCCCGCAAACGGGCTTCGCTGGGCGAGATTTCCTTGGCTCTTGAAAAAGTATTTGGCCGTTACAAGGCCGTGATTAGAACGATATCAGGCGTGTATTCATCAGAAGCAAAGAACGATGCCTTGTTCCAGAAGGCGGCGGCGATGGCCGATGCCTTTGCCAAGGCCGAAGGCCGGCGTCCGCGTATCATGCTGGCCAAGATGGGACAGGACGGGCATGACCGTGGGGCTAAAGTGCTGGCTACCGGCTATGCCGATTTAGGATTCGACGTGGACATGGGACCTTTGTTCCAGACTCCGGCCGAAGCTGCCAAGGAAGCCGTTGAAAACGACGTGCATATCGTCGGGGTTTCTTCTTTGGCGGGCGGTCATAAGACGCTGGTTCCCCAGTTGGTCGAAGAGCTCAGGAAATTGGGCCGCGAGGACATACTGGTGGTGGTCGGCGGGGTCATTCCTTACCAGGATTACCAATACCTGTTCGACCACGGGGCTTGCGCGGTTTTCGGCCCCGGTACGGTAATTGCCGATTCGGCTATCAAGATGTTGGAAATCCTCGGAGTGGAAAGCGGGGAATGAAATGCCCGTTATTGAAACACCGCATTCATTCCCGGAAAACTTCGGACAAGACAGGCCCTCCGGCCCTCCTTCTGCCCATGTCCCGTTTGGGACAGGGAGAAAAGGCGGACCGGAGGGTCGTAAATTAATAGGAAACAAAGACGAAACAGAAGAATGATATCCTTTTTTCAGACACAGGGGAAAACTGTGATTGCGGTCGAATCCGACCATGCATTTTCGAACCAGGAGCTAGAAAAGCTGGTTTGGCTTTTCGACGAGGCGGAACCTTTGTCCGCCACTTCCTTGGAGGGTTGGTTTGCCGGTCCTCGCAAGGAAATGATAACCCCTTGGAGTACGAATGCGGTGGAAATCACCCAGAACATGGGGATTTCCGGCATCAGCCGTATCGAGGAGTTCTTTCCCGTGCAGGGAGCGGACGCGGTTTACGACAAAATGCTGCAACACCTTTACCAAGGCATCGACGCATCGGTGTTCCGGGTGGACAAAAAGCCCGATCCCATTGTCCATATCGAGGATATCGAAGCCTATAACGAACAGGAAGGCTTGGCCTTGAGCGGGGACGAAGTGGAATACCTCAAGCAGTTGGCCTCTCGGATAGGCCGTCCCTTGACCGATAGCGAGGTGTTCGGTTTTTCCCAGGTCAATTCGGAACACTGCCGCCACAAGATTTTCAACGGGGTGTTCGTCATCGACGGGGTGGAACAGGAAAGTTCCCTTTTCAGATTGATCAAGAAAACCTCCGAAACGAATCCCAACCGTCTGGTTTCGGCCTACAAGGACAACGTGGCCTTCATCGACGGCCCGACCGTGGAACAGTTCGCGCCGGTCAATCCCGAAACGGCGGATTTCTTCGAGGTGCGCGACATCAAGACCGTGATTTCCCTGAAAGCCGAGACCCATAATTTCCCCACTACCGTGGAACCCTTCAACGGGGCGGCCACGGGGACAGGAGGCGAGATACGCGACCGCTTGGGCGGTGGCAAAGCCAGTTTGCCCATTGCCGGGACCGCCGTTTACATGACTTCTTACCCGCGTACCCGGCCAGGCCGGGCATGGGAGGAAACCGCCATGGCCCCGCGGCCTTGGTTGTACCAGACGCCGGAAGAAATCCTGGTCAAGGCTTCCAACGGGGCTTCCGATTTCGGGAACAAGTTCGGGCAACCCCTCATTTGCGGTTCGGTGCTTACGTTCGAACATGCCGAGAACGGCAAGAAATACGCCTACGACAAGGTTGTCATGCTGGCCGGAGGAGTCGGTTTCGCCAATAAGCGCGATGCCCTCAAGGGTGAACCCCAACCCGGGGAAAAGGTAGTGGTGATGGGCGGCGACAACTACCGCATCGGTATGGGCGGGGGCGCTGTTTCTTCAGTAGCGACAGGGCAGTATGGCAACGCCATCGAGCTCAATGCCGTGCAGCGGGCCAACCCGGAAATGCAGAAACGGGTCTCGAACGTCGTGCGGGCCTTGGCCGAAAGCGAGGAAAACCCCATCGTCTCGATTCACGACCATGGGGCGGGAGGCCATTTGAACGCCTTGTCGGAATTGGTGGAATCCACGGGCGGGAAAATCGACATGGCGGCTTTGCCGGTAGGCGACCCCACCTTGTCGGCCAAGGAAATCGTGGGCAATGAAAGCCAGGAACGCATGGGCTTGCTGATCGGGGAGAAAGATCTGGAACGGGTGAAACGTATCGCAGAACGGGAACGTTCCCCCTTTTACGTGGTAGGGGAAACAACCGGGGACCATCGTTTCGTCTTCGAACAGGCCGACGGGGCACGCCCCATCGACTTGGCCATGGAAGACATGTTCGGGAAAACGCCCCGCACCTGCATGCGTGACCATAGCGTGGAAGAACATTACAAGGCACCGGTCTACGATGTCCGGGACTTGGAAAAATACATCGGGCAGGTTTTGCAGATGGAAGCCGTGGCCTGCAAGGATTGGCTCACCAACAAAGTGGACCGTTCGGTAACGGGCAAAGTGGCGCGTCAGCAATGCCAAGGCCTCTTGCAGCTGCCGTTGAGCGACTGCGGCGTGGTGGCTTTGGACTACCGGGGAAAGGCCGGTATCGCCACTTCGATCGGCCATGCCCCGCAAGCGGCTTTGATCGACCCGGAGGCGGGTTCGATCTTGTCGGTGGCCGAAGCCCTGACCAATATCGTGTGGGCGCCTTTGGCCGAAGGCCTGCGGAGCGTTTCCTTGAGCGCCAACTGGATGTGGCCCTGCAAGAACGAAGGGGAGGATGCCCGCCTGTACAAGGCGGTGAAGGCTTGCAGCGATTTCGTTTGCGCCTTGGGTATCAATATCCCGACTGGCAAGGACAGCTTGTCCATGACCCAGAAATACGGGCAGGAAAAGGTGTTCTCTCCCGGGACGGTGATTATTTCGGCGGGAGCCGAGGTTTCCGATGTGCGCCAGGTGGTTTCGCCCGTTTTGCAGAACGTGGCAGGCAGTTATCTGTATTATATTGATTTTTCGTTCGATGCTTGGAAATTGGGTGGTTCGGCTTTTGCCCAAAGCTTGGGCTATGTGGGAGCCGAATGCCCGAAAGTGCAAGACCCGGAATATTTCGCGCAAGCTTTCGAGGCCGTGCAGGAAATGATTCAAAAAGGACTTGTCCTGGCCGGACACGACATTTCGGCAGGAGGTCTTGTCACCACGATGCTCGAAATGTGTTTCTCCAATACCGAAGGCGGGCTGGACATCCGTCTGGACGCGCTTCCGGAAGAGGATTTGGTGAAGATCCTGTTCTCCGAGAATCCCGGTGTGCTTATCCAGACCGACAGTCCGAAGGCCGTGGAAAAGATGTTGCGCAAGAGGGATGTCGGCTTCCTGCAAATCGGCAAGCCGGTTCCCGGACGCACGCTTTCGATTTCCAAAGCCGGGGCACGTTACCGTTTCGACATCGACGCCTTGCGCGATACTTGGTTTGAATCGTCCTACCTCCTCGACCGGGGACAAAGCGGGGAAGCCTGCGCCAAGGCCCGTTTCGAGAATTACAAGAAACAACCGCTGCAAGTCCGTTTCCCGGCTGCTTTCAGCGGGAAGACCGGAAGTTACGGCATCTCGGCCGACCGCCGTGTCCCGACGGGCATCCGGGCGGCCATCATCCGCGAGAAGGGTATCAACGGGGACCGGGAAATGGCTTACGCCCTCTACTTGGCGGGTTTCGATGTGAAAGACGTGCATATGACCGACCTCGTGAGCGGGCGGGAAACCTTGGACGATGTGAACATGGTGGTCTATTGCGGCGGCTTCTCCAACAGCGATGTCTTAGGCTCCGCCAAGGGCTGGGCCGGGGCTTTCCTGTATAACGAAAAGGCCCGCGAAGCCTTGCAACGTTTCTACGGGCGGACCGACACGCTTTCCCTCGGGATTTGCAACGGTTGCCAGCTGATGGTGGAACTGGGGCTTTTGACACCCGGCCAAGCTGTCAAGCCGCGCATGCTGCACAACGATTCCCGCAAGTTCGAGAGCCGTTTCCTGAGCGTGGATATTCCGCAGAACAACTCGGTGATGTTCAAATCTTTGGGTGGAAGCCAGCTGGGTGTCTGGGTGGCGCACGGGGAAGGAAAGTTCAGCCTTCCCGAAGGCCTTTCCGGTTACCAGGTGGCGGCCCGCTATACTTACGATGCCTATCCGGGCAACCCGAACGGTTCCCCGCAAGGCATTGCCGGTATCGTTTCGGAAGACGGGCGGCATTTGGCCTTTATGCCCCATCTGGAGAGGGCCATTTTCCCTTGGCAGTGGGGCTGGTATCCGGAGAGCCGCCGCATGTCGGACCAGGTTTCGCCTTGGATCGAGGCTTTTGTCAACGCCCGGAAGTGGGTGGAAAAGCAGGCAGATCGGTAGGTTTGTTCCGGGTGCTTGGCTTCGGCTTCGGGCAGAAACTAATAGGAACCCATAAAAAGAACCCCGTCAGGAGAGATCCTGGCGGGGTTTTCCTTTGGGTTCTGAATTCGATTGAACACGGTTCGGCATAAGAATGCCTCTATGGGACTGAATCGCGGTCTTGGCTCGGTTATGTCTCTGTGAAGTTTCCCGGACAAAGCCCGCATCCTGTTTCCCGCTACGCCTCGACGTAGCCCGCTACGCCTTCGGCTAGGCCAGAAGCATGCTGCATGACACAAGCGGGCAATCTCCCCAAAGTCTAATGACCGATTTGGGTTAAAAATCTTTCCGCTGTTTTCCTGTACGACGTTTGAAGGCCCCGGAAAGTTACAACGGATGGTTTTCCGGATTTTTTGTAAATTTGCTTTTGTGCGTTTTTGCGCCGCTCTTTTTTGTCATCAAAACACAAACGATATGAATCGTCACCTTTTGCTCATCAGCAATTCGACCAATGCGGGCGAAGCCTATCTGGCATGGCCCAAGAAAGACATCGAGGATTTCTTCCGGAAATTCGGAGTCAGGAAAGTCTTGTTCGTGCCCTATGCCGGCGTGGCTTCGGGCTATGATGCCTATGCCCGGAAAGCGGGCGATGTGTTCGCTTCCATGGGGGTGGAACTGGAATCCGTGCATGCTTCCGACTATCCGGTCACGGCGGTCCAGAAGGCCGAGTGCATCGTGGTGGGCGGAGGAAACACCTTCCATCTGGTGCATGAAATGCAGCGCACCGGCATCATGGAGGCCATCCGGGAAAAAGTCTTCCAAGGCTGCCCCTACATGGGCTGGAGTGCCGGTTCCAACGTGGCATGCCCTACCATGAAGACGACCAATGACATGCCGATTATCCAACCCGAATCCTTCAATACCCTCGGCTTGGTGCCTTTCCAGATTAATCCGCATTATTTGGATGCCAATCCGGCGGGGCATGGCGGGGAAACCCGGGAAGACCGTATCCGTGAATTCATGGTCGTGAACCCCGATGTGTACGTGCTCGGTTTGCGGGAGGCGACTTCCTTGTACGTGGACGGGGACAAGATGGAATTGAAGGGAAGCCGCAAGATGCGTCTGTTCAAGGCTGGGGAAGAGGTCCGGGAAATCGAGCCGGGGACGGATGTTTCCTTCTTGCTATAAAAGACTGTTTGAAGTAAAAAATATTTCCGAGCTTTTTTTACGGTGTGCCGGTAGGGGGAATTTCCCGTCTGGCACACCGTTTTTTTTATCCCAAATCGGTCATTAGACTTTGGGTAGATTGTCCGCTTATGTCATGCAGCATGCTTCTCGCCTAGCCGAA
>CALUGT010000035.1 GCA_944320265.1 uncultured Bacteroidales bacterium | reverse complement strand
AACGAAGTTCGTGCTATGCCGAGGCGCAGCCTTTATTCCAAGTGAAACTTAAAATAAAGTGCAAGCCGAGCGCAGAGCCGAACGAAGTTCGTGCTATGCCGAGGCGCAGCCTTTATTCCAAGTGAAACTTAAAATAAAGTGCAAGCCGAGCGCAGAGACGGCAAATTTCAAAGTAAATCTCACGATTTGAAATGGAAAAGAACGCAAAGATATACGTAGCCGGACACCGCGGCATGGTGGGATCGGCCATTGTCAGGGAACTTCAACGCCAAGGGTACACCAATATCATCACCCGCACCCACAAGGAACTGGATTTATGCCGCCAGGAAGCCGTAGAAAAATTCTTTTCCGACGAAAAGCCGGAGTACGTTTTCCTGGCAGCCGCCAAAGTAGGCGGAATCGAAGCCAACCAGAGCGCATTGGCCGATTTCATGTATGAAAACATGATTTTGGAAATGAACGTGATCCACTCGGCATGGCAAAACAACTGCAAGAAACTGGAATTCCTCGGTTCATCCTGCATCTATCCTCGGATGGCCCCGCAGCCAATGAAGGAATCCTGCCTGCTCACCTCCGAACTGGAAAAGACCAACGAAGCCTACGCTCTGGCCAAAATTTCCGGCCTCAAATACTGCGAATTCCTGAACCGGCAATACGGCACCGACTACATCAGCGTCATGCCTACAAACCTTTACGGACCCAACGACAACTACCACCCCACCCACAGCCACGTGCTGCCCGCCCTGATTCGCCGGTTCCATGAAGCCAAGGAACAAAATCTGCCATCGGTAACCTGCTGGGGAGACGGCTCACCCTTGCGCGAGTTCCTTTACGTGGACGATCTGGCAAACCTCTGCGTGTTCCTGATGAACCACTACAGCGGCAATGAGACCGTCAATGCCGGAACCGGCAAAGAAATCTCTATCAAAAAATTATCGGAATTAGTAGCAGAAATCGTAGGATACAAAGGCACTATCCACTGGGATGCAAGCAAGCCCAACGGCACGCCGCGCAAACTTCTGGATGTGTCCAAAGCCAAGAACCTCGGCTGGACTTACAAGACCGAACTGGCAGATGGAATCAGATTGGCATACAACGACTTCCTGCACAATCCCATGCGAGCCGAAAGGTAAGCAATCCGGGACAGCCCCGCTTAGTTGAAAGCCCCGGACAAGTACTTCTTCGTCTGCTCCTCCCTTGGATCCTCGAAGAACTCCTGCGCAGGCCTCATCTCGATGACCTCTCCCAAATACATGAAAATCACATAGTCGGCAATCCTCCGCGCCTGCCGCAGCACATGCGTCACCATCACCAAGGTGAAGTCCTTCGACAAAGCGGCAAACTGTTTTTCGATAGCCTCGCTGCTGACCGGATCCAGAGCCGAAGTAGGCTCGTCGGCCAGAATGATATCCGGGTTGACAGCCAGGCCGCGAGCCAGGCAGAGCCGTTGCTGCTGCCCGATGGAAAGCCGCACCGCCGGCGAACGCAGACGATCCTTGACCTCATCCCAGAGGTTGACCTGCCGCAGGTAATATTCCACCAAGTCGTTCAATTCCGCCCGATTGTACTTGCCCCGGAGCTTCAAGCCGTAAGCGATATTGTTATAAATGTTCATCGGCAACGGGAACGGACGCTGCGACAACAGCCCCATCTTCCGCCGCAAAGCCACGATATCCGTCTTGGAGCCGAACACTGGCTGGTCCCCGATATAGATATTCCCGTTCACCTTGATATCCGGGGTAAGGTCGGTAAGCCGGTTCATGCACTTGAGCAGAGTAGTCTTTCCGCAACCCGACGGCCCCAGGATGACCGTCAGCTTGTTCTTTGGAATCTCTATATTGACATTCTTCAAGATATGCGTCTTTCCCGCATACAAGTTCAGGTTATCCACCCTTATGATCCCTTCTTCCTCGAACGGTCTGGCCATCTCTTTCTTGCCCGTCATCTTGGCATCCATCTCTTGTGTCTCCATGTCAAAATCAATAAATGCGGTACTTCTGATAACGCTTTGAAATATACCGCGAAAGCAGACTGATTATCAAAATTATCAAAGTCAGGACAAAAGCCGAAGCGTATGCCTTGTCCTGCGTGGCCGCATAAGGCGAATTGATCTGGTTGTAGATAGCCACCGGCAAAGTCGTGGCGTTGTCCAACAGGCTGGTCGGAGTCTTGGAACTCTCCCCCGTCACATACAAGACCGAAGCCGCATCGCCTACCGCCCGGCCGAAAGCCAGCAGAACCGCCGTCACGATTCCCGGGAAACATTGGCGCACGTAGACTTTATACGAAAGCTCCGAACGGGTCGAACCCATCGAGAGCACGCTTTCCGAAAGCCCCGCCGGCACGGTCTTCATCACCTCGTCGATAGCCCGTATCATGATAGGCAGAATGAAAAGCGCCACCGTGATAATCCCCGCCAAAAGCGAAGTCTTGACACCAAGGAACACCATCAGAGAAAAACCGAAAGCCCCATAGATGATAGAAGGCACGCCCCAAATCAAATCCAACAGGAACCGAGCCGCATTCAGCAACTTGGGGAACTTGACCATATACACATTCATGCAAAGGGCGCAAGCCAAACCCACGACCAAAGCCAACAAAGTGGCACTCAGCGACAAATACAAAGAACCCACAATCGCGTTCTTGATGCCCCCTCCCCGGTTCAGGTAAAAACCCGAACCCATGTCCTCCGCAAGCATGCTCCAGCTGAAAGTAGAAATCCCCTTATAGAAGATAGATATCAAAATCACCCCCATCACCCCCACAATCAGGACTGAAGCAATGTTCATCAGCGAACGGAAGAAAATCTCTTCGCCCAACTTGCGCCCAGTCCGGGCAGGCTTCTCATGGCGCTTGACCAAAGCCCTTACATCCGCGAGACTTCTCTGTTCCATTTCCTAATATTTTTCCACCCGGATAATCAGCCAACGCAAGGTGGCGTTGAACACCAAGACCACAACTAACAGAATCAAGGCAGCGAACATCAAGGCACTCTCGATTTCCGGAATCGAACCCAGCTCCCCGAAACTGTTGGCGATCAAAGCCGGCAAAGGATAGCCCGGATCGAACAAGCCCGATGGTATCTTCACCACATTGCCCACCACCATCAATACCGCCATCGTTTCCCCGAAAGCACGGGCGAAGCCAAAACCGAAAGCCGCCAGGATACCCGGCAAAGCCTTGCGGTTCAGAACATCGCGTATTGTCTCCCAACGGGTCGCTCCCAGCGAAAGCGAAACCTCGGTCAGCTCTTTGGGAATCGTCCGGTAGATTTCCATCAAGATATTCAAGATAAAAGGGATTACCATGATAGACAACACGATACCCCCTGCCAAGATACTATAGCCATTGGATTGTATCCCTAAGCCAGCGGCAATACGCCCCAACCAAGGCACCACGAACACCATGCCCCATACCCCATAGACCACCGAAGGTATCCCGGCCAGGATATCGATAGCCGTGACCACGATTTTCGCAACCTTCCGGGGCGCGTACTGGGTGATATGTATAGCCGACAAAAAACAAATCGGAGCGGAAATCAGCATGGCAATCAACGTGACATAAAGCGACCCCACGATGAAAGGCTTGAAGCCGAACTCGCCGGAACTAGGCTTCCATTGCGACGAGAAGAGCAGATGCCCCAATGAATTGTCCCTGAACAAAAGCTCGGACTTGGCAGCCAAGCCTACGAACAGGGCGAAAGGCAACAGGAGGACAAAGGCCATAGCCAAATAAGTCAGCACTGTGACCACCCGGTCCCTTGTCCGTCTATGATTGGAAATATTCATACAAGCCTGATTAAAAAACCGCGGCACCCTATTCCACGCAAGGGAGCGCGTCGCATGCCATCCGTTATTCGGCCGCTCCAGCAATCCCGGCAGCCGCGCTCTCCGCTTCCGGGACACCGCCTAGCTTTTGCAGCTGCGCATCCAGGACAGAAGCAGGCAGAGCCACATAACCACCCATCTCCGTCAATGCCTGCCCCTTGGACAGAATATACTCCAAAAACGCTTTGGCAGCCGGATTGCCTGGCACGCCCTTGCAGGCGAAATAAAGATTGCGGGCCGGCGGCGCAGGGTAAACATTATCCTTTATGGCATTCGACAAATCATCCACCGTGGCGTAGAAGCTTTCCCCCGCGTCCAGGATACCGTTGCTGTCTATATCCAACGGCAGGATTCCCAAGCCTTCCACCGGCTTGCGGCTTTCCAAGTCATAACCGAAGCCCAGGTTGTTATATCCGATGCCATACACGTCTTTGACAACGGCATTGGCCATCCCCGGATCCCCGTTGACCCCTGTTCCTTGCAAATCCTCCTGATGCTTGCCAAAGTATTCGGCAAAAGTCTCGGCAGCCCCGCAAGCATCCGAACGAGTGTAGACATTGATATCCGCATCAGGCATTCCGGCCGCATCGGGGTAAACCTGATTCCACTTGGAAATCTCGCGGGTCACGAAAATCTTGTAAAGCTGTTCCCGCGTCATGCCACGCTTCTGCACTTCCGGGTAAAGAGGATTTTCAGGATTGATGGTGGGGACCACGGCATCCCGGGCCACAGCAATGAACCACGCCCCCATTTCCACTTCGGCAGGCTTGATTTCGCGGGAAATCATCCCGAAATCCACCATATTGTTCAATGCATCCGTCATGCCTTTCCCTGCCCCCCCACCGGACACATTGACCGTGACTCCGGGATTAGCCTCTTGAAATTCCTCTGCCCACAGGAGAGTCATCGGATAAAGCGCGAATGCGCCCGATATGTTCACTTCTCCCTGGAGCCCGTCTTTGGATTTGCGATTTGAATTGCCTGCACCGTTGCAGGATACCATGGCCAGAAAAAAGCCAGAGATTGCCAGTAGCAGAATTTTCTTCATATTGTTTTCCGTTTTGCTTTGCCCTACCCACACTCTCACAAACTGGCAAATGTAAGGATTTTTCCAAAAGTATGAAAGCCGCTCTGCCCCGTTCAAGGCAACCGAGCCAAAACCTTCCTTAAGGTATGACAATTTGATTTTCAAAAGACACCGTATCATAAAACCACTGTATGCCGGCAAAATACAACAATGACTATCAGTTTGTTGCATCTTCATGCATTGCCTTGCCACTGCCGTTGCCGAAGCCGATCAAACCAGCGGATGCAACTTCTGCAAAGGCCTCTGCAAAAGTCCGCTTCCCATCATGCATCCTCTTGATATGCAACAGGGCATTCGGCGTTTTGCAGAAGTCTCTACAAGAGAATCCGAAGAAAACCTTCTTACGAGCCGAGGAAACAGTCAACCAGCAAATGCATTGCGGCAAGGTAAAAAGCCCCCTTTTCCTCAGAGGAGAAATGAAACTTTTATTTAGAAGATGTTTAAAATTTCTTGCCATCCTGAAAAGGCTGAATTTTCAGGGACCGGTTTCAGGATTTTGTTTGCCCATCGGGGGCTATTTCGGGTCTTGCTGGCGTTTTTCTCGTCCGATAGCTGGGCTATCCTTCTTTGAAAACGCCGCAAAAGGCAGGCACGATAAACCCAAATCGGTCATTAGACTTTGGGGAAATTGCCCGCTTGTGTCATGCAGCATGCTTTTCGCCTAGCCGAAGGCGTAGCGGGCTACGTCGAGGCGTAGCGGGAAACAGGATGCGGACAGAAGCGGGCAAAATGCCCGAAAGCCTCATTCTCCCCATCGGAAACGAATCCGGCGTGTCTAATGACCGATTTGGGATAAAAGCCCTAACCGTTGCGAAGTATCATTGACGGGTTCGTAGTAGGGGGTGGACAGGGAATCGAAGTCGCATCCCGTGAATCCATCCAAGGAGACCCCTGCACGTATGGTATCCGCTTTGCCATTGACATGGGACATCTCCGGGAAACCGGAACTTTCTTTCCGGTCTTGGCCTACCGGGTAACGACCATGCGTTTGGTATCCTGTACTTGTCCGTTGACTATGAGGCTGTAGAGGTACATGCCGGGAGTGAATTCCCCGGCCTTGAGGACGAGTTCGCCTTGGGTCTCTGGCAGGCTGTGCATGGCGACTTCTTTGCCGTTGAGTTCGTAGATGCCGATGCGGGCGTTGGCCGTGCCGTCAGCTATCTCGTAGCGGATGCGGATCTCTCCCGTGGCCGGGTTGGGCACGTTCTGCCAAAGGAGAGCGAGAGGCGCAGAGGAAACGGATTCGTTGCGCAGGCCCGGAAAAGGGAAATCATATGTCTCGAACCTCTGTTCCAAAACCACCCAGGTCGTGTCGAGGTTCGCCAGGCTGGCAGGAATCATGGAACTGTTGGCTCCGAGAGTGTCGCAGCTGCCATCAGTCCTGTCTACAAGCAAGAACAGGCTCGAGGCCCCGGGCTGATGCTTCCTTGGTGATTGCTCGTTGTACAAGTCGCAGAAGTAGACCGAGGCGTTTTCGGCATGGATGACCGTATCGCCGGAAAGGTTTGGCAGGATGATGGCGGAGGCCGTGTCGGCGCATTTCCAGAGGCAGAACGGTAGAGGGATATGCTTCTCCCTGAAAGAGAGAGCGATGGAGTCGGTGAAAGAGAGGGGTAGCGAGTCCAATCCGGCACTATAGCAATATTGCCACAGGAACCACAAGCAGTAGGATTCGGGGACAAAATCCACAGGGAGCAATCCAAAAGGCGGAAGAGGGCGGCGAACTACTCGGCAGGATCCATCTTCCTTGCTGATTAACAGGTATCGTCCGGGATGTTGCGAGGTTCTGGATGGATAGGGTTGTTCATCGATGAAGTAGGCGTATTCGTTCTCGACATGGATGACGGGTTCGCTGCTGGGTGTTCCGGGTGCGATTCTTTCGTAGATGTCGAATGCGGGCTTGTCCTGGCAGGCATAGAAAGCGTAAGAGCCTTTTATCTCATTCTGCCTATAGGTCAAGGCAATCATGTCGGCCTCTTCCATGCTTATCTGGGCTTGCGACAGGGCTGGAAGGATGGATGCGGCAGCGAGTGCGATTAAAGCGATTGTATTCATGGCAGAAGTTTTTTAGGCATTTGATGGTCGAGTACGTTTACCAATCTTCAAGAGGATTGATTTTTAGTTCGGAACCGGCTTCCATTTTGAATCCAGGACCAAGGATGACCGCATTTTGATGATTAAGCGTGAGTTTTTTCCCTTTTTTCACATCGGTGTCTCGTATCGTGATGTTGCAATCGGAAATGGTTTGGTTTTGATTTATGGATGTATTGGAAATCAAAGTCTCTGTACAACGCCCTCCCAACGAGAGTTCATTCCCTAAATTTTCCGGAATTGATATGTATTGTGGCGTTTCCCCTTGTATCACGTTCTGTTCAGCATACAGGAAGCACTCTTGGAAAGACACGCGTCCATCATTGTTGATGTCCGCATTCACGGATTCTTGCGCGTCAGGCCTTGCATCGATTACATACCCCATTATGGCACTGATCCAATATTTAAGAAATAGACTACACGGAAGTCCTCCTAATCCGTTTTCATCTGCTTTACAAGCAGATACCATAACACGGTTTTCCGCCTGCAGTGCGGGAAGGAATCCACCGCTGTAACATTGCAACATCATGATGCTGATAGTTCCAGCGTTCAGCTTGTTCACCTCTGCAGCGAATTCGTCCGGGTTCATTGTTTCATACCATAGGTTTAGAACGGATTCATTGTTGATGCGATTGCCATGATCGGTGGTAAAAATGAAAACGTGATCTTCTGGGGTTGTTTTTTGCGAAAGCAGGTTAAAAACAGCCCCAATATTCTCTTTGCTGGCAGCATATTGAATATCTTCGAAACCATCCCCATCCAAATCCAACCCGGACGAATTTCCGTCTGACAAATCGGGTTCTGGATCCTTGCCGTCCGAAACAAGGACGTATATATCGTCTTTCTTGTATTTGTATATTGATGTTAATGTTTTATAAATAAGTTTACAATCGTTTAGAAAATATGAAAAATTACTAAATCTGTCGCATCCGCCATTAATTATCACGGCATAATTACGGCCTTCCCTGTTTTGAAATGTCGTTCCTTTTTGGTGAAAGGAATTCGATAGGTTTGTTTGCCGGGCAACTTGTTCTGTCTTTTTTGATAGAACAAGCCAAGTATTTTCTTTTTTCGATAATGGGTACTCCGTGCCGGGTAAAACTTCGTATTCACCATTGTCTTTTGAAACAAAGATGTACCGACACGGATGCCCCCATTGGGTATCGGGTTTTTCATCAAGAAAATATGCGAAAACACGATGTTTCTCGTAGGTTCGCTTCTTCGTTTCTATTTGCAATGTTGTCGAAAGCGTGTCTGTGCAATAGTATAGGACGAATTCTTCTATCCCTTGCATTCTGATGTATTCTGCAACGATGCTATCTGATTGGTGCTTGTTTCTTGTTTTCGCTTGGGTCATCTGAAAGCATGACAGTAGCACTATTGACAGTACCGTTATTGTGGTGTAAGGATTTCTTGCCATGTCTTATATATTTTTGCCTAATGAGAATTGAAGGAGACCGGCCTGAGGGCGCGGATGGCATCCAAGGAAGAAGGCAGGTCGAGGATGTCTTTCTTGACGCGGAGGTCGGAAGCCATGCTTTGGCTGTAGCTGGTCATCTTCTGAGCGTAGATGCCCCCGAGGGGCTTGGATGCCGTGCCTGCATAGAGGAAACCGGCCTTGTATGGTTCAATGACGGCGGGCTGGTTGAAGCGGTCCCAAACATCCTTGACACCGGTGCCGGTGGTGATTATCCCGAGCTTCTCCGTGTTGTTGTAGATAGTGAAAGCACCGTCCGATTGCACGTCTATTTGGGCATAGGATACGTTCATGATGGCGAAGCCGACAAGGCTTGCCCGTACGCAGAGTCTTGTTGTCTGTTTCATGGCTTTGGTTTGTGAAGCGTTTGTGTTTCGATAGTTTTTTGGTTTTGTTTTGAGATCGTATTTAATCCAAGAAATCTTGCCGCATAAGCAAGCACAAGGCAAAGATATGTTTTTTTCTGGTACTGCCAAGTTATTCAGGATATGAATCCAGACCATAACTTGTCGGCATTGCTCTCACCTTTCGCTATCGTTGGCTTCGCCGAAGATAGGATGCGGTTCGGCAATGCCAATCAAACAAGTTCGTTGGCATTGCTCTCACCTTTCGCTATCTTTGATTGCATCGAAGATAGGATGCGGTTCGGCAATGGCAATCAAACAAGTTTGTTGCCATTGCTCTCACCTTTCGCTATCTTTGCAATCGCAGACAGCAACAGGGAACCATGAATTCCGGATTCCCGGCTGCAAGCCTGCACAGCCTAAGCGGGGTCGACCACCGCATCATACTTACATTCATCATGAAAGCTGCCATACTGACCATCGGGGATGAAATCCTGATGGGGCAAATCACAGATACAAACAGCGTTTACATAGCCCGCCACCTGAGCGAATCAGGAATAGAGACCTGCCGCATGCAGAGCGTCCCCGACCAGAGCGATGCCATCCGCCAGGCTCTGGACGGACTCTTGGCCGAGGCCGACCTCCTCTTCATCACCGGAGGTCTCGGCCCCACCAAAGACGACATCACCAAAAAAATCCTCTGCGATTATTTCGACGACGAACTGGTTTTTGACGACCAAACCTTCCGGCATATTGAAAGCCTCTTGGCCAACCGCCAAGCCCCGATGAACCGGCTCAACCGAGACCAAGCGCTTTTGCCGCGCAAGGCCGAGATACTGCCCAACCGCAAAGGGACAGCTGCAGGGATGTGGTTCAGCCGAAACGGCAAACAGGCCATTTCGCTGCCGGGCGTGCCTTTCGAGATGGAATGCCTGATGGAAGAAGAAGTGATGCCGCGCCTGCACCGGCGTTTTCCCCAAATCGCGATGGCCTACCGGATGTTCATCGTCTACAACGTGGCCGAATCGGCCTTGGCCGAGGGATTGGAAGCGTTCGAGAACCAACTGCCGGAAAAGATGGGACTGGCCTACCTTCCCTCTCCGGGTTATGTCAAATTGCGGCTGACCGCCAAGGCTGCGGCCCTGCCCGCGCTTGACACCCAAGCCAGACGCTTGGAAAGCTGCCTGCAATCCAACCAGTACCAATACATAATACCCGGCGGCCCGCAATCGGACAGCCTCGCCGCCCATATCGGAAGCCTCCTGCGCGGGCAGGGCCGCAGACTCAGCACGGCCGAAAGCTGCACCGGCGGATACCTGGCGCATCTGATTACCGCCGTACCCGGCAGCTCGGATTACTACAAAGGAAGCGTGATCGCCTACAGCAACGAGATCAAGGAAAGCATTTTAGACGTACAGCCGGATACGCTCCGGCAACAGGGTGCGGTCAGCGAGGAAACCGTCATCGAGATGGCGCAGTCCGCCCGCCGCAAATTCGGCACCGACTACGCCATTGCCACCTCCGGCATCGCCGGGCCCGGCGGCGGCACGCCCCAGAAGCCAGTCGGCACCGTCTGGATCGCAGTCTCCACGCCCCGAACCTGCCTCACCAAGCTCTGCCTCTTCTCTTCCGACCGCGAACGCAACATAGAACGCGCCAGCATCCAAGCCCTCGGCCTGCTGCTCGCCGCCCTTACCGCCGAAGCGGAAGCCAACAATAACAATTGATTTACAACCCCTCCTGCCCGATGCCGCTATTCAGAACGGAACCATTCAAAGTCCCGGGAAATTCTCCACGAAATGTATCGTGAAGTCGGGGAAACTCTCTACAAACTGAACGGTAAAGTCAGGGAAACTCTCCACGAACTGCCACTCCCCGCATTCATCGGCAAAAGCCGAGACGGTCTTCACTTTCAAATCGGGGAAAGAACTCACAATCTTCACCTTGAAATCAGCAAAAGCCTCCACCACCTTTACCCTGCCGTAAAGCGGGATACCCTTGCAGGAACAGTCCTCGCCCACCGGTTCTTCTGTCCCGATGAAACTTTCGGCAGAAACTTCGGCAGCCATCCCTGCAGCAGCCTCCCAGCCTTCACGGACTTCCCGCCTTGGCATCAAGGCAACCGCTGCCATCGTTTCCGAAAATCCTTGCCCGGAAAGCATTCCCGCAGAAACAAACTCCCTGTCCTCCAGCACGTCTGCTTCCCCTATCCTCGAAACCGCCCCCTCTGCCATCACAGTTCCCGTCAAAGCCAGACAGAACCCGAAACCGGCGAGAACACACCACAAATTAATCATATTCAAAATATTAAACAAATACCTCACAAAATCATGCCGAAACGGTTCCCTCGTTGAGCGAGCGAAGTCCTATCCCGCTAAAGTGCAAAACCGACATCCCTCTGGGACACTATCAGAAAAAGCCCTGCCTCACTCCAAACGCACTCCTGCATGCCGGTTCCCTCATCATCTCTGCCTCTGCCTTGCTATCGCTACAGTTCACGAACCAGCCTCTCCAACATCGTCCCCAAGGACGTATTGTAGCCTTGGCTTGCATAGACCACCCGGTTGAAGGTATCCCCCACCACGAACACCGGCCGCTTGCCCTCCGACAACCGCAGATTCGTCGTCAATTCCTTTTCAATCACGCCATCCTGGTCGATGCCGAAGCGGACCGTAGACGGCAGCCCCTCGATGGGATGCTTCAAATACGACTTATAGGCCGCCTCGTCCGGGAAAAGCAAAAGCAACGTCCGTCCCCAGGTTCCCAAATCCGGCGCCAAGCGAACCAAATCGCGCAACGCATGGTTGGTCGGCTCTTCCCCGGCACCCAAAACAGCCACCGCGAAATAGCCCCGGCCCGTCGTTTCCAAGACGCTCTTCACAGACTGGCTTTCCAAATCGAAATACTTGTTTTCCGAATTGAACGAACCTATCACCTTGATGGCCGAGGGGTCATCCCGCATCACCAATTCCGAATGCTTGATCCGGCCTCTTTCCACCGGAATAAACGACAGATTGGCCAGCACCGAACCATCGGCCAAACGGGTTCCGCTCACCAATAAATAATATCCTCCCGGCAAGCTGTGCGGCAAAGCGAACAGGTTCTTCCACGAACTGCCGCCTTCCGGATAGGTCTGCAACTGCAACCGCCCCTCTTCATAGCAAGACAAGGTAAAATGCGAATAATACTGCGGATTAGGCAACGTCCTGAGCGGCCTGTAAAACAGCTGCAATTTCCCTTGCATGGCAGTTTTCCCCAAAGCGGCGGCATTCTTCCCTGAAGCAGAACCCAAAGAAACGCGTCCAAAACCACCCTGCATCGTCCCCAAATCCAATTCCTGCCAACGACCTTCCAGCAAAGCGTATTCCACTTTCCCCGTCACCGGATGCAGCTGCGCAGCCACGCCCAGACTCCGCAACACACTCACCACAAATATCTTGTAGCTCCTCAAATCGGCTACCCTCGCCTCATATACCCCTTTGGGGGATATAGGCATCGCCTGCAGGTTCAAATCGTTCTCAATCCGGATGCTGTCATGGATCCATTGCAGCAACGGAGAAGGATCAATTCCCCATCCCGCCCGCAGTTCCTCAGGCCAGATTTCCGCAAAATACTGTTTATAAGGAGTCAGCATCTCGTATTCCACGCGAGGGTTCATCACATAGCGAAGATAGGTCTCGTCCGAATACCGCCGCGTCCCGGCTTCCGAGGCCTTTCCGCCACCGGCACGGGCATCCTTTTCTCCCGAGACCTCCAAACGCGGAAAGCTGAAATCGAAATGCGCCCTCAGCACGCTGCAAGGCGCATCCCGCCAATCCTTCTCGCTCAACGTCCGCAGGAAAGCCGCCGCTTCCGCCCGACTGCCCGGCTCGACACCTTCCATGAAAGCATCTATCTCCGCATGGTTGCCCCGGCTGCCCACCAAGACCGGCACGAAAGCCGCCGTATCCACGCCCAGTTCCAGGCAACGCGCCGCCGCCCGTTCCGCCGTATAAAACGTAGACACATAAAGATGACGGATACTGTCCTCCACTAATAGCCTCCGGCTGTTCTCCGCCCGTTGTTCCGCGCTCACTTTCACCGGATTGCTCTTTTCCACCGGCGGCACTATGTCCATCTGCACCGAAAATTCCTCGCCCACTTTATGTTCCAGCACCAAATCCACCACTGAATCCTTCCCAAAAGACACCTTGCGGAAGCCGAAAAGACCATCCTTCGCCGCCCAGACCAACATATCCCCTTTGCCCGCCGAAAGAGAAGCCATCCCCGCCTCGTCGCTCGTCTTGGTAGCCACCGTATAAAATTCCGCGTAATTGTAGAGCTTGAACTCCACCGGAATCCCCGGCACCGGCTCGCCATCCCTGTCTAACACCCGAACCCGAACCTGTGCCGCATCCGCATAAGTATCAATCACATTGATTTCCGTATAGCAAGGTGTCACCTGCATGATTTCCTCCGGCCCCGGATACAGCCCGAAGACCTTGGTGTGCATCAGCATCCCCCGCGCCACCGGGTCGTTGAACCAAGCCAGATCCAAGACCGGTTCCGGCTCGCAAGCCCCTAAGAAATGCCACCGCCCGTCCACATAGGCTTCCACCCAGGCATGGTTGTCATCGGTATGTGCCCAACGCGGCGTATAGACCTGACGGGCCGGAATGCCCACCGAACGCAAGGCTGCCACCAAGAAAGTCGATTCCTCGCCGCAACGCCCGTAAGCCGTCTTCACCGTCGCCAAAGGCGAGGAAGTCCGCGCATCGCTCGGCGTATAAATAGCCTTTTCATGGCACCAATGGTTCACCTCCAGGACGGCATCGTACATCGATAAACCTCTCACCCTCTCGGCCAGCTCGTCATAGAACACCCATCGGCTCGAATCCAGATTCTCGTTGTTGACCCTGATCGGCAGCACGAAATGCCGGAACTCCTTCTCCGGCACGTCCTTGCCCCACGGCATCTCCCTCCAGACCTTGAACGCCATCCGCACATTGCCCAAGTAGAACCCTCCGTCATAATCTGTCATATCGCTCAAGGGCATATAGGCATACAAGAACGTCATCGCCTCCCTTTCTTCAGAGGTCATCTCCGCCTCGTCAAAGACCGCAAAGAAACGCCCGTCCGCAAAAAACGCCTTCTTCCGCGCGAAAGCCGCCTCAGTTTCCTCCCATTGCGCCCTGTCCGAGAAAAAAGGCTTGTAATCACAAGAATAAGCGACCATGCACACCGCCGCCAACATCAGAATCCGTAAGTATCTTTTCATTTCCTTGATAATTATTTTCCGAACCAACAGAGAGTAGCGCACCACAGCCAAACGCCTCAAACACACGGAACAAACCATCCACCTCCTCCACCCGCTCACCCCGTCCCGCCTAACCTCCTTTACCCAAACCCGGCAGCTGCTACCGCATAAAAGTACAAAAAAATCCACTCCAGACCCCATCGAGAGCCAGATTGCCGATAAACTTACCCTCTTGACACAACAGGAAATGGAAGACCGCACGATTTTGTCCATATACCCATAAACCCAAATCGGTCATCAGACACGCCGTGTCCGTTTCCGATGGGGAAAATGAGGCTTTCGGGCATCTTGCCCGCTTC
>CALUGT010000034.1 GCA_944320265.1 uncultured Bacteroidales bacterium | reverse complement strand
GCTAGGCGAGAAGCATGCTGCATGACATAAGCGGACAATCTACCCAAAGTCTAATGACCGATTTGGGTTAAACCGGACATGCCTCTATAACCCGAAGAGTCCCGTCCTACGGGCGCAGCAGGCCATGCCGGAGATGTTTTCGATTGGGGAAATGCGGCTTTCGGGCATCTTGCCCGCTTCTGTCCGCATCCTGCTTCTCAATACGCCTCGACATAGCCCGCTACGCCTTCGGCCAGGCGGGAAGCATGCTGCATGACAAGCGGGAAATCTCCTCGAAGCCTGATGACCGATTTGGGATAAAACAACGGGCAAGGTACCGCCAGAGAGAACCAGGGAAATGAAACTTCCGCCTGCCCGGTTCCGGGATTCCCCTACAAAATCCAACGAGGAGATTTCCTCAAAGAAAAATTCTCCGACAAAGGCCGTGCAAAAGGAGACATGAAAATCCAAGCATGAGAGGGACACTTCTTGACACAAGCGCAACAGGCAACGCACCGGGAAGCATCAATGGAAAAATCAGCCCTGATGGCAGTTGCCGGGCAAACCGCCAGACAGATGCCGCATCCGGAACACCTGTCTTTGTCAAGCTCAGGGAGAAAGGCCCGCGGAGCCGCCGACTGCTGTTCCTTGAACTCCCGGACAAAAGCCATGAAACGATTTACCGAAGCCTCCGGGGACGGCTCATCCTGCAAATCGGCAGCATTGACCGGCATCAGATTGCCGGCAAGAATCTTCTCCCCCGCTAACCTCCCGAATTCCTCTGCCGCTTTCAAATCTTCAGCATCGGGCCGCCCGGCAGCAACCGGGGTCTCAGAGGTACTGTACGAATGCTCGCAGACAAAGGCTCCGGCGGCAACCGGATTGAAGCCTCGCTCGGAAACGAACTCCGCCAGCTCGGCAAGAGCGCCCTCGAAGGCTCGGTTTCCATAGACCACTGCCAGAACAGCGGGATTATTGCCTGTAGCATGCACATTGCCAAAAGCCTTCTTGGCCAAATCCGGCATGCGGCCCCCATAGACCGGGACAACAAAGATGCATGGAGACTTCCCGCATCCATCGCCCAATCCCTTCCGTATGGCTCTTGCAATCTTTTCCCCGCCTCCTGTCGGCGAGAAACAAAAAACATCCGGTTCCATATTCATGTGCCAACGTTTCAAAAAAAACACTGAAAAAAACTCCGGATCGCCCGTTTTGAACGCACCGGACACCCCCAGCCCATACCGAGGAGTGCCTCGAGCGTCCCGCCCTCACCTCCTCTTCGGATTCCTCGGGAACCAGCCTTTCTCGACCCGTTTCCGTTGCTCGAAGACTTCCTTGATCGACCAAAAAGAGGAAAAAGCCACCACACCGAAGATGATGGACCAGAAACCTCCCGACAACCAGATGGAGCAGGCCGATGCCACCAGACCCAGAAACAGGAATGCCCACCAGGAGCATACCCCAAGATAATATTCAGCCTTGATAACCAAGGGATGGAACAGGCCGATGACCAAGAAAGTCGCCAGTCCCGCCAATATACCTTCAAAATGCATCCAGCATCCTTTAATCAAAAACAGTCATTACCCCGTCGAACACTGCAAATCAAGGAAGCCGACCGTCAGGCATTCCTTGACACCGGACTGGTCATCATCAGACCGCCGGACACCGTCTGCCGCATGTCCGGCTTTCCAAAGGATTCCGGCCCGCAGGCATGCAAGCCGGCTGCAACCTTTATCCCAAATCGGTCATTAGACACGCCGTGTCCGTTCCTGATTGGGAAAATGAGGCTTCCGGGCATCTTGCCCGCTTCTGTCCGCATCCTGTTTCTCGCTACGCCTCGACGTAGCCCGCTACGCCTTCGGCCAAGCCAGAAGCATGCTGCATGACACAAGCGGGCAATCTCCCCAAAGTCTCATGACCGATTCGGGTTTATCGAAAGCGTGCGGGCCGGCCGAAACGAAGCGAGAGCAAGACACCGCCGAGAGAGCGGCTTCGCCCCCCCTGACGACCAATCCGGGTTCAATCTATACGGACCGCCGTCCCGCTGGCCGTCACCATCAGCATGCTCCCGTTCACTGTCTCGTAATCCAGATCTATGCCGATGACCGCATTCGCACCCATCCGCTCAGCCTGCTCGCTCATTTCCTGCAGAGCCGTCGCCTTGGCTTCGCGCAGGACTTCTTCGTAAGCCTGGGAACGGCCTCCCACAAAATCGCGGATTCCCGCCAGGAAATCCCGGAACACATTGGCCCCGATGATCGATTCGCCCGAAACGATGCCGTAGTACTGGCTCACACGATGGCCTTCTACGGAATTTGTCGTTGTCAATAACATGATATCCTGATTTTAAAATCCAGAAACCGTTTTAAAATTCCTTGCAACCCTGAAAAAGCCAGATTCTCAGGAACTGGTTTCAGTATCTTGTTTGCCCGCAGGGATGCATTCCAAGTCCTTTTTGCACTTTTCACATCAGACAGACTGGCTATCCTTCTTGGAAAAACGCGGCATCATTTCCCGGAATCCGCCCCGATCAGCTAGACATATGAATCCAAACAGCTTCCTAATGGTTTCGCAAAACATTCCCGGACACGGCCCGCTGCCGGTCCTTTCCCGCAGGAACATTCCAGCCCTCCAATTTCCAGCAGCCGCCGGCCTTCCCCGGCTACTCTTTCACCTGGTACAAGAACCTTTTTATGCTCTTCTTGGGAGTCTTCTCGAACTCCTCGGTCAGAATCTTGACCTTGGTAATCTGGCTGTAGGCAGGCAAGGACGCATTCAAGGCCACGCGGTTCTGCTCCATGATGCTGTGGAGCTGCTCCATCGGGATGCCAGCCTTGTCCACAGCTTCGAAATCCGGGTAAACCAACGCCTCCAAACGTCCTCCTCCGGCATCTATCACCAAGGATTCCGACACAAGGTTCATGGTATTCATCTGATCCTCGATTTCTTCCGGATAGATATTCTGCCCGCTCGGCCCAAGAATCATTGTCTTGCAACGTCCCTTGATAAAGAGATTCCCCTCTTCATCCAGAACCCCCATGTCGCCCGTCTTCATCCATCCGTCCTCCGTGAATGCCGCCTTCGTGGCCGCCTCGTTCTTGTAATACCCCAGCATGACATTCATCCCTCTCACCAAGATTTCCCCCGGCACATTCCGGGGATCAGGCGAATCGATCCGGATTTCCATCCTCGGAGCGGCCCGGCCGCAGGAATGCAGCACGTGCGACGCCCACGGAGCATAGCTGATGATAGGACCGCATTCCGTCATCCCGTACCCCACTGTATAAGGGAACTTCATCCTTTTGAAGAAATCCTCGGTTTCCCGGTTGAAAGGAGCCCCGCCGATGATCACCTCGATGAAATTGCCCCCGAACGCCTCTACCAGCGTAGTCCGGATCTTGTCGGTAATCACAGAATCGATGACCGGCAGCTTCAGCAAAGCCTTCACCGCCGAACGTTCTATGACCGGCTGGATCTGCTTCCGGTAAATCTTCTCCACAATCAACGGGACGGCAATAATCACATTCGGCCTGATTTCCTGGAAAGCCTCGAAAATGACTTTGGGCGAAGGCGTCCGTGTCAGAAAATAGATATGGCAGCCCCTCCCGAACTCGTAGATGAACTCGAAAGCCATCCCGTACATATGCGCCATCGGCAAGAGACTCACCACATTGGACCCCGCCACCAAGCCTCCCAGCACTTCCTCGGCGAACTTGTAGTTAGACCACAACGTCCGGTAAGGCAGCATAACGCCCTTGCTATTGCTGGTCGTTCCTGAAGTATAGCTGATCAAAGCCAGATCATCGGGCAAGTCCTGATGGAAATGGATATCGTCCTTGCCGAAGGACTTCGGGTACCTTTCCCCGAAAAGCTGGTTCAGATGCTCTATCGCATGACGGTTTCGCTCGTCGGTTGTATAAAGCAGCTCGAAATCGTCTATCGAATAAGCAGCTCCGATATGTATCATGCTCGTGGGGACCAGATTCTCCCAGACTACCGAACCGGCAAACAACAGCTTTGCCTCGCAATGGTTCACGATATGATGCACCGTTTCCGGCTTGAATTCATGCAGTATCGGCACGATTACCGCCCCGTAGCTCAAAGTAGCCATGAACACCACAGCCCAATTAGATGAATTCCGTCCAATCAGCGCTATCTTGTCGCCTTTCCGGATGCCGGCAGCTTCGAAGAGAATATGCAGTTTGGCTATTTTCCGAGCGATTTCCTTGTACTGGAAAGTGGTGCCTTTATAGTCGGTCAGTGCGGGAAGCTCCCAATTCTGCTTCACGCTCTCTTCCATTATCTTTAGAAAGCTCTGTTCCATTTTCTGTTTTTTTAACGACATAGATGCGGCGCCGGCCCATGGATGTCCATCGGGACATTCCAGGCAAAACTTCCGATTCTGCGAAATTAATGAAATTTTGCAAAAGCCATTGCTCTTCCGCGCCGAAGTTCGCGCCAAGCCTGCCACGCTGCAGGAGCAAAATTGCGCCATTTTGACCAAAATGCATTACCTTTGCAACCTTTCCAAGTTTAGAACATGCCACGAGAAAGGAATCGAACATCCTGAAAGCCAAGGGGAAAGAAACATTGTAAATCCAGCATCCCGAGGATGGACTGAATCTTCTTCCGTAGCACGAATCCTAAAGAATACACTGACAACAAAATAACCAACACGAACTACCGACATGGCTTACAACGAAGCGATGCTGATCCGCCGCGACTTGCTCACCCGCGTATGCAAGCTGATCCACAACGGCAATTTAAGATCCGAAATCGACCGGGTTCCCCTCATAATGCGCCCCCGTTACAGCAAGGATGTGACCCGTTGCTGCATTTACAAAGACCGAGCCGTCATCAAGTACCGCCTCATGGCGATCCTTGGCTATGATGTCCGGGACGAAAAAGACGAATTGACCCCCATTTCCGAATACGCCCGCATGGCCGAGGAAAGGACAGAGCAGACCACCACGATCCTGACCGTGGTCGACCTCGCATGCAGTTCCTGCGTGCAAGCCAATTACGTGGTAACCAACATGTGCCATGGCTGCGTAGGCCACCCCTGCACCTTCGCCTGCCACAAGAATGCCATCAGCATCCATCATCAGGCCTACATCGACCCGTCCAAATGCGTCAGCTGCGGGCTCTGCATGAAAGCCTGCCCGTTCAATGCCATTATCTACCAAGCCGTCCCCTGCGAGCAATCCTGCCCTGTCAACGCCATTTCCAAAGACGAACATGGCATCGAGCATATCAATGATGAAAAATGCATCTACTGCGGACGCTGCCGCGAAGCCTGCCCTTACGGGGCCATCATGGAAAAGACCTACCTGACCCAGATTTACCAAGCCTTGCGCTCGGACAAGAAAGTGATAGCCTTGGTAGCCCCTTCCATTCTCGGACAGTTCCCCGCTGCTCCAGGCAAGCTGTTCAAAGCCATCAAGGAATTAGGCTTCGACGAAGTGGTCGAAGTAGCCGAAGGCGCCAACATGACCGCCAAGCACGAAGCTTTCGAATTTGAAAAGCGCGTAGTGGAAGAAGGCCAGAAGTTCATGACCACCTCCTGCTGCCACGCCTATACTGAATTGGTTCACAAGCATCTGCAATATCTCGAACCCTATGTGTCGCACACCCCGACCCCGGTAGTCTATACCGCCGGCTACGCCAAGAAGCGCAATCCGGGCTGCGTCACCGTTTTCTTCGCCCCCTGCTTGGCAAAACGCCACGAATCGATGGTGGCCAAGAACATAGACCTGGTACTTTCCTACGAAGAACTGAGCGCCATGTTCATCGCCGCCGGCATCGACGTGCTCAAATGCGAAGAAGAGCCGCTGGCTGAGATGGACAACGCCGGCCGCGCCTTCCCTTATACCAAAGGGGTTACCGATGCGGTCAAGCATTACGCCAAGAACCCGGATGCCATCCGGCCTTATTATATCGATGGCATCGACAAGGCGGTCATCAAGAGCCTCCGGACCGTGGAACAGACCTGCGGCGGTCCCGACCAGCCCAACCTGATCGAGTTCATGATGTGCCAAGGCGGCTGCGTGAACGGTTGCGCCTCCATCGCCAACCCGCGCACGGCCACCCGTCAGATCCAGACTTTCATCAAGGAAGACGACCAGCGCAAAGCAAACCAGAACGCAGCGCAAAACTAAAACCGCATGCCTGCGTACCTTCGTGGATACGAGTCTTACCTGCGGCTCGAAAAGCATCTTTCCGAGGCCAGCATTGCCGCTTATCTCCACGACGTGCGGCTGCTGCTGCAATTCCTTAGCTCCCGCAAGGCGGCTTTCCCTTCTCCCGGCCGGATTCCGGGAATGGAGGAAGCCGTCCCTGCCGAGGACGGACGATTCTCCTGGGACAGCATCTTGCGAGAGAGCACCCTGTCAGACATCCGGCTGGAGGACATCGAGCAGTTCATCTCTTTCCTGACGGACATCGGCATGAACGCAGCTTCCCAAGCCCGCATCCTGTCCGGCATCAAAGGCTTTTTCAACTACCTGCTGTTAGAGAAAATCATCGGAAAATCCCCAGCCGAGCTGGTGGAAAGCCCTAAACTCAAAAGGCATCTTCCCGATGTGCTGTCTTACGAAGAAATCATCAGCATATTCGATTCCATTGACTTGTCCTCGGCCGAAGGCCGTCGGAACCGTGCCATGCTGGAAACACTCTACGCTTGCGGCCTGCGGGTATCGGAATTGGTTTCGCTTAAAATCTCCATGGTCTACCCCAAGGAGGGATTTGCAAGAATCATCGGCAAAGGAGACAAAGAGAGGCTGGTCCCGGTTGGCCGCATAGCACTGCAGAAAATCCAGGATTACATAAAATACGACCGATGCCATCTTGACATCCAGAAAGGGAACGAAGACATCGTGTTCCTGAACCGTTACGGGAAAAGCCTTTCCCGGGTCATGGTTTTCAAAATAATCAAACGCCTGGCTGCCGGCGCCGGTATCCGGAAAAACATCAGTCCCCACACTTTCCGTCATAGCTTCGCCACCCACCTGATCGAAGGCGGCGCCGATTTGCGTGCCGTCCAGGACATGCTGGGACACGAATCCATCACCACGACAGAAATCTATACGCATCTCGACCGCAGATACCTTCAAGCCACTATCCAGCTCTACCACCCCCTGGAGAAACCAAAGCCTTGAAGCGTTCCGCATCCGGACGCTTGACTTTCCGCCCGGCTTTCACTACTTTTGCATCCGGTTTGCTCAGGCAGGTTCCATGCACAAGCCAAGGCTTGGCCATGGGCACCGGGCCTATTCGTAAAACCTGCTTTTAAATGGGGCCGACTGGTTTTGACAGCAGGGATAGTGGAGGAGCAAGCACGCCGAGGGTCGTGTATCCACCTCGTTAATATCAGTACTCACGCCATTAAACGGCAACAATAGCGATTACGCTCTCGCTGCCTAGTACCAGGTACTATTTTCAGCGACGCTTCCGGAGAAAGCCTTGATTGACGGCTCGTTTCCCTTGAAGTGCAAAACAACCAAAGTCAGTCCTGCCGCGAGTCCGCCTTCGGCTTGCGGCAACATACAGGAGGATAAGGCTTGGGGTTGGAAGGTTTTTCGCCTGCCTCGGCTCGAAAACGAAAGGAAGAACTAAGCGTGTAGAAAACTTTTTTGCTACTTGTTTGGACGGCGGTTCGATTCCGCCCGGTTCCACGAAAGAGGGTAATGGAACTTTCCTCCAGAAGAGGGCGGCTCCATTACCCTCTTTGCTTGCAGGCCGTTCCAGCCCCCTAAAGGGCAATGCCGTTCCACAGTCCGACTGTGTCGCGGACGCGGCGCTATGAATGCCCGGCCGGCCGGATACGGAACCCGGCCAGGATGCAGGCGAAGACTCAACGGCTCCGTTTCCGCCTGAATACAAGGCTTGCCAGCAAGGCTATTATGGTCAGCGTAATCATGGGAATCCACTTGGATAGGCTGGCGAAATTACAAATATTTTCCATATCGCGAAATATCCGCGAATTACCGTAACTTAGCAGGTTCCCTGTCCATAGGACAGAAAGCCTTTAATCATTAAAGATGAACGACTTATTAAACCCGGACTCTTCCCGGCTCAGCGGTTCCGACAAAGAATTGGAAAAAGCTTTGCGTCCTTCC
Source organism: uncultured Bacteroidales bacterium (assembly GCA_944320265.1). GTDB lineage: Bacteria > Bacteroidota > Bacteroidia > Bacteroidales > P3 > Pullibacteroides. The sequence continues at coordinate 8,183 of CALUGT010000034.1, read as the reverse complement.
GGATTCGAAAGCTTCCAAGGGCAGGAAGGCGTCGTGGGCAATCTCAAGGTCTTTGTCATGGCAGCCCGCCAGCGCAAGGAGGCATTGGACCATGTGCTGCTGCACGGCCCCCCGGGGCTCGGCAAAACCACGCTTTCCTATATCATTGCCAACGAGCTGGGAGTCGGCATAAAAACCACCTCCGGGCCCGTGCTGGACAAGCCTGGCGAACTGGCCGGGCTGCTGACCAGCCTCGAACCTAACGACGTGCTGTTCATCGATGAAATACATCGGCTTTCTCCAGTGGTGGAGGAATACCTGTACTCGGCCATGGAAGATTACAAAATCGACATCATGATCGACACAGGCCCCAATGCCCGCAGTGTCCAGATAGGCCTCAACCCGTTCACGCTAATCGGTGCCACAACCCGTTCAGGCCTGCTCACATCCCCGCTGCGTTCCCGTTTCGGCATCAATGCCAGACTCACCTACTACGATGCCAGAACACTGAACCTCATCATCAAACGCTCTTCCGATCTGCTCCATGTCAAAATACATGAAGATGCAGCTTTCGAGATTGCCCGCCGAAGCCGGGGAACACCCCGTATCGCCAATCTCCTGCTCCGCCGTGTCCGCGATTTCGCCCAGGTGAAAGGAAACGGAGATATTGAAATCGGCATCGCCCGCCATGCCTTGGACGCACTGAACGTGGACAAATATGGATTGGACGAAATGGACAATCGTATCTTGCTGACAATCATCGACAAATTCAAAGGAGGCCCAGTCGGGGTCAATACCATCGCGACTGCCGTCGGCGAGGATCCCGGCACATTGGAAGAAGTTTATGAACCGTATCTGATCCAAGAAGGGTTCCTGATGCGGACCCCGCGCGGGCGGGAAGTGACAAGCTTGGCCTACCGACATTTGGGACGCATGCCCAAAAACATGGAAAACAGCTTATTCGATTAAAGGACATCCGACAATCCCGTGCAACGCCACATTTCATTGCCCCTCAGGCCAAGCCAAACGCCCGCAAGCCGCTCCGTCTCGACAGGAAACTACGATGATTCGCAGCACCCTCTTTTCCAAACAGATGCAGAAGGAAAAATCCAAGCCTCGGCATTCAAGGAACATGCACGGAAGATGCAAGGCATCGGCGATATCGGCATCGTCCCCGCCCAAACCGTTTCAGAGGACCAGATCCTCTATTGGCAATACTACCTGAGGCAAGGATACCAGGCCGGAATGGGGTACCTGGAAAGGAACATCGACAAACGGGCCGACCCGAAAACACTCCTTCCCGGAGCCAACAGCCTGATTGTCGCCATTATTCCCTACCATCCACCTGCAGGCACGGCAACCAACCCGCATATCGCACTCTACGCCCAAGGCAAGGACTATCATAAAGTTGTCAAAGACAAGCTTTTCCTCTTAGCGTCCCTATTGCCTCCCAGTCCTTTCCGCGCCTTTTGCGACACCGCTCCTTTATTGGAGAAATACTGGGCCTGGCGAGCCGGGCTAGGATACATCGGCCGCAACACACTGCTAATCCATCCCCGTTTCGGCAGTTTCTGCTTCATCGGAATCATGCTGACCCGGCATCGTTTCGACCAATACGACCAAGCCCTCCCGGATTCGGGAGGAGAAACGGCAAAGACCAGCGCGCCGCCGGCTTCAATCGACACCAGCATAGGCGAAAGGGAAAACGGAAAAGAAGAAACCGGCGCCAAAAAAGCCATCCTCTCATCCCATCCTTGCACGGACTGCAACCGATGCCTGCAATCCTGTCCCGGCCTGGCACTGGGTACCGGCCTGGATGCCCGTCGCTGCTTCTCCTACCTGACCATCGAACACAAAGGAGAACGTCCGGCTATCCAGAGCCCGTACTGGTTCGGCTGCGATATATGCCAGACCGTCTGTCCTGCCAACTCCCGCTGGATCTCTTTCTCCGAAAACATCCCGGAAGACAGCATCGACCCAAGATTGCTCCCCTTGCCAGCAACAACCAGCCTCACGCCATCCGGCATCGCCGATATGCCTCAAACACGGTTCGATGCCCTTTTCAAAGAATCCGCCTTGCAACGGGCCGGCCTGGAAGGACTCAAAAAAAACGTCCAAGCTTGGGAAAAAGCTCACAGAAAGAGCATTTTATAAGGAAGAATCAGAATTACGGAAAAAATGTGTACCTTTGTCTTGCGCAGAGGTTTCCAACCTCGGGGGACTGGCTTTCCTTTCCGGAGACAGGGCAGGTTCCCGCTTTTGCTTGCAAAACAAAAGGCAATTACCCACAAACAACAACCTTATACAACTAAAAATCTTTACCATGTCAAAAATCAAAGTAGGGATCTGTGGTCTCGGCCGTATCGGTCGCCTTGTACTCCGCGACTTGATCAACAGGCCTGATGTCGAAGTCGTGAACCTCAATATCACGGGCGGCGCCGAAACTTTGGCCCACTTGATCCGGTACGACTCCGTCCATGGCAAGTTCAAGGGCGAAGTCAAAGTGGAAGACGGGAAGCTGGTAATCAACGGCAAGAAAATCGATTTGACATTGGAACGGGACATTGCCAACATTCCTTGGGCAAAATACGATACCGATGTAGTCATTGAAGCTACGGGGAAATTCCGTACCAGGGACACGATGATCAAGCACGTCCAAGGTGGAGCCAGGAAAGTAGTGCTGACCGCGCCGGCAAAAAGCGCTGCCGATGTGGATGCCACGATTGTCTGCGGCGTGAACGAAGAGATGATCAGGCCTGACCTCCAGCTGGTTTCGAATGCCTCCTGCACAACCAACTGCTTGGCTCCGGTTGCCAAGGTCCTCCACGAGGCGTTCGGCATCAGACGGGGCTTCATCAATACGGTGCACTCTTATACCAACGACCAGATCGTGCTGGACTCCCCTCATAAGGATTTGCGCCGCGCCCGCGCCGCCGCGCTCTCGATTATCCCGACAAGCACCGGTGCCGCCAAAGCGGTAGGCTTGGTCCTGCCGGCCCTGCAAGGGAAAATGGACGGTCTCGCCATGCGCGTCCCTACTCCGGACGGTTCTGTCGTCGACCTGACAGCCGAAATGGAACGCAATGTGACCGTGGAGGAAATCAACGCGGCGATGAAGGCGGCTGCAGAGGGGCCGCTCAAAGGAATCCTGGAATATACCGAAGACCCGATTGTCAGCGTCGATATCGTAGGGAATCCCAACTCCTCCATCTTCGATTCCAAGCTGACCTCGGTCATGGACGGCAACTTTGTCAAAGTCATGGCGTGGTACGATAACGAATTCGGGTACTCCAACCGAGTGGCCGATCTGGCTTGCAAGTTGTTCGGCAAGTAGCAACGGGACAGGATACCTGCCTCTCACCTCGTTGCATGGCCTTGTGCGCCGGCCGAGCAGAAGCCTCTGACCGGCGCGCGGAAACAGTTTCCGGTGGATAAAAAGCCGCGCGGCTCCATTTGCCCGCGATAGCTTTTTATCCACCTTTTTGCACCTCATGGCCATCGCCCGGCCAGGCCGGAAGTCCGGGTAACCCGCGCCAAGCAAGGCAACGCCGATGGGCATGCAAGTGCCTTATACTTTTTGAACCTTGGAAAAACTGTTAGACCATATCAATACGCCCGAAGACCTGAGGCGGCTCAAACCTTCCCAGCTCCCGCAAGTAGCGGACGAACTGAGAGAGTTCATCATCAAGGTCATAGCGAATCACCCCGGACACTTGGGCGCTTCTTTGGGTACTGTCGAACTGACAGTCGCCCTGCATTATATCTTCAATACCCCTTACGACCGCATCATCTGGGATGTAGGCCATCAAGCCTACGGGCACAAAATCCTGACCGGCCGGAAAGACCGTTTCGCGTCTATCCGATGCTTGGATGGCCTAAGCGGCTTCCCTTCCCGGACCGAAAGCGAGTACGATGCTTTCGGCACAGGGCACTCGTCCACGTCCATAACAGCGGCCTTAGGCATGGCTATCGCCTCCAATCTCAAAGGAGAGAAAGACCGGCAGCATATTGCCATAATCGGAGACGGCGCCATGACCGGGGGCATGGCTTTTGAAGGGCTGAACAACGCCGGGGCTTCCCGAAGCAACCTTCTGGTCATCCTCAACGACAATGGCATGTCCATCGACGTGAGCACCGGTGCCTTGAGCCGCTATTTCACCCGGATGAAAGCCTCCAAATCATACAACCATCTCAAGAACAGCGTCTGGAACATGATGGGAGGCGATTCCGGCAAACAATGCCACCCCAAGCATTTCATCAGCAAGCTCACTGCGGCGATGAGTTCCCTGATTTCGCCAAAAACCAGCAACCTGTTCGAAGCCTTGAACTTCCGGTATTTCGGCCCGATAGACGGCCATGACATCCCAACCCTGCTGGCAGTGCTATCCGATTTGAAAACCATCCAAGGTCCTAAATTGCTGCATATCGTGACCGTAAAAGGCAAAGGACTGAAACAGGCAGAGGAAAAACCGACCGTCTATCACGCCCCGGGCAGATTCGATTCCGCTACCGGGCAGCTTCTGCCCAAGAGGATAGACCTCAGCCTCGCCCCCAAATATCAAGATGTCTTCGGGAAAACCATCATAGAATTGGCCAAGAGCAATCCCCGCATCGTGGGCATCACACCTGCCATGCCGACGGGGTGTTCTTTGAGCATGATGATGAAAAAAATGCCGGAACGGGTCTTCGACGTGGGCATCGCCGAACAGCACGCGGTCACGTTCAGTGCAGGCTTAGCCGCTGAAGGAATGATCCCCTTCTGCAACATCTACTCCTCTTTCATGCAAAGAGGCTTCGACCAGGTAATCCATGATGTCGCGCTGCAGAAGCTCCCGGTAGTATTCTGCTTGGACAGAGCCGGGTTAGTAGGCGAAGACGGGGCCACTCATCACGGAGTCTTCGATCTGGCCTATTTCCGCCCGGTACCGAATCTTGTCATCAGCGCCCCGATGAACGAAAGGGAACTGCGCAACCTGATGTACACGGCCCAGCTACCGGAGACAGGACTCCCTTTTGTAATACGCTATCCCCGCGGGCGCGGAGTCACGCCTCGCTGGAAAACCCCTTTGGAAGTCCAGCCTGTCGGCAAAGGCATTCGCGTAAAAGAAGGGAAAGATGCAGCCATCGTCTCCATCGGGCATATCGGGAACAATGGCATGAAAGCAATAGGATTAGCTGAGGACCAGCGTCCGGGAAAGCGGTTCGGGCTATACAACATGATTTACCTGAAACCCTTGGACGAAGATCTGCTGAAAGAAATCTTCGAGGCCTACCCGCTTATTGTCACCCTCGAAGACGGGGTTTTGAACGGAGGCCTGTATTCAGCCGTCTGCGAGTTCGCTTCCCGGCATCGCTACCCGAACCCGATCATACCGGCAGGCATTCCCGACCGTTTTATCCAGCACGGCAGCATTCCCCAGCTCCAAAGACTCTGCGGCATGGATCCGGAAAACATCGCCAAGACCCTTCTCGGCCAATAGCCTTTTACGCGCCCCATGGCAATTTCCTGCTATAATAACTATAAACCCGAATCGGTCATTAGACACGCCGAGTCCGTTTCCGACAGGGAAGATGAGGCTTTAGGGCTGCTCGCTTCTGTCCGCATCCTGTTCCTCGCTACGCCTCGACGCAGCCCGCTACGTCTTCGGCCAGACGAGAATCATGTTGCATGGCATAAACCCAAATCGGTCATTAGACACGCCGTGTCCGTTTCTGATTGGGGAAATGAGGCTTTCGGGCATCTTGCCCGCTTCTGTCCGCATCCTGTTTCTCGCTACGCCTCGACGTAGCCCGCTACGCCTTCGGCTAGGCGAGAAGCATGCTGCATGACACAAGCGGGCAATCTCCCCAATGTCTAATGACCGATTTGGGATAAATGGCATAAGCGGACAATCTTCCAAAAGTCCAATGACCGATTGGGGATAAAGGATGCAGGCTTTCCAACTCCATAGACCGACGCCCGGCCGTATCCGCGACCGGGCGTTCCAGCAGAAACGATTCAGAACGGTTTGTCACGAGGCATCGAGTTTTGCACGGGAAGGGTCGTACTTTGGCACGTGACCGACCCGGGAAAAACTCGCAACGAAGCAGCTGCCGCCAGAAACGCGCTTTTCAGCTGAGGCCTTCAATCCGGCCGTCCACCAAATCGATATGCAATGCCTGCGGACTGGCCGGCAAGCCCGGCATACGCATCATTTCGCCCATGATGACCACCAGCATCCTGGCCCCCCGGTTGATGACGATATCGCGCACTTTGAGTTCGAAGCCCGAAGGAGTCCCGAATGCTTTAGGGTCTGACGAGAAAGAATACTGCGTCTTGGCAATGCAGAGGGGGTAATCATCGATGCCCAAGGCATGAATCTGCTTGATTTTCTTTTCAGCCAAGGTAGCGTAGGAAATCTCGCCGGCACCATACACCCGCTGGCAAAGCTTGGCTATCTTTTCTTTGAGCGGCATTTCCTTCTCGTAAGCATATTGCAGTGGCCCGGATGGTGTCTTCTCGATGGTATCCACCACCAGGCGAGCCAGTTCCGCAGCGCCTTCCCCGCCTTTGGCGAAAGCCTCGTTCACGGCAAAGCCCACCCCGAGTTCCACGCAATGATGACGCAAAGCATTGATTTCCTCTTCCGTATCATCTCCATGGCGATTGAAGGCTACCACTACGCTCTGCCCGAAGCCCTTCAGAATCCCGACATGCCGATCCAGATTCCCGAAACCTTTCTTGAGCGCATCCATATTCGGCTTGGCCATATCGGCTTCAGCGACCCCTCCGTGGATCTTCAAGCTGCGAGCCGTCACCACCAGCACGCTCAATTCCGGATGCAAGCCGGTCTCGCGGCATTTTATATCGAAGAACTTTTCTCCTCCCAAATCGGAACCGAAACCAGCTTCGGTAATCGCGTAATCCCCGAATGTCAAAGCCATTTTGGTGGCCAGCACCGAATTGCAGCCATGGGCGATATTGGCAAAAGGGCCTCCATGTATGAAAGCTGCCGTATGTTCGGTAGTCTGCACCAAATTAGGCAGCAAGGCATCCTTCAATAAGACTGTTATCGCGCCCGCCACACCTAAGTCCTTGACTGTAAAGGCAGCCCCTTCATAAGTATAGCCAAGCAGAATGTTTTCAACACGGCTCCTCAAATCATCAAAGTCGCGGCTCAGGCATAAAATAGCCATCAGCTCTGATGCGGCCGTGATATCAAAGCCTGTCTGCGCCGGAATCCCGTCGGTGGAACTCCCAAGACCGGTGATGATATGGCGCAATCCCCTATCGTTCACGTCCAGGACCCGTTTCCATTTCACTTCGCGCAAGCCAGTGCAACTGTTGCGGTTCTGGTATATATAATTATCCAGCAAAGCTGTAATCATATTGTGCGCCGAAGTGATGGCATGGAAATCTCCCGTAAAATGGAGATTGATGTTCTCCATCGGGAGAACCTGGGCGTACCCTCCGCCCGCGGCGCCGCCCTTCATGCCGAAGCAAGGACCTAGGGACGGCTCCCTCAATGCGACAATGGCGTTCTTTCCTATCCTGTTCATTCCTAGTGCCAAGCCAATCGACACGGTCGTCTTCCCGATACCGGCCTTGTTGGGCGTAATGGCCGTCACCAGGATCAGATGGTGCTTCTTGATTTTTTCCTCGTCAATCTGAGACAAATCCACCTTGGCAATGTAATGCCCGTAATGAAAGATATGTTCGGGATCGATGCCGACTTTCCGGGCGATCTCTTCAATTTTCATGAGCGGGGTTTCCCTCGCGATTTCTATGTCTGATTTCATCTTTCGCATTTTTTATTGATGAAGAACTGCCGCATGCATGACAAACTTTCCTGATGCCGGATAGCAGAAACCGGCTTTCCACCTTCGGAAGCTGACCGAATTTATTTGCCCGGGCATCGGGAGAGGATTTCGAGGAATTGGAGATTCCCGAAGAACGGATTCGCTGAAGCCCTTGATTCTCGACTATCCTCGAACAAGTCCGGGAAAGCATCCAGCTCGAACGTGACATTGGCTGCGCCTCGGCATAGCTCGAACTCCGTTTGGCTCTGCGCTCGGCTTGCACTTCCGTTGAGGGCTCCGCCCTCGAAGATAGGCTACGCCTCGGCATAGCTCGAACTCCGTTTGGCCCTGCGCTCGGCTTGCACTTCCGTTGAGGGCTCCGCCCTCGAAGATAGGCTGCGCCTCGGCATAGCCCAAACTCCGTT
>CALUGT010000033.1 GCA_944320265.1 uncultured Bacteroidales bacterium | reverse complement strand
GAAAACAGGATGCGTCTCGGCATAGCTCAAGCAATCCCTTGCTTGGCTCTGCGCTCGACTTTCACTATTTCTGAGGGGCTTCGCCCTCTAAAACAGGATGCGTCTCGGCATAGCTCAAGCAATCCCTTGCTTGGCTCTGCGCTCGACTTTCACTATTTCTGAGGGCTTCGCCCTCGAAAACAGGATGCGTCTCGGCATAGCTCAAGCAATCCCTTGCTTGGCTCTGCGCTCGACTTTCACTATTTTTGCAGCTGGTTCCATGTCCATGGAAAAAGAAAAAACTCATAAAAAGAAATGCGCTGCGGAGTTGACATAGGTGGAACAAACACCATCATCGGCATAGTTGACGACAAAGGGAAAATCATTGACTCTGACTGCCTCAAAACCGGCAAATACGAGTCTGCTGCAGACCTCACGGTCACCATTGCCTATTCCATCCTCAGGATGGCAAAAGTGAACCAGGCCTCCATCGAAAGCATAGGAGTCGGCTGCCCTAACATCAATCCGGGAAACGGGAGAATCGAAAAGGCGGCGAACCTGAATTTCAAGGAAGCGGTATCGCTGAGGGACGAGTTCCTGAAATATTTCCCGGATACCCCTTTGTTCTTTGAAAACGATGCCAGGGCGGCCACCATAGGAGAATCCGTCTATGGCTCGGCAAAAGGCCTGAAGAACTTCATCCTTGTCACGCTGGGGACAGGCTTGGGATGCGGCATCATGCATGAAGGACAGCTTCTGGAAGGCGAACTGGGGATGGCCGGAGAAGTAGGACATGCCATCATCCATCCCGGAGGAAGACGCTGCGGCTGCGGACGCCAAGGCTGCTTGGAACAATATGTGGCAGCCAACGGCATCCTCGCCACATACCGTGAAACATGCCTGAGGAACGGAGAGCAGGCTCGTGCCGAGGATTATCACGCTCTTGCGGAATTAGCCAGACAGGGTGACAGCACGGCACTGCAGGCATACCGGGAAGCCGGCACCACCTTAGGCATCGCCTTGGCCAACATGGCATGCTTCAGCTCGCCTTCCCACATTTTCCTCTTCGGCGGGGTCGCCCAAGCAGGCGAGCCTCTGATGGCGCCTGCAAGGGAAGCCTTCGAGAAAAACCTGCTTTTCTGCTACCAAGGCCGTATCCGCCTGGAGTTTTCCGGCTTGATGCATTCTGCCCGGAACGCTGGCATCCTAGGCGCTGCAGCCCTGTACCGCAGATAGCCCCTTTCCGTTGATACCAGGCTTTCCGGTTTACCTGCCTTTCTTCCAATCGCAAATCTCTCAGCAGGCTCCAAAAACAGCCCCCTGCGAAAGCGGACCGGGATGCGGCTTTCCCGATGCAGATAAGCCATGCACAAACCGGCGGGAACACAGCACAGCGCAGAACCTTCTTCTCAGCGAATGCGCGGCGGGAAAGCATAAACCCAAATCGGCCGCCAGGCTCGCCGAGTCCGTTTCCGATTGCGGAGACGAGGCTTTCGGACATCTTGCTGTCTTCTGTCCGTAACCTGCTCCTGGCTACACCTCGCCACGGCCTGTACGCTTCCGAATAGGAGGGATGCCTATTGCATGACACAAACGGGCAATCTTCCCCAAGTCTAATGACCGGTCGGGGATAAATGGGAACCTGGATAATGAGCGCGGAGGCAATAGGCGGAAAAGCAAAAAGCGGCGTACCGAGGCAGGCAATCTGCTGCACCGCATCCTGCCTGTCCTGATACACCGCCTGAGATTTATTTCAAATCCCTATCTTGACACACCCTCAATCCCCTACTCCCGGACTGCAAAACCTGTCCGCCCGATTTCCTGGCCATCCATATACAGCATCACGGCGTACTGGCCAGGCATGGCATTGTTATCCGTCGTCTTCCTGTCCCAATGCATCCGGATATCCTGCGCCTTGTTCCTGTAATCGATTTCCTGCTTGATGGTGTATTGCAGAGTGTCCCCGTCCATGACAAAAGAATACAGATCATCCGAACCCAAAGCCATCACCACGCCGTCCGGACGGGAAATCCGGGCATAAACCGTCTTCATGCCAGGTTCCACAATCTTGTTCTCACTCAACGTGAAACTCAGGTTGATCCGGGTAACCCTGCGGGAACGATCCGTGGGAACCTCCTTGCCATCGGCCCGGACCCGCACAGTCGCCGCTACAAGGTTATACGCCTTGAACTCGGACGCCACACTGATCTTCTCGTCCAATTCCGTCTTCAGCAAGGTGTTTTCTTCCCGTGCACGGCTGACTTCTTCCTTGATCTGCGTGTTCTCCTCTGCCAATGCCTTGTTCACGGTCACCAAGGAATCTATGCGGACAACATACTCTTGCGTTATCCGGCGCAACAATTCCAGCTTGCGTTTGATCTTGTTGTAATCCGCCTGGCTGGCAATCAATTTCTCAATTTCAGCCTTGTTGGCCATGATGACGCTGTCCTTGTCCGACATCTGCCCTAACAAATCCTGGTTCTCCATCTTGATAGCCGTGTACTCGTCCATCACCCTGTCCAACTCGCCCTTGAGCTGCACACCTTGCGTGAAACTTTCATTTTTCTCCATGACATTCTTCTGATTCTTGAAAATCATGAAGGCCAAAGCAATCGCTAAGACAACAATCGCCAGATACAAAATCTTGATCTTGCCATCCTTCTTGGGATTGGCTGCTGCCGGAGCCTGTTTCTCGTTAGATAATGCCATAATGATTGGGTTTTGCGAAGCCGCAATCCGCCCCTGCCCGACCTGCCGCCCCTTGCGCGGAGAGCAAGTCCAGTACCGTTCCGTCTACAGCTTCTGTTATTATCAATAGCAAGTTGTAAGAATTAACAACTTTTAACATTAGATAAGGCAAAGATAACGTAATTTTGCCAAAATGCAAATGCCCAAGAGGAACCAAATACAACACCTATGGGATAGCTGCATCCAGTTCTTCTACCCGGGAAGCTGCCCGGCGTGCGGGCAAAGGCTGTTAGGGGACGAACAGCTCCTATGCAGTCCCTGCCTGAGCCGATTAGCTTGCACCGGCCACGAATCCATGGAAACGAACCCTCTGGAAACACGGATGAAAGCCCACCTTCCCTTGCAAAGAGCCGCAGCCCTGCTCAGATTCACCCAGACAGGAGTGGCGCAAAAGCTCCTGCACCAGCTCAAATACCACCATCGGCCGGAAATCGGACAATTCCTCGGCCGCCTGGGCGGACAGAAATTTGCCGGGCATCCGGTCTTGAAAGAAGCAGACTGCATCGTACCGGTGCCCCTGCACCCTGCAAAGCAGAAACAAAGAGGATACAACCAAAGCATGATGATTGCCTCGGGCCTGAACGAAGCCCGCAAAATCGAGATCCGGGCCGACTTGATAGTCAAAACCGAGGCTTCCAACAGCCAGACACGCAAAAACCGGCTGTCCCGCTGGGAAAACATCCGGCAAAGCTTTGCCCTGGACCCGCGTTGCCAGCAAGATGCGAACCTCCGCAACAGGCATTTCCTGGTAGTGGACGATGTAGTGACCACAGGTGCCACTGCGGTCAGCTGCTGCCGGGAACTTCTCCAACTGCCCGGAGCCCGCGTGTCCTTCTTCGCCGTGGCCCACCCGGAATAAGAAACGGTCTGAATGTACCTGCTCAGGCCACCGGGAGAGGATACCACGGAGCCGGGGCATGGTTCATGGACTCCTCCCCGGCAAACCGAGGAGACAACGGATCCGCCTCGGCCAGAACCTGGAAACGGAACATATGTGCAAGAAAGACCTGACACAAACCTCTATGAATGAACATTCGGGGAATAATTTGCCCTGCATTGAGCAATTTGCACTATCTTTGTAAGATATATTTTCATGACTCCGACCCGTCCGTGGAAAACGGGGGTCGAAAGGAACAAAAAGGGAAAAAACAAGGAAATGAATATCTTCATAAAATGCCTGGCACTGGCTGCCAGCCTTATAACACTAAACATCGCCACGCCCATGCAAGCACAAAACACCGATGAGCGGAAAGGGGACGGACCATTGGTCGTCATCCACACTCCCTACGGGGACATGACCGTCAGACTTTACGATGAGACCCCTCGGCATCGAGACAATTTCATCAAGCTGGTCAAAGAAAAGCAATATGACAGCACACTCTTCCACCGTGTCATAGAAGGATTCATGATCCAAGGCGGGGACCCCGGTTCGAAACATGCCGCTCCCGGCCAAGCGCTGGGCAGCGGAGACCTGGGCTACACGATTCCTGCCGAATTCGTCCCCAGCCTCTTCCACAAGAAAGGGGCTCTGGCGGCCGCCCGGACCGGCGACCAGGTGAATCCGGAAAAGCGATCGTCTTCATGCCAATTCTACATTGTCCAAGGCAAGACTTGGACCGCGCAGGAACTCCAAATGATTTCGGCCCGCTACGGAATCCAGTTCAGCCCTGGACAAATCGAAACCTACACGAGCCTTGGCGGCACTCCGTTCCTGGACACTCAATATACTGTCTTCGGCGAGGTAGTGGACGGATTGGACGTGATCGACAAAATCGCCAGCCAGCCGACCCTCCCCGGCGACCGGCCTGTGGAAGACATCCGGATGACAATGACGCTCGAATAAGCACCGGGTAATGCCATAAGCACAAGAAAAGCCCCTCAAAGAAAGAGAATATTGAAATGCAACTGAAGGAAAGAATAGAGAACCTGCTGGAAGAAGCTCGAAAAATCCGGCTCCAGACCACAGAAGAGGCAGAGCAATACCGCATCCGGCTCTTGGGCCGGAAAGGTGAAATGAACGAACTCTTCGAAGAGTTCAAGAATGTGGAACCTGCCGCGAAAAAAGAAATAGGGCAAGCCCTCAACCAGCTGAAAAACGCCATCCAGGCTGCAATCCTGCAAGCCAAGGAGCAATGCAGCCGGCCAGAGGGCAGGCAGCCGGCCGACATGCTCGACCTGAGCCGCCCGGCAGACGAAAGAACCGGCCACCGCCATCCCCTTTCCCAGATAAGGGAAGAGATTTTCCGGATTTTCGGAAAAATCGGTTTCGATATCTCGGACGGCCCGGAGATAGAAGACGACTGGCATGTGTTCACTGCGCTCAACTTCTCGGCAGACCACCCGGCCAGAGACATGCAGGATACTTTTTTCGTTGAAAGAAGCGGAAGCCCCAAGGACGTGCTGCTGCGAACCCATACCTCGTCCGTGCAGATTCGCAGCATGCTAAGCCAGCCGCTGCCTATCCGCACGCTGTGTCCCGGCCGGGTGTACCGGAACGAAGTCGTATCGGCTCGCGCGCATTGCTTCTTCCATCAGGTAGAAGGCCTGTACGTGGATAAGAATGTCTCTTTTGCCGATCTGCACGACACGCTCCTGTATTTCGCGCGGGAAATGTTCGGAAGCGATACCAGAATCCGGCTCCGGCCTTCCTATTTCCCTTTCACCGAACCGTCCGCGGAAATGGATATCGCCTGCACCATCTGCGCAGGCAACGGATGTTCTCTCTGCAAACACACAGGATGGGTGGAAATCCTCGGTTGCGGCATGGTGGATCCTGCCGTCCTGGAGAACTGCGGCATCGACCCTGGCCAATACAGCGGCTTCGCTTTCGGCATGGGAGTGGAACGCATCGCCAACCTGCTCTACAGAGTCAACGATCTCCGGCTTTTCTCGGAAAACGACCGCCGTTTCCTCGCCCAATTCTGATTCGCGGCAGGCAAGGAAGCCGCCAATTGACAGCCCAATGAAAGAACTGATGCAGAGAAAGACCAAAAGACCGACTTTCCGGGCGGCCCTATGCCTGGCGGCCATGGCACTATGCCTTTGCCTGCCTGCCTGCCAAGGGAAGAAGAGCAATACGCCTCCAGGACAAGCAGGCAAGCAGCCTGCGAACCTTCCTGCCAAGGCCGCACCGGCCTTCAACGCGGATTCAGCCTACCGTTTCGCGGCGGAACAAGTAGCGTTCGGCCCCCGCATACCGAATTCTGAAGCCCAAAGGCAATGCGCCCGTTACCTGGAAGGAAAGCTGGCGAGCTACGGCGCCGTTGTCCAGGTTCAGGAATTCCAATCAAGGCGCTGGGACGGGACGCTGCTGGACGGATACAACATCATCGCCTCGTTCAACCCGTCGCAGACCCAGCGGATACTGCTATGCGCCCACTGGGATTCGCGTCCATATGCCGACCATGACCCGGATCCGGCCCGGCGGAAGGAAGCGATAGACGGGGCCAACGACGGAGCCAGCGGGACAGCGGTATTGCTGGAAATAGGACGCCTCATGGAGCAAGACTTGCCTGATATAGGAGTGGATATCATCCTGTTCGACTTGGAAGACTCCGGCAAGCCCGAATGGGAATACAACCAGGCAGGCGATGAATACACTTGGGCCCTGGGTTCCCAATATTGGGCGGGCAATCCCCACATACCCGGCTACAACGCGCTCTACGGAATCCTGCTGGACATGGTAGGCACTGAATCGCCATGCTTCGTCATGGAGGCCACATCCATGTATTACGCGCCTGACATCATGCGCAAAGTATGGGACAAGGCTTCCGCGCTGGGATACGGCCACATCTTCCAGAACCGGCCTGGAGGAGCCCTCATCGACGACCATCTGTTCATCAATGAAATAGCTGGAATCCCGACTATCGATATAATCCATTACGACGGTTTGAACGAATCGGGCTTCTTTCCCTACTGGCATACCAAGGCCGACAATATGGGCAGCATCTCGGCCAGCACCCTCAAAATCGTGGGAGATGTGGTCCTTGCCGTGATTTACGGAGAATGACGCCTCTGCATCCGGACCGGCATCGGACTGAAAGTTAAACAGACATGCAACTGAAGAGCTTGGCAAAACAGACGGTAATCTACGGCATCCCCTCCATCGTGGGCCGTTTCCTCAATTACCTGCTGGTCCCGCTCTACACCTACACCTTTTCGCCAGACCAGTACGGCATCGTCATAGAACTGTACGCATACGTGGCTTTCCTGCTGGTGCTTCTCACTTACGGCATGGAAACCACCTTTTTCCGTTTCATGCAAAAAGACAAGGACGGCCAGAAGGTATACAGCACTTCCGTCTGGTCGCTGGCGGCCACCACCGCACTTTTCCTGGGTCTGGTTTTCGCCTTCTACGACCAGATAGGGCAAGCTCTCGGTTACCCCGAAGCCGGGCAATACATACGCTGGTTCGGCATCATCCTGGCTGCGGATGTCATGTCGTCGATTCCATTCTGCCTGTTGCGTGAACAGAACAAGGCTATCCGCTTCGCTCTGCTCAAATCCCTCAACATCGCTCTCAACATCGCTCTCAACCTGTTCTTCATCGTCTTTTGCCCGCATCATGCAGAGGCACATCCGGAATCATGGCTGAACACTATCTACGACCCGGGTACGGGCGTAGGTTATATCTTCATATCCAACCTGATAGCAAGCATTTTCACGTTCGTCTGCCTCATTCCGCAATGGAGAAGGCTCCAGTTCAGGTTCAGTTTCAGCCTGTGGAAAGAAATGATGGCCTATACCCTTCCCGTCATGGTCTGGGGCATGGCCGGCATCATCAACGGCACATTCGACCGCATCCTGCTCAAATACCTCAGCCCCGATCCGGCCACAGCGTTAAGCCAGGTAGGCATCTATGGCGCCTGCTACAAGCTCTCCATCATCATGACATTGTTCGTGCAGGCGTTCCGCTTTGCTGCCGAACCCTTCTTCTTCAAGCAGATGAACCAGAAAGAAGCGCCTGCCACTTATGCCCTGGTGATGAAATATTTCGTCATCGCCTGTTCCTTCATATACATGGCCTGCGTTCTCTTCCTGCCGCAACTCATGCATTTCGTAGGGCCTGAATACCGCGAAGGCATGGACGTGGTCCCCGTGCTGCTGCTGGCGAATCTCTGCTTGGGCATATTCTTCAACCTTTCGGTCTGGTACAAAGTGAGCGACAAGACCCGGATCGGCATGTACATTTCCTTGATCGGGGCAGCGATAACCATAGGTCTCAACTTCCTGCTCATCCCCTCTTTCGGATACCACGGAGCAGCATGGACAGTCTTTGCCTGTTACGCCGCACTCTGCATCGTGTCGTATCTCTGGGGCCAGAAAGAATACCCCGTACCCTATCCGGCAGGACGCATCCTGCTCTATATAGCCACCCCTGTCGCCATAGGCTGGCTAGGACGGGCATTTGCGTGGGGAAGCCTCTGTTCCCAAGTGATTTTCGGGATAGCCGGCCTCATCGCCTTTGCCTTGCTAGTGTCCCGTATGGAACCCGGACTGCCGGCTACAGCCAATGGAATCCTGCGGAATCTGAGAAGGGGGAAAAGCAGGAGGGCATGAACGCCATGCCGCCAGACAGATTAATCCCAGAAACAAAGAAAATGGAAAAAGGAACATCGAGAAAGATCATGGTGAAAGTGGTCAATCAGTCAAAGAACAGTCTTCCGGAATACGCCACCCCGGCCGCAGCCGGCATGGATATCAGGGCCGACTTGGAAGAGCCGCTCGTGCTTGCAGCCTGGCACCGGGCCATAGTCCCGACCGGGCTGCGCATCGAGCTTCCTGAAGGATACGAAGCCCAGATCCGCCCCCGCAGCGGCCTCGCTGCCAAGAACGGCATCACGGTACTCAACACTCCGGGCACCATCGATGCTGATTACAGGGGAGAGATACGGGTCATACTCGTCAATCTGTCCGATGAAGACTTCACCATCCAGCCTGGAGACCGGATAGCCCAGATGGTATTAAGCCGCCACGAAAAAGCGGAATGGCTCCCTACGGAGGAATTGTCCGTGTCCGAACGCGGAGAAGGCGGTTTCGGGCACACTGGCCGCCGCTAAGCGTGCCCCGGATCACCGCCCCCGATTTGTCCAATGAAAAAACAAAGAATCCATGAAGATTATCATACCTATGGCCGGAATGGGAAAGCGGATGCGCCCCCATACCTTGACCACACCCAAGCCTCTGATCCATTTGGCCGGCAAACCCATCGTGGAACATCTGATCGATGAGATTTCCCAGTCGGTCAAGGAACCTATCGATGAAATCGCATTCATCATAGGCAACTTCGGCGAAAAGACAGAACAAGCCCTCAAAGACGCCGCCGCCAAAATCAACGCCAAAGGAAGCATCTACCACCAGACCGAAGCCCTGGGTACCGCCCATGCCATCCTCTGCGCGGCAGCATCCCTGCACGGGCCTGTAGTGGTAGCCTTTGCCGATACGCTGTTCTTCTCCCAAGGCAAACTCAGCTTAGACAAGGACTCCATCATCTGGACCAAGAAAGTGAACGATCCCAGTGCTTTCGGTGTCGTGCTGGCAGACCAATTCAACCGGATTACCGGATTTGTGGAGAAACCCAAGACCCCTGTCTCCAACCAAGCCATCATCGGCATTTATTTCTTCAAGGACGGGGAAAACCTGAAGAACGAACTCCAGTTCCTGATTGACAACAACATAAAAAAAGGCGACGAGTACCAGCTGACCGATGCCTTGCAGAACATGATGGAGAAAGGGCTCAAATTCTACAGCGAACCTGTGGACGAATGGCTGGACTGCGGAAACAAAGAGGCCACGGTGTCCACCCACACCTGCGTGCTCAGGCATATCGGCCATTATGTAGACCCCCGGGCTATCGTAGAGGATTCCATCATCATCCCTCCTTGCTTCATCGCCGCCGATACCCGGATCAACCAATCGGTAGTGGGGCCCTTTGTCTCCATCGAATCAGGCAGCAAAATAGAACATTCCGTGCTGTCCGAATCCATCATCCAAAAGAAATCCGAAGTGGAAAACATGGTCCTGACCCGATCCATGATAGGAAACGAAGCCTATATCAACACCAAAGTGACATCAGTCAACCTGGGAGACTTTTCCCGTCTGGAATCCTGACGGCAAGGAATACCAACCCGGCAAGCCGCCACGGATCCTGTCGGGGAGAACCGCCTCGAAAACGGAATCCAGAAGCAAATGAGGGCGACTCAAAAGATGATTTTTCGACAAAGGATCCTCGATAGGACATATTCTAACGCAGAGTCTCTTTTGAAAGGCTGACTTTTGGGTCGCCCTCATGCAAACCGCGCCCCGATGAAGGACAGGCCGGAACGGGACAAGCCCCGATACCGGCTACCGTACCGGATTCGCGCCCCCGCCATAAACGTGTACCGGAAAAGAAAAAAGAAAATGCCACGCTTGTCACACAAACAGATAACGACCACGCTTGCCTGCTGGATCGCGGTTGCCGGGGGAGGCATGCTGCCGCTTTGCCCGGCATCTGCACAAGACACAGACCTGACAGGCAACTCTGCCAGCGCCATTCCGGAAATATACCAGGAAACAGACCGCCTGCACGACTCGCTGTTCTTATCCGCGACATCCTCCTACCTGACCGGAGCAACGGAAGAAGCCCTCGACGCATACCTCTTGCTTCTCGAAGAAGAGCCGGGAAACGCGACCGCCGCATTCCAGATTGCAAACATCCTGTCTTCCAGGAAAAAATTCGCGGAAGCCCGGATCTATGCGGAAAAAGCGGCTTTGCTGCAACCAGAAAACGAATGGTTCCAGCTGCTGCTCGCCCAGCTTTACAAATCCAACCGGGAATTCGGGCAAGCTGCCAGGATCTTTGCCAAGCTCCAGGAACTGAGGCCGGACAAACTGGACTACGCATACGAAAGAGCAAACATGTACATCCTGCAAAACGACTTGAGATCCGCCATCGCCGTCTACGACGGCTTGCAAGACCGCTTGGGATACACCGATGCCTGGACCATGCAGAAATACAAGATATACCTGAGCATAGCCGATGACAAAGCTGCCAAGAGGGAAATAGAAGAGATAAGCAAAGCTATCCCCGGCCAGCCCAAATACTTGGAGATGCTGGCGCAGATCTGCATGAAAGAAAAAGACTACAAACAAGCATTCTCATACCTCAAGCAGGTCCAGGCTATCAAACCGGACGACCCCTATGTGCATGTATCCCTCGTGGATTACTACTGGAGCACAGGGAATCTCAAGCAAGCCCGCCTGTCATTGGAAGAAGCAGTCGGCAATGCCCGGCTGGATTTCCCGACAAAACTGAATCTGATCAAAGCTTACTACAGTGAAACAGGCAAGGAGAAGCCTCGGCTGGATGAAAAGGAAATCGAACATGCATCCACCCTGTTCCAGCTGCTCAACGAGACCAACCCGAAAGAAGCCGAAGGGTTCTTCGAACACGGGCGGCTCCGGCTCATGCTCGGCAAGCCGGAAGAAGCCATCCCTCTGCTTGAGAAAGCCATCAGCCTGGACTCCAATGTCAGCAGCAGCTGGGAACTGTTGCTTCTGGCCGGAAACGAGGTCAGGGACACTCTCCTGATAAGAAAAGCCGGAATGCAAGCGGCAGAACGCTTTCCTGAACAGGCTTTCCCTTACATGTACCTAGCAGTAACTTCATTCTTGAACAAAGAATCAGACAACGCCATCCGCTACGCTGAACTGTGCCGGCAGAGGAACCGAGGGCACAATGAATTCATGGAGAAGATAACTCTCCAGATCATCGGGGACGCCTGTTTTGAAACCGGCAAGATGAAAGAAAGCCTGGGTGCCTACCAAGCACTGTTCGAGCTGGATCCCAACGATCCTTACGTCCGCAACAACTACGCATATTACCTGGCATTAAGCAGGCAGAACCTAGACTTTGCCGAAGTCCTGGCCGGAAACTTATGCAAAACAGACCCAAGGAACCCCACATTCCTGGACACATACGCCTGGGTCCTGTACCAGAACGGCAAATACGAGAAAGCGCTGGAATTCATCGAAGCGGCCTGCAAACATGACAAGGAGAAGGATGCCACCATACTGGATCATTATGGAGACATCCTCTACCAAACAGGAAAGAAAAAGGAAGCTTTGGAATACTGGAAAAAAGCCTGGGAAAAAAACGCGGATGAACAAATCCGCAAAAAAATCCAAAAAGAGGAACCGTCATGGAACAACTGAAAAAGGCACACGGAAGAAGCAAGCATGCAGCCGCGGCAATCCTCCTGCTAATCGCCTGCCTGACAGCTTGCCGCTCTGACAAGGCAGATACAGGATGGATGGACCAGAGCTTTTCCTTTGAAAACGGGTTCCCGGCCGGCACGCAAGATTCAGCTGCTTGCATCCTACGGCAAAGCACATCAAGGAATGTCGATTTCCATACATTTGCATCCAACATGAATGCAAAGTTGAAACTAGGTGCCTTGCGGATCGGCATGGGCGGCCAAATCAGGATCGCGGCCGATTCCGTCATCTGGGCAATCGTACACAAAATGGGGCTGGAACTGGTCCGCCTGAAATTCACGCCAGACAGTCTCTTCATGTACAGCAAAGCTAGCCAGACAGCAGCCATCTACACCGACCCATCCGACTCCAGCATGATGCCTGTCCTGTACAAAATATGCCAGAACCTCCTGATGCATAGAACAGACACGTTGATATTCAATGGAGAGAAGACAGTGAGCCGGACAAAAAAGGGGTTCTGGCAGATCCGCGGACTCTCGGAAGACAGCGTGGCATGGGCTACCCTCCTCGACGACCGGACTTACCGGATCCTCCAGTTCGACATTGCCGTGCGGGAAGGGAATTCGGAAATGCAGGTGACATTCAGGTATCCTAAAGAACATGTAATGGACATACGCCTGGCGCAGAACAGGAAAGAATTGATCCGGGTCGAAATAGAATATACCCAGCCACAGGCAGACATACCATTGAGTTTTCCGTTCCAGATTCCGGAGACCGTCCCTGTCATGCACAACCAAGGGCTGGTAAAAAGCATGAAGGCGGTGGAGAACGAACACATACTGCCGGAATAAACGCAGCAAACATCAAGAGATGACACCTTTATCGCGACATATCAGCAGATTTATCATCGGATTCCTGTCCGTGTACATGCTCTTGTCCGCAGGCCAGGCCTACGGGCAGGATCGCAAGACGCTGGAAGCCAACAAAAAGAAACTGGAAAACGAGATTGCCCAGACAGAAAAGCAATTGAATCAGACCCGCAGCCGGCGGAAGAACACCGTAGCCGAACTGCAACTGGTCAACAGCAACATCAGCAAGCGGGAGGAACTCATCAACGGCCTGAACAAAGAGGTGCATCTGACCAACCGGGAAATCAACAATCTGAGTGCCAAAATAAAACGTCTCAGCAACGATATCCAGACGTTGAAAGAAGAATACGCCGAGATGATCGTGGCATCGCAACGGCATCGCAACCAATACTCCCTGCTGATGTTCGTTTTCGCGTCCCGGGATTTCAACCAAGCCTGGCGGAGGCTGAGATACATCAGCCAGTATAACGACTACTTGAAAAAACAGGTAGCCTTGATCAAAGAAAAGCAAGTCGTGCTGCGGGACAGCAAGGAAAGCCTGGAAGAGGAAAGGGAATCCAAGAAAGAGCTCGTCAAGGAGCAGCAGACAGCCAAGCAGGAACTGGAAAAAGAAAAACAGGACAAGAACCGCCTTGTTTCCCAGCTCAAATCACAAGAGAACAAGCTGCGCAAGCAGATGAAGGAGCAACAGAAGAAGGTCAACCAGCTCAATGCACAGATACAGAAGATCATCGAAGAGGAAATAAGGCGTTCGCAGGAAGAAGCCCGAAAGAAAGGCGAAGCCAGCAGCGGCAATACCTATGCGCTGACACCGGAAGAGAAGACGCTCTCCTCGAACTTTGAAAGCAACAAGGGAAAGCTACCGTGGCCGCTGGAAAGAGGGGTCATCTCCGGCAAGTTCGGGACTCATCCTCACCCTGTCATCAGCAGCGTTACTGTCACCAATAACGGGATCGACATCCTGACTGACAAAAACGCGCCTGTCAGAGCGGTATTTTCCGGGGAAGTCTGCAACATAGGTTCGGTCTATGGCTTGAAATTCGTCATGATCCGCCACGGAGCCTACGTAACGGTCTATGCCAACCTGGACCAAGTGTACGTGAAAGAAGGCGACAAAGTAGAGACCAAGGAGAAAATCGGGCGGGTCTACTACGATGCCGAGGAAAGCAAGTCGGAGCTGCAATTCCAAGTCTGGAAGAGCACGACCAAGCAGAACCCGGAATACTGGATTGCCAAATAATGCTATGTCATGAGAATCTGCGTTTATTGCGCTTCATCGACGGGGAAAGACGAAGCCTTTGCCCAAGCCGCCCGGGAACTTGGGCAATGGATCGGCCAGAACGGCCACAGCTTAGTGTACGGAGGAGCCTGTTGCGGCACAATGGGCGCATTAGCCGATGCCGCCCTTCAAGCAGGAGCTTACGTGCATGGCATCATACCGCGGTTCTTCGAGCATTACAGCTTCGAGGTAGTGCACAAGAGCCTCTCGCGAACCACCTTGGCAAGCGATATGGCCGAAAGGAAAAAGATCCTGGTCAAAGAGGCTCACGTGTTCGTGGCATTGCCGGGTTCTTACGGCACCATGGACGAATTGTTCGAGACACTGACCCTTTGCCAGCTCAAACAAATCGAGAAGCCTGTCTTCCTGCTCAATCTCCAAGGATTCTACGCCCCTTTGCTTGCCCAGCTGGAGAGGATGCAGGAAGCCGGATTCCTGAGCAGCGGGAACCGATCCCTGCTCTCGGCAGCAGACAACATGGAAACATTGACCCGAGCGATAAGCGACTATTCGAGACAACATCCAAAACTATTGTAAGATGGCTCATACGGCAAAATCGATAAACCGTCCCTTGGCCTGCATCCTTGCAGCAGCGCTCCTATCGGCAGGAACGATGCCGGCATGGGGGACGATGGAGACACCGGCATCCGAGGGCGGATCCAGAATATCCGGAAAAGATGGCTGCATACCGGAAATGGCAAAAACAGGAAAAGTATCCGATAACGGGAACGGATTCGAAATCCGGGTCAAGCTCCACGGCTACCCCGACTCGCTGCGCCGATCCCTGCGTCTTGGGCGATATTACTGGTCGGGACGCTACATCGAGGATTCCGCAGTCTACGACAAGAGCCGAGACCTCTATGTCTTCCAAGGGGACAAGAGCCTGAACAAAGGAATGTACATCCTGATCACCGCCGACGACCGTCATGCAGACTTCATACTCGACCAAAACCAGCACATCGACATCGAATGCTCGTATCCCGACTTATCGAACAGCATCCGGTTCGCGGACTCAAAAGAAAACGACGATTACCTGTCGTTCATAAAAACAAGCAAACGCTACTTCTTGGCTCTGGACAGTCTCCAAGCCATGCTCGAAGCAGCCAAGCAGGGGGGGGACGAAGTGGAATCCTCCCGTTTGCAAAAAGAAATATCGAATTTTTACGGAAAAGTCGATCAAGCCAAGGCAGACTTCATCGAAAACCATCCAGACAACATGATGTCCGCGGTATTCAAGGCGCAACGCCCCGTCCCTGTCCCGGATGCCCCGGCATCGATCCCGGATTCGCTCAGGAGACACTGGCAATACGAATATTACAAGAACCATTACTTTGACAATTTCAATCTTTGCGATGAACGCCTGCTGTACTCCCCCATGCTATACCAGAGGGTCTGCAGTTTCCAAGACAAAGTCCTGTACATGCAAAGCCCGGATACAATAAAAATGGCTTGGGAACGGCTGATTGAAAAATCGCGTTGCAGCAAAGAAGTATTCAAAGCATTGATTGCCCACTCGGCAGAACACTACCAACGCTCGCAAATCATCGGGCAGGATGCTATCTGGGTCTACCTGGCAAAAAAATATTACTTAGGAGGAGAAGCCTGGTGGGCCTCGCCAAGCATAGTGGAGAACTTCCGGAAACGAATCGAACGGGTGGAACCACTGCTGATCGGGAACCGGCCTTTGGAGTTCTCCTGCCCGGACACAAGCGTGGACACTCCTGACGAACACTGGGTATCGGTATTCTCATCAAAGCGGAAATACACCGTGGTCCTCTTCTGGTCTCTCAGCTGCGTGCATTGCCAGCATTCGATGCCCGAATGGCACGATTTGTACGAACGGCACGGCAAGGAATGGGATTTCGATGTAATCGCGATATGCAAGGACCATGACGTAGCGGCATGGAAGGACTACATCCGCAGGCATGGAATGCTGGACTGGACGAATCTCTGCGGGAAGAAAGCCACTCTGGACTACGATGACAAATGGGATGTGGCCACCACACCTACCATCTACGTGCTTGACAGCGAAAAAAGGATTGTCACCAAGATGATAGAACCGGAATATCTCGAAGACTTCTTGAAAAATTGGGAAAAAGGCCACCCGAAGCCCTGAAACCGGGAAAAGGCCAAGGTCTTCCGGCAGACCGCCATTATCCCCGGACCGGCCATCAGACTGCCGGAAGCCTTTGCCGCACCTGCACGGCCATAGGATGGAACCCTCCGGTCTCCAACGACCGCCCTGGAGCGACTGGCTCGCTTTCCCGCCTAACCGGAACGGCCGATCCCTGAAAGAAATCAACCGGATGGAACCGGGACATTAAGAAGCTGTTCAAATTTATTTGTTTAGCCCAAATCGGTCATTAGACTTTGGGGAGATTGCCCGCTTGTGTCATGCAGCATGCTTCTCGCCTAGCCGAAGGCATAGCGGGCTACGTCGAGGCGTAGCGAGAAACAGGATGCGGACAGAAGCGGGCAAGATACCCGAAAGCACCATTCCGCCACCGGAAACGCCCCGGCGAGTCTAATGACCGATTTGGGTTTAGGCCATCGGGAGGGGATTTGGCGGGATGGCGCCGCGTTTTCCAAAGGAGGATAGCCAAGCTATCTGACGTGAAAAACGCAAACGATAGCGAAAGTCGAGCGGGGAATCAAAAACAGGACGACAGGATTGTCCATGGCCGGGAAAATCCCAAACAGCCGCATCAGCTCGCCGCATCAGGCAAAGGCATGAACCTCGCTGCGGAAATCTTCCCAGATCCGCGGATGGTCGAACGCCAAGGCGGGCAAAGCCTCTACGGGGAACCAAGCCGCCCGGCGGGCATCGTCCTGCCCTTGGACTTCTGGCAATTCTTCTGTTTCCAAGACCGCATAATAGACCATCGTGATGGTGCGGCCGCGCGGGTCACGGTCCGGTGCGCTGTAAGGCCGGAAAGGCTGAGGCGTAAGCCCGTAGTCCTTGAGACGGATGCCGGTTTCCTCGCGCAGCTCCCGGCCGGCGGCCCACTCCAGCGTCTCGTCTTCTCCCACAAAGCCGCCCGGAAAAGCGTAACAGCCTTGGAACGGCTCCCTGCCCCGCTCTACCAGCAGCAAATGCGGTGGCAGATGCCCAGCCTTGGCAAGCAGCAGGAAATCGACGGTCACCGCCGGCCGGGGATAAGGATAAGCGTACACCGGTCCCGGATTCCCCTCCACTACTAAAACCATCTCCCCCTTGGGTTCGTTCTCCCGATAAAAAGCCGCCAATTCGGACAGCGTTCCCCGCTTGCTTTCGGCAAAGACCTTGGAAATCTCCCGGCAAAGGCAGGCGCGGCGTTGCCCGCCCAAGGTATCCACCAGCTGCTGCAAAGTCTTGGCAATGCGGTGCGGGGATTCGTACAAGACGAACGTCCTTTCCTGGAATTTCAATTGCTCCAAACGGGCGGCCCGCCCTTTCTGATGCGGCAAAAAGCCTTCGAACGCAAAGCGTTCGCAAGGGAAACCCGATTGGACCAAGGCCGGGACGAACGCGGTCGCTCCCGGCAGGCATTCCACCTCGATGCCGTTTTCCACGCAGGCCCGGACCAAGAGGAAGCCGGGGTCTGAAATCCCGGGAGTCCCGGCATCGGTAATCACTGCCAAATCCTTCCCTTCTTGCAATAGGCCGACAATCTGGCTGCAAACCTTATGTTCATTGAACTGGTGGTAGGCCCGGCAAGGGGTCTTGATGCCGTAATGCTGCAAAAGCTTGCTGCTGGTCCGCGTGTCCTCGGCCAGAATCAAGTCCACCTGCCCCAGCACCTCCACGGCCCTGTAAGTGAAATCGGCCAGATTGCCGACCGGGGTCGGCACCAAAAACAATTTTGCCATAAATCCGAAATTTTTCTGGGTTTCAACTCTTTTTCAATGCTCCTACAACAGATTTTCCGACAATATACGCCAACTGTACCGGAACAGCATTCCCTAACTGACGCATTCCTTCTTTCCCAAAACCCGTGATGAAGCATTCATGATACTCTTCCCCAAAAATGCGCCTTAAACCCAAATCGGTCATTAGACTTTGGGTAGATTGTCCGCTTATGTCATGCAGCATGCTTCTCGCCTAGCCGAAG
>CALUGT010000032.1 GCA_944320265.1 uncultured Bacteroidales bacterium | reverse complement strand
GAACAAGATGCACAAAAGCATCCCTCTTCGAAAACAGGAAACACACTCGGCGAGTCTAATGACCGATTTGGGTTGAAGGAACCGACACCTTCTGTTCTCCATGCATTCCAGCCGGAAGCCGGCCAGCCGCACGCCCAGCTGCCGCGCCGCCCGCTCCTTCGCCTCACGGCCTTCGGACGAACCGCCTTCCCCCGACGAACGGAAACGGATGTCCTCGTCCTGTTTCCCGGCGTACCCGTCCAGAACCGGTTCTCGTTCTTGCCTTTCCCTCTCGTCACGACAACAACGCCGACATAGATGCAACAAATCGTGTTTTTCCGTGAAAACAAAAAAGCCCCGGAAGAATCCGAGGCTTTGATTTTTAGGCTTTTCGCTTGTGGGAGCTGAGGGATTCGAACCCCCGACCCTCTGCTTGTAAGGCAGACGCTCTGAACCAACTGAGCTAAGCTCCCTTTCCGCCTGCGAGGCTTCCGTTTCCGTTGGCCTCGTTGACTTAAGAGGCTGCAAAGATACAACCGTTTTTGACATCTGCAAACTTTTTGGCAAAAAAAATTCAAAAAAAATTCTTTATCCATATAACAAACTCAATATCAATACAAATCTCAAGAACACACCTCCCGCCCCAAAAAAACTCGAATCCAAAAACCCGAACTCGGCCCGCATTCACTATCCCCGACAAGGAAACCGCAGCCGCCCCCTGCGCCAGCACGCACTCTACCGCCCCAAACCAAGGCACTGAGCCGGAACCGCGGGCATCCTGCGGGCAGGTTCGACACGGCCGGAATCTCCGCAAGCAACAAGATCCGGCAATAGAAGCCTTTGCGACCAGCCATGTTCCCGTACAGGCAACCTGCGAGCCTCGGCCGCAGGCATTCCGAAAAAAGAAACTATTTTACAAATATTTAGAACGATTCTTCCGGATAACGCCCCGACATTTTCAATTTTACCTTACTTTTGCCTGTTTGCGGAACCTTGTCCTGACACTCTCCCGACACATGAGAATCCATAGGCTTCGTGCCTGGACACAAGGAGGCTGCCAATAACACAAGGCCAATAACACAAGGTCAATAAACCAACACCCAATCCCATGTCAACCGTTTCCGATTTGCCGATCCAGCCCCCCCTTGACAAAAGCCAGCACGACAGAAGCCAAGACAGGCGCCCCGTGGATCCGAGCCACAGAGCCAAAACCCGCCAGACCGCCGGCAAACGTCCCGTAGTAGGCTCCATCCTGAAAAAAGCGTTGGAACTGAGGAACACCAATGCCGCTGCCTGGCAGAAGCTCTTTCCCCGCAAAGACCCGGCCAAGGCCCAGGACCGCGAATTGAAAAAACTCCTAACCAAAGCCGCCGACACCGCTTTCGGGGAAAAATACGGCTTCAGGCGCCTGCTTAAAAACCCACGTCTGCGAGAGGAATTCGCCCGCGTCGTCCCCACTTTCGACTACGACAAGATGTTCGATCAATGGTGGCATCGATGCCTGCAAGGCGACACTTTCGTATCCTGGCCCGGCAAAATCAAATACTTCGCGCTCAGTTCCGGGACATCCGGAGCTGCCAGCAAATACATCCCCGTATCGGGCGACATGGTCCGTACCATCCGCAAGACCAGCATCCGGGAAATATTCTCGCTTGTCAAATACGGCTTCCCCAACGAGCTTTACGAAAAAGAAGCCTTGATGCTAGGCGGAAGCACCCAGCTCCAGTACAACGGCACCTATTACGCCGGGGATCTTTCCGGCATAACTACCGGCAACCTGCCCCTCTGGTTCGACCGATTCTACCGTCCAGGGAAAAAAATCTCCAGAGAGCGCGACTGGCAGACCAAGATAGAAGAAATAGTCCAGAAAGCCCCGGAATGGGACATTGCCGCCATTGTAGGCGTCCCCGCTTGGTTCCAGATCCTTTTCCAGAAAATCATAGAACGCTACCATCTCCAGACTATCCACGACATCTGGCCTAACCTGCGGATCTTCGTGCACGGCGGGGTCTCGTTCGACCCGTACCGCAAGAGTTTCGAGAAACTGCTAGCCCGGCCTCTGGCCTACATGGAAACCTACCTGGCATCGGAAGGGTTCCTGGCATTGCAGACCCGCCCCGACACCAACGCGATGGAATTGGTTCTGGACAACGGCATCTTCTTCGAGTTCGTCCCCTTCAACGATGCCAACTTCAATCCCGATGACGGGAGCATGGTGGAGAATCCCGAAACCCTCTTCATCGACCAGATTGAAGAGAACAAGGAATACGCCATACTGATTTCCACCTGTTCAGGAGCATGGCGGTACCTGATCGGCGACACGGTGAAGCTCGTAGACAAATCGCGCAACGAAATCATCATCACCGGAAGGACAAAATCGTTCCTGAGCATCTGCGGGGAGCATCTGTCGGTCGACAACATGAACCAAGCCATACGGATGCTGGGCGAATCAGAAAACAACGGCATCCTGGAATACACCGTGATCGGAATCAAGAGCAACGGGATGTTCGGACACAAATGGTACCTGGGCTGCGAAAAACCCCTCGACCCGGAAGTGGCAGCCGCAAAAATAGACAGCTACCTCAAGGAACTCAATGACGATTACAAGACCGAACGGCTGGAAGCCATCCGGGAAGTAAGCGTGGAAGTCCTGCCGCTGCAGATTTTCTACGATTACATGAGGCTTCAAGGGAAGGAAGGGGCCCAGAACAAATTCCCCAGAGTGCTGCGAGGGCAGAAAGCGGAAGAATGGCTAGGGTTCCTGGATTCTATCGGCAAATAAAAAAGAGGGGGAAGAAGGGACACCCCAGGCTCCGCCGCATATACGGTAGCGCCTCGGCAATGCAAATGCAATGCAAATGGACAAGTCCATTTGCATTGCTCTCGGCTTCTGCGTATATTCGCAATTTATTCCATAGGGATTCCGGAAGACAGAAATGCTTCTGTCGCCTGTTCCTGTTTTATAAAATCGCGAAAGATGGAACCCATTATCGAAGCCTCCGAAATGCCGCTCAATGCCGATGGCAGCATCTATCACTTGCATCTGCATCCAGACCAATTGGCGCACAATATCATCTTAGTAGGCGACCCCGGACGGGTAGCCAGCGTTTCGAAACACTTCGACCGCATCGACTTCAAAGTCCAGAACCGCGAATTGCTGACGCATACCGGAACCTTGAACGGGAAAAGGGTCACGGCACTTTCCACCGGCATGGGGACTGACAACATAGACATTGTAATCAACGAATTGGATGCATTGGTCAATGTAGACCTCAAGGAACGCCGCCGCAAGAGCGGACACACTGCCTTGAACCTCATCCGTATCGGCACCAGCGGCAGCTTCCAGGCCGAATACGGAATCAATACCTTCTGCGCCGCCCGCTACGGACTGGGCCTGGACGGCTTGCTGAATTATTACGGCATTCCTGAATCCTTGTACGAGCAGGACATGATGGAAGCGTTCGACAAGCACATCCGACTGCCTTCGCGTTTTGCCCGCCCCTATATAATAAAGTGTTCGGACGGGCTGCTGCAGAAAGTGGCGTTCGACATGCACCAAGGCATTACCGCCACTGCTCCGGGATTCTTCGCCCCGCAAGGCCGGGTGGTACGCCTGCCATTGACCTTCCCGCAACAGAACGCCCTGCTGGAAAGCTTCGAATACAAAGGCGAGAAAGTCGTCAACATGGAGATGGAGACTTCGGCCCTGTACGGTTTAGGCCGGGGCCTCGGACACAACTGCCTGACCGTCTGCGTCTTGATTGCGAACCGAGTAACCAAGGACTTCAGCGAGGATTACAAACCGCATGTGGAACGCCTGATCCAGACAGTCTTAGAGCGGATTACCGCTTGATCGGGGCCAGACGGGCGTACCGGGCAGGAAGCAGGAAGCCCGGAGCGAGGCCGGCGGCTCGAAGCCGACCGGCTCGAACAAAAAAGGAAATGGAACAAGAAAACAAACAAGCCAACATCCACGCTTTGGTCAGTATGCTCGACGAAAGCGACCCGGAAGTCTACCAAAGCATAAAGAATGCTCTTTTTGCATTGAGCGATGAGGCTTTGCCGTACTTGCAGGATGCCATGGACATGAAAACCACGCCTCTGTGGCAAAACCGCATAGAGGGCCTGATACGGGAACTGCGGCTGGAAACCGCCTGCAAGCATCTCAGCCAATGGAAACTCGAGGAGGCTCCCGACCTGATGCAAGGCTTCTACTTCCTCTCGTCGGCCTTCTATCCCGACCTGAAATGGGAAAACGTCCGCGACCTGTTCAACCAGCTTTACGGGGACTGCTGGCTCCTCCTGGCATCGCAGGACAATCTCCAGCAGAATGTAGTACTGCTGAACAACTTCTTTTTCAACATCTGCAAATTCAAGATAGGCAAGAAGATAACCGACGGATACAGCTTCGCCGACTTTTTCCTGCCCAAGCTGGTAAACTTGCGGCAAGGCAACGACCGCAGCCTTTCGTTAGCCTACCAGTACCTGGCCCAGCGGAACAAAATCCCGGTATTCCAGCTCAATCTACCTGTCGTCAACATCTTAGCCTGCACTACCGCAATGAATCGTTGCCACAAAGCCGACATTGCATTCTGCATCGACATCACCCAGCGAGGAGCCATGGTCCGCCGCACGGACGTGGAACCGATCCTGAGCGAGCAGAAACAGATTCAAGTCTGCAACACCGTCGAATCCTTGCAGGATTACGCCAAGCTGCTTTACGTGATGGTGTCCGTGAACGAAAGCGACCCCTTCCGCAAGAAAGCGGCCCAAATGATACACCAAAGTCTCGGGAACTCAGCCAACAGCATCGATATCTTTGGAAAAGGGAATCCGTTTTCCGACGAATCCCCCGGTACCGGAATCAGCCCGTTGTAGCAGAAATGCCGCTCCGGCAAGCAGGAACCGAGACCCGCAATAAAACAACCGAATCTTAATACAGTGGAAAACAAGAAAGAAGCGGCCCAAGACAATCTGCCAGAAACCGGACACGCTCCGTTCCGCAGTTTGGCCGGAAGCCCCGGCTGCAAGGTCTACACCAATCCCAGCGGACGATGCCGAAGCCTGCAAGAGGCCTTGGACCGGGCATCCAACATAGCCATTGTAGGGCACAACAATCCCGACGGGGACGCCGTAGGAGCCACCCAGGCCTTGCACCAATACCTGGTCAACAGCGGGAAGAATGCAAAAGTGATCTATCCCAACCACTTCGCCCAGAACTTAGCCTGGATGGATCTCCAGCAAAGCTCTATCAACTACCAGGACCATCCGGACGAAGTAAAAACCGTGATGCAGGGCTGCGACCTGCTGTTCGTCATGGACTTCAACCGGGTGAGCCGGACAGAAAGCATGGCGCCGGTCCTGAAAGAAAAAGATTGCATCCGCATCATGATAGACCATCACCTGGAGCCTGAATGGCAGGAGTTCGACCTTGCCTATTCCGATACCACGGTCTCTTCCACCTGCGAACTGCTCTACCGGGTCATCCATGCCGAGCTAGACCCCGGCCTCATCGACTCCCATGCAAGCAACTGCCTCTATGCAGGGATCAGCACCGATACCGGGTCGTTCAGCTATTCCTGCCGGCACAAGGAACTTTTCGAGGCCATTGCTGATTTGATTTCCAAAGGCCTGGACACAACAAAAGTGCATCAGAACATTTTCGACAACTTCTCCGAAAGCCGGATGCGACTCTTGGGTTGCTGCCTTGGCGAACGCCTGATCGTGAAAACGGAATACAACACGGCTTACATGTATCTGAGCGATGCCGACATGCAAAGATACAACTACCAGGCTGGCGATACCGAAGGGATAGTCAACTACGGCCTCAGCATAGCCGGAATCTATTTCGCCGCTTTCTTCACCCAACGGAACAACCGGATCAGGATGTCGTTCCGATCGCAAGGCGACATTGACGTGAACATCTTTGCCAAGGAAAACTTTGGCGGCGGCGGGCACAAGAACGCATCGGGCGGCACCAGCTACGAGAGCCTGGAGAACACGCTGGCCAGATTCGAGGCCGCATTGCCCGCATTCTACGAAAGTTCGATCCGGCCTGCCGTGGAAAGCCTCAAGAAAACCGGCTATAATCCCGGCCTGCCCGCAGAAACGGCCGACTGCAGCGAGAATTGACCAATGGGAAAACAACGACATCGCAGCATCCTCGGCCTATTTGCCCGGCTTGGCGCGGACCTCTTCGCCTGCATGGCAATCTCGGCAGGACTGCTTTCATGCCGGGAAACCACCGTGCAGAGCCTTCCTCGGCAAACCGGCCCAGACCCTAAGGAAAACCTCATCGAAGCCCAGAGAATCACCGCCCGGCAGGAAGCCGAGAACATTCAAGCGTTCGCCAGACGCAGCGGCTGGCCAATGAAGGAGACCCCTACGGGCCTGAGATACTATATCTATGACAGCACGGACGATGCCCGCCGTCCCAGGATAGAACGAGGCGATGCCGCAAGATTGGAATACACGCTGCGGCTGCTTACCGGCGAAAAGATCGCTTCGTCCGAGGAAAACGGGATGAAGACCGTCATCGTGGGCGAATCGGACATAGAAAGCGGCCTGACGGAAGCATTGCTCTTATTACGGCGAGGAGACAAAGCCAGGATCATCATCCCCTCCCACCTCGGCTACGGCTTTTCCGGCGATGGGAAACGCATACCTTCCGGAGCCAGCCTGCTGTACGACATCGAGGTCAAAGAAGTCTTGATTCCCCCTGCCCCTTGAGCGAAGGCCGGGAATCCAAGCCGGAAAAGAATAGGAAAGAAGCGGAGGATGCGAATATCCGAAGTTTCAACAAAAGCCACGGCAATCCCATTTTTTTGTACTTTTACGGTTTGAATTTTCCAGATGCCCGTGTACCCGGAGCTCCAGGTACTTTTTCCTCGCGAAAGGGCTCGCAAAGCGAGCGGGAAGGGCATCGGGGCCGAACAAAAAAAAAGTAACAGACAAACAGTCATAAAAGCATAGAAACACAATGAAAAAACAATTCATCTCGGGTATCTGCCTGATTGCCTCCCTCTTCACGCTCAATGCATGCGGTCCTAAAAAACAGAAAACCGCCAACGGCCTTGAATACGTACGCCTCATGGAAGGGAAAGGGCGGCAAAGCCAAGCGGGAGACATCATCAAAGGAAAGCTGGTCTTGTCCACCGACAAGGGCGACACCATTTTTTCCATAGACGAACCCATGCCCATCTTCCAAATCGACACAACCCACCCCAGCTTCTTGACCGACGGCCTGCTATCGCTCCGCGAGGGGGATAGCGTCACGTTCTATATCCCGACCGACACGCTGACGAAATACATGGGCGAACTGCCTGCCGACATCGACAAGTACATGCTGTATTCCATAAAAGTCGACAAGCTCTATACCGAGGAAGAAATGCAAGCCGAGCAAAAAGCCGAAGAGGATGCCGCGCTGGCCGCAGAACAGGCTGCCATTGCCCGGTATCTTGAAGAAAACGCCATCAAGATCGAACCCGAAGAAAGCGGCATATACTTCATCTCCACGAAAAAAGGTTCGGGAAAGACCATCGCCCAAGGGCAAGCAGTCAAAGTCAACTACATTGGCAAGCTGCTCAATGGCAAGTTGTTCGACACTAACATCGAATCGGTGGCCAAGGAAAACAATGTCTATAACCCGCAGCGGCCTTACGAACCCATGGAAGTGCCGGCCGGCGTGGGCCAGATGATTCCCGGGTTCGACGAAGCCTTGCTGAAGATGAAAAAGGGCGGCAAGGCGACGGTCATCATCCCGTTCGCCCAAGCCTATGGCAGCCGGGACATGGGACCGGACATCCCCGCTTATTCCACCTTGGTGTTCGACATAGAAATTGTCGATGCCGAATAAACCCAAATCGGTCATCAGACTTCGGGGAGATTGCCCGCTTGTGTCATGCAGCATGCTTCTGGCCTAGCCGGAGGCGTAGCGGGAAACAGGATGCGGACAGAAGCGGGCAAGATGCCCGGAAGCCTCATTTCCCCAATCAGGAACGGACACGGCGTGTCTCATGACCGATCTGGGTTGAACAAGCTGTTTTTTTTGTTTCACGATTCCTGCCGCCAGAACGGGGAAGGCATTGCGTCGATTCCCCGCAAAAGCCGGGCTCAGGCCATTCCGGGACTGTCAAGCCTGTCCCTTCCGATGGGCCGCCTTGGAACGGAAAGTCCCTTTAGTCATTCAGGAATCACCAATTTCTTCATACATGAAAAAAAGCACTTGATACCGCCGCCCGCGATAGCAAGTGCTTTTTTCATGCAAAGCAAATATCCATGAAACTGAAACACATCAGCACATTAATCGCTTTCTGCCTCGGTTCGGGCAGCCTGCTGCCGGCCGCTGCATCGACCGGCAAAGACAAAGACTCTGAGTCTCAGGGAAACAGCCCGAAAGAGGAAACCCAGTTTGTCATCTCGGCCGAAATACGGGAAAGAGGCGTCTATTCGCATGGTTACGAACAGCCACTGAGACTGGACCAAAAGGGCAGTTTCTTCGTAGGGCAACGAACCCGCCTGAATTTCGATTTCCGGAAAGGCCCGACGGGCTTCTTCGTGCAAATAGAAGACGGACGGATCTGGGGCGAGACCAACGGCTCCCACAGCCAAGGCCTCGGCATCGCCCAAGCTTACTTCCATTATGACATAGGAAAAGGATTCGGCTTCAAAGTGGGAAGGATGCCGCTGCACTACGAAGACGGGAGGTACCTCTCTTATTCGTCATGGGATGAATGCCCCAAGACGCACGATGCCCTGGTCTTCAGTTTCCGAAGCCGGGACAAAAAGACCAAAGCAGACATAGGGGCATCTTTTTCAAACACCAGCGACAGCTATTTCCTGAACCCCTACGGTCTGGACAACTATTTCAAATACCTTCTGATCGGCTATGTGTCCCACCAGTTCGCTCCCGACCTCAGGATCGGGCTGCTCTCGGTGACCGATTTCCAGGAAAGGAAATACTGGGACGCCGGCTTGGAGGACTACGCCTACGACCCTGGCAGAATCTACGGCCGGTCTACCGTGGGCCTGTACCTGGATTTGTTCAAAGGGCGCAAGGTTTCCGCCTTGGCATACGGCTACGGGCAGTTCGGCAGACTCAACACAGGCCGGCATGTCGCCAGCGGGCTGGCTTCGGTCAAGATGAAATACAAAGCCATGCCGAAAATAGAGCTGCAGCTGGGTTACGACTTTGTTTCCGGAGACTGGATGGACGAGGGATCTGAATACGCACGAGATTTCAGCAAATTCCTCGGCAGTACCCACTCGTTCCTGGGCATCATGGACTTTTTCAGCCCGGGCAGCAGGCATAGCAGCATCTGCGGACTGCACCAGCCTCAGCTCAGCATCATCTTCAGACCCGCTCCCAAACATAGTCTCGAGCTCACCGGACGGTATTTCTGGACGGTAGCAAGGCCTGGACTGACCATTCTCGATGAATCGGACATTCCCGGGGCTGAAACGACATACGATTCCCGCGACCTCGGATTCGAAGGATCATTGATTTACAAATACAGCATCCGGCCCGACCTCAGCTTAGAGGCCGGTTATGCCCTGCACACGCCTACGGAAACGCTCGAAATACTGAACGAGATGATGCCCGGGAGCAGCAAATTCGCCCATTTCGGATATGTCATGATTTCGTACAAGCCCACGCTGTTCAATCTGGCGAACCATCGAAAAGGACACGATGACTGAAAAAATCGAGAGACAGGCACTGGCTGTTTCCCGGGGAGGGAACGGGGAAGCGGCGACAGGCGCAGGGACGAGACTGGCACGGAAGGCTGCAGAGATGCCAGGCTCGGACAAGGCTGATTCCCCGGACCAGCCTCTTTTCCCCTGGGGCAACAAGCGGAGATTCAATGCCTACAGCGACTTCCTGCGCCGCCATTACGGCACGAGGCTGCAAAAGCTCTCCGTCAACGCAGGCTTCAGCTGCCCGAACCGGGACGGGCGCAAAGGTTGGGGCGGCTGCGTCTTCTGCAACAATTCCGCCTTCAACCCTTCCTATTGCGAACCAAGCAAACCTATCCGCGTCCAGTTGGAAGAGGGAAAGGCGTTCCACGCCTGGCGATACCGGAAAAGCGTCAAATACATTGCTTACTTTCAGGCATATTCAAACACATACGCGCCTCTGGAAGTGCTGAAAGCCCGCTACGAGGAAGCCTTGAGCGTGCCTGGCGTGGCAGGACTGGCCATCGGGACCCGGCCCGACTGCGTCAACGAGGAAATCCTTGATTACCTGGCCCGGCTATCGGAACGTTGCCTCCTGCATCTGGAAATGGGCATCGAAAGCTGCTATGACAAGAGCCTGCGCTGGATGAAGCGCGGACATGGCTTTGAATGTGCCCGGAAGGCTTTCGCTTCGGCCTCAGAACGAGGGATCCCCACCGGGACGCACCTGATCCTCGGGCTGCCATCGCAAAGCCGGGAGGAAGACCTGGAACAGGCTGAAATGGTTTCCAGCCTTCCCGTGCAGAGCCTCAAGCTGCACCAGCTGCAGATCATCAAAGGCACAGCCTTGGAACGGGACTATGCTTCCGACCCGGACCGGTTCCGCTTTTTCAGCCTGGAGGAATACATCGATTTCGTCATCGATTTCACAGAACGGCTTTCCCCGTCCATCTGCATCGAACGCTTTTCCGGAGAAGCGCCGCCCCGCTTCCAGGCCGGCCCCACCTTCGGCATGATCCGAGCCGACATGGTACTGCAAAGGATTGAAAAAAGGATGGAGGAACGAGACACCTGGCAGGGCAAGCTGGCACAACAGTCCGCCGCAGATTCCTCTCATGGCTGAAATAATGTTACCTTTGCAGGTATTCTGTCTTTTGCCGAGGCATGGAATCCGCCTCGTGGAAAGCGGGTACGTTCCAAATCCATTGCCATGCCGAATATCCAGCAACCCACCATCCCCTCCATAGACCAGCTACGTATCGCCGTCATCGGCTTAGGCTACGTAGGACTTCCTCTGGCACGATTGTTCTCGACAAGATACCCGACAATCGGCTACGATTCGGACAAAAAGCGAGCGGATGCCTTGATGCAAGGGCACGACAGCACGCTCGAGGTGGAAGACAGCCTCTTGCAGGAAGCCTTGAACCGGGGGTTCCGCTGCACATCCTGCCTGGATGATATCCGGGACTGCAATTTCTATGTGGTGGCAGTGCCTTCGCCCGTGGACGAGAACAACCGGCCGGACCTCAGGCCGCTGCGAGAAGCCAGCGAATCGGTCGGGCAAGTGGTCTCCGCCGGGGACACGGTGGTATACGAGTCCACTGTCTACCCCGGAGTCACCGAAGAGGAATGCCTGCCTGTCATCGAAAAGGTATCCGGCCTGCGCTTCAACCGGGACTTCTTTGCCGGATACAGCCCGGAACGCATCAATCCGGGCGACAAGGAACATACCGTGGAGAAAATCAAGAAGGTCACATCCGGATCCACTCCGGAAATAGCAGAATTAGTAGACCGCGTGTACCGATCGGTCTTGGTCAACGGCACGCACAAGGCTCCGTCCATCCGGGTCGCCGAGGCATCCAAAATCATAGAAAACGCGCAACGGGATGTCAATATCGCCTTCATGAACGAACTGGCCAAAATCTTCAATGCGATGGGCATCGACACCCACGATGTCCTCGAGGCGGCTTCCTCGAAGTGGAACTTCATCAGGCTCAGCCCCGGGCTGGTAGGCGGCCACTGCATCAGCGTGGATCCTTATTACTTGATACAGAAGGCCCAGGTTTACGGGGTACTGCCCCGCGTGATGTTTGCCGCCCGACGGCTCAACGACGGCATGGGGGACTACGTGGCCAACCAGACCATCAAAACCATGAACCTGAAAGGCATCCGGGTCAAGGATGCCCGTATCCTGATCCTCGGCATCACCTTCAAGGAGAACTGCCCGGACATCCGGAACACCAAGATAGTGGACATCTACCATACGCTGAAGGAATACACCTCCGACATAACGGTCTTCGACCCATGGGCCGACCCTCGGAGAGTGGAAGAAGCGTACGGGATCCGGATCCGGCATACCGGCTTGGAAAGCCTGCACGGGCGGTTCGATGCCGTGATACTCGGCGTGGCGCACGAAGCGTTCCAAGGAGTGGATGTGCGGAAATTCCTGCAAAATCCGTCCGAGGGCGTGGTCTATGATGTGAAAGGCGTGCTGCCCAAGGATGCCGTCGATGCCCGGCTGTGAACTTGCTGCGACCCGAGGCATCATCCGCAGCATGTCCATCGGGACGCCCTATGCAGATCCGGCAAACCAGGCATAAGCGCTTTCCTGCTCCGGGCAGCGGAATCCGGGATGTCCCAGAAAGCGCAGGGCTGGCCATGCAAGCGAACGGTGCTTGCCGAAGCGGGCAAGATACCCGGAAGCCTCATTTCCCAATCGGAAACAGACACGGCGTGCCTAATGACCGATTCGGGTTTATAGAACTTCCATAGTATAAAACATATTAAGATTCAAGAATCATCTATCATGAAAGGCATTGTCCTGGCAGGCGGTTCGGGGACCCGCCTCTACCCAATCACCAAAGGTGTCAGCAAGCAATTGCTGCCCATCTACGACAAACCCATGGTCTACTACCCTATCTCGGTCCTGATGCTGGCGGGCATCCGGGAGATACTTGTCATCTCCACGCCGCAGGATCTGCCGGGCTTCCAGAGGCTCTTAGGCGACGGCAGCGACTTTGGCGTGCATTTCGAATACGCCGAGCAACCTTCTCCCGATGGCTTGGCCCAAGCCTTCATCATCGGGGAAAAGTTCATCGGGGACGATGCCGTCTGCCTGGTCTTAGGAGACAATATCTTCCACGGCAACAACTTCACTGTCATGCTGAAAGATGCTGTCCGCACGGCTGAGGAGGAACACAAGGCCACCGTTTTCGGCTATTGGGTCAGCGACCCTGAACGCTACGGCGTGGCCGAATTCGACAAGGATGGCAACTGCTTGAGCATAGAGGAAAAGCCGGCGCAGCCAAAATCGAACTACGCGGTGGTAGGCCTGTACTTTTACCCGAACAAAGTGGTGGATGTGGCCAAGAACATCAAGCCTTCCGCTCGCGGGGAACTGGAAATCACCACGGTGAACCAGCGTTTCCTTGAAGACAAAGAACTCAAGGTCAAAACATTGGGAAGAGGATTCGCATGGCTCGACACTGGCACCCACGATTCCCTGGCCGAAGCCAGCACCTACGTGGAGGTCATCGAGAAGCGCCAAGGGCTGAAAGTGGCGTGCCTGGAAGGCATCGCGTTCCGGAAAGGCTGGATCGATGCCGGCAAGATGCGGCAGCTGGCCCAGCCGATGCTGAAGAACCCTTACGGGCAGTACCTCCTCAAAGTGGTGGACGAAATAGAACGGACCAGGCAGTTCCTGGATTGAGCAAAAGGCCGGAACCTTGACCCTGCACGCTCAAAAAACACCGCAAGGAGTACGCGAAAGGCTTTTTTGATTATCTTTGCACGGATGGTGCCCTACTCTCCGAAGCGCGGCGAAGAGAGTTGCACCGGCTACGTTTTTTGCGCATGCCACCCTTCCAGAGGGATTTGATTCCCAAGGGGAAAAGGAGAGTGCAGACTACGTGGAAGCTTGGGACTTCCAAGTCCCGGGCTTAAGGGAACATAGCGAAAAAGCGAAGTTTTTTTGTATAACCATCTGTTTTTGTGTATTTTAACACACAAAGCAGGATTAGTTTCCATGTCTTTTCCGCTTGTTTTGCCTTTTGACATGTCGCTTTTATGGAATCAATCCGCGGCGCTCACCAAGACTCCGGAGACTGCAAATCGCGGCATCCGGACAGGGACGGACTCTTGCAATGGTTCGTGATGCGGGATTTGAAACGTTCCAACGCTAAACTGCCGGCCTACAAGGCACTGGCCGAGAAGCAAATCGAGGTCTTCACGCCTTTGCGCGAAAGAATCGCATCCCGCCGGGGAGCAAAGAAACGGGAAGAAAAGCCGTTTGTGACGGACTTGCTTTTCGTCCATTCGAGCCGTGCCGTCATGGATTCCATCGTGGAAAGGATGCCCACCTTGCAATACCGCTACATTCGAGGTGCTTATTGCGAGCCTATGGTGGTCAAGGACAAGGACATGGATAGATTCATCCTGGCTGTCAAAAATGCCGGGTCGCCCCGCTTCTTCCTGCCGGGGGAACTGACGCCTTCCATGTGCGGGAAGCAAGTCCGAATCATCGGGGGGCCTCTGGACGGAATCGAAGGGAAACTGCTTTCGGTGCGGGGGGCACGGACGAAAAGGATTGTCGTGGAGCTGCCAGGCATCCTGGCGGTGGGCGTGGAAATAGAGCCGGAATACATACAGCTGATCAAGGACGCGAAGGAGCCTGCGGCCCGGACAAAGCGTCCCGCGCAAAAAAGATACAATATGGATTTCAAACGGAACATCATCATCACGGGCGGGGCGGGCTTCATCGGAAGCCATGTGGTCCGCCTGTTCGTGAACAAATACCCCGACTACCATGTCATCAACTTGGACAAGCTGACCTATGCCGGCAACCTGGCCAACCTGAAGGACATCGAGAGCAAGCCGAACTATACCTTTGCAAAAGCGGATATCTGCGATTTCGAGACTGTCCGCCGGCTGATGGAGGAGTTCCATGCGGACGGCATCATCCATCTGGCTGCCGAAAGCCATGTGGACCGAAGCATCAAAGACCCGTTCACTTTTGCCCGGACCAATGTGTTGGGGACACTGAGCCTGCTGCAGGCGGCCAAGCTTTACTGGGAATCCCTGCCGGAGGGCTACGAAGGGAAACGGTTCTACCATATTTCCACCGACGAGGTCTACGGGGCTTTGGAACTGACGCACCCCGAGGGCATCAAGTCCGGACACAGCGCGCACCGGGTCTACGGGGACGACTTCTTCACTGAAGAGACAAAATACAATCCGCACAGCCCCTACTCGGCCAGCAAGGCTTCGAGCGACCATTTCGTCCGTGCGTTCCACGATACCTACGGGATGCCGACCGTGGTGACCAACTGCTCGAACAACTACGGCCCCTACCAGTTCCCTGAAAAGCTCATTCCTCTTTTCATCAACAACATACGAAAGCGGAAACCGTTGCCTGTCTACGGCAAGGGGGAAAACGTGCGGGACTGGCTGTACGTGGAGGATCATGCCCGGGCCATCGACTTGATCTTCCACAAGGGACGGGTTGCCGAGACGTACAATATCGGCGGTTTCAACGAATGGAAGAACATCGACATCATCAAGGTCATCATACGGACGGTAGACCGCCTCTTAGGCAATCCGGAGGGGCATTCACTCGACTTGATCACTTACGTGACCGACCGCAAGGGGCATGACATGCGCTACGCCATCGATTCCAGCAAACTGCACCGTGAACTGGGATGGGAACCTTCGCTGCAATTCGAGGAAGGCATCGAAAAGACCGTGCAATGGTACTTGGACAACCAGGAATGGATGGACAATGTGACCAGCGGGGATTACCAGAAATACTACGAGGAGATGTACCGGGGTCGATAGGCATCCAGCGTGGCGGAAATCGGTTCCTTTGCTATAGAGTGCCACGCGCCTTCTGAGATTCTCTCGTGTCAAGCATCCAGCGTGGCGGGAGGCAGCCTCTCCTTTGGACGGAAATCTGTCTCACCCCAGAGCCAGGGCAACCGCGCCAAAACGGATGTTACAGACGGCTGCCGAAAGCAGCAAGTTCGCGGCATCGCCGGACAGACCGTTGCAGAAGCTGCGGACTGGGCAGAAAATCAGACTCCAGATGCCCATGGCGGGATTAATGCCTACCCGCTTGAAAAGCAGCATGGGTCTCTTCTGTCGCCAGTACCGGCTTCTTCCGTTCGCTTCAGGACTTCTGATGTCGCTATCTTTGCCCTTGAATCCTTTCCTGTCCCTACCCTCTGCCGCTCACCAGCCCTCACCCTTCCCGCCTGCCGTCAGCTGCATACGCGAAGCCTCTATCGCGTACCTGCCAACTCTTGGGCAATCACCCTGAGAAAAACAGCCTCAGAAAATTGCATACAAAGAGACTGATATACAATACCAAATATCAACAAACGCCTTCAAACGGCGATTATCTGTCAATTTACATTAGACAAATCACTCCATTCACGATCCTGCAAAAGCTCAATGGATTACGAGAATTACCAATCCACTTCCTCTCTGACGCATTTACCAAGAACATGACAGAAGTGTAAATCAGCATATTAATATCAAATAAACTGTGCTATAACAACAGATTCGCTACATTAGCTTGCCGTATTTTTACGCTCGTCGGGACGGGTGGTCCCGCCCCTTGGCGCTGGCCGTTCCCCGACCGATGAGCTTAAAAGTGTTAACAGTCAGTGATATATTTGTAATTCTCCACAGCTTATTGAACAACAGCTTTCTTATTTCTATGTTTTATGAATTTAAGATATTCGTAATTACGTGGCAGGATTTCTTCGTTTGACTCCAAGAATTTTTCACTCACATCGGGCTGGATTGGAATAAGGTGCTCAACAGACTTGAGTTTTTGCATCGGAGTCTTGCCGTTCAGCGAGGAATGTGGTCGTTTCTTATTGTAGAACTCCTGCCATTCCATAGCCATCGCATTCAAATCAAGTGTCTTATCCGACAAATCTATAAGATTCCAAAACGCTGTCTTATCGGTCTGCTGAGACCTTTCAACTTTGCCATTCAAATGTGGAGTCCTTGGTTTGATAGGTCTGAACTTGATAAAATGGTCATGCAGTTCATATTGGAAATCATAATTGAAGAATTCTGTTCCCCAATCAGTCTGTATCCGTTGAACGGGAAAAGGAAA
The DNA here is from genome assembly GCA_944320265.1 of uncultured Bacteroidales bacterium. GTDB lineage: Bacteria > Bacteroidota > Bacteroidia > Bacteroidales > P3 > Pullibacteroides. The sequence continues at coordinate 2,547 of CALUGT010000032.1, read as the reverse complement.
GGTGTTCAGTATCTCTCCTAAAAAATGAATTGTACTTTCCGCTTTTTTATTGGGATATACACGAATGGTCCTCAAACGGGTACAATCATCTATGGCCGTGAACTGATATGCTCCATTTCGTACTTTCATTACATCCAGCTGGATCCTTTCCCCAGGAATTTCTTTACTATATCTGATATAGTCTGACTTTTTACGCCGTTTCACAACAGCTTTAACCTGATGCCTTTTCAACACACGCCACACGGTCATGGCTGAGAGCTTTATTCTCTTCCTAAGCAGATAGTTGGCAATCCGTTGCGCTCCCCATTTTCTCGTCTCACGCAGATTAAGAATAATGGTTTCAATTCCAGGCGTTACCTTCATATTTGCGAGTCTTGATGGGCGTTTAGACTTATCGGACAATTTTGACTTACCTTGTTCTTTCTCGCGATTTATCCAACGGTATAACGTGGAACGGGCAATCCCGCACCGAAGGGCTGTTTTTGTCACAGAACCCGTTTCGGTGTATATCCCAAGCCATTTTTGGCGCATCCGTATTTTTCGTATATCTTCTTTCATGCCACGAAGATACAGATTAAGATTTGTCTACGAAAAGAAAAATTGTAGCGTATCTATTGATACTTTACAGCGTAAGATACTACACCTCCCGCCCGTTCCATCGCAGCTGGATGCGCTTCGGCTTCATGCCTGCACATCCTTCGTTCTATTGCCGCAAAGCGGCCTATGAGAAATACGGTGCCTTCGACCTGACCTACAAGGTGGCCGCCGACTTTGAGAACCTGCTCCGCCTGATATTCATTCACCGCATCCGCACCCGATACATTCCCAAAGACTTCGTGACAATGCGCATCGGCGGGGCTTCCACCTCGGGACTGCGCAGCCATGAACAGATCATGCACGACCATCTGCGTGCCTTGAAACAGAACGGCATCTACTCCAACCTGTTCTTCCTCGGCCTGCGATACCCCTACAAGATAGGAGAAATCCTCGTGACGAAAATCAACAGTATCTTCAAACCACTCAAATGAAAACAGCATCAGCCACCGGCATCACGTGGAGGCATCAGGGGACAGACAAGTCCAACCTTGCCGAATCCCTATTGAAATTTGTTTCTCCAACAGCCCCATGCTTGCCCTGCGTCAACTGAACAAGAGCACCTCAGTCTCCCTGATGACGCAGAAATCCGCTGCATCCACAGGCTTGCTTTTCGACTGTCAACGAGTCCGGATGCACCTCAGCCGTTTTTCCAAGCGCATACCGTCTCTATTCGTTTTTCTTCATATTTTTGCAAGTCTTGCGAGCAGAGGAAAACGGAATAAGCGGAAAGCCTTCGCAAAATACCCATAACAAAACATCCATGCAAAAAAAAGCACTGATTACTGGAATCACAGGACAGGACGGTTCTTTTCTGGCTGAATTCCTGCTAGACAAAGGATACGATGTCCACGGGACGATACGCCGTTCCTCGGTCGATTTCCGGGAACGGATCGCCCATTTGGAGGGAAGACCGCATTTCCACCTCCACTATGCCGACCTCTCCGACTCGATGAGCCTGCTGCAAGTCATCGGGAAAGTCCGCCCGGACGAAATATACAACCTGGCCGCCCAAAGCCATGTGCAAGTATCGTTCGATGTTCCCGAATTCACAGCCAACGTGGACGCCACCGGCGTGCTCCGGGTACTGGAAGCGGTACGGCTTTGCGGCTTGGCCGAAACCTGCCGGATTTACCAAGCTTCGACTTCGGAACTGTACGGAAAAGTGGAGGAAGTCCCTCAGAACGAGAATACGCCATTCCATCCTTACAGCCCGTATGCCGTTGCCAAGCTCTACGGTTTCTGGATTGTGAAAGAGTACCGCGAAGCCTACGGCATGTTCTGCTGCTCCGGCATCCTTTTCAACCATGAATCCGAACGACGGGGAGAGACTTTCGTGACCCGGAAAATCACCTTGGCCGCCGCACGGATCGCGCACGGCAAACAGGAGAAGCTCTATCTGGGCAACCTGTCCAGCCTGCGGGACTGGGGCTATGCCAAGGATTACGTGGAATGCATGTGGCTCATCTTGCAGAACAGCAAGCCGGAAGACTTTGTCATTGCCACCGGCGAACAGCATTCCGTCCGGGAATTCTGCCAGCTGGCATTCCACCACGTAGGCATCGAGCTGGACTTCCAAGGCGAAGGCGAGAACGAAAAAGGCATCGACAAAGCCACCGGCCGCGTCATTGTAGAGGTTTCCCCTGATTTCTACCGCCCCACCGATGTGGTCAACCTCTGGGGCGACCCGAGCAAGGCCAAACGCGAGCTGGGCTGGAATCCTACCAAGACGAGCTTTGAGCAATTGGTAAAAATCATGGTCGATGCCGACATGGAGAAAGTCGCTATGGAAAAAGCCAGCGAACGCATCCGCACCAACCTCGCCGAATACCTGGAAAAAGGGATTGTAAAATAAAGTGCAAGCCGAGCGCAGAGACGAACGAAGTTCGTGCTATGCCGAGGCGCAGCCTTTATTCCAAGTGAAACTTAAAATAAAGTGCAAGCCGAGCGCAG
>CALUGT010000031.1 GCA_944320265.1 uncultured Bacteroidales bacterium | reverse complement strand
AAGCGGGCAATCTCCCCAAAGTCTAATGACCGATTTGGGTTAAATTTATTTGTTCAGGCCATCGGGAGGGGATTTGGAGGGATGGCGCCGCGTTTTTCAAAGAAGGATAGCCAAGCTATCTGACGTGAAAAACGCAAACGATAGCGAAAGTCGAGCGGGGAAGCAAAGCTTGCTTTGATTTCTCCGAGACCAAGCTATCATCGAGCATCGCTCAACCCAGACCCGAAATAGCCCCCGACGGGCAAACAAAATCCTGAAACCGGTCCCTGAAAATCCAGCCTTTTCAGGATTGTAAGAAATTTTAAACAGCTTCTCAAAACAGGCTCAGTTGCTTGATGGAATGTTCCTCGGCATCCGGCAATATCAGGTTCTGGACCCCCACGCCCAAGAGGCGGATGCCTTGATCCTGCCAAGGGAAGCTATCCCGCATCTGGCGGACGGCTTGGTGCAGGCTTTCGAAATTCGTTACCGGATACGGGAGCGTATGGTTGCGGCTCTGGGTCGTGAAATCGTGGTAACGCACCTTGATGGCCACGGTCTTGGCTGCCACGCCGTCCCTCTCTAACAAACGAGCCAGACGTTTTTCCAAACGGTAGAGCTCGGTTATCAGGCCGAATCGGTCGTGGATGTCCTCCGCATAGGTTTTTTCCACACTATAGGACTTCCGGACCCGCTCCGGCTGCACGGGACGTTCGTCTATGCCCCGCACGATGTCGTAATAATAGGAACCGACCTTGCCGAAGCGAGACATAAGGTAGTTCCGGCTCAGTTTCAGCAGGCCGGCTCCTGTATGCACGCCCATTTCCTTGAATTTCCGGGCGGTCACCTCGCCTACCCCGTAGAATTTCTCTATCGGCAGAGGCAGGATGAAAGCCTCCGCCTGATGGGGTTCGACCACGAAAATCCCGTTCGGCTTCCGGTAGTCCGAAGCCATTTTGGCCAGGAACTTATTGTAGGAAACGCCGGCCGAGGCGGTCAGGCCCGTCTTTTCCCGAATCCGCTTCTTTATCTCCAAGGCGATCAAGGTGGCCGATCGGATGTCCTTCTTGTCGCGCGTCACATCCAGATAGGCTTCGTCCAACGACAAGGGTTCCACCAAATCGGTGTAGTCCAAAAAAATGGAACGTATCTGCGCCGATACGGCACGATAGACCTCGAAACGGGCGGGCTGGAAATGCAGCTGCGGGCAAAGGCGTTGTGCCTGCAAGGAAGGCATGGCGGAACGGACCCCGAATTTCCGGGCTTCGTAGCTGGCGGCGGCAACCACCGAACGTGCCTCCGCCCGGCCTACCGCCACCGGCTTGCCCCTCAGCTCGGGGAAGTCCCGCTGCTCTACCGAGGCGTAGAATGCATCCATGTCTATATGTATGATTTTCCGCATCTCTCTTGCCCGGTTCGCGCTGGATGCCCGTCCGGACTTGTGGCGAAATTACAAATTCCCCGTGGCACGGAGGTATTCGGTTTCGTGAATCTTGTACTGAGTCTGGGCTTCAATCAAGTTGCTTTCGGCCCGCTGCCATTGCGCATAGGCATCGAGCAGGTCGCCCAGGCTGCACATCTGCAAGTCGTACCGCTGGCGCATGACCCGGAGGCTTTCCGTAGCGTGTTCCACCGAAAGCCGGGCCGATCCAATCAACATATAGCCTTCACGCAAGTTCAAAGCCGCCTGTCGGGCTTCCATCGTCAAGAGGCGTTCGTTCTGTACCAGCTCCAATTCGGCGTTCCGGACTTCCAATCTGGCTTTTTTTATCCCAAATCGGTCATTAGACTTTGGGTAGATTGTCCGCTTATGTCATGCAGCATGCTTCTGGCCTAGCCGAAGGCGTAGCGGGCTACGTCGAGGCGTAGCGAGGAGCATGATGCGGACAGAAGCGAACAAGATGCACAAAAGCATCCCTCTTCGAAAACAGGAAACACACTCGGCGTGTCTAATGACCGATTTGGGTTTAGAGAGCTGCCGCAAGGAAAGGGGTATCGTTTTTCATGCGGATATGCTTTGCCTCACTCCCAAATACCTGTCACAGGTCATCTACAAGTGTTCCGCAGCTTTGCATCGGAATGGATTCAGAAAATGGTGATTCTCGAAGCCAAGAGCTTGTTAGGCAACAAGAACTTCAGTGTCCAGCAAATCAGCGACATGATGAATTTCCCCAACCCGTCCTTCTTTGGCAAGTACTTCAACCCAAATCGGTCATTAGACTTTGGGGAGATTGCCCGCTTGTGTCATGCAGCATGCTTCTCGCCTAGCCGAAGGCGTAGCGGGCTACGTCGAGGCGTAGCGAGAAACAGGATGCGGACAGAGGCGGGCAAGATGCCCGAAAGCCTCATTTTCCTAACCGAAAACAGCCCCGGCGTGTCTGATGACCGATTTGGGTTCAAGGCGGCCACCGGCATGACACCGAGGAAATACCGGATGCAGTAGAAGTGCGGCCTGAGACGGGCTTTGAAAAGATTTGCGGTCATGTGGCGTTGCAAAGTCAGATTATCCCTATCTTCGCAGCCCTAAGAATACACTGCCAATGACATCTAGTTACAATCAGCAAGCAAGCGATATTTCGCAATCCATACCGGCCATGTTGGCAAAACTTTTGCAGCAGAACCGTTCCATAAGGCGTTTCATCCAAAATGACCGGATTCCGGTGGAATCGCTCATGCGCTGGGTTGGCAACTGCCGTTACTGCGCGTCGGGCCGCAACGCGCAAGATCTCAAATATGTTATCGTGCATCAGGCGGAAGAATGCGCCAAGGTGTTCCCGCTTCTGACTTGGGCCGGCTATCTCAAGGACTGGCCGGGGCCGGAGGAAGGCGAACGCCCGTCAGCTTACCTGATTCAGCTCTTGGACAAGGACATAGCACCGAACTGCCTTTGCGACGACGGCATCCAGTTGCAGACGCTCGGACTGTCGGCCTGCGCGGAGGACTATGGTTGCTGCATCATCAAGGCATTCAACAATGCGGAACTCCGGAACTTGCTGCAACTGCCCGGACACTTGCAAATCCTGCATGTCCTGGCCTTGGGTCGCCCTAAAGAAAAGGTGGTGATAGAAGAAATGCAAGGCGGGGATGTAAAATACTGGCGGACGGAGGATGGGGTCCACCATGTACCCAAAAGGCCGGCATCGGAACTGGTCTATCGGGTTTTATGATATTGCCCTGCCTTATGTCCAATGGGGCATTAAGCCCGAAAATCCAAGTTAATCCTATGAAAATGAAATATAATACAGTGCTTTTGCTGGGGCTTGGCATGACGCTCGGCTTAGGCATCGCCAAGGCGGAAAATCCTGCATCGGACTCGGTGGCAGAAGCAGCCAAACGGTCAACGGCATCAGAGACTGCTGAATACCGTTACATTCCTTCCGAGGAGAACTTGCAGGCTCGGGAACATTTCCGCGACCAAAAATTCGGCATCTTCCTGCATTGGGGCCTGTACAGCATGCTGGCGCAGGGCGAATGGTACATGAACCGGGGCATCGACCATGAAGAATACCGCAAGCTGGCCGGGGGCTTCTACCCTTCCCGCTTCGATGCGGCCGAATGGGTGTCGGCCATCAAGGCTTCGGGTGCCCAATACATTTGTTTCACGACCCGGCACCACGAAGGCTTTTCGATGTGGGACACCGAATTTTCGGACTACAATATCGTGGATGCCACGCCTTTCAAGCGGGATGTGCTGAAAGAACTGGCCGAGGAATGCCAGAAGCAGGGAATCGGCTTGCATCTGTATTATTCGCATTTGGACTGGGACCGGGAGGATTATTATCCTTTAGGACGGACAGGCCGTGGCACAGGGCGCGACAGCCACGGGGAATGGGCTACTTATTATGCGTTCATGAACCATCAGATACGGGAATTGCTGACGGAATACGGCCCTATCGGGGCTATCTGGTTCGACGGCTGGTGGGATCACGACCAGGACAGCAGTTTCGACTGGCAGCTGCCGGAACAGTACCAAATGGTGCATGAGCTGCAGCCTGCGTGCCTGCTTGGGAACAACCATCATCAGGTGCCGTTCGAGGGCGAGGATATCCAGATTTTCGAGCGGGACCTGCCTGGAGAGAACACGGCGGGCTTGTCGGGTCAGGATATCAGTTCCTTGCCATTGGAGACTTGCCAGACGATGAACGGGATGTGGGGCTACAAGATTGCCGACCAAGACTACAAGGATACGCGGACTTTGATTCATTATCTGGTGCGGGCGGCCGGGCGCAATGCCAACCTGCTGCTGAATATCGGCCCGCAGCCTGACGGCGAATTGCCGGCTTTGGCACTGGAACGGCTCAAGGAAATCGGGGAATGGATGAAGGTTTACGGGCCTACGCTGCACGGGACGCGGGGTGGCGAAGTGAGCCCGCGGGACTGGGGCGTGATGACGCGCAAAGGCGACAAGCGGTATGTACATATATTGGACTTGCCGGACAAGGGGCTTTTTGTGCCGGTGACGGGGCTGAAAGTAAAGAGGGCCAAGGAGTTCGCTTCCGGGAAGCCGGTCCGGTTCAAGCAGGACAAGGATGGGGTCTGGCTTTCTTTCGGGAAAGTGCCGGATGAAATCGATTATGTGATAGAACTTGAAATACAATGAAACGTTCGGAATTCAAGATAGAAGTCTGCGCCAATTCGGTGGAAAGCGTCAAGGCGGCGGCTGAAGCCGGGGCGGACCGGGTGGAGCTTTGCGCCGGGATGCCGGAAGGCGGTACGACCCCCTCTTATGGCTGTATCAAACAGGCCTGTACTGTGGAGGGCATCGCTGTGAATGTGATTATCCGTCCCCGGGGCGGGGATTTCCTCTATTCGGCTGAGGAGCAGGCGGTCATGTTGGAAGATATCCGGATAGCCAAGCTGTCGGGGGCAGCCGGCATCGTGAGCGGGATGCTGCAGGAGGACGGTCAAGTGGACCGGGCGTTTCTGGAGCAGTGCATAGAGGCTTCTTATCCCCTGCCATTCACCTTCCATCGGGCTTTCGACATGTGCCGGGATCCTTTCGAGGCCTTGGCCGTCCTGCAATCGGCCGGTTGCGCACGGCTTTTGAGTTCGGGCATGAAAAATTCGGCGTTGGAAGGAACGGAATTGCTCAAGGAATTAGTCTGCCGGAGCGGAAAGCTGATTGTGATGCCGGGCTGCGGGCTCAATGCCGGGAATATCGCCCGCATCGCCCGGGAGACCGGAGCCAAGGAATTCCATCTTTCCGGCCGCAGCCGTATCGAGAGCCGGATGCAGTTCCGCAATCCCGAAGTCTCGATGGGCGGCACGGTCCATATAGAAGAATACGCCCGCGAGGCCAGCGACCCGGAAAAAATCCGCCAAGCCATCGAGGCGTTGATGTAGATGAAAAAAACACTTCAGGGTATTTTCACATGGAAAATCTCAAGACGAACCGTCTCCGCCACATAGACGCATCGGCCAGAACTGGAGCTGACAACATTGCAACTGGCAATTCACTTTTCTGGTTGCTTCATGACATCGGATAATCCGGTCCTGTCTGGACTTTTTGGGCAAGATGAATAAACCCGAATCGGTCATTAGACACTCTGTCCGTTTCTGATTGGGGAAATGAGGCTTTCGGGCATCTTGCCCGCTTCTGTCCGCATCCTGTTTCCCGCTACGCCTTCGGCTAAGCCAGAAGCATGCTGCATGACACAAGCGGGCAATCTCCCCAAAGTCTAATGAGCGATTTGGGATAAATTAGCGGCTCTTATTGATGGACATGGGGCAATAGCCACCTGCAAAATACGGATTGTACAAGTTGGTTTACGTCTCGACGTCCCCTGAAAAAAACGGCTAAACCCTAAAATATCTATTATGAAAACAACCTTGTTCCCTGCTCTGCAGGACACTCGAAGAAGGCAGAGGTTGAAAAACCTTCCAAGCTCAAAAAAATGGCACTGGGGCAAAACGATAGCCTCTTTCTTATTAGTACTTTGCACCATGCCTTTGGGTCATGCCTTGATGAAAGTCATGGAATCAAATCTGCCCCCCTCGGCCTTGCATCCGGCCGCCTTCGCGATGGGTGCGGCAGGATTAGCCATGGTCATCATCGGTGTCTTTGCCAAAGGCGATACCAAGCAGACCCTTTGGGGTTTGTTCGGCGGGCTTCTCTTCTGGACAGGATGGGTTGAATTCCTTTTTGCTTATTACGCAGGCCGATACGGAGTCCATTACGACTTGGTGGGTTCTGGCATCGTCACCACCACGACAGAATACCTGAACGGCATCGGCATCCAGCATCAAACCCTGATTAACGGCATCAATGTCAACGACATGCCTGTATCCGAACTGAAAGCTCTCACCGGCTCCCGCCCCGAATACCTGATCATGCCTGCCACTTTCGGTATCTGGATGATGTTCACCGTCTTGTACCTGTTCAATACCCGTTCCGGCTGCTTGGCGTACAATTGGCTGCAAAAGGTGTTCTTCGGGAAGAAACGTCAGGAAATCGTACCACACAGCATGTCGCACCACGTTTCCATCACCACTTTTCTGGAGCTGAACCTCATGATGTGGACACTCTACCTGCTGCTGATGTTCTTGTACGACCCGGTTTTCTTGGGCGACAGCCATCCGGTCACGCTCATTATCGCCATCGGTTGCTTGGTCGGCTCCATTTTCATGTTCCGTCATCAACTCAAGTTGTCCGGCTGGGGCGCGAACATCCGCATGGGCATCGCCACCGTCATCATTTTCTGGACGTTCATCGAAGTCTTTTCCCGGAACCAACTGCTTGCCGAATTCTGGATCGACCCGATGAACCACAAGGCGGAAATGTTCTGCATCTTGGCTTGCTTCGTAGCGCTTGCCCTGTTTTTCATTATTCGCGCCGCCCGGAAAAAAGCGCAATAAGAAACCGCAATAATCGTACCTTTGCGCCCATGTTTGATGCTTCGACAGGAACCCATGCCCCCGTGCAGGGCTTGGACTTTATAGCCATTGATTTTGAGACCGCCACCGGAGGACACGCCTCGGTCTGTGAAGCCGGTATCTGCGTGGTGAAAGAGGGCCGGATTATCGAGACGGATTCCTGGCTGGTCCGCCCCAAGGACAACTACTACCATTGGGGTAATATCAGGATTCATGGAATCCGGCCACAGGACACGGCCCGTTCTCCGGAATTTCCGGCAATATGGGCCAAAATCCTGGATTATTTGCAGGAAACGCCTGTCTTGGTGGCCCACAACGCGGCTTTCGATATGAGCTGCATCCGGTATTCGCTGGAATATTACGGCTTGGAAAAGCCCGACATAGACTATTACTGTTCCTTGCGGGCCGCCCGTCATCTTTACGATTTCAGCCGCAATTCATTGGATTTCCTCTGCAGCCAGTTCGAGATTCCGTTCGGCCACCATCACCGAGCCGGGGACGATGCCGAGATGTGCGCCAAGCTTTTCTTGAAGGAAATCCGCGATGCCGGCTGGTGCAGCCTGGAGGAGATGGACTATTGCCGGGGAAAGCTCTGACCGGCCCGTGCCGTTTCCGTACCGCAGCGCCTGAACGCGCAGGCGGCCTCCCTTGCTTCATGGAAATACCGGTAAGGCATCTTGCCTGTTCCCTGGTTGCCAAGGCATGTCTTCCAATGGATGGGCCGTCGCAAACACATGGGACACCCGGCAAAAGCAAACCAGACAACGATGAAATGAGACGAGCACAAGAAAGCGTCCCCTGAGGCGGGAATACGGCCGGTTCCCAAGACGGCAGACAGGAAAAGCCCCGAAGGAAAAACAAAAGAGTGTGTGCCAAAAGCCAGCTTTCCCCAAGAGAGAATCCACGCCAGAATGCGTTCTATGAAGGATTCTTTGTCGAAAGACCCTCTTGGGGGCAACCTTCATCGTTCCTCTGACCCTAAAAAATGCTATTCGTGGAAAAACCGGAAAATGAACGAGTACCTGAAGGAGTTATGCGAGCTTATGGGGATAGACAGCCCGGTGACGCAGACCTATTACAGGAGCAGCGAGCGCATCGAGGAGACCGTTCCCAAGTACGCGCCGATTGGCACGCATTTCGGACAGCGGACGTTCACCTGCAACGCCCTCATGCTCGGAATCCCGCCGCAAGTGGTGATGAAATGGACGGGACACAAGGACTACTCGGCCATGAGGTCCTACAAGACCTAGCCGATTCCACCAAGACCGAGGCAATGGAACGGTTCAACCGGAAATGAAAAAAGGGACACATAGTCCCCCTTTTAGTCTTCTTGCCCTATAAAGAATTGATTATCAAGATTAATTTGTGGAGCATATGGGACTCGAACCCACTACCTTTTGATTGCGAACCAAACGCTCTACCAGATGAGCTAATGCCCCAATTCTCTTGCTTCCATAATAACAGACAACAACTTAGCAGCACGAACCTTCCGCAAGAGTGCTGCAAATATACAATTTTACCGCAAACATGCATACAAAACCAATAAATTTCCAGAAAAGGAAAAAAGCTCCCTGGCAAAAGGGCTCCGGAAAATCCGTTTCCGTTCGCCTCTGCGCCCTGCTTTTCTCTATATTTGACCTTCGGCGAATATAGGATACGGTTCGGCAATGTCAATCAAACAAGTTTGTTGCCATTGCGCTCACCTTTCGCTATATTTGTCCTATCGGCGAATACAGGGTGCGTCCCGGCATGGCAAATCGTGCAAGCCCGTTTGCTCTGCGCTCGACTTTCCGTATATTTGTAGCTCAAAAGAGCGAGGCAGAGATAATCGATTCAACATAAAACACTAAAAATGTGCATATGATAACTATCTCTCGCTCAAAAAAAGATTAACCTTTAAAACCTCCGTGCAAAATGATCCAACGAATCCAATCGGTATTCCTTTTTCTAGCCATGCTATTGACAGCCAGCCTTTTCTTGGGACCCATAGTCAGTTTCAACATCAAAGGGCATGAATATCCGATGAACATGAGCGGATTCACGGGAGACGGGAAAGTGTTCAATGCGACAGCAGGGTCGTACTGGTTCCCCATCTTCACCATCGTAGCCGCCCTCGTTGTCGTGTTCCTGGCCGTAGCCTTGTTTTCGTACAAGAACCGGCCCCGGCAGACCAAGCTTTGCGCGACCGCTTTCTTCCTCGACATCATCCTCCTCGGCCTGCTCTTCCTCGGCCCGGATGCCATTGCGTCGAACCTTGTCCCCGATATGGCCGAAGAAGCAGGAAGGATAGTGAAATACCGCTGGATTTGCTTCCTTCCTTTCGGATCGCTCATCCTCATCAACATGGCATCGCGAGCCATCAAGAAAGACGAAGCCCTGGTACGTTCCGCCGACCGGCTCCGTTAAATTCCCGGCTTTCGAGATTTTCCGGGAAACAGCCATCGCCGCCCGGGAACCGGATACAAGGAAGCGGTGGAAAAGCCGCGTACCGGGTCCTTCCGGCTCCTTTGCGATTCCGCAAGGACCGATGCCGCGGCAACAAGACAAAATACGAAACGACAAAAAACAGCCGCCATGATTAAAGCCGGCATCCTTTCCGATACCCATGGAGAACTTCTCCCCCAGGTACTCCGTTTCCTGGAGCCTTGCCAATGCCTGTGGCATGCCGGGGATTTGGGAGGGCTGCCTGTGCTGGATCGCTTGGCGGCATTCAAACCCATGGTAGCCGTCTATGGAAACATCGACGACTATCTGGTCCGTCTTTCCCTCAAGGAAAGGCAAATTTTTGAATGCGAAGGCTGCAAGATAGCCATGACCCATATCGGGGGGTATCCTGGGCATTACGCGCCCGGCATCCTTCCCTGGCTCGAAACCGAGAAGCCGGACATATTCATCAGCGGGCATTCGCATATTCTCAAAGTAATATCGGACAAGAAGCACGGCTGGCTGCATATAAACCCCGGAGCAGCCGGGAACAAAGGTTTCCACACCCATATAACCGCTGTCCGGCTCGACATCAACGGAAAAGAGCTGTCCAATTTGGAGATCTTCGACTTAGACCGCGCCAGTCTGGGATGCCCCCGCCCCGCAAACCCGGAACCGATGCAGGCCGGGAAAAGGGGAACCGATCCGGATCCGGCGGACTCCGGCGGCCGCAGTTCCACAAGCGATACACAGAGTCCATCCCTTAAAAATCAAGCCCATGTACAAGATTGACGAAGCACAAGAGAAAAAAGAGATTTTGAGGCGATACCGGCTCATTTTCAAATCGTTCAAACGCGAAATAAGCCAAGAGGAACACGATGCGATCCACAAAGCCTTCGTCCTGGCAGTGACCGCGCATGGGCATACTCGCCGCAAGTCTGGCGAACCTTATATCTACCACCCGCTGGAAGTAGCCCACATCGTGGTCGAGGACATAGGCTTAGGCCCTACCGCCGTAGTCTGCGCCCTACTGCACGATGTGGTGGAAGACACCGAATACACGCTTACCGATATCGAGAACGGCTTCGGGCCTACCGTGGCCCGCATTGTAGACGGATTGACAAAAATAGATGCCATTTTCGACCAGAACCAGTCTTTCTCTATCCAAGCCGAAAACTTCAAGAAGCTCCTCTTCTCCCTTTCGGATGATGTGAGGGTAATCCTGATAAAGCTGGCCGACCGCCTGCACAACATGCGCACGCTCGATTCCATGTCCCGCGACAAGCAGCTCAAAATCGCATCCGAGACCATCAACATCTACGCGCCTCTCGCCCACCGTCTAGGGCTTTTCTCCATCAAGAGCGAATTGGAAGACTTGGCCATGAAGTACACCGAACCGGATATCTACAACTTCATTGCCGAGAAAATCAAGCAAAGCGAGCCTGAACGCGAGGATTTGATCAACAACTTCATAGACCCGATCCGCAAGAAGCTGGACGCGGAATGCCTCAAATTCTCGATTTCAGGCCGTGTCAAGTCCATTTGCTCCATCTGGGGCAAGATGAAGAAAAAAGGCATCCCGTTCGAGGAAGTCTACGACCTCTTCGCGATACGGATTGTCCTGGATTCGCCGGTTGAGAACGAAAAAGCCGACTGCTACCGTGTCTACGCCATTGTCAACAGCCTTTACCGGGCTAATCCCGACCGGTTGCGAGACTGGATCGCAATTCCGAAATCCAACGGCTACGAAGCCTTGCACACCACCGTCATGAGCAATACCGGACGCTGGATCGAAGTGCAGATCCGCTCCAAACGGATGGATGAAATAGCCGAAAGAGGCTATGCAGCCCACTGGCGCTACAAGAACGAAGGCATCAACCCTGACGGAGAGACCGGGCTCGACCTCTGGCTGAACAAGATCAAGGAAATGCTGGAACATTCCGCCTCTGACAATTCGCTAAGCTTCCTGAACGACTTCCGGCAGAACTTCTTCAACGGCGAAATTTATGTCTATACGCCTACCGGCGATGTCAAGAGCCTTCCGGCCGGATCCACCGTGCTCGACTTCGCTTTCCATATCCATTCCGAAATCGGGTTCAGCGTAATCGGAGCCAAGGTCAACCACAAATTAGTGCCTATCAACCAAAAGCTCAAAAACGGAGACCAGGTTGAAATCATCACTTCCAAGACACAGAAACCAAGCGAAAACTGGCTCGATTACGTAGTCTCCTCCCGGGCAAAGTCCAAGATACGCCAATGGCTGCGCGAGGAACACGCCCGGTACTACAACCAAGGGCGCGATGCCCTGCAGCAAATCCTGTCGACCCTTTCCGTGTCCTTCACCGAAGAGAACATCCGGACAATCCAAAACGCATTTTCGCGCAAGAACAAATCGGAACTCTTCTACGATGTGGCGATGCACAAAATCGAGGAAAAGGATATCAAGCCCATTTTCAAGCCTCAGGAAGAGAAGCACGAAAATTGGTTCTGGCAGATGTTCCGCCGAGGGAATGCCAGCAACCAGTCAAAAAACGCCACACAAAGCCAAAGCAGCACGCTCAACTTGCAAGATGCCATCCAAGCGCAGGTGGAAAACAAGCCCGAAAGCCTGCTGCTCGGCAATGACATACAGAAACTCAACTACATCATCCCCGAATGCTGCAATCCGATTCCAGGCGATGACGTGATCGGCATCATCATCCCTAACAAAGGCATCGAAGTTCACCGCACCAATTGCCCGAAGGCTATCGAACTGATGTCCCAGTACGGCAACCGCATCGTCAAGGCGAAATGGAAAAAGAACGAACGCATCGGCTTCCTCACAGGAATCTCCATCACCGGCTTCGACCGTCCTGGCATGGCGAAGGACATACTTGAGAAAGTCAACGATGATTCCCAAATCAATATACGTTCCATCAGCATGAAATCGGCTGAAGGCGTGTTCGAGGGCCAAATCATGCTCTACATCAACAATACCACCCATTTGCAAGACATGATGGATCGAGTAGGCCAGGTAGACGGCGTGGAGAAGGTGAACAGGATAGACCAGAAACAGGCGTGAAAATCCAGAGCGGCACATCGGCATCGACCCGGCAAACAAAACGGACAGGCACGCCGCCTAGCGGAAAACGGACAAAAAAACGACAATATGAAAATCCTAGTACTTAATTGCGGCAGCTCCTCGATCAAATACCAACTGATCGACATGGGCGCGGAAGGGAAAGTCCTGGCCAAGGGCCTGGTCGAAAAAATCGGCCTGCCGGAAGGCGAACTCACCCACCAAGGCACGGACGGCGAAAAGCACAAGTTTTCCAAGCCGGTTCCCGACCACCAAGTGGGCATCAACTGGGTATTGGACTACTTGGTGCATCCCCAGTACGGGGTCATCAAAGACCTCAAGGAAATCGAAGCCGTAGGCCACCGGGTGGTGCATGGCGGGGAAACCTTCAAGGACAGCATCCTGATCAATGAAGAAGTAATGAAGGACCTGGAAGAATGCATTCCTTTGGCACCGCTTCATAATCCGGCCAATATCAAGGGAATCGAGTCGATGAAAGCATTGTTGCCGAATGTGCCGCAAGTGGGCGTGTTCGATACTTCCTTCCATCAGACGATGCCCGACTATGCTTATATGTACGCCATTCCGTACAAGTTCTACGAAAAGGACAAGATGCGCCGTTACGGTTTCCATGGCACCAGCCACAAATTCGTATCGCGCAAGGCCGCGGAGCTGGCCGGACTCGATGTGAACCACAGCCGCATCGTCTCCTGCCACTTAGGCAACGGGGCATCGGTAGCGGCCGTGCTCGATGGCAAGAGCGTGGACACCTCGATGGGCTATACGCCGGTGGAAGGCCTGATGATGGGGACCCGCGCCGGGGATTTGGATCTGGGCGCAGCCATCGCCATCATGGAAAAGGAAAACCTGACACCGGAAAAGGCGAATGCCTATTTCAGCAAACAATGCGGCTTGCAGGGCTTTTCGGGGGTTTCTTCGGATATGCGCGACCTGCACAAGGCGGCTTCCGAGGGCAACAAGCAAGCTGAGACGGCGATTGCGATGTTCTGCTACCGGGTCAAGAAATACGTGGGAGCCTACGCGGCTGCGATGGGCGGCGTGGACTTGATTCTCTTTACTGGCGGCATTGGCGAGAACGACTTCGTGGTGCGTGAAGAAGTCTGCAAAGGTTTGGAATTCATGGGCGTGGCCTTCGATGCCCAGAAGAACAACGGCCTCCGGGGC
Source organism: uncultured Bacteroidales bacterium (assembly GCA_944320265.1). GTDB lineage: Bacteria > Bacteroidota > Bacteroidia > Bacteroidales > P3 > Pullibacteroides. Next base: position 7,986 of record CALUGT010000031.1, on the reverse strand, counting down.
GTGGATGCGATCCTTTCCAAGCCGGAATCGAAAGTGAAGGTGGCCGTGGTCAGCACCGATGAGGAATTGGTAATCGCCACCGATACGATGAACATTGTAAAAGAAAGATAATCAATTTATACCCTGCCCTATGCCGCAGATTCCCGACCGAACGGCTTCCGTGCTTGTGTTTTCAGAGGCATAGGTCATTGGAGAGTGTAAAATTTATACAAACCTATTCCTGTTTCGTTTTCGGGCGATGCCGATCCGAAAGGAAAGCGTCCGGGTCTTGATGCCACGGACAGGCCGAAAGAAACAGGGATACAGAAAAGAAAAATAGACAATGGATTTTGATGTAATCGTGATTGGAAGCGGTCCCGGTGGTTACGTGGCTGCTATCCGTGCTTCCCAGTTAGGGTTCAAGACAGCCGTGGTGGAACGGGCGGAATTAGGCGGAATCTGCCTCAATTGGGGCTGCATCCCGACCAAAGCCCTGCTCAAAAGCGCCCAGGTTTACCAGTATGCCAAACATGCGGCTAATTACGGCCTGAACATCGAAGGCGAAGTGAAGCCTGATTTCAAGGCGATTGTAGCCCGCAGCCGGGGCGTGGCCGAAACGATGGCCAAAGGGGTGCAGTTCCTGCTGAACAAATACAAGGTGGAAGTCATTGCCGGGGAAGCCAGCCTGAAGCCGGGCAAGACCGTATGCGTGAAGATGAACGAGGACGGGAGCCTGAAGGATTTCACGGCCAAGCATATCATTCTGGCCACAGGATCCCGCAGCAAAGTGCTGCCAAACCTGCCCCAGGACGGGGTCAAGATTATCGGCTACCGTCAGGCGATGACGCTGCCGGAACAGCCGGAAAGCATGATTGTGGTCGGATCGGGCGCTATCGGTTCCGAATTCGCGCATTTTTACCAGAGCATCGGCACCAAGGTGACGTTGGTGGAATTCATGCCGAACATCGTGCCGGTGGAAGATGCCGACTCATCGGCCTACCTGAACCGGAGTTTCCGCAAGAACGGCATGAAGGTCATGACGGACGCCTCGGTGGAAAAAGTGGATACGACAGGCGGCAAATGCAAGGTGTATATCAAGACCAAGAAGGGCGAAGAAGTGCATGAATGCGATATCGTGCTTTCGGCGGTCGGCGTTGTGCCCAACTTGGAGGGCTTGGGGCTTGAAGCCTTGGGCGTGCAGATGGAAAGAGGCAAGATTGTGACCGACGAGTTCTGCAGGACCAATGTGGAAGGCATCTACGCTATCGGCGACATCACGCCGGGAGCGGCTTTGGCGCATGTGGCTTCGCGCGAAGCCAAGGTCTGCGTGGAAAAGATCGCGGGCTTGGATCCGGTGCCGGTGGATTACAGCAATATCCCGGGCTGCACCTATACTTCGCCCGAAATCGCTTCGGTGGGCATGAGCGAAAAGAAAGCCTTGGAAGCCGGTTGCGAACTCAAGGTTGGGAAAATCCCGTTCACCGCATCCGGCAAGGCCACGGCCATGGGGAACCGGGACGGTTTTGTCAAGGTCATCTTCGATGCCAAGACCGGGCTGCTCCTGGGATGCCACATGGTGGGTGAAAACGTGACGGAAATGATTGCCGAAGCGGTGATGGTCCGGCAGCAGAAAATTACCGCGCACGATATCATGCATGCCGTTCATCCGCACCCGACCTTGTCGGAGAGCTTTTTGGAGGCGGTGGAAGTGGCTTACGGCGAATGCGTCCATTGTTGATGAGGGTGTATCAAAATAGGGATTTGAAATAAATCTCAGGCGGTGTGTCAGAGTGAGTAAGATGCAAGGCGATGAGAGCGAAAACGAAGGAGCATCCTGTTTCCCGCTACGCCTTCGGCTAGGCCAGAAGCATGCTGCATGACACAAGCGGGCAATCTCCCCAAAGTCTAATGACCGATTTGGGTTAAAACAGAACGCCCTTTCTAACGCTTTCTGAAAGGAAGTTGCTTTTTCGCCTTTTTATGAGGCCGGGAGGCCAACGCGGAGGCCGGATTTTCCGTCATGAGGCCGGTTTATCCAAAAAAAGTTTGATTTTTCGAGTCGGAAGATTGATTTTACAAATAGGATTTTCTAAAGGATACAAAATGCAATTTGAAAAAACGAAAATAGAAGGCGTGCTGATTATCAAGCCGGATGTGTTCAAAGATGAACGAGGTTATTTCATGGAAAGCTATTCCGAACGGAAATGGAAAGAAGCCGGACTGGAATACACTTTCGTACAAGACAATGAATCCATGTCGGCCAAAGGCGTGCTACGGGGACTGCATTTCCAGAAACCGCCTTTTGCCCAGGACAAAATTGTCAGGGTCATCCGAGGCGCGGTCATGGACGTAGCGGTAGACCTCCGCAAAGGCTCCCCCACTTACGGGCAGCATGTCTGCGTGGAACTGACAGAAGAGAACAAATGGCAATTCCTGCTGCCGGCCGGCATGGCACATGGCTTTGTGACTCGGCAGGACAACACGGTCTTTGCCTATAAGGTCACCGCTCCTTACGCGCCTGAAACCGAAGGCTGCATCCTCTGGAACGACCCCGACTTGGGCATCGACTGGAAATGCGAGCATCCCCTTCTTTCGGCAAAAGACCAGAAAGGATTGGCTTTCAAAGATTTCGATAGCCCGTTTGTATTCTAAACCGGTTTCATTCTGTCCAGATGGCGGTGTGTCATAATGAGCACTCTGGCTTCGCCGAAGACTGGCTGCACCTCGGCAGAGCTCAAGCAAGCTTGACTCTGCACTCGGTTTGCACAGTCTTTGCTTCGTTGCTTTGGTTTCACCGAAAACAGGCTGCGCCTCGGCAAAGCTCAAGCAAGCTTGGCTCTGCTCTCGGTTTGCACTGTTTTTCGAGACTCGAACTCAGTCACGAACCGCAGAGCAAGCCGAACGCAGAATCAAACGGAGTTTGAATTATGCTGAGGCGAAGCCTGCGCTCGCTGCGGAGCAGCAACAGTACGCTCCTTCGTTCTCGCTCTCAGCGCCTTGCATCTTACTCACTCTGACACGCCGCCTGAGATTTATTTCAAATTCCTATTTTGATACACCCTCATCGATTGATTAAACCCAAATCGGTCATTAGACTTTGGGGAGATTGCCCGCTTGTGTCATGCAGCATGCTTCTCGCTTAGCCGAAGGCGTAGCGGGCTACGTCGAGGCGTAGCGAGAAACAGGATGCGGACAGAGGCGGGCAAGATGCCCGAAAGCCTCACTTTCCCAATCAAAAACGGACTCGGCGCGTCTAATGACCGATTTGGGTTCAAAGGAAATGGTTCGCCCTAAAGGCATTCGTTTCCTTTTTTTTGTAAATTCGCCCGCCTTAAACCCAAAGTCTGAGGACCGATTTGGTTTACCCTCAAGTCCAATGACCGATTCGAGTTAAAACCCGAAGTGACCGATGGGGCTTAAAACGATTTGCGGAATGAAATTCAATACCCGACATACCTATATCCTTGGCTTTTTCCTGCTGGCCGCCGTCCTTATGGTGCCGAACCTGCTTCCGGCATCCACGCAAGAACCCGAAAATCCCCCCTTGGGCAGCACCGACCCGGTTTACCACCAGAAATTTCTGGACGGATACCAGATTATGCCGCCTCCCCTGCCCGACAGCCTTTCCTTTGCCGGGGAACGGGTACCGTTGGACTTCTACCTTTGCCGTGAACGGCTTGATCGGGAACTGATGGTCAATATATTCTGGCAATCGAACCAACTGCTGCTGCTCAAACGCGCCAATCGCTATTTCCCTAAAATCGAAGCTATTCTCAAAGAAGAAGGCATCCCTGACGACTTCAAGTATCTCTGCGTGATAGAGAGTGGCATGATGAATGTGGTATCCCCGGCCAAAGCCGCCGGTTTCTGGCAGCTGATGACCGGCACGGCCCGCGATCACGGCTTGGAAGTCAATACTTATATAGACGAAAGGTACAATCTGGAAAAGGCCACCCGGGCAGCCTGCGAGTACCTGAAGATGCTCTACGAACGTTTCGGCAGCTGGACGCTGGCAGCGGCCGCCTACAACACCGGGCAGTCGAACATGGATTACCACCTCCGTACCCAAGGAACCAACGACTACTACCAGCTGCATCTGCCCGAAGAGACTTCCCGCTACATGTACCGGATTCTGGCCGAGAAGCTTGTCCTGAGCGAACCGGAGAAATACGGGCTAAGCGTCCGCCCGCAGGATCTCTATCCACCATTGGAAGAGCGCAGAATCCCAGTAGACACCACGATACACGACCTTTTCGGCTTCGCCCGCCAGCAGGGTGTCAGCTACCAGATGCTCAAGCTTTACAATCCTTGGATCCGCAGCAGCACCCTGCCCGACAAATCCCGACGGCTGTACCACATTTCTCTTCCGGTATCCTCTTCGGCGCAGGGCGGGGATGCCGGGACTGAATGAAGCCGCATCGGGCAGAAGCGCGAAACATCTTCTGACATGCAATCACTGCAATTCCTTTCTACAACAGAACAAACAAATCCGGATGCCTTCTCTCAAATCCGGGTTGCATGCCATGCGGAACAGATTTCGACCGCCCAGCGGAAAAACCGCCTTGACCCGATTCATCAAACACACCTTAGAAGTAGCCTGAAATTCCTTGCACTCCTGAAAAAATGGATTCCCGGAATCGGTTTCCGGATTTTGTCAACCCGTCGGCACTATTCGAACCTTTTGCACGTTTCCACGTCAGACAACCCGGCTAGCCTCTTTCGAGAAGGAAGCCCTCAGCGGGAGTGCAAACCGAGCGCAGAACCAAATCCCCGATCGAGTCGGATGCCTTGCCAAGTCGGTCCCTTGTCTGGACATGGCAGAGAAAGAGTGTGAGACGGCGAAGCCAATCTCCAGGATACTCCCTGATTCATCGGAATCCCTCCGATAGCATCTGCAAACAAATCCGGACGCTCCTTAAAAAAAGTTAAAGATTAGCCGTTTACAAATTTTGTGATTACTTTTGCCATACTCATGTTTCGCCGAAATCGCCAAACAGGGTATCCGGGACATCTTCCAGAAGCCGTCCCCCTAATCCCATCGACATGGAAAAGAAACACAAACCAGAGAATTACATCCGCTTCGATTGGGCCATGAAGCGCCTTTTGCGCAACAAAGCCGACTACGGAGTCCTGGAAGGATTCCTCTCCTCTCTCTTCGGCAAATCCGTCAAGATTCAAGGACTCTTGGAAAGCGAGGGGAACCGGGAACACGAGGACGACAAAGCCAACCGAGTGGACTTGCTTGCCCTTATGGACAACACGGCCAAGGTCATCATCGAAGTACAGAACAATACGGAGACAGCCTACTTCCACCGGATGATCTTCGGCACATCCAAGGTGCTATGCGATTATATCAACAAAGGCAAGAACTACGAACATGTGAGCAAGGTCTACAGCGTGAACATTGTCTACTTTGCCTTAGGCAAGGGAACGGATTATGTGTACCATGGCAAGACTGAGTTCAAAGGCATCCACAACGGGGATATCCTGCAACTAAGCCCGTTCCAGAAAGAAAAATTCGAGGTGGATGCGGTCAGCCAACTTTTTCCAGAATATTACATCCTGAAAGTCAATGATTTCAACAAGGTCGCAAAAAGCCCGATTGAAGAATGGATTTACTACTTCAAGACGGGAACGCTACCGGAAAATGCCTCTGCGCCGGGATTGGACAAAGTACGGGAACTACTGCGGATAGACCAAATGAACGATGACGAACGGAAGGCTTACTACCGGCACTTGGAGGATTTGATCAGATTGCACGATACGGTAACCAGCGGATACGAAGAAGGCCGATTCGAGGGAAGGCTGGCAGGCAGAGCTGAAGGCAGAGCCGAAGGCAGAGCCGAAGGCAGAGCCGAAGGCAGAGCTGAAGGCAGAGCTGAAGGCCAGCGCGAAGAAAAACTAAATAATGCCCGCAGTTTCAAGCAACTAGGCGTATCCACCGAGATTATCGCCGCCGCCACCGGCCTCTGTTTCGAAGAGATTGAAAAATTGTAGATTCCTATGCACCGTTTCATCCGATGACTGCCCGCTGGCCAATCCGCATCAACGCACCTCGTATGCTATGCAATAGCTGAAAGATGTTCCTGAACCATCGTTGACGGCTAGAACCAAACGACCCGTATGGCAAGGAACAAGGCTGATTGTCGCGACTCCAGACTCGGGATCGATTCTCCAGTCCCTGTACCAATCGTTCCCGTTTATGATAGCCCATCTCATCCCCGGGCCAGCCTGCACGGAAAAAACATATTCACGATTTCTGTACAATACTCCGTTGAACGGAATATCGACTACTTTGTAATCTATTTCCGGATTATAGAAAACCGGCAAGGAAGTCACCCCCCCGGATCGGACCATGGATAGAAGCCGCTTCCCGTCCACGCCGATTTCATGCATGATTCTCGTATCGGCATTTTCCAGACAGGATATCTCTGGCATTGCCAAAGGGGCTATTTGCTCCAGCTTCGCCATGTCATCTCTCGTGGGTTCAGCCACCTTGTAACCGACAATTGCCTGATAAACACCATCCTTCACAACCCAAAGATTCAAATCCCCAGCCTTCGAAGGTATAAAATCCAACAGACACCGACTTCCGCTTGAAACCCATTCCGATAAAAAAGCATTACGGCCTTCTGCTATCACTGCCCCGCTATTGCTTACACCAAGTTCACATGATTCGATTTTCTGTAATTCAAAATGATATACATTACCAACCCTCAATTCTCCATCCAATGGCACATCCAGAATCCGAACCTTGCCGAGAGCTTCATCATAGAAAACCGGCGCATCTCCGGAATGGCCACGGTAATATGCGAACACCTCCCGTGCATCCAGACCGTATTCCTCCCAAATCGGGTCCACGACAGGAAGCCTGTCGAATTCAGCTCGCGATATCGGATTATCAAGCAACTGGCATGTTTCGTCTTCAGGAAAATGGGTGAATATCAGCCAATACGGAGACACATGAAACCACGACATATCATTGTCGTTCCTTATGAAAGTGTTTCCGGAAACCGAACCTGCTCCCCATGTAGGATCGATGAAAATGCCGCTATTCTCGCCCGATGTGACAACGAAAATCCATGAATGACGCCCATCCGCATTTGCCAAAGTCTTGGAAGTACCGCTTATTATATATGTTTTCAACCCAAGCGGCTCGGCTATGCGGTAGAATAATTCGCAATACGCCTGGCAGACACCCGTCCGCTTGTCCCAGCACTCATCCGCCGTATGAACCCGATACGAGACATCATAGCTTATATTGGCGCAAAGCCATTTGTATATCGCTTCCGCCTGCTCGTATTTTGTTTCACAACCGGAAGTAATCCGCGCAGCGACTTTGGAATAATCGTAACGTGTCTCGGAAACATACTGGGCTCCTGCATGCGGGCAGAAGAACATTCCCGCCAAGAACAGGATAAAAAAGGTCACCTTGATTTTCATAAAATTCTTCTTACGACAGGCCGCACGCATCAGGCCGATTAATTCTTCCTTTCGAGGAACGGAATCGACCAAGTTCCGCTCGGCGCATCCCGCTATGAGAATTCCGGAACTTTCAAGTTTCCGCCGCTCGATGAAAAGGCGTGAACAACCCTATTCCTGCAGCAAATCCCACATATCATAAAAAAACGACAGAAAATTCACACCCGAACATTTGCAAAGATAGTGAAAGGTGAGTGCAATGGCAACAAACTTGTTTGATTGCCATTGCCGAACCGCATCCTGTCTTCGAGGGCGAAGCCCTCACAGATAGTGAAAGGTGAGTGCAATGGCAACAAACATAACCCTGCAGTCTCCCTTGCACAACCGGAAAGGAAATCGGATCCTCACCGCTAAGACCAGACCGAAGTCCAAAAAACAATGCGCACCTACCAATCAATCCACGACAGAAACCATCCTTGCAAGCATATACCTATCATTTCAACCAAAATTCCCGAATCCAGCCTTCCTGCAAATAAACGACAATATTTTTATTTTTTTTGCAGGTTTCTCAGCAAGAGACCTGCA
>CALUGT010000030.1 GCA_944320265.1 uncultured Bacteroidales bacterium | reverse complement strand
TTCGGCTAGGCGAGAAGCATGCTGCATGACATAAGCGGACAATCTACCCAAAGTCTAATGACCGATTTGGGTTAAATTTATTTGTTTAGGCCATCGGGAGGGGATTTGGCGGGATGGCGCCGCGTTTTTCAAAGGAGGATAGCCAAGCTATCTGACGTGAAAAAGGCAAGCCAGAGCCGAAATAGCCCCCGATGGGCAAACAAAATCCTGAAACCGGTCCCTGAAATTTCAGCCTTTTCAGGATTGTAAGAAATTTTAAACAGCTTCTAAATTGATCGAGTCGATTTTTGGCCGGCAAGCGGAATTTCAGCCCACGAAGAGGACGCATAGCGAGCCATGCAACCGGCTTCGTGGACTGAATACACACAGTCCGATGGGAAAAACGGCCAAAAGATGTTCTGCATGGTACAAACCTAATCCATAGGACACATCTAAAGATTCTTCCTGCATGAAGGTGGAATCCATAGGCGGCCGCCAATCCCGACAACGAGCGCATCCGCGTCTCAAAACACTTAAAACAACCTATCCCTCGTATCGTTTTCGGCCAAATCCTGCAAACGCTCCAACAGCTGCTGCTTCAAACTACCCTCCGGCATCTTGGCCAGTTCCTCCCGAATCAAAGAATTCCCGGCCTGACGGGTTTCGGGACTGGCATAATCCTTCAGATATTCCGCCAAGGTCATCAAAGCGTTCGGCGTGCAGAACTTCCCGATGAAACCCGGAATCGCATACTCCATGAAATGCTCCCCGGTACGCCCCACACGGTAGCAGGAAGTGCAGAACGAAGGTATGAACTTCTGTTCCAGCAGCCAGCGAATCGCTTCATCCAAGCTCCGGTTGTCGGCTATCTGGAACTGCTCCTTTTCCAGATCCTGCGCCTCCTTGTTCGACGCCTTTTCATGGTAAGCCCCGATTTCCAGACGGGTTCCCGCATCGATTTGCGAAACCCCGAACTGCATCACCGCATCCCGCACCGACTGGTTTTCACGCGCCGTCATAATCAAGCCCGTATAAGGAACCGCCAAACGAAGCACCGCCACCAACTGCTTGAATTCCTCGTCGCTCGTCTGGTAACGGAGATCCAAATCCAAACCATGCGCAGGCTGGATACGAGGGAAGCTGATCGTATGGGGCCCCACATTATAACGTTGCTGCAAATGAAGCGAATGCGATACCAGCCCCATGACTTCGAACCTCCAGTCGTACAAGCCGAACAAAGCCCCGATGCCCATATCGTCGCATCCGGCTTCAAACGCCCTGTCCATCGCGTTCAGCCGCCACATATAATCCCCCTTGCGCGTATCGGCCGGATGGAACTTCCTGTAAGCATCCTTGTTATAAGTCTCCTGGAAAATCTGGTAAGTGCCGATACCGGCCGCCTTCACCGTCCGGAAACCTTCGATATCCAAAGGTGCCGCATTGATATTGACCCGGCGGATTTCCCCATGGCCCTCCTTGGTGGAATAGACAATATCGACCGTATGGGCAATGTATTCCGGACTGTACTTGGGCGATTCCCCGTAAACCAGAATCAGCCGTTTATGGCCTTCCCGCTCCAATCCCTTCACCTCTTCCACCAATTCCTCATCGGTCAGCGTCCGCCGGACCGCCGTGGTCAGGCTGCGGCGGAAACCGCAGTACTTGCAATCGTTCATGCAGTAATTGCCGATATACAGGGGCGCGAACAGCACAATCCGGTTCCCGTAGATTTCCCGTTTCAGCTTCCGGGCCGCCTCATAAACCGTTTCCAGCAAGTCTGGACTTTTCACCGCCAGCAGCGCGGCCGTCTCGTCCAATGTCAAAGCTTTCTTTTCCAAGCTCTTGGACAGAATTTCAGCCACTTTCCCCTTGTCTTCCTTCTGCCCGAGCAAATCCATGATAAGGGCATCATCGATGAAATCAACCGCCCCCTTTGTCAGACTAAAATCCATATTTGTTCGTTTTTCTATTCATTACACATACTTTCGATGCCCATTCCCGATGCCAAGCGGCGAGGAATCCGACACCCCGCGAGCCGGAGCAGCATTCCCCCAAAACCACAGCATCTTCTGCAAAGGGAATATTCCTGACCGTCCATTGGAGAGCCATCCCCCAAAACCACACTATCTGCCGCAAAGAGAAGAAACCGGGCCGTTCATCGAAGCGCCATGCCAAAAATGGCCCGCAAGACCTCACGGCAGAGAATATTCCTGACCGTGCGCCGGAGCGGCGTGCCAGAACGGGTGAGATACGAGGCACGCCTCCTATAATATATTTGCCAGCTGTTCCTTTATCTTCTCCAGCTCGTCCTTCATCCTCACCACCAGTTTCTGGATATCCGCCTCGTTGGCTTTCGAGCCCAAAGTGTTTATTTCCCGTCCCATTTCCTGGGCAATGAACCCCAACTTCCGGCCTGGAGCCGGTTCGGCCTCCATTGTATCCATGAAATAGCGGCAGTGTTTGCGCAGACGGACTTTTTCCTCGGTGATATCCAGCTTCTCAAGGTAGTATATCATCTCCTGCTCCAGACGGTTCCGGTCTATCTCCACAGGAAGATTCAGGTCGGCAAGCTGCTTTTCCATCTTCTGGCGGATATTCGGAACCCGCTGCTGTTCAAAAGGCTCGACCTGCGCAAGAAAATCTTCTATCAACGCCACCCTCATCCGGAAATCCCGGGACAAGACAGCCCCCTCCTGCTGGCGGCTGGCATCAGCCTGAACCAGGCTTTGTTCCAAAGCGCAGAGAACCGACTCTTTGGAAGACTCATCCAGGACATCGGCCTTCTCCTCCACGACCGCTCCCGGCAAGGTGAGAATCAAAGCCGGTTCGGGAAAATCATCCGCCCACCTTTTCATCACAAGGTTTTCCGAAATCTTGCGGAAATCATCCCAATAGCGTTCCACCTGAGCCATATTGATATGGTAAGCAACAGGCATTCCGGCATCAGCGGCCTGCTGCACGGACAAAGAGCATTCCACCTTGCCCCGCTGCATCACAGCCGCGACCCTGCTCCGGAACAGAGGCTCCATCTCCCGGTACTCGGAAGGCAGTTTCAGATTCAGATCCAGCGTCTTGGAATTTATGCTCCGGACTTCCACTTGGTAAACCCTGCTACCGCATTCTTTCTGGCCCTTTCCGTAGCCAGTCATTGATTTTATCATAATCCTCTTCTTTAGAATCCCGATCAACCCTGCCCCGCCGGATCCGGACTTGCGCCAAGGAACATTGGCGGAACCAACCTTCAATCATCCTCGAACTCTATCCGGAAATCCTCCTCGGTATTGTACTTTTTCTTTTCCTTCGCAGTGTCCTGCGCAACAGGTTTCCTTGCACCCGATGAATCCTCCCTCGCCGTATCCCGCGTTCCCCGCTCCTGCGTTCCGGCTTCCTCGGGGAACTCGATGATGAAATCACCGCTTCCCGGCTGCTGGCGGGTTTCCTCCTGGCGGGATGTTCCTCCTGCCGGCACCCGTTCCTTCCCATACTCGGCCTCGAACGCCTCCCGCATCCGCTGGCGCTGTTCCTTCAGACGTTCTTTCGCACCCTGCCTGGCCCTCCTGAATGCATACTTTATCTCCACGTCCGGCAGCAGTCCTTGTATTTCCAAAGGCAACCGAAGCCTGCCTCCGGATTCCTCCACCACGCCGAATTCCTCCTCCCTCTTGGCTTTCATCCTCTGCCTGCGATTCCGGCTCAGCAAATCCGAAAGCGCGATATCCACTTCATAGAATACACGATTGTCAAAACCATGCAGTCCGCTCAAACTGAAATTGGCCGCATCGGAGACAATCTCCATTCTCGGTATATGGATCAGTCCGTCCCGAATCTCGATTTCGTTCTGCAAATCCGCAAAACGGATCGACCGCAAATCGTTTTCACCAGTAAAGCGGGACAATTTCTCCAACGCCTCCAAATCCTGCAGCAAGCCGTCCTTGACAGTCACGCCTGCCTTGAGGCTCAAACTTGACGGATCCACCTTCCGGCTGCCTGCATCCCACCGGCAGGAAAGCCTGACATCCGAACTCAGCCTCCCTCCTATGTTCTCGTAGCCGAACTTTTCGAGTCCGAAATCGTTGAATGCTCTGAAGCAAGAGGCTATGTCTATCGAAACCAATCTTCCTGACAAGGAGACCGGCCACGCTCCGCCATCCATGCTTACCTCCATTTGCCCGGAAAAAGAACCCTGGAAGGCATCGCCAGAAAAATCCTCCATGCGGACACGGCCCGGCTCATAACGAATCAAACCCTTCGCATGCGAGACCACGGTCTGCGGAAACAGGACTCGGCCAGCATCAAAGCGGACATCCGCATGAAGATGCCGCCACAGGCTCCCCCATTCCCGGCCGTTTCCGATTGCCCTCCCTGCGGCAGAGTCCGTCTCCTTCCCTGGCTGGAATCCCGACCGTCCATTCGGCTGGATCGCATTCCCCGGCAGGGATTCTTCCTTCAGGGAAGATTTCGCCCCCCTGTTCCCGAGTGCCTCGAACCAAGACTGCCAGCAGGCCAAGTCTATCTCCGGGCTGCTCAAACCGGCAGTCAAAATTAAATCTTGGCCGGGCAACATCAAATAAGGCGCATAATTCTCAATGAACAGCCTGAGGTGAATTTCATTATCCGCGACTCTGGCAACAAAAGACCTGGTCTTCAATGCCTTGGAATCAAATTCCACCGACAGGCTATCTACATGCAATGCCTCTATGCCCGGCCATTGCAGGGATAGCGCACGAAAGGCCAGATGTCCACGGGCTTCCATATCGCTGAAATCCCCCGCAGTCCACTGCGCAGGCCTCAAAGACGGGAAAATGTTCCGAAAATAAAGAGTCCCCTGCACTCTCCCACCAAGACGGCAATCCGGCAATATTCCGGCAAACTGCTGCAAATCGGCCGCATCCAAAGCCAAGAAGCCTTGGTATGACACTTCCGGCTTCTGGAAATCATGCAGCGCGAATTTCCCGGCGATTTTCCCCGATGGGAAAGAAGCTTCCAATTCCTCCAAGTCCAGCCGACTGTGAGCCCATCCCCGAATTCCTCCATTGCAGAACGTCCCTTTCATGCGCAACCCTTCGGCCTTGATGCCGGATTCCCTATGCTCTGCCTCTCCCTGATCATAGCTGAAAGCAGCCGAAAGAGAGAGCGGGTTCTGGGTGTAATCCCCTTTGATTTCCATCTCGAAGGCGATATTGCCTTTGAAACGGTAACTTTCCAGAACCTTGATGCTCTCGGCCGGCAACAGAGAGAGTGCGTGGTCCACTTGCATGGAACGGCTCCGGAAGCGGAATTCCAAATAAGGGGATTTTTTATCGTAACGTACAAGCCCTCTCGTCCCGAACTTGGTATCCCCAATGCTGATAATCCCTTTGTCTAAGACAAATTCATTGGAATCCTGGTCATTGGAAAGACGGACTTCGATCCGGGCTTTTTTGCGGGACAGAAAAACGAAGCCGCCCGCTTTCATCGAATGCACATCCACGGCACCTTCCAGATCGAACTCCTGCCCCTTGGCATATAACTCGCCTCTTGCCGTGACATTTCTGAAAAGGACCTGGAAATCATGCTTGGCCGGAATATCGCGGTATCGGACCAACGTATTGCGGAACAAGATACGGCGCAGCTGGAAACGAAGGTTCTGGTCAGGGTTGTCCCGGGTTTTCCATATCTTGTAGTTATTCTCCCCCTTGCCGTAATGCTTCAGATTGAAATCTCCTCCGCTCACAACAATCTCACGGACAATATACTGCTTATTGTAAAGATCTTTCAGGTTGAAACTCAGGGAAAGAGTCTGAGCATAGAACAAAGGCTCGTCGTCCGTTTCCCGGACTGAGTTTCCTTGCACGCCTTTGAACGATACCGAGACCATGGGCCAATGTTGCCAGATGCCCAACTGCACATCCTGCACCAAGACCGGAGTCCGCAACTGGGAATTAATCCCGTCCACGATAAGCTGCTTGATTTCATCCCTCTGCACATAAAGGTAAAGGGATACCGCCGCGCTGAGGAACAACAAGATGCCTATCATCCAAAACAGGATGCGGAACGGCCACGGCAAACGTTTCTTGCGTCTTTTCCGAGGCACTGGAGCTTGCTCCTGCCCGGATAGGTTCCCGGCATCAAACGGGGCTTTTTTCCCCAGAACAGCTTCGGTTATCAAGATTTCTCTATCCATGAAATCAAAAATCGACAGCCAAAAATACACAATCCTTGCTTTCCTTATATAGCAAAAGGGCATGGAAGGCATCCCCTCGACAGGGAACAGCTTTCCACGCCCTTTTTTCCTTTTGTGCCGGAAATTATTCCGCTTTGGAATCCTCGGCCTCCTTGCCTTCCCTTTCTTCCGAATCCTCGTCTTCCGAATCCAAGGACTTGTTTTCCTCCCCGTCTGTCTTAGCATCCTCCTCTTCTTCGGATTCAGCCTCCGGGCCGTGCACTTCTATCTCGCGGACTCCATGTCCGGCATGTTCCGGTTTCGAAACTTCGTTGCCTTCAGATTCTTCCTCTTCGTCGGCAAACTCCATGTCCTTCAGCAAGGCATCGATATCCAGTTCCTCAGACCCTTTCGTATCCCAGTCTTCCTGCTCGGACTCCGAAATCCGTTTGCGGCGCTTCGGGGTCTCACGAGAGGCATCCTCGATAGCATCGGCTTCGGCCAGCTGCTCCGCTGTGAAAACAGGCTCCTTTGTCACAGGCCGCCCCGGCCTTACCGACTTGCCCACGTTCATTTTCAGGAAATCTATTTCCTTGTCAGTCAAGAAGCGCCATCCGCCACGAACCAGACCTTTCTTGGTCAGTTCGGCAAACAGCACCCGGTCCAGCTTGACCACTTCGTAACCGAAATGCTCGAAAATACGCCTTACGATACGGTTCTTGCCCGAATGCAACTGCACGCCCACTTCTGTGCGGTCCCCGTTTTCCACATAGGAAATCTCGTCTACCGTCACCAGGCCGTCATCCAAGTAAACCCCTTTGGAAATATCCTGCATATCCTTATGTGCCAACGGCCTGTCCAGTGTCACATGGTAGATTTTCCGAGCCCCGTGCGAAGGATGGGTCAGCCTCTTGGCCATTTCCCCGTCATTGGTGAAAAGCAGGACACCTGTCGTGTTCCTGTCCAGCCGGCCTACCGGGTAGATACGCTCGGGACAAGCCCCGCCCAGCAAATCCATTACTGTCTTGCGGTCTTCAGGATCGTCAGAAGTGGTGATATAGCCTTTCGGCTTGTTCATCAGCAGATAGACCTTCTTCTCGGCTTTCAATGTCTGGCCGCCGAACTGGACTTTGTCGCCCGGCCCTACCAAGGTGCCTAACTGGGTGCAGATTTCCCCGTTCACAGTAATCACGCCCGAGGCAATCATCTCGTCGGCTTCCCTGCGGGAGCAAATGCCTGCATTGGCGATGTATTTGTTAAGACGCACATAGCCTTCAGCCTTTTTCTTTCCGTTTTCAACGTGGCGTTCCAGATTGTAGTTGAGTTCGGCATTGTTCGATGCCGCTCTTTTCCGTCCGCCTCCTCTCTCGTCACGGCCACGGAACGGAGAACGTTCAAAAGGCCTCCCTTCCGGACGATGCCCGTCACGGTCGAAACGCCCGCCAAAACCCGGACGGCCGAAAGAACGGCCGCCATCACGGCGATCGAAGTCTCTGCCTCCACGGGAAAAACGCTCATTGCGGAAAGGCCGGTCATCGGAACGTCCGTCATGGGAGAAACGCGGCCCGCGGTCTTCCCGGGAATCGAACCCGCCGCTCCGGGGAAAACGGGATTCCCGGCCTTCGTCCGAGAAACGATCCCGACGGAACGGGCGTTCTTCGAATCCTCTTTCCCGCGACCCGGAACGGTCTCCGAACCGGCTCCCGGAACTTTCTCCGAAACGCCCCCCTGGACGCCGATCCTCGTCAAACCGACGGGAACGGTTCCCAAAGCCGTCTTCCCTGTCTTCGAAACGACCGCGGGAATCACCGAACGGCCTGCTGCCGAAACGCTCTTCGCGATCCCCGAACCTTCTCTCCCCGAAATCCCGGCTGCGAAAACCGGATTCCCTTCCCCGGAAACCGCGCTCCCTGGGATAGGAATCTCTATCCCGGCGAGCGAACAGACGCTCCTCGCGGCCAGACGGCCTGTCTTCTTCATTTTCCCAATCGCCAGAAACAAAAGGATTCCTACGCGGACTTTGCCTGAAATCATCCCGACCTCCCCGGTCCGCGGAACGGCGGCCCGGCTCTCGTCTTTCATCGCCCCGGCCTCTTCTGTCCCGGGGTTCATAAGAATTGTATGCCATTATTTTTGAAATATTGCCCCACACCAAGGCGAAACCTCTCGTTTGGCCTAAGCGGGAAAAAAATAAAAATTTTGCAAAAGTAAGAAATTCCGCGAACACGGCAAAATCCAGGCTGACCGCCGATTTTCCGCCACTCAGAAGCTGTTTGAATTTATTTGTTCAGGCCATCGGGAGGGGATTCGCGGGATGGCGCCGCGTTTTTCAAAGGAGGATAGCCAAGCTATCTGCGGGCATCGCTCGACCTAGACCCGGAATAGCCCCCGACGGGCAAACAAAAACCTGAACCCGGCCCCTGAAAATCCAGCCTTTTCAGGATGGCAAGAAATTTTAAACAGCTTCTCGGTTCGCGAATCCAAGCCACCAATGCGGATTCCGGGAGAACAAAGACAGGAAGCGTCTGAATCCATTTTCCAACCATAGGAAAGGAAGGATGGTGTATCAGAATAAAGCTTGCCGCGGCATTTTCGGCGGCGTGTCAGGATGGGGTGAAATGCAAGGCACTGAGAACGAGAACGAAGGATTGTACTGTTGCGGCTTTGCCGCGAAGATTGGCTTCGCCGAAGCCCCTGCGCCTCAACCGTCCTCGAACAAGTTCGGGACGGTGTTCGGCTTAATCGGGGCTGTGGCTGCGCCTCGGCAAAAACGGCGCAAGCCGAGTGCCATGACCGAACTCGTTCGGGAATGGCCGAAACGCAGCCCGTTTCCGATGCAATCAAAGCCCAAACTTCGTTTGGCTTTGCGCTCGGCTTGCACTTTCGTTGCGGCTTTGCCGCGAAGATAGGCTGCGCCTCGGCAAAGCCCAAACTTCGTTTGGCTTTGCGCTCGGCTTGCACTATCTTTGCAATCCAAGTCCCTGAAGCGGGCATCGTGACGGAAAAGACGCAACCGCAGTCCCGCAGAGCCTCAAAACACAATAAATAAACCCAAATCGGTCATTAGACATTGGGGAGATTGCCTGCTTGTGTCATGCAGCATGCTTCTGGCCTAGCCGAAGGCGTAGCGGGCTACGTCGAGGCGTAGCGAGAAGCAGGATGCGGACAGAAGCGGGCAAGATGCCCGAAAGCCTCATTTTCCCCATCGGAAACGGACACGGCGTGTCTGATGACCGATTTGGGATAAATGAAAGCGGCTTCCATGAATCAAGCCTGCAAGCCATGCAGAGCAGCCTGCAGCCGCTTTTCCCGCCCATCAGGGAAAGCTCCTCGAGCCGATTCGCAAAACAAGCAAAACAGAAAAACACGCCATGGACAAACTGAACACAAAAACGCCCTCTAAAGTATTCTGGACCGATTTCCGCTGCAAGCCCGACGAAGGCCCCGCTGCCAAGCTCAAACGTTTGGTAAAAGCCGCTGGTATCAGCAAAATCGACATGGACGGGAAATTCGTGGCCATCAAAATGCATTTCGGCGAATCAGGGAACATGAGCTTCCTGAGGCCTAATTATGCCAAAGCGGTAGCCGATACCGTGAAAGAACTCGGAGGAAAGCCTTTCCTGACCGACTGCAACACCATGTACCCGGGCTGCCGCAAGAACGCGCTCGAACATCTTTACTGCGCTTGGGAAAACGGATTCACTCCGCTGACAGTGGGATGCCCGGTCATCATCGGAGACGGATTGAAAGGGACGGATGATATCGCCGTGCCTGTAAAAGATGGCGAATATGTGAAGGAAGCCAAAATCGGGCGAGCCGTGATGGACGCAGACGTATTCATCTCCCTGACCCATTTCAAGGGCCACGAAATGACCGGATTCGGAGGTGCCATCAAGAATATCGGCATGGGCTGCGGCTCCCGCGCCGGGAAAACGGAACAGCACAGCAACGGCAAGCCTCGGATCAACCCTGAACTTTGCCGAGGCTGCAAACGTTGCCTGCGGGAATGCGCCAACCTCGGCTTGGTCTTTGACGAAAAGCGGAAAAAGATGACGGTGGACCTGGAACACTGCGTAGGCTGCGGACGCTGCATCGGGGCCTGCAATTTCGATGCCATCAGTTTTGCCCAGGACGCGGCCATCAAGGAACTCAACTGCAAGATGGCCGAATACACCAAGGCGGTAGTGGACGGACGGCCCCACTTCCATATCTCGCTGGTCTGCGATGTATCCCCTACCTGCGACTGCCATTCAGGCAATGACACGCCCATCATCCCCGATGTAGGCATATTTGCTTCGTTCGACCCCCTGGCTTTGGATCAAGCCTGCGTGGATGCCTGCCTGAAACAGACACCGCTGCCGGGAAGCCAGCTTACGGACGCGATGGACGACCCGCATTTCCACGACCGCCACGACCACTTCGACAACACGAACCCCAACACCGAGTACCGGACATGCCTGGAGCATGCCGAGAAAATCGGCTTGGGCACCCGCCAGTACGAACCAGTGAAAGTGAAGTAACCGCGACCTCATTCCAGGAGAAAGCACGGAGGGATCCATCACGATACCGGAAACCGTGTCCCTGCACGATGCCGGGCAGCGCTGGATTCCCGGATGCCTATGCCGCCACGTCCGCTGCCCGACGAACGGCATCTCAAGCATCAAGATACCATCTTCAAGCCTACAATAGAAGCTATCAATGTCAATATAAAGAAAATACGCAGGAAAGACGCGGATTCATGGAAGAAAACGATTCCAAGGATGACCGTACCTACCGCACCGATGCCCGTCCACACTGGATAAGCCGTGCCGACAGGCAAGGTTTTCACAGCCTTGGCAAGCAGGAACATGCTCAAAGCCAAACATGACAGGAAGCCTGCGCCCCAAAGCCAATAGGCCGTCCCCGTGACTTCCTTCATCTTTCCCAGACAGAATGCGAAGCCGGATTCAAAACAACCGGCAATAATCAGAATGACCCAATCCATACGATATCAATGTTGCATAACCGCGTTCCTGCCGGTTTTCCGCCAGAAAGCACGTTTAGAAGCCATTTCCAAGCCATCGGGAGGGGTATTCCGGGAAACAAGGTGCACTTCGGAGGCTGGTTTCTCCGAAAATCATCCGCCTCGGCCCTGCCAAAACCAGGATGCCGGCTTGACCGGAACTTTGGCTCCGCCTCGGCAGAACGGCTCAGGCCGGGAACCCAAGCAGGGACAGCCCCGGCAGACGGACAAAATCCTGAAGCCAGTTACTGGAAATCCGCCCCTTCCAAGATTGCAAGGCCACCTGAACAGTCACCAAACAGTTTCCTAAAGCACTGAAACAGGAAAAACCGCACATCCCTCCTCTGGCTTGCAAAAGTACATCCTTCCGGGGGAAAAAGCACTCCTCCTGATTCGAAATCCACAACAGTAATAAAGGTCTTATCTTCCTTTATCTGTCTACAAAAGGATTGCCGGTCCCCCTTTACCTTTGCTGTCGTGAATCGCAAATAGGATTGCGGTCGCGAACGGCTTAAACCCAAATCGGTCATTAGACGCGCCGAGTTCGTTTTTGATTGGGAAAGTGAGGCTTTCGGGCATCTTGCCCGCCTCTGTCCGCATCCTGATTCTCGCTACGCCTCGACGTAGCCCGCTACGCCTTCGGCTAAGCGAGAAGCATGCTGCATGACACAAGCGGGCAATCTCCCCAAAGTCTAATGACCGATTTGGGTTAAATCCGCCTTGGATTCCTTTGTCCATGGCAAAAAGGGATTCCAAGGGAATCTGGCTTCCCCGAAGACCGGCTTCCCGCTCCCCCGCCTCGGCCATGTCCAAGCCAATATGACGGCCTGGCAGAGTCCTCGGCTCAATCGTTGCTCCGGCTCCGCCCGCCCAGCGGGAAAAGAGATCCGGACTGATTCATGTAACCCACCTTAAAACGACATACCATGCAATTAATCAAAGACAAGGAATTCGGCGGCGAACGGCCTCTGTTCGCCTCGCACGACCTGCACATCGACAACGTGACTATCCTGGCCGGGGAATCGGCCATAAAGGAATGCAGCAACATCATAGCGACAAATTGCCGCTTTGAAGGGAACTACCCTTTCTGGCATGTGCATGGCTTCACGATACAAAACTGCTATTTCGCTGTCGGCGGACGTTCGGCCCTCTGGTACTGCGACCATCTGAAAATGACCGACACCGAAATCGATGCCCCCAAGATGTTCCGCGAAATGAACGACATCGAGATAGAGAACGTGAAGATGAACGATGCCGATGAAATATTCTGGAGATGCAACCGGATCAAAGCCAAGAACCTGAAACTCCATGGCGGCACATATCCGTTCATGTTCAGCAACGACATCTACGTGGACGGATTGGAAAGCGACAGCAAATACGTGTTCCAGTATGTCAGGAACGTGGAGATACACAACGCCAGGATCACCACCAAGGACGCTTTCTGGGAAGTGGAGAACGTGACTATCTACGATTCCGAGCTGAACGGTGAATACTTAGGCTGGCATTCCAAGAACCTGCGCCTTGTCAACTGCCACATTTCCGGCGAACAGCCTCTCTGCTACGCCCGGGACTTGGTATTGGAGAATTGCACCTTCGACCCGGCCTGCGACCGCGCCTTTGAATATTCCACGCTCAAAGCCTGCATCCGGGGCGCGATCACCAACATCAAGAACCCCATGTCGGGCCATATCATCGCCGACTCCATCGGTTCGATCACTCTGGATGAGAACATCAAGGCTCCTGCCGATTGCCTCATCGAGCAAAGAAGCGAAGCATGCAAATCCTGACCCAGGCAAACCCGGCATAGTTCCCAATTGAAACACAAAAGATGGACACCCGCAACCTTACCCCCGTCAAGGCATCGGAACGTTACATCGTACTCGATGCCCTGCGGGGCTTCGCTTTGTCCGGCATCGCCTTGGCCAACTTCCCGGAATTTTCCCTGTTCAATTTCCTGGGGCCGGAAGCGGCCGAAGAAGTGGCAGGCGCCAAGTTCGACAGCCTGACCCGGTACCTGCAATACGTCCTTGTGGACGGGAAATTCTACACGATCTTTTCCTTGCTGTTCGGAATCGGCTTCTCGATAATCCTCGGCAATGCTTCCAAGAAAGGCGTAAACGGCTTCCGGATTTTCTACCGGAGGATGGGCGTGCTGACCCTGATCGGGTTCCTGCACCTGATGTTCATCTGGAGCGGCGATATCCTGATGCTCTACGCCCTGATGGGAATGCTTCTGCCTTTGTTCCGGAACATCTCGGACCGAGGATTGCTGAAGTGGGCTGCCGTCCTGCTTTTCATGCCAGTGCTGATAGATGCCGGATGCGAGCTCACAGGTACAAACTTGTCCGCTCCGATAGTCGAAGCCCAGCAGAAGGCCTGTGCCCGCTACGGCATAAACAGTGACAATTTCGCCTACTGGCTGCGCGATGCCGAATCGTACAAAGGAACCTTCCAGTTCTTGCTCCAAGGAGCCTTGGTGAGGATGCAGGAGTTCGTGGACGGAAACCGTTACTTCAAAGTACTGGGACTGTTCCTGATCGGATTCCATATCGGCCGGAAACGGATATTCGCCGATTTGGAAAGCCGGCGGAACTGGCTCCGGAAAGTCTTCTCGGCAGGCGTGGCCGTCGGGCTTCCGCTCTCGCTGGCTTACGCCTGGAGCGCATTCCGCCACCATCCTTGGGGACTGGCAGCGCACAGCCTTCTCTACTTTGCCAGCGTTTACCCTCTCGGTTTCGCTTACATGGCAGGGATACCGCTCCTGTACCTGAAATGCAAAAACGGCTGGCTATGGCGGATGCTGGCTGCGCCAGGACGCATGGCACTGACCAACTATATCGGCCAGTCGGTCATCGGGATGCTGCTCTTCTACGGCATCGGCCTGGGCTTCGGCGCCAGCATAGGGCTCTTCTGCACCGAATGTGTCGTGGCGGCCGTTTTCCTGTTCCAGGTAGCGTTCAGCCGGATCTGGCTGCACTTCTTCCAGTTCGGACCTCTGGAGTGGCTTTGGAGGATGCTGACTTACGGGAAAGTATTCACACTTGTCAGAAAACGAGAAAGATAACCGCTCGTACCAGGAGCGCGGAAAATGCAAAGGGAGGCCCGGCACACCGCCGTTGATCCAGAAGACTCCACATTCACGCCAGAGATATCGCCCTGCAGCGGCCTGACGCGCCAGGCCGCAATCTTTCCCGGAAACTTGGCATTACGATCCCACTTGCATTACTTTTGCAGTCATTCCAACCAAAAAACAAAGACTATGCCTACTCAGACCACAAGCGGACACAATGGACACAGCCGCCGGACCGTCGCCCCGGGCCTGGAAGCTCCCGGTACCCGGAACCGCATCTGCCAGCTCTTCGGCATCCGGTACCCGATCATCGCGGGTGGCATGGTATGGTGCAGCGGATGGCGCCTGGCCTCGGCCGTCAGCGAAAGCGGGGGATTGGGACTGATCGGCGCAGGTTCCATGCATCCGGAGACTTTGCGCGACCATATCCGCAAATGCAAGGATGCCACCGGCAGGCCTTTCGGGGTCAATATCCCGCTGATGTATCCTGAGCTGGAGACGATTGCCGGCATCATCGCCGAAGAAAAAGTCCCTGTAGTGTTCACTTCCGCAGGGTCCCCGAAGGCCTGGACACCTTTCTTCCACGACCGAGGCATCAAGGTGGCCCATGTAGTCGCTTCCACCAAATTCGCCCTCAAATGCGAAGAAGCAGGGGTGGATGCCATCGTAGCCGAAGGCTTCGAAGCCGGCGGCCACAACGGCAAGGAAGAGACGACCACGATGTGCCTGATTCCGGAAGTGCGAAGCTGCACCACGCTGCCATTGATAGCCGCCGGCGGCATCGGCAGCGGAGCAACGATGCTGGCAGCCATGGCTTTAGGGGCGGAAGGCGTCCAAATCGGCACACGTTTCGCGTTAACCGAGGAAAGCTCGGCCAGCCCTGCCTTCAAGACATTCTGCACACAACTCAATGACGGAGACACTTTTCTGACCCTGAAGAAAGTAGGCCCCACCCGCCTGGCCAGGAACGCCTTCTTCTCGCAAGTACGGGAAGCTGAAGACCGAGGTGCCGGCAAGGAAGAAATCGCCGCTCTCTTGGGCCGGGGCCGGGCCAAGAAAGGCATATTCGAAGGCGACATAGAAAACGGGGAACTTGAAATAGGCCAGAACGTTTCCCAGTTCAAGACCATACTTCCGGCAAGGACTGTCATGGAAAGAATCATCGACGAGTACGACCGGCTTCTTGGCACGCTCCGCCCGCTATGAAACCGGAGTGCATCCAAGGCCCCGCCTCCCGCCAAGGCAATCCCGAGTTGCGCCTGCCGCCTTTTGCGTTTACCATGCAAGAGGACACAGAACAGCGGAGACAGGCATGTCCGGCCATGCAGGGACACCGCCGGGGAAAACGGCCGGATGCTGTCCTGCCTTGAGGCCCCGGCTCATAAACCCAAATCGGTCATCAGACGTTGGAGAGATTGCCCGCTTGTGTCATGCAGCATGCTTCTCGCCTAGCCGAAGGCGTAGCGGGCTACGTCGAGGCGTAGCGGGAAACAGGATGCGGACAGACGCGGGCAAGATGCCCGGAAGCCTCATTTTCCCAATCAGAAACGGACTCGGCGTGTCTCATGACCGATTTGGGATAAAACGCGTCATTAAACAAAAAGAATGAAAACATATACAAGAACGCTGCTTCTTTTCCTGCTGTCGGCAGCCGCCATCTTCCCCGTTTCCGCCCAATGGCGTTTCGGGATACAAGGCGGTTATACCTACAGCACCCTGACGACAAAGACCCGATACTTCTACGACTGGAACTACGTGGGACGCGGCGGGTACGCCATCGGCTTCCCCGTGCAATACGAATTCTTCGACTGGCTCGCTGTGCAGGCCGAACTATCCTGGATTCAAAAGAACTACCGGCTGGAACGTTCCCCTTACTACGGCTTTTACGAAAACAGGACTAACTACTACCTTTCCGTACCTGTTTTTGCCCGGTTCTCATTCGGGGGCAGGAAAATACGAGGCTTCCTGAATGCCGGCGGCTATGCCGGCGGCTGGCTTGCATCCCAGCGCCAGGGCATCGAGTTCACCCAGTTCGGCACCAACCAAGGAGCAGGGACAGGATCAGCCTATTACCAGTATGACGAAAATTACGAATTCGACAAAAGAAGGGACAACCGCTTTGAAGGAGGGCTGCTCCTCGGCATCGGGATCGAATACCGCATCGAAAACCAGATGTCCGTCTATATCGAGGGACGGTACTACCACAGCCTTTCCGACATGCAGAAAAAATACATGAAGGACCAAGCGCCCCGTTACCTCGGCACATTCCTGATCCAAGCCGGCTACATCCTTTCCCTCCCGCTTTCCCCTCGCCCGCAGGCAGGAAAAGCCCGCCTATGAAAAACGCAAAGCCCGATACCATGAAAAACATAGCATTATTGCTCCCTGCCATCCTCTTCCTGTCCGCAGGATGCCGCAAGGAAACGCCATATATCATCGACCCTCGGACAGAAAACATAAGCAACTGGTCGCAGGCCTTCGAATCCTACTGGTCCGGCATGAACCATAATTACGTGTTCTGGTCCATCGACCCCACTGACTGGGATGCCGTGTACCGGCAGTACAAACCGGAATTCGAAGCCTTGGCCGACAGCGGGTTCTCCGACAAGGCAACCAACGACCATGCTTTCAGGATGATCCAGGAGATGTCGGCCGGCTTGATCGACGGGCATCTGACCGTCACTTTCAGCCTTCCTGACACCATTTACCGGACGCAGCCTGCTTCCGACAGGATCCGCCGGAGAGAAGGATTCCATGATCCGACCGATTTCAGCTCTTGCTGGCAGCACGCGATGAGCAGGATGCAACACCAAGGAAGGCTGACCGGATTCCTGTACGAGACTGCAAGGGACGGCATCGAGGCCGGAACCGGCATCATAGATGGAAACATATTGTATTTCAGGCTAAGCGCTTTCAACCTGAGCGAACACTACCAGTCAGGAGACGGGATAGACCGCGTCATCGCGCAATACCACAACCTGATTGACACCTATCCAGACCTGCAAGGCATCATCATCGACCTGAGGAACAACGGCGGAGGATACCTGTCCGACATGCCCCTCGTCCTGGGCAAATTGGCTGAAGAAGGCCATGTAATGTGCTACAACCGGAAAAAGCAAGGATTAGGCCGGTTGGATTACACGCCATGGTATCCAGAGACAATACCCGTCATGGAACAGGAACGGAAGCTGCAAGTCCCTATCGTCGCCTTGGCCGACATGTTCTCTGTCAGCATGGCGGAAATGACTACCTTGGCCATCCTGTCCCTGCCTGGAGGATGTTCCGTGGGCGAAAGGACTTGGGGCGGGAACGGCAGCCTGGCCTCTTCCAACGAAGCATTCCAGCTTTACTACGACGGTTATTTCAAAAACAACGTCATTGAAGCTTATACCACCATGACCATGCTCAAGGATGTCGATGGCAATATCCACGAAGGCGTGGGCATTCCCCCGACCATCGAAGAACCTTTCGATGCGGCCCTGTTCGAGCAGGGCATAGACAACCAGCTGGAACGTGCCGTGGAATACATACGCAACGGCCGCTAGGCAGCCATCCTGGTGCATCGAATGCGGCCCGGAACCCGGAAATCGTTTTTCAAGAGAAGTATCCGGGCCGGATTCGGTCTGTCGAGGCGCCTTCGCCGAGAAGCAATCTTCCGGGCCAGGCAGCCTGCAGACTCCCGGCAGCCCGGAGGAATTTCGGAAAATACTTCAAGGCAGTCCGGGCAACGCCTGCCGCAAAGGCCGCGCAAAGGCTTCTGCATGCTTTTTTGGTATTTCCGTCGCAGAATGCTACCTTAGCGGTTCGAATATCTTATTCCTTGTCATGTCCGAAACGATGATCAAAACCCCTTGGTACCCTTACACCGAAGGCGTGCCTGTGCATCTGGATTATTTCAAAGGCTCCATGTTCGACATGGTGGCCAGTATCGCCAGCCGATACCCCAAATACGTCGCCTTCGACTTCATGGGCAAGTCCACCACCTACGCCAAGATGGTCCGGAACATCGAACAGTGCGCCAAGGCGCTCAAGACGATAGGCATCCGCAAAGGGGATTGCGTGACGATCGCGATGCCCAACTGCCCGCAGGCGATTTACGCTTTTTACGCGGTCAACCTTATCGGCGGCATCGCCAGCATGGTCCATCCCCTGTCGAGCGAAAAAGAGATAGAATTCTACCTCAACGAATCCAACAGCATCACGGTCATCACGTTGGACCAATTCTACGGCAAGATTGAAGCCATCCGCAAGAATACCGGGATTGTCAACGTGATCCTGGCCCGTATCAAGGACGAGCTTTCCAAGCCCATCCGCGCCGGGTACATGATCACCGAAGGCTACAAGATTGCCAAGATACCCGACGATGCCCCGGTCATCCGCTGGAAAGACTTCATGAAACTATCCAAATGCTGCTTCTACAATTATAAGGTGGAAAGAGATGACAACGACCCGGCAGTAATCCTCTATTCGGGAGGCACCACCGGTACCACCAAAGGCATCGTGCTGACCAACCGCAACTTCAACGCCTTGGCCGAGCAGGTCATCGCATCCAACCCTATGTTCCAACCCGGAGACCGGATGCTGGCCGCGATGCCTGTCTTCCACGGTTTCGGCTTAGGGGTCTGCATCCATACCATGCTGGCCAAAGGCGGACGCTGCGTCTTGGTACCGAGATTCACGCCCAAGAGCTATTCCAAACTGATCAGCCGCAACAAATGCAACTTCATCGCCGGGGTGCCGACCCTTTACGAAGCCATGCTGCGGCTGCCGAATTTGGGCCATGCCGACTTCTCCCACCTCAAAGGGGTGTTCTCCGGCGGGGATTCCCTTTCTATCGAACTCAAAAAGAAATTGGACAAGTTCTTAGCCGATCACAAGGCCACCATCAAGGTGCGCGAGGGATACGGCACCACCGAATGCGTGACGGCTTCCTGCCTCACGCCGGTCAAGCTGCAAAAGGAAGGCAGCATCGGCATTCCTTTCCCGGACACCTACTACAAGATTGTCAAACCCGGCACGGACGAGGAGCTGCCTTACGGAGAAGAAGGCGAGATCGTGCTGGCCGGCCCGACGGTGATGTCCGGCTATTACAACAAGCCGGAGGAGACCGCCAAGACCTTGCGCAAGCACGCCGATGGCATGACCTGGCTCTACACCGGCGACCTCGGCATGATGGACGAACAGGGCTTCATCTATTTCAAAGGCCGTATCAAGCGCATGATTGTCACTTCCGGCTACAATGTCTATCCGGCGCAAATCGAGAACGTCCTCGATGCCCACGAAAAGGTGCAGATGAGCTGCATCATCGGTGTCCCCGATCCCTACAAGATGCACAAAGTGAAAGCATTCGTCATGCTTCGCCCCGGCATCGAAGCTTCGGATGCCGTCAAGGAGGAACTTCTATCCTACTGCCGCAAGTACGTGGCCAAGTACGCGATGCCTTACGATATCGAGTTCCGCAAGGAGCTGCCCAAGACCTTGGTGGGGAAGGTGGCGTACCGGGTCCTGGAGCAGGAAGAATCCGAACGGCAGGCAGGCGGTAACGAGTAATCCGACCTGCCGACAATAGCGTAGCAAAACAATTTTCCGAGACAGATTGAATGTTGCGATAGTAACCCGGTCATATACATTAAACCCGAATCGGTCATTAGACTTTGGGGAGATTGCCCGCTTGTGTCATGCAGCATGCTTCTGGCCTAGCCGAAGGCGTAGCGGGCTACGTCGAGGCGTAGCGAGGAACAGGATGCGGACAGAAGCGGGCAAGATGCCCGGAAGCCTCATTTTTCCAATCAGAAACGGACACGGCGTGTCTAATGACCGATTTGGGTTAAAAGTCCTATTCATGCCAAAGACGCCCCATGCAAGCCAAAAAAACTCGACAAAACGCGGAATATGATCAAATCGCAAAAGGCGTGGGCTTCCAGCGCGGGGTCTATGCCTTTTGCCGTACCTTCATCGGGCCGGTGGTCAATATCCTGTTCCATATCCGGTACAAACCCTGCAAGATTCAGAGCAAGACTTTCTTAGCCTTGGGCAACCATACCCAGAACCTCGATCCGGCTTTCCTGGTAATCGGCACGCGCCGGCACATGCGCTTCGTGGCCAATGCCTCGCTGACCAAAGGCCTGGCCGGTTTCTTCCTGAATCCTTTCTTCGGCATCATACCTCGGGAGAAAGGCGCCAAGGGCGATGCCGCGATTGCCGCCATCGAAGCCAACCTCCGCGCCGGGGTCTCGGTGGGCATGTTCCCGGAAGGAAACCGGAGCTGGGATGGGGAAACCGAGTTCATCTCGCCCCGCACCGCCCGCATGGCCAAAGAGTCGGGAGCTGCCTTGGTCACCTACCGGATTACCGGCGGTTACCTGCTGCGTCCCCGATGGGCAGAACACAAACGCCGAGGACCGATGCGGGGCGAATTAGTGCATGAATACACGCCCCAGGAACTGGCCTCCATGAGCGAGGAAGGAATCTACCAAGCCATCTGCCGCGACCTCCATGTCAACGCCTACGAAGTCCAAGCGGCGCATGGCGACCTCTACAAGGGAAAAGCCTTGGCCGAAGGCCTGCAATACGCAGCTTATCTCTGCCCTCACTGCCTCCGCTTCGGCACGATACGGACTTCCGGCAACGAGCTTCATTGCGATTGCGGGCTTTCAGCACGTTATCTGGAAACCGGATGGTTCGAAAAAGGGTCTCTGATGCCTTTCGACAACTTTGCCCAATGGAACCGCTTCCAAAAACAATGGATGAACGAACATGCCGCCGGACTCCGGCAGCAAGTCGACCGACCCTTGGCCGAGGATAACGATTTTGAAGTAAGCCGGATCGAACACGGGAAGAAGGAACTCTTTTCCAAACACGCCTCGGCAGCCCTTTTCGGCGACCGGCTGGAAATAAGCCATGAGAATCGGCGCATTGCTTTTCCCATCAAGGAAATCACAGGCTACGGGACTTTCCTCTCACGCTCCATGTACTTCAACTGCGGGCCGGGAATCCGTTACCAGCTCATCGCCCACAAGCCTGTCTCCACGCTGAAATACTACGCGCTATGGCGTTGCCTGTCCGGACGGGAATACCTGTAGCAGGAAAATCGTGCATTGGCATCGCTCTGCCCCGGTATCGACGACATCTTGCCGGCAAGCAGCCCCAACATGGGCGGAAGCCTCCAGATGCCCCATGCCCCCCCTGTATCCAAACACGCGGGAACACCGCATATCCTGTGGATGGACACTTCCGACTCATCCATGATTCCTTAATTCCCAATATTATGACATCATGCCACTGGAATCCGGGATTTTTCCATAGTTTTGCCGTAAATTTGTCGGTTCCTGTTTGGAATCCGATTCCCGGAAATCAGGCGAAGGAATTCGCGGAAGAGGCTTCCGGAGGGAACAACGCAAACCTGAAACACCCAATATCATGAAGTACGCCATTTTATCCGCAGTGTTCTCGCTTTTCATGCTGAGTTCATGCTGCAACACCCCAAAAGAAGAGAAAAACATGAGTCAGAACGAAACCTTGGAAGTCCTCAAGACCCGCCGTTCCATCCGCGCCTACCAGGACTCCGTTCCTCCGATGGAACTGATTGAAAAAGTATTGGAAGCCGGGACATACGCCCCGACAGGGAAAGGCAGCCAGTCGCCTATCATCGTGGCCGTGACCGACAAAGCCACCCGAGACAAGCTTTCCCAGCTCAACGCCGCGGTATTGGGCGGCACCAACGACCCGTTCTACGGTGCGCCTGTCGTCCTGATCGTGTTGGCCGACCGCCAATATCCCACTTACATCTATGACGGTTCTCTGGTGATGGGCAACCTGATGAACGCCGCCCACGCCGTGGGCCTCGGATCATGCTGGATCCACCGTGCCAAGGAAGTCTTCGATAGCGAAGAGGGCAAAGCCTTGCTGAAAGAATGGGGCATCGAAGGCGATTACGAAGGAATCGGGAACTGCATCCTCGGCTATCCGGCCCAGGCCGATCCCGCACCCAAGGCCCGCAAAGCCGATTACGTTCATTACGTCAAGTAGGAGCGGACTTCCCTCCGGCCACATATCAAGGCGGTGTATCATAAGGACATCTGATCCATTTGATACACCGCTTTCTGCTTTCTGGCATTGTCGTTCTCGCTTTTCCTCAAATCAGAAGATGTTTAAACCCAAATCGGTCATTAGACACGCCGGGGCTGTTTTCGGTTAGGAAAATGAGGCTTTCGGGCATCTTGCC
>CALUGT010000029.1 GCA_944320265.1 uncultured Bacteroidales bacterium | reverse complement strand
CCGAAGACAGGATGCGTCTCGGCCATGCAAAACCGAGCAAGCTCCTTTTGCATGGCTCTCGACTTTCGCTATCTTTGCGGCCGGTTGCCGGACCGGACACCCGTCCCCCCGGCATCGAAACCGCCTGCCAAAGGCCACCAAAACCAAGACCATGTCCAAGAACTTAGTCATCGTAGAATCTCCGGCCAAAGCCAAGACCATAGAGAAATTCCTCGGCAAGGACTACCACGTGCTTTCCAGCTTCGGGCACATCCGGGACCTGCCCAAAAGGAACCTCAGCATAGACATCGAACACGGGTTCGCCCCCGAATACGAGATACAGCCCGACAAGAAAGCCCTGATAGCCCAGCTTTCCAAAGCCGCCAAGGAAGCCGACTTCGTCTGGCTGGCATCCGATGAAGACCGCGAAGGGGAAGCCATTGCCTGGCATTTGGACCAGGTGCTCAAATTGGATCCGGCCAAGACCAAGCGCATCGTATTCAATGAAATCACCAAAAGCGCGATTCTCAATGCGATAGCCAATCCCCGGGACTTGGATTACGATTTGGTGGACGCCCAGCAGGCCCGGCGCGTCCTGGACCGCTTGGTCGGGTACGAAATCTCGCCTTTGCTGTGGCGCAAGGTGCGGCCCAACCTCTCGGCAGGACGCGTGCAGTCGGTAGCCGTCCGCTTAGTGGTGGAACGCGAAGAGGAAATCAAGAAATTCAAAGAGACTTCGTCCTACCGGGTCACCGCCTCCTTCGGCGACTTCACGGCCGAACTCAACACCCGTTTCAAGACCGAAGAGGAAGCCAAGGCCTTTCTGGAATCCTGCGCCTCGGCCTCGTTCACGGTATCGGCACTGGAAGTGAAGCCGACCAA
This sequence comes from uncultured Bacteroidales bacterium, assembly GCA_944320265.1. Classification (GTDB taxonomy): domain Bacteria; phylum Bacteroidota; class Bacteroidia; order Bacteroidales; family P3; genus Pullibacteroides. Next base: position 22,259 of record CALUGT010000029.1, on the reverse strand, counting down.
ACGCTACCCGGCGCCGCCTTTCACAACCTCCACCTTGCAGCAGGAAGCCTCGCGCAAGCTCGGGTTCTCTGTCTCCAGAACCATGACCATAGCCCAGCAGCTCTATGAAGAAGGGTTCATCACATACATGAGAACCGACTCGGTGAACCTCTCTTCCTTCGCATTGCAGATGGCCAAGGAACAAATCGCGGAAGCCTACGGCGGACGCTACAGCCATCCGCGCAACTTCAGCACAAAGACCAAAGGAGCGCAGGAAGCCCATGAAGCCATACGGCCCACACTGATGAGCCGGACAGCCATCAGCGGCGACCCCTCGGCAGCAAAGCTCTACGACCTCATCTGGAAACGGGCCATCGCTTCCCAGATGACCGAAGCCGAAATAGAAAAGACCCAAGTGAACATCAGCGTCAGCGGCCACCAAGAATACTTCATTGCCAAAGGCGAGGTAGTGCTTTTCGACGGCTTCCTCAAAGTCTACACCGAAAGCAAGGACGATGAAGACGATGAAAAAGGAGAGAACCGTCTTCCCTCGTTGCAACAGGGTCAGGCCTTGGAAATGCATCGCATGGGAGCCAGAGAGGTGTTCAGCCAGCACAGCCCGCGCTATTCGGAAGCCAGCTTAGTCAAGAAATTAGAGGAATTAGGCATCGGGCGCCCATCCACCTACGCACCCACCATTTCCACCATCATCAAAAGGGAATACGTGGTCAAAGAAGACCGGCCCGGCCATGTCCGCCGCTACACTGCCTTGGAACTCAAAGGAGGCAATGTGGAAACACGCCAGTTGCAGGAAAACACCGGAGCTGAAAAAGCCAAGCTCTTCCCCACCGACATTGGCATCTTAGTCAACCAATTCTTAGTAAAATACTTCTCGCCCATCATGGACTACGGCTTCACCGCCGATGTGGAAAAGCAGTTCGATGAGATTGCCCAAGGTGAAGTGAAGTGGAACAAGATGATTGCCGATTTTTACAAGCCCTTCCATAAACAAGTGGAAGACACGGCTGAACATTCCGAAAAAGTAAGCGGGGAACGCCTGTTAGGCGTGGACCCGGCCACAGGCAAGAACGTTTACGTGAAATTAGGCCGTTTCGGCCCCATGGTCCAGAAGGGCGATGCCCAGGACGAGGAAAAACCGGCCTTCGCGAGCCTGAAGAAAGGCATGTCGATGGAGGAAATCAGCCTGGAACAGGCCTTGGAACTTTTCAAGCTGCCTCGCGTGGTCGGCACGTACGAAGGAGAGGAAATCATTGCTGCCGCAGGACGTTTCGGCCCGTATATCAAATACAAAGGCGGCTTCGTGTCGATTCCCAAGACCGACGACCCATTGTCGATTTCGGTGGAAAGGGCCATGGAATTGGTCAACGCCAAAGCCGAAGCCGAGCAGAAGAAAGTAATCCGGACCTTTGAAGAAGAGCCTGAGCTGCATATCCTCAACGGACGCTACGGCCCGTATATCAGCTTCGAGAACAAGAACTACCGGATTCCCAAAGGCAGCGATGCCAGCCTGCTGACGCTGGAAGATTGCCGGAAAATCATCGCCGAGGAAAAACCCAGCGCCCGGTCTGCCCGGAAAGCGGCGGCCATTTCCCAGAAAAAAGCGGCCGAAGCTGCCAAGACGGCCAAAAAGGCTTCCGGTGCCAAGACCTCGAAGACGGCTGGCAGCAAGACCGCTAGCAAAACCAAGGCTGGCACAAAAACTGGCACCACCAAGACAGCGGGCAAGAAAGCTTGATGCCGCAATCCCCCCGCCGGTTTTGCCCGTCACTCCAAAGCAGGCAGGAACGGAACACACCTAAAACAAAACTGACTATGAGCGAAACAAGTCCCATCCGTAAAATCGGCGTGCTGACCTCGGGCGGCGATGCCCCAGGCATGAACGCCGCTATCCGCGCCGTCATCCGCACGGCCATGAGCGAGAAGCTCTTGGCCGTAGGCATTTACCACGGATACAAAGGACTAATAAACAAGGAATTCGCCCCCATGTTCGGGTATTCCGTAGCCGACATCATCCACCGCGGCGGAACCATACTCAAGACATCCCGATGCCCGGAATTCAAGACAAACGAAGGCCTCGACAAAGCATACCAGAACTTGAGCGACGAAGGCATTGACGGATTAGTGGTCATCGGCGGAGACGGCACTTTCAGAGGTGCCTTGGCCTTGCACAAACGGCATCCGGACATCCGGATCGTGGGCTTGCCCGGCACCATCGACAACGACCTTTTCGGCACCGACTTCACGATTGGATACGACACTGCCATCAATACCGTGGTGCAAGCCGTCGACAAAATCAGGGACACCGCCGGCTCGCACGGCACGCTGTTCTTCGTGGAAGTGATGGGCAGGGACGCAGGCTTCATCGCCCTCAACAGCGGCATCGCCACCGGAGCGGAAGACATCCTGATCCCGGAAACGGAAACCAAAATCGACAGCCTGATTGCCAAGCTGGAATACGACCAGCGCAAACACAAGACCTGGGGCATCATCATCGTGGCCGAAGGGGACGAGCTGGGAGGAGCCACCAAAGTGGCCGAAATGGTCAAGGAGAAACTTCCCGGCTACGAAACAAGAGTCACCATCTTAGGACACGTGCAACGAGGCGGATCTCCATCCTGCAACGACCGGGTTCTGGCCACACGCCTTGGCTATGCCGGAGTCAAAGCACTGCTGGAGGGGGAAGACTGCGTGATGATGGGCATGATGAACGACAAAGTCGTCCACGTCCCGTTCGAGAAGGCGACCAAGAACCACCAGCAGATAGACAAATCCTTGATCGAAGTGGCAAAAATCATGGCGCTTTAGCCATGGTTTTTGCATTTTCGGATAAAAATACTATTTTTGCGCTGCTTTTTCCAGGGACTGCGCATTCCTCGACTGCATCAGGTCATTCACAAGAACGGGCTTCCCTATATCTATAAAAGCGCATTTGTCATACGGCTATACAGATGTTTTATTGGTTCGGGGCTTACGAGGATGGTTGTTTCTTTCCGTAATTCCATTGATAAAGCGTTCTGAAATCCCCCAGGATTGCCGCACGGAAGTCCCTTGGGGAAACGTAGGTTTTTAACAGATTCTTACTTACCTTTTTATGCTGAACATCCTAGATCTCAATGCAATGGATGATGCTGCCCTGCAAAAGTTGGCAGAACAGTTTTCCATCAAACGGGCCGATAAGGTATCGCGCCAAGACCTCATTTACAAAATCCTCGATGCCCAAGCCATCCAACAAGTGGCCAAACGGGCCGAACAGAGACAAAACGAAATCGCCGAAAACCCAGATACCGGTTCGGAAGAAGAACCGGTCAAACGGAAGAGAGGCCGTCCCCGCCTCCGCCCGGCAGAGCCTGCCTCCGCACCCATGGAAGAGGCAGTGCCGGCCGCACCCCGCAAAAGAGGCCGCCCGCGCAAAATCCGGGAAGAAGAGAATACCGCCGCATCCCCTCAGTTCGTGAACGGAAACGAAAACAATCTTCCGTCCAGCGCGCAAGAGAACACGGCGGCGGAAAACCGGACAGGGACAGCTCCGGCCGGCAATAACGGGTACCAGCCCAAACGGTACAACCAGCGTTACAATAACGCCCGGTACGGCAATTACCAGGAGCGAGGCTACGACCGCAATTATGAGCGCAACCGTATCCAGCCCCCCATCATCAAGAAATCCGCCGAACATCCGGCATACGATGATTTCCAGAATTCGCTGGACGAAGATTACAGCGAAAGCGAATACACCGTTGAAAACAACGCCCCTGTAGCGAACCAGGGGGTGCCTGCCACGGAAATCCCTGCCGTATCGGAGGCTGAACGCAAAGAAAGCGAGAACGAAAGGAACAACAGGATAGACGAAGACCAGCTGTACCGCGCCGTGCAAAGCGAAAAGACGGCACCGGCCAGCAACCGCCGCCCCCTCGCCGCACCAGCCGAAAACGCCCCTCTCTACAATTTCGAGAACTTCGTGACATACGAAGGGGTGCTGGAAACGATGCCTGACGGCTTCGGGTTCCTGCGGTCCTCGGATTACAACTATCTCAGTTCCCCCGACGACGTCTACGTGTCCCCCCAGCAAATCCGCCTCTTGGGCCTGAAAACCGGGGATACCGTGGAATGCACTGTCCGGCCACCGAGAGAAGGCGAAAAGTATTTCCCGATGGGCAAGGTCATTTCCATCAACGGCTGCCCGCCCGAAGAAGTCAGAGACCGGATTCCCTTCGACTACCTGACCCCGTTGTTCCCTGACGAGAAATTCACACTGACCGGCGACCCCGAGAATTCGATTTCGATGCGCCTGATGGACATGTTCGCTCCTATCGGGAAAGGGCAGCGCGGATTGATCGTGGCACCGCCGAAAGCCGGGAAGACTGTACTCCTGAAGCAGTTGGTCAACGCCATTTCCTACAACCATCCTGAAGTATACACCATCGTGTTGCTGATTGACGAACGTCCTGAGGAAGTGACCGACATGCAGCGCAGCGTCAAGGCCGAAGTAATCGCCTCCACGTTCGACGAGCCGGCCGACCGCCACGTCAAGATAGCCAATATCGTTTTGGAAAAGGCCAAACGGTTAGTGGAATGCAAGCACGACGTGCTTATCGTCCTCGATTCCATCACCCGCCTGGCCCGTGCCTACAATACCGTGAGCCCGGCTTCAGGCAAAGTGCTCTCCGGCGGGGTCGAGGCCAACGCATTGCAGAAACCCAAACGATTCTTCGGGGCCGCCCGGAACATCGAGAACGGAGGCTCGCTGACCATCATCGCTTCTGCCTTGACCGAGACTAATTCCAAGATGGACGAGGTGATTTTTGAAGAATTCAAAGGAACCGGCAACATGGAAATACAGCTCGACCGCAAGATTGCCAACCGACGCATTTTCCCGGCTATCGACATCGTGGCTTCGAGCACCCGCCGCGACGACCTGCTGCAGGACAACGCCACCCGCCAGAAAGTATGGATTCTCCGGAACCATTTCTCTGACATGACCCCGGTGGAGACCATGGAATTCCTCAGCACCCGCCTGCCACAGACATCGAACAACGAGGAGTTCCTGGCCTCGATGAACAGCTGATCCGTCCGCCATGGTATTCTTCCCTCCTGCCAAAATCAACATCGGCCTGCACATACTCCGCAAACGCGATGACGGGTACCATGATCTGGAATTATCGTTTTTGGAAGTGCCTTTCCTGCATGATGTATTGGAAATCAGCCAGACTGAAACCGATGAATTCCTGTGCGAAGGGATACCGGTGGCAGGCAAGGATGAAGACAATCTGGTCTGCAAAGCCATGCAGGCTCTTTCCGGTGCCAAAGGGAAAGAAAGGCCGGCCTGCCGCTTGCACTTGCTGAAGAATATCCCGATAGGATCCGGACTCGGCGGAGGATCGTCGGATGCGGCATACGCACTCAAGGCTGTCAACCTGTTCGGACATTTAGGAATGACAGACAACGAACTGGCCGCAGTCGCTGCCCGGCTGGGCAGCGACTGCGCTTTCTTTCTGCAAGGTCAGGCCTGCATCGGGCACGGACGCGGCGAGCTGCTGGAACCTTGGCCCCCTTGCCATAGGAAGCGGTTTCATCTGGTCATTGCCGTGCCGGATGTCTCCATTTCCACGGCCGATGCCTACAGGACCTGCCAGCCGGCCGATGGCCGCCCCGCATTGCCCACCTTGCTCAAAGAAGACATATCCCTTTGGAAGAAATTGATTGAAAACGATTTCGAGAAAAGCTTGTTCCCCAGGTTCCCTATCCTGCGCCAGATAAAAGACAAGTTTTACGATGCGGGTGCTGTCTACGCCTCGCTTAGCGGCAGCGGCAGCGCCATCTTCGGTCTCTTTGAGGAAGCACCGGATCACCGCGCGCTGAAAAAGCTGCCCGAAAAATGCTTCATCCGGGAAGGCAATATCGCAATTCCTTGATACCGGCTTCAATCCATCGACCGTTACCCGTGCAGAGCCGCAGACGCCCGTCCTCGTCCACATCCTCGATCCTGGCCCGGACGGTTTCCCCTCGAAAACAGAAATCCTGATACTGGCCGTAAAACAACAATGCCGCCAGATAAGCTTCCTTATATTGCAAGAACAAATCCTGCCCCGTCCTGCTTTTCCGGTTTTCCATGAAAAGCAGCGCAGCTTCCGCCAAATCCTCGGCCAGCTGGCGGCTTTCAGATTCCAGCTCCCTATGCCTGCCATCCAACTGTTTGAAGGAAACCGGGTTGGGAATCCATTCCGGAAAAACTTCCTGATTCACGTTCACGCCCACTCCCAAGCAGACCGACCGAACCCAAGGGCCTTCAATCCGAGTCTCCATCAGGATTCCAGCCAGCTTCCGCATCCCTGCGTACACATCGTTAGGCCATTTCAGGCAACAAGAGGCCTCTGACCGCCTCGCATAACGCAACACCCCCAGGCTCAAAGCCATGTCCAGCACAAACAGCAAAGAAGAATCCAGATTGACAGGACAGAAGCCCAAGGTCAAGGCGATATTCCGCCCTCGGCCGCAATACCAGGCGTTGCCCGCCTGTCCTCTGCCTTTCTGCTGGGAAAAGGTATGAAACACGCACATGCAGCCCATCTCATCCTGAGAGAGGCGGCCGGATTCCCCGCGGGCATTGCCCTGCGCCCGCATCCAATCCATGGCCAGATCCTGCGTCGACAATTCCGGCTCAGGACAATAATGCCAATCAAACCACATGGAAATTCTCTCCTATACGGTCAGGCAGCATGGGCACGAAATGGCAGTCTCCATGGAACGTCACGCCGACATTCGTCTCATCCTTGCGCACTATTTTGGTCATCACTTGCTTAGGCGAGCCATAGGGCAACACCATGATGCCTCCCACCTTGAGCTGCGAGAACAAATCCGCAGGCCAAGAGGCGGAGCCGCAAGTCACCAATATGCGGTCATAAGGCGCAAACTCGGCCAAGCCTTGATAACCATCCCCGTAGAAGCACTTGACACGGCTACGGAGGCTCGCCAGCAAATCCTTTGTCTTCAAATACAGGAATTTCTGACGTTCAATCGAATACACATCGGCACCCAATTGTTCCAAAACGTATGCCTGATACCCCGAACCAGTCCCCACCTCCAACACCTTGGATCCAGGGAATACTTCCAGCAACGTACTTTGCTGAGCGACCGTGGAAGGCCGGGAAATAGTCTGGTCGTTCCCTATGGAAAAAGCCTTCTCCATATAGGCCTGGGAATCGAAAACCGAATCGATGAACATGTGCCGGGGAATCTCTCCCATCGCCTTCAGCACGTCCTCGCTGGCCACACCCAATTGCCGCAAATTATCTACCATCTTGCGACGCAATCCTTTATGTCTGTATGTATCTTCCATTTTCCTTCCTAAGAAACTGTTTTGAATTTCGTTGTCCAGGCCATCGGGAAAGGATCCCGAAGAATCGAGGATTCCCCGAAGGCTGGCTGCCGAGACTCTCCTGTCCCGGCCCTATACAAGCCTGCATTCCGGATTGACAGGATTCCGGCCAATCGCAGCTTCGGCTGCGACTCTGAAGGACGCAAGCAAGCTCGGCCCTGCACTTCGCTTCCGCCACGTTCTTCAAATGCAGGATAGCCGGAGTCCCGAAAGGCGGACGGAATCCAGAAGGCGCATCCTGCAACCGGCCTTTCCAGGTTTGCAAGAAATTCCAAACATCTTCTGAATAACGCTGCACCAACCTCGCCTACCGGCCTAACCCACGGACGACCACACTCAGAGTCTTCGCTATCACTTTCAAATCCCTACCAAGGGACAGGTCCCGCAGATAATCCATGTCCGCGCCAAGGCGGACGATCATTTCCTCCACGCTCTCCGCGTATCCGAAGTCGACCATGCCTTGGGAGCTTATGCCGGGCTTGACAGCATACAGCAAGACGTAAAAGGGGGCGACACGGGTAATCTTATCTATGAAATACTTTCTCTCTGGACGATAACCTATCAAAGACATGTCCCCTCCAAGCACGTTCCATAGCTGGGGCAGCTCATCGATCCGGTACCGCCGCATGATGCGGCCCCAGGAAGTGACCCTTCTGTCTTCTTCATTAGACAGCTCCGGCCCGGAAGTTTCCGCATTCTCTTTCATGGATCGGAATTTGTACAATCTGAACGGCTTCCCGCCCAATCCAATCCTGACTTGCGTGTAAAAGACTCCGCCAGGCGACCCGAGCTTGACCAGCAACGCGCACAGCAAAAGCAGAGGAGCGGTCAGCAACAATCCCGCCAATGAAGCCCCTATATCAAAAAAACGCTTCAGGGAAGCCTGCCAGCGCGTCAAGCGGACATAGGAGAACAAATAAAAGTCGAAACCGTATTTACGGACCCTGGTCTCCTCTATCCAGGACAGAATCCCCGATGCCGGTTTTTCCGGAGCCAGCCAATACACCTCGTACTCCTCCAATGAAGAACAGAAACGCATGAGGTTCAAGACTTCATCGTTACGCCCATCTTCCGGGAACAGATAAAAAGCCATAGAAACGCATCCATCCAGCAAGTCTTCGATATCCGGCATGAACGACGCATTTCCTCTCCATTGTCCCCATTCCATGTCGCGCAGCGAGGCACCCAAGTCTTGCTGCAAGCAAGACTGCAATTCCGCCTTCCGGGAATTGCCCGGCCCTACGATTATCCCTCCTTTGCGTCCTTTCTTACGCATAAACCAGTTTTTTCAATTGGGAAAAACGCTCCTGCACCTCGCTGCTCTGCAAAAAGCCGAAGCTGGGATGCCGGCCTTCCCGCACCGTCCTTACAAAAGATGCTATATTTTGCTGCAATAGCCTCACAGGCTTGACTTCCAAACTATTACGAACAACACGAGAGCCTCCGGCCGATGCAAGGACGCCTCTCCACTCCGCCTTGCCTGCCAGAAAATCCAGCCGGATGCTTTTTTCCGGAGACATGGCGACAAGGCAAGAGGCTGGCTTCTCCGCTACTCGATCCAAGGACAAGAAAGCTTCCATGCCTGACATGAACTCCAAGTCTGCCACGATACCTGCCTGCGGGATTCCCATGCAAGAAACGCTCCGGGCCTTCATTTTCCGAAGCGGGGCATCCCCCAAAGCCATCAGACGGTCGAACGCAGGAAAAAGCAGAAACCTTTCCCACTCGGCATTAAGCGGCGAGGAAATCAGGCAAGCCGTTTCAAAACGAATCAGTCGAATTCCATCCAATTGACCCATAGCCGCTTTCAACACAGCGCTCTCTCGTGCCAGATGGGCGGCCTGATTGCAAACCATGGCTTCCTGAGCCAAAGCAGCCAACTTGGCCGTCTCTTCCCACGTGCTACAGACAGGACCTATCGCCCAAACATGCTTCCCCTTACGCAAAGCGCTGGAAACAAATCGGAAACGATCCTCTTCCAATCCTGCTACCAACACGACATCCGCCATATCCATCATGGCATCGGCGGATACGTAGCAACGGACGCATTCCTCCGCACCTTCCCGGCCGGACAAGTCGATATGCGGATAAGCGCAGGCATACCCTCCATACCCTATCCACCGGACACCTTCTATCGAAGCTATGCAACGGGCATACATCCTCAATTCCGCCGGCAAAGCGATCAAAGCCAGTTTCACCGTCCGCCCAGGCACAGCATCTCCACACACTTCAGAAGCCATATCCTTGCAAATCAAAACGAGGTCATTACCAAGTCATTATCAATAATCCCAAATCGGTCATTAGACTTTGGGGAGATTGCCCGCTTGTGTCATGCAGCATGCTTCTCGCCTAGCCGAAGGCGTAGCGGGCTACGTCGAGGCGTAGCGAGAAGCAGGATGCGGACAGAGGCGGGCAAGATGCCCGAAAGCCTCATTTTCCTAACCGAAAACAGCCCCGGCGTGTCTAATGACCGATTTGGGATAATTGCCATCTAAAGCAAATGTACATGCAGAGATTTTACGGAAAGCCCGGCAGCGTCGTTTTCTTTCCACTTTATCCTGTGCATAAAACAACTGCCTATTTTTGTCAAGCTCGTTTAGTTTTCCTACATTTGCAGTCCCTGAATCGGATGTTTCTCCTCGGGGTTCTGGCCCGGAGGAAAAGCATCTTCTATATTCGTAAAACCTTAAAAACTCTAAAACAATGGCTTACAAAATTTCTGACAGCTGCGTAGCTTGCGGCTCTTGCATCGATGAATGCCCCGTTGGCGCTATCAGTGCCGGTGACATCTACTCCATCGACCCTGACCAATGCACGGATTGCGGTACTTGCGCTTCGGTTTGCCCGAACGAAGCTATCGCTCCGGCAGAATAACGAAATAGCAAGCCTTGAAGCATTGTTCCCTGAAACAGGGACGGATACGCAGATTGTGCGGGTCCCGTTCCGGATGCTTTGATTAGCTTGATTTGAAAAAATCCTCAGAAAGCGGTCTCACGGGCCGCTTTTTTTTCATTATCCCTGATCCAAAAACGGACTTGCAAGGAGCCGGGAGGAGCCGGGATGCGAGTCCTGCGAAAAACAAGCCCGCGCCCCCTTGCGAGCGGCATTCAGAGACCGAATGCAATGCAGCACGTCTTTCCCATGGCAGGTCTTATAGCCAAGTCGAGGCCTTTCTTCCGCTATGCGAGCGGAAACGCGGTTCGAGACTCGAAAGGCACAAACACCCGGAAGGCTGTGCGAACCGAGTGCAGAACCGAAGTCCCGATCGAACCGAATGCCATGCCAAGCCGTTCCCTTGCCCGGACATGGCCGAGACGGAGGGGCTTCGGCGAAGCCAGATCGCCCGTCATGCAGACCGGCCTCATGTCTTGTGCTTTTCCTTCTTAGCCGCCGGAAACAAGATATTGTTCAAAATCAGACGATACCCTGGAGAATGAGGATAAAGATCCAGATCCGTGGGGGGGTCGCCAACATAATGGTGGTAATCTTCTGGATCATGCCCCCCAAGGAACGTCCAAGTCCCCTTGCCATAAGTCCCATGGATGTAACGAGCCTCGCCTATCGACTCGTTCTGCCCAAGAATCACCACGCCAGGCTTGAGCAGCCCCGTCCTGAAAGCAGTGGTCTGCCCGGTGAACCCGCGTACCAAACGTTCATGGTTCTGGCACAACATGGTGGGAATCCAATCCCATTTTGCAGAGAAGTCGAACAACTTGAAAAAATCATTCCGCGCATTCAGCGTCTTAGGGCGGGTCAATGTCACGTCTATGTCGGAAATCTCATAGACCGTAGGATCGGCGACTATCGTGAATCCGGCAAAGGCAAATGTCTTGGAAAAATCGAGCTTCTGCTGGGCATCGGGCTGCATCGGGTCGCCATCGAACGGCGTGGCGCATATATCCACGCCTTCGGCCGCCAAAGCCACATCGTAGCTGTCCGGCGCCGAACACATCGCAAACAGGAACCCTCCTCCCATCACGAAATCCCGTATTTTCTGCGCCACAGCCAACTTCAATTGGGAAACCTTGGAAAAACCATATCTCGCCGCCGTCTCTTCCTGCTTGGCCACATCCTCCTTGTACCATGCTTGATTCCGGTAGGATGCCCAGAACTTGCCAAACTGCCCGGTAAAATCCTCATGGTGCAGATGCAACCAATCATAAGAAGGCAAAATACCAGAAAGGACTTCGTCATCGTACACCACATCGTAAGGAATCTCCGCATAGGTGAGCACCAAGGTCACAGCATCGTCCCAAGGCAATTTGTTTTTGGGAGAATACACGGCTATCTTCGGAGCTTTCTGCAACGGGACTTCATCCATGTTGGCGGCCGCATCGCCGATTTCGTACCGGATAGCACCGACTTGCGCATCGGAAAGAACCTCCGCGGCCACATTCCGCACTGCGCACTCGCTTTGAATCTCAGCGCTGAAAGGCAGCAGGAAGCTTCCGCCCCGGTAATTGAGCAGCCAGCTGATTTCCCCTCCATGCTGCAAGACCCAGTAAGCCACTCCGTAAGCCTTGAGATGATTGCTCTGGCTCTTATCCATGGGAACCAGCAACTGCGCTGCCTGCAAAGGCTGGAGAATCCAAAACATCAATGCCCAAGACAGGATTCTCGATATGTGCATCGTTCTTTGCTTTTTCATGCTTTTCCTCGAATAAACCCAAATCGGTCATTAGACACGCCGTGCCGGCCGCCCGCGGCCTTACCACCAACGGGGCTTCCTCAACATGAAATTAGGTTCGCCATTGTCCGTCGGGATGTCGTTATTGATAGAAGAAGAAAATGTCACGACCGAAGCTCCGTTCTGTGTATCGAAACTGGTATTGGGCGGCATCTGGCCGTAAGACGAGACCGGCATATCGCCCGCCTCCGGAATCCCGATATTCTCGAAACGGGCAAATTCCTTGACAAAACGGAGCTTGACCATTCCCGTGGAACCGCTACGGTGCTTTTCTATCAGCAACTGGGCCTCGCCTTCCACCATTTCCTCGGTATTATTAAGACCATAATAATCCGGACGGTAAATGAACATCACCATATCCGCGTCCTGCTCTATGGCACCCGACTCGCGCAAGTCGGAAAGCTGGGGCTTTTTGTCTCCGCCGCGGGTCTCCACGGCACGGCTCAATTGCGAAAGTGCCAGTATGGGGATTTTCAGTTCCTTGGCCAACCCCTTGAGCTGCCTCGAAATCTGGCTTATTTCCTGTTCCCGGTTCCCCTTATAGGCATCCCCGCCCCGCATCAATTGCAGGTAATCCACGAATACCATCTGGATATCATGCTGCTGCTTCAAACGACGGCACTTGGCACGAAGCTCGAACATTGTCAATGCCGGTGTCTCATCGATATACAAAGGCGCATCCGACAACGGCCCGACCTTGCTGTTAAGCCATTCCCATTCGAACGGCTCCAGATTCCCTTGTTTCAGCTTCTTGCCCGAAATCCGGGTCTCGCTTGAGATCAGGCGGGTCACCAGTTCTATCTTGGACATCTCCAACGAGAAGAAGGCCACAGGCTTCTTGAAATCGATAGCTATGTTCCTTGCCATCGTCAAGGCGAAAGCGGTTTTCCCCATCCCCGGACGGGCAGCCAGAATCAGCAGCGTGCCTTTCTGCCAACCGCTGGTCATCCTGTCCAGTTCGGGGAATCCGGACGGGATGCCGCTCAATTTGTCCGTCTGCTTGGAAACCGCCTCAATCTCAGCTATCGCCTCCTTGACAAGCAAATGCATGTCCGTATAATCGCTACGGAAATTGTTTTCACCCACGGTCAGAAGCCTGGACTCGGCATCGTCCAGAAGTTCCAACGGATCGGAAGTGTCTTCGTATGCCTGCTTGGTCATTTCCGTCCCGATACGGATCAGTTCCCGCTGGATGTATTTCTGCTGGACAATCTTGGCATGTTCCTCTATGTGGGCGGCCGAAGCCACCTTGTTCGTCAAGCTTGCCACATAGTAGGCGCCACCTGCCACCTCCAGTTCCCCGTTTTTCTTGAGTTCATTGGCCACGGTCATGATATCGATGGCCTGGGATTTCTCAAAAAGAGAGGATATAGCCCCGTAAATCACCTTATGCTCCGGCTTGTAGAAATACTCCGGCTTCAGGACATCGACAGCATCCGTCACAGCCGCCGCATCGATCATCATGGCCCCTAGCACCGCCTGCTCCACTTCCACCGCTTGGGGCGGCAGCTTGCCCTGCTCTAAAAACACATTGTCGGCCAATGCAGCCCTTACCGCTTTCTTCTTCTGGTTCGCAATATCGTTTCTCATGGGACAAAAGTACAACGCGGCCCACTATCCCTCGCAACCGCTCATGCAAAGTTTTCCCACAGCCTGGATTGTGGAAAAAAACGTTTCTGGCTTATTCACAATTTCGTAACAAGGAGTGCTTTGTTGAAAACAAGAAAACCACTCTATCTCTGAAAGTTACAAACAACAAACTGATTAAAAACGGTTTGCGGAAGCAGAAAGTTATCAACACTCAGTCTTTTCCCTGGACCACGGACCCCGTACTCCCCTCCTACGGCAGCATGGCACACGGCCGCCCGCGCTCCGAGGATGCTTCGAAGCACCAATCCTTGCTGGCATCTTTCCGCAACGAAGAGAGCCGGACCCTATCTATCCGGTTGACCTTTTCTTCTTGATACGGAGCCCTCACCTTCAAATAATTGGGCGTATACCCGAACATGTGCCCGTCCTGGCAGTCGGCCTCCCAAAGGACCGTCGCCGCCTGGCCTTCGAACCGGGCATAGAACCTTTCCTTTTTCTTGTCCGACAAAGCGTGAAGCCGGGCACTCCGCACCGCCTTCTCCCCGGCACCGTAGACCGGCTTGATACGGGAGGCAGCCGCTTCGGGCCTGTCCGAATAACTGAAAACATGCAAAGCGCTCAAATCCAAGCCTTCCACAAAACGGTACGATGACTCGAACTGTTCCGCCGTCTCGGTCGGAAAGCCGGCAATGATATCGCATGCAATGAACGCAGATGGAATCCGATCCCGGATTTTCCGCACCCTGTCCGCATAAAGCGCCGTATCATAATGCCGGTGCATCCGTTCCAGCACTTCGTCATTTCCGGACTGCAACGGGATATGGAAATGAGGCATCAGCTTGACCGAACCGGCCATGAAGTCGATAATCTCGTCCGAGAGCAAGTCAGGTTCTACCGAACCGATCCGAATCCGCTCGATACCATCCAACGTGGACAAAGCCTGCAGAAGCCCCAGGAAAGTCTCCCCCTGCTTGCGACCGAAATCCCCGATATTGACCCCTGTCAGCACTATCTCGTACACATCCTGGGCCGCAATCTCCCTCGCCACTTCCATGGTTTCGGCTATCGTCGCGCTCCGGCTCCGCCCTCTGGCGTACGGAATGGCGCAATAAGTGCAGAAATTGTCGCAACCGTCCTGCACCTTGAAAAAGGAACGGGTACGCCCTATCGTGGAATAAGAAGAAACAAAAACCGGAACATCGGAGCGTACCTCAGGCAGCCCAACCATAACATCTTCCGAATCAACCGAAAAGGAAGCATCCTTGCGCACATAATCCAGCAAAAGATGCTTGTCGGCAGAACCCAGCACATAATCCACCCCTTCTATCTTGGCCACTTCCTCCGGCCTCAGTTCCGAGAAACACCCCACCACGGCCACCTTGGCTTCCGGATTGGCCCGATGCGCCTGGTGAATCACTTGACGGCCTTTTTTCTCTGCCGCCGAAGTCACTGTACAAGTGTTGACTACATACAAATCCGCTTTCTCCGAAAAATCCACCACTTCGTATCCGGCTTCGGAGAACTGGCGGGCGAGGCCGGATGTTTCGGAAAAATTCAACCGGCATCCCAAGGTATAAAAAGCTACTGTAGGCACGAGTTCCTGAAGTTTTTTTGTAAACTTGCAAAATTATAGCGTTTAAGCGTGTTCCAAAACCAAGGCGGGACGTTTTTTTTTAACAACAGGCTGAAACGGCTTTAGAACACGCGTTTACAGACACTAATCACAAAATCCACCGGAAAAAAGGAAAACCAATGAGAAGCGACTATCCCTCTTACCCAAACGAAAGCTATTCTTTTAAAAGAGGCCGAGATACATCTTTCAGGCATCGGGACTTCGATGCCACCGCCCGCGATACCGACCGCCGGGATTCCTATGCAGGGCGAGGAGAATCCCGCTCCTCCTACCGGAGAAACAGGGACTCTTATTCCCAATCCGCGCGCCCGTCCCGCCCCAAACGGGAGTTCAAACCCTTCCCCAAGCGGGAAAAACAGCCCAAGAACATGATTTACGGCCTTCGCCCGGTCATCGAAGCCATCAAGGCCGGCAAGGAGTTCGAAAAAATCATACTACAAACGGGATTGCAAGGCGGCATTTTCCAAGAATTGGAATACCTGATCCATCAAACCGGACTCAAAGCCCAGTACGTACCCGCGCCCAAAATCAATTTCATCTGCAGCGGGAACCATCAAGGCGTGGTGGCTTACTTGGCGATGGTGGATTACGCCCGGCTGGAAAACGTAATCCCCGGCATCTTCGAAGAAGGGAGAACCCCGCTCGTCCTGGTTTTCGACCGGATTACCGATGTGCGCAACTTCGGGGCGATGGTCAGGACGGCCGAATGCGCCGGGGCGGACGCGGTGGTCGTTCCCGTCCAGAACAGCGCGGCCTTGAACGAGGATGCGGTCAAGACCTCGGCCGGCGCCTTGATGACCGTGCCGATATGCCGGGAAGAGAACCTGAAAGCCGCGCTCCACTATCTCAAAGCTTCGGGCATCAAAATCTTCGCAGCATCCGAAAAAGCCTCGATGGAATATACCCAAGCCGATTTCACCGGGCCGACCGCGTTCATCCTCGGTTCGGAAGAAGACGGCGTAAGCCCCGAATTCCTCGAACTCTGCGACGAGCAGGTCCGCATTCCGCTGATGGGGCAAATCGACTCGCTGAACGTTTCGGTAGCCAACGGCATCATGCTCTACGAAGCCTTGCGGCAAAGAAGGGGCTGAATCCCCCCTGCCACCATCGCTACGGTCGTCCTGCACGACACAAGATCCCCCCCCCTAAAAAGGAAAAATTTTGCTATTTCTGCCCTTCCCAAAAGAGAGGGCGATCCCAAGCCGCTGTCTTCCGGAGGGAATCCCGCGAAACGTATTCTGGCAGGGTTTCCCGACACGGAAAACGGCTTTGAGGTCGCCCTCTTGGAATTGACCTTGACCAATCTTTAGGCAAATCCCTCTTTTGAACCTGACACCTACAGGTTCACCACTTTCTGGCTGCGGCCTTGGTTGCGGACAAGGTAAATGCCCGAACCGGGAAGCGGTATCACGGAGGATTGCCCGCGGTAGAGGCATCGGCCGCCAAGGTCGAACACTTCCACCATGCCTTCGGTGCCTTCCAGATGCAACTGACCGGATTCCGTCCATGCCCGGAACGGCATCGGTTCTGACTGACCTTCGGCTGCCAAATCCGGAACTGCCTTGAGAGTAAATGCCACCTTGTACTCATTACCGCCAAGGCGGATATCGTATTCGTATGCAATGCTTTCAGTGGTAAAGCGGAGCAAACTGCCTTCTATTTCCGTGTTAGAATTCCAAGTCACCCGCGATAAATCAAAGCCCTCTATCTGACCCAAGTCATAGGTATCACCTATTCCAACCTTGACCGATCGAACGTTACCTTGAAAATCTACCGTTTGCAAGGCCGAGTTCTGACTCAAGTCGATATGGCTCAATTCCGCATTTTGGCAAAACAGCACTTCTAATTCCGGATTCCGACTCACGTCCAAACTGGTTAGTTTTGTGTTAGAACAGTACAAATAATCCAAGGCCGGATTCTGGCTCAAGTCCAGACTGGTTATCTCCGTATCAAGGCAAAGCAACGAGGTCAAGGCCGGATTCCTGCTCACATCCAGACTCGTTATCTTGGTATTTTGGCAATTCAAATAATCCAAAACCGGGTTCTGACTCAAATCCAGGCTCGTAATGCCGGTATTGCCACAATCTAAAGATTCCAAGGCCGAAGCCCCATTCACATGGATAACGGTCAAGGAAGGATTATCAGAACAAACCAACTGGGTTAAAGCCGGGTTCTGGCTCACGTCCAAGCTTGTTAGCCCAGTGTGGTTACACTGCAAATAATACAAGGCAAGGTTCTGGCTCAAATCCAAGCTTGTTATCCCGGTGCCGGCACAAATCAAGATGTACAATGCAGGGTTCTGATTCAGATTCAAGCTCGTTATCCCAATAGATATGCAATTCAAATATTTCAAGGCTGGGTTCTGACTCAAATCTAGGTTTGTTATCCCTGTGAATCCGCAATCCAAATATTTCAAAGCCGGATTCTGGCTCAAATCCAAGCTCGTTATCCCTGTAAAGCTGCAATTCAAATATTCCAAGACCGGGTTCTGATCCAAATCCAAGTTTGTTATCTCAGCATAGCTGCAGTTCAAGGTGTCCAATACCGGGAAATGTCCTATTCCCGTAAGGTCGGAAACAAGGCTATAGCTATCGTATGTTCCGCTCACATCGATAGTCCGTACCGCTTCGCATTCGGCTTCGCTCAGACTGCCGTTGTGGTCGGTATCGAAATTCTCCTGAACGTAGGCCCGGAACACCGAATCCGGGAAATGGGTCTCGTCGATGGCCACTTGGGCGGAAACCCTGAAAGACAACAGGCTCGTCAGAACCACCGCTGCCATAAAAACAACACACTTTTTCATATTCGTTTCTTTTAATGCAACATTTATTCTATCCGATTTCTCCATAAAGAAACCCCGGCTGGAAAATTTCGCAACATATTCTCCCGTTTTCAAGCACTTCCGGGCAACCCGGAATCCACGGTCATCCCGAAACGAAATTTTCCAGCCAAGCATCTCCGCTGCTTACGCAGCCGATCAAGGACAAACGCTATCTGACCACAATCTTGAATACCGAATATTCTTGGCCGGAAACCAAGCGCAAGGTATAGCCCCCTTCTGCCAAGTCAAGATTCACCGGGTAGAGACCTGCCTGGGGCAGTTCCTTGACAAGCAGACAACTACCCGTGGCCGAATACAGTTCCATCCGGCAAGCAAACGGCACTTCGATACTGAAATGCCCATCGGTAGGATTCGGATAGATGGATACGCCTCCCCACAAGTCCTCATTGCCTGTCTTCTTGATTTCAAACTCCTCCGTGGCCATTTCCGATTCGCCATCAGCATATACCGCCACTACGCCTGCCGTATAAGTTCCAGGTTCGAGATTTTCAAATACATACTGCGTGCCCGTCACACTGCTGGCTTCCTGTGCATCGTCCAGATAAATCTGGTAACTTTCCGGCTTGGCATCCGCCGGATCTTCCCAGCTCAAGGTCGCATCCAGCCCGTCCACGCTCACTTGCAGGTTCTCCGGCATCGGATAGACAATCAAATCTTTTTCAACAACTTCCGAATAGACAGCTTCCGAAAGGCTATCCTTGGCCCACTCGGCCACCACCGCGTACTGGTACTTTCCATCCTCCAAACCGGCAAAATCCTTGTCTATGAAGAAGGTATCCTGGATAGCTTCGCCCAGCAAGCTGAATTCTTCAAAGGCAGCTCCTTCTGCGCCCCGGTAAACCCGGTAGCCGGTAGTCGGATCCATGCCTGCGGCGGAATCCACAATAAAGATTCCTATCATGACATCCCCTGTAGCCGATGGCATGACATCCGAAAGCTGTTGCCATTGACCATCTATATAAACAAGATTTCCTTGCCCAGGATTTTTGCTTTCCTCCGGTGTAATGACACAAGGATAGCCGTTTAGCCCTCCGGATTTCACTTCTACGATAAGCCACAAATCCTTTTCCGGATCAAAAGATATTCCATTGTAGTTCCATAACCACTGATCATCGTAATACCCCATATTATGGACATAGAGGTGGCCAACCTGCACCTCTCCTTCATAACTTTCAACCACCCTCTTCCTGAATATCTCCTGCGTCGTATCCTGGCATATGACAAGCTCGTATTCCACATTTGCATCGCTCTCTCCCGGGACAAACCATACGTCAGTAATTTTCGGATCTTCTAACCCCATAGCCTCCATATACTCCGGGCTGATCCGACAGGCATATTTGAAAGCGTCCTCCCCAACAGACCAGCGCTCATACCAATAAGAGTAGTTAATCCATCCCATATTAGCATATAATTCAGGCTGTTCCCAAGCCACCACCGGTCTGTTTTCTGCCTCATACTCCGCCGTCACAGACAATACCGGATATGGTCCAATATCAAGCGTAATCGTGTCAAGCACGGTATCCCGGCTGCATGGTTGCATGAGCATTCCAAACATCGCCATTCCCGAAAAAAAATAGTTCACCGCATAAGTGCCCGTGTTATTGTACAAATCATACGGAGAAACATTCAGACAGTAGACACCATTCTCGTCCGTCGTGTCTATCGAACGAGAACGACCATACCAGCCTGCCGAAGCCGTTGCTTCAGCTACAACTCCTTCCAAAGGCTTGCCTGACGGATCCTGAACGATTCCCCTCAAGTTGATACCCGGCCCGACATAGACCACCAATGTATTCGAATAAGGAGACTCGCCTTTCGAATTCGCCGCAATTACATTCAAATAACGCCATCCTGTCATCGAGTCCCCTCCAGGCACCACTACTTCTGCCACCGAACCCGGCTGCCAATCGCCCTGCATCCGCAAAGTATCATAGGAATCATGCCACACAAACGAAAGGGAAGAAATTGGTTCCTGTAAAGAGTTCCCCATAGCAGAAATCATCGGCATTGTCATATTCAAGATTGCCGACCTCCTATCCTTCCCCTGCAGGGCGGAATTGATATACACCTGTCCCGGGACATCGCCATCAGCCAGCACTTCAATAGACAAACAGTCTATATACAGGGTATCATCGCCTATCGGCCTAATGCTAATTTCATCCAATTGTCCAACAAACTCCTCTTGAGGACATGTCCAGTAACCACTATTTGATGTTGTTGACACGGCGTATTCTCCTAAATTTCTTCCATTCACCGCTATAGAACATCTTCCTTCACCTTGAGACGAACAAACATAAAATCCCACCTTATATAAACCGTACACTTCCTCCAGCTTTATATCCAGACTACAACTATCCGTGCCATAATCACCTCTAATCATGTATCCATACCCCTCATACCCGATATTTCCCCTTTGGGCTAGACCTCTTCCGTAGGGATTCCTGAAACGGACACAGCCCATCTCTTCAACATTTCCATCCTCAAAACCATTATAATAAGGCAGTTCCGCCACCGGCCTCAAGGCAAAGTGGGCATAAGCCGAATATTTGCCTTCCCCGTCTTTAAAGCGGATTGCATACAAGGTGTCCTCTGCCGGATTGAACTCTTCCATGGCGCAACGATACGAATAAGCTTTGCCCGGTTGAATCCCGTTCATGGAATCGAGCGGAATATAATGAACTTCCTCTTCGCCGACCTCCACTTGATAAAAACAAGC
Organism: uncultured Bacteroidales bacterium; assembly: GCA_944320265.1. GTDB lineage: Bacteria > Bacteroidota > Bacteroidia > Bacteroidales > P3 > Pullibacteroides. The sequence continues at coordinate 1,419 of CALUGT010000029.1, read as the reverse complement.
CGCATCCAACGAAAGTAACGTGTCCTGATTTTCATCCCGTACCGGCGTTTCCCAATTGAATTCCACCAATTCCTCGTCCTCGTAATCCACTACGTAGAAATAATCTGATGCCAAGGGTGCCGGATTCCCATAATGCACGGAAGCCATCATTCCCAACTGGGACGACAATCGTTCGCCGTCATGAGATTCCGCAATATCCGTCAGTTCTGCCGTTTCCCAATCCACCGTAACCAGTCCTAAAGATTCTGCGCCTCGGGTAGAAACATAGAACCAAAAGAGCTGGCCTGTATAGTGATCGAAGGTGGCTGATTGCAAAAAAGTGCCGCCATCGGATGTCTCAAGCTGCTTCCCAGTCGGAGCCACCAATGAAGCGACACCGTTTTCTTTATCCACCGAATAAAGATTACCGTCTTTCGCAATGATATACATCGCCCCCGCTTGATCAATAGACAAAGTCAGCGGGCGAGGCAATCCGCTCAGACGCACCGAATCCCTAAAACAAATACTGTCATCGACTATCGCAAACGAACGAAGGTCGAAGCCATCATAGGTTTCTGATTCATAATTGTACTCATACGATACCACATACATCAAATCCGACGATTCGTCGTACGCAGCCATTTTGGAAGTCCACATATTATTCAGATTGCGATACTTCAAGGAGTAGGCTTCACCAGACATAGGGTCAAACCAAATATAACCCGTATAATAGTTTGCCGTTGAAGTTTGGAAACCCCACAAACCCACAAAACCGTCTCCTACCCAATCTCCCCAAACAGGGAACAAGGGGTACTGAACATCCGGATCCTCATCTATATAACCATAATAAGGGCTTTGGATTCTGCTTACCTCGCGGACTTCGTTATCTTGAACCGTAAACATTACTATAGGGTGTTCATCATCATTGCTCCCACCAAAAAGCCGATTCGTCCCCATGAACACCGATACCGGATCATCCGATTTCAATCGGGAATTCGATTTTGCCAGCGGATTCGATGGCGTCCATTCCCTCCGGGATGCCAATGCCGGAACACCGCCGTCCGTTTTCCGCATCAAAGCCGGAGCGGCTTTCACCGGCATTTCGCAAAGTTGCGACTTGAAATCACCCCTGCTTACTTCCTTTTGTTCCGATTTGACCGGAACAAGCACTTCCACCGGCCTTTCCTGACGGATATTGCCGGAACAGGGCGGGGCGATACGAACCACTGAATCCCGGATACCCCTAATCCGGACTTCCTGCCCCTGCCCTTTCCTAATGCCTCCTGATTCCTCTGAAAAACCTGCAACTTGGGCAACGGATGGACTTGCCGACAACAGCAATAACCCGAAGCCTACAAAGAGAAAACGCTTCTTCATGACAATAAAATTTTAATTATACCTTGAATTTATTCGCGCAGGTTTCTAACCAAGAGACCTGCA
>CALUGT010000028.1 GCA_944320265.1 uncultured Bacteroidales bacterium | reverse complement strand
TCGGTCATGTGCACAAGCACACTCCCTCGCGCATCGCTTCGCGCGCCTTGCATCTGCCGGCCATAAAGCATTTTGCCCGGCCCTCCCGGATATGAAAAAAGCCGCCCGAACCGAGCGGCTTCTCTGTTGACCTGCCAGGGGTCGAACCTGGAGACTTCAGATCCAAAATGATTTCTGGCGGCATCTGCGGCGTTGCGCTTGCTCTCCGCTCGGTCATGTGCACAAGCACACTCCCTCGCGCATCGCTTCGCGCGCCTTGCATCTGCCGGCCATAAAGCATTTTGCCCGGCCCTCCCGGATATGAAAAAAGCCGCCCGAACCGAGCGGCTTCTCTGTTGCCCTACCAGGGGTCGAACCTGGAGACTTCAGATCCAGAATCTGACGTGTTGCCAATTACACCATAGGGCATCGCTTAACTATCTTTCGAGCCGAAAGCGGGTGCAAAGATAATAAAAATCCTGAATATCGTATGCATTCTGCAAAAATTCATCCCAAGGATCCTGGTACAAAACCTTATCAACCGCCAAGAATCCTGAATCAAGGCACTTTCCACAAACCAAACCAGGACCTCCGTGCGACAGGCAAGCGGAATCCGACCCAGGATGCCTCAAAGACGCATGGCAAGCCATGCAATCCCACATGCCGCAATAAGGCAACAGACAGATGCTGCCCGTACGGGCATAATCGTTTTTTAGGTAAAATGTCAGAGCCGTTTCCTGATTCCGCCACAAAAGAATATCAAAAAATGTCTGAAATCTGTCCAAAAAAGGTAAAATTCTATCGATACAAAAGGGGAATCTCACTGCTTGCTTTGTTTTTTTAGTACATTTGCACGCTTCGAATTTGGGGGGGATTTTCTCAAATTTCTATAAATACCGCATTTTTACCAAGATAGCAAACGCATAGGAAGAAAATGCTGTATGGAAGCTAGAAATCATAAAACAAGCCACTGTGAAACGAAGAAAAACTGCTGCACAACAATCTCTTGTGCAGATGAATAAAAATTGGGACGATATCCTCAACAAAAATGGTTTCTTTGCTTCCGCCATCGACAAAAAAATGATAAGTTCCCGTCGGATCTGGGGCGGAAACACATCATGCTGCCTTGTATGCATACAAGGGAAAGCTTCCTTCAACATGGATGCCATCCGCTACGAACTGAGAGCGGGCGAATCCCTGATTATCGACTCTGACTTTTTCCTGCTGAGCCAGGAAGTCAGCAATGATTTCAAGGCATATGCCGTCGTAGCCACGAAATTTTTCCTGTTCTCCCCTTCGTTCCCCACTTCCTTCGACCTGCATTTCTACATTCTCAGGCACCCGACCATGAAGCTGCCGGCCGAAAGCATGACGCATCTGGTCCAGTTGTTCGAAATGCTGCAAGCCAAGGAAGCCGAAGCCTCCGAGGAACCCGGATTCCACTTCATGCCTGATTCCTTCTCACATCAAATCACCTCGCAGTTGGCCAAAATCTTCTGCCTGGAAATATACAACCATTACCGCAAGGCCCTGCCTTTCGGCAAACAGGGAATCAAGTCTTCCACAAAGGAAAACATCGTGCTCCGGTTTCTACAGCTCTTAAGAAGCAACGTAGAAAAGGAACGCCGCATATCATTCTACTCGAACGCTTTGGACATCACGCCCCAATACCTGGCTACCATACTGAAGAAAGTGACCGGGCTTTCCACGAACCAATGGATGCACATCCTCGTGATAGAAAGAGCCAAGCACTTGCTGCTCACCGAGAACAAAAGCATCCAGGAAGTAGCCAGGATATTGAACTACCCCGATCAGTCCACATTCGGGAAAATGTTCAAGGTAGAGACAGGATTATCACCGATCCAATTCAAGAAAGAAATATCCAATTGACAAAAACAGTGTTCCATAATATGAAAAAAAACATTTTTATCCTCAGTGCAGCTGCTTGCCTCGGCCTGGTATCCTGCAAGCAGCAACAGCAAGCAGGACAGGCTTCGGCAGTCCGGAATGTACTCCAACTGAAAGCGCAGGAATGTGTCCTCACGAAACCTTACTCAAGCATCCTGCTGGCCAACGGCAGCGTAGAAGTACGCCCCCGGGTAAGCGGATACATTTTCAAACAACATGTGAATGAAGGGGACTACGTGAAAGAAGGAGACCTCCTTTTCACCATAGATACAGTCCAGGTAGTGGCCGAAATCAATGTGGCCAAAGCCAATGTAGAAGCAGCCAAAGCGCAAGTGGAAACTGCGCAACTGACATTCGACAGCAAGAGCGAACTATTCAAACAACAGATTATCAGTGCCAACGATTTACAAATGGCACAGAACAGCCTAGCCTCGGCAAAAGCAGCCCTCGCCCAATGCCAAGCCGCTTTGGTAAACGCCCAGCGCAACTTGGAATTCTGCAAAGTGACCAGTCCCATCGACGGTCTCGTCGGCATCATACCGTATTCTCCTGGAAACTTGGTCAGCAGCAGTTCGGCAAACCCTCTCACTACGGTAACAGACGTAGCCACCATGCGTTGCTACTTCTCCATCAGCGAACGGGAGGCTCTGGCGCTGAGCCGCCAGTACGGTTCGCCTGAAGAAATCGCAGCGGCGCTTCCGGAAGTGGAATTGAACCTGGTTGACGGATCCCGCTACCCTTACAAAGGCCGGGTAATCACTGTCAGCGGGGTTCCCGACGGCACAACCGGGTCCATCCGCATCCGGGCCGATTTCCCTAACCCGGAAATGATGCTCAAAAGCGGGTTCAGCGGGACATTGCTGATGCCGACCATCGTGGATTCGGCCATTGTCATCCCGCAGCAAGCCAGCTACGAGATACAATCCAAACGATTTGTCTATGTGGTCAGCGACAGCAACACCGTCCATGCCACGCCTATCGAAATCCTGTCGCTCAACGACGGGAAGAATTTCGTCGTGACTTCAGGCCTTGAAGCCGACCAGCGCATTGTCACAGACGGTGTGACGTTCTTGCACGAAGGCCAGGCCATCACCCCCAGGAACAATGCCAGAAATGCAAAAGCCGAATAAACCGGCCGTTTTCAATCCCCTATTTGCAAGCAAAAAGAAATGAGACTAGACAGATTCATAGAAAGACCGGTGATGTCTACCGTTATTTCGGTCATCATCGTGATTCTCGGCATCATCGGCTTGGTAGCCTTGCCTATTGAACAATACCCGGATATAGCCCCCCCTACCGTCCAAGTATCCACCACCTACATCGGTGCCGATGCCCAGACCATCACCAACAGCGTCATCACCCCATTGGAAGACGCTATCAACGGGGTCGAGAACATGGATTACATGACTTCGAGCGCCTCCAACGACGGTCGGGCTAACATCACTATTTATTTCCGCCAAGGCACGGACCCCGACATGGCGGCCGTAAACGTTCAGAACCGCGTGGCGACCGCCACCAGCTTGCTGCCTGCGGAAGTGACCCGAGCCGGTGTCACCACCCGCAAAAGGCAATCCAGCACCTTGATGATGATCGGTTTCTATTCGCCCAATGACGAATACGATGAGACATTCATCGAAAACTATCTGCGAATCAACGTTCTGCCGGTAATTCTCCGTGTCCAGGGCGTCGGCGATGCCAGCGCGTTCGGGGTGCACGATTATTCCATGCGCATCTGGCTGCGGCCCGACGACATGAAGAAGAACAGCTTGGTCCCTGCAGACATCACGGCGGTGCTGAACGAACAGAACATCGAAGCCGCTCCTGGCAAGTTCGGGGAAAATTCCACCCAGGCATTCCAATACACATTGAAATACAAAGGCCGCCTGAAGACCGTGTCCGAATACGAGGATATCGTGATAAGGACACTGCCTAACGGCAGCCAGCTCAAATTGAAAGATGTAGCGGACATTGAATTAGGGCCTCAAAGCTACAACATCCGCTCCGTCCTCGACGGGCATCCCAGTGCCATGATTGCCATCTACCAGCTGCCTGGAAGCAATGCGACCCAGGTTATCGAAGACTGCAGCAAGGCCATAGAAGAACTCCGGCCCAGTTTCCCTACCGGAATGGACTTCATTGTCATGCAAAGTTCCAACGATTTCCTGTACGAATCAATCAACAAGGTGCTGCACACTTTGATTGAAGCTTTCATCTTGGTATTCATTGTGGTATACATATTCCTGCAAGATTTCCGGTCAACCTTGATCCCGGCTATCGCAATTCCAGTCGCCTTGATTGGCACGATGTTCTTCATCAATGTCATCGGATTCTCCCTGAACCTGCTGACATTGTTTGCCTTGGTACTTGCCATCGCAATCGTGGTGGACGATGCCATCGTAGTCGTCGAGGCAGTCCATGCGAAACTGGACCAGAATTACCGTTCCGCCAAGACGGCTGCCATCGACGCGATGAGCGAGATTTCCGGAGCTATCGTATCCATCACCTTGGTCATGGCCGCGGTATTCATCCCGGTATCCTTCATCCAAGGCACTGCCGGTATCTTTTTCCGCCAATTCGGACTCACGCTGGCCATTTCCATCTTGATTTCAGCGGTCAACGCTCTGACCCTGACCCCGGCCCTCTGCGCCTTGTTCCTAAAGCCGCATGAGGACAATCCGCTCAAGAAGAAGAACTTCATCCAACGTTTCCATTCTGCTTTCAACGTATTCTTCACCAATACGACAGCCCGTTACAAGAACGGTGTCCGCTTTTTCATCAAAAAGCCGGCCATGTCGATAGGAATCGTAGCCGTCTCGATCGCGGGCTTCTTCTTCCTTCTCAAGACCACGCCATCCGGCTTGATCCCGAATGAAGACAACGGGGTTGTCATCATGGACGTGTCGCTGCCTCCGGCAACCACGCTCCACCAGACATACAACTCCATGCTGAGAATCGACAGCCTCTTAGGCACGATTCCCGAAATCGAACACCGGAGCATGATTGCCGGTTTCGGTTTCATCTCAGGGAACGCCAGCTGCTACGGCTCCATCATCACCCGTCTGACTCCTTGGGAAAACCGAACCGGAAAAGGCCAGGATCTTGATGGTGTGATTGCCAAAATCAATGCTCTGATGGCCACCAACGTATCCGATGCCCGCATCATGACATTCTCCCCTCCCATGATTCCGGGGTTCAGTGCATCCAACGGTTTTGAATTCAGTATCCAGGACAGGACAGGCGGAAGCGTGGAAGATTTGTACGAGGTAACCCAGAATTTCCTGATCGAACTGAACAAACGCCCGGAAATCTCTTACGCGGCCACATCTTTCCGGCCTGACTTCCCGCAATACATGGTCAATATAGATGTGGACAAGGCAAAGAAAGCAGGGACTTCGACCTCGGACATCCTAGGCGTGATGCAGGGATATTTCGGAGGCATCTACGTATCGAACTTCAACACCTTCGGAAAACTGTACCGGGTCATGCTGCAAGCCGCGCCCGAAAATACGCTCAACCAGGAAGCTTTGGACAACGCCTACGTGCGCTGCAGCAACGGGAACATGGTACCTGTATCGCAGTTCATCAGCATCGAGAAAATCTACGCTTCCGAAAACATCAACCGGTTCAACCTGTTCACATCCATCTCGATCAACGGACAGCCTACGGTGGGATACTCGTCGGGAGAAGCCATCAACGCCATCAAGGAAGTGGCCGCATCCTCCCTGCCCCAAGGTTACGGGTACGAGTTTTCCGGCCTGACCCGGAACGAACAGCAATCGGGCAACACGATGGGCATCATCATCGCGGTCTGCCTGCTTTTCGTCTACCTCTTGCTTTGCATCCAGTACGAAAGCTACATCCTGCCGCTGGCCGTGTTGCTGTCCTTGCCTTTCGGGCTTTGCGGGACTTTCCTCTTTGCCCGCATGATGGGGCTGAGCAACAATATCTACCTGCAGATTTCCTTCATCATGCTGGTAGGCTTGCTGGCTAAGAACGCGATTCTGATCATCCAGTTCGCGGTACAACGCCGCGAGCATGGCATGAGCATCGCATGGGCTGCCGTAGCCGGAGCCGCTGCCCGTTTCCGCCCTATCCTGATGACTTCTCTGGCCTTGATTATCGGCTTGCTGCCATTGATGTTCGCCACAGGAGCCGGCAGCAACGGGAACCGTACCATCGGCGCCGGTTCCGTGGGCGGGATGCTTATCGGGATGATTTGCCAGATTTTCATCGTCCCCGTACTGTTCGTGATTTTCCAGACCTTGCAGGAAAAAGTAAAGCCGATCAAGCCGGCAAGCCCGGAAAGAGAACCTCTGATGAACCACCAGCTGGCAGCAGAAAACGAAACCGAAGATTCAAAGTATTTCCTGTAATCCCCGGAGGAGGAAGCCGGATTTGTTCCGGCTTCCTCCTCCGGCATGGATCCACAGCATAATCACGCCGGTTCCGAGATATATGTAAAAATAACGAAGCGAACAAATGAAAACTAACATCATAGGAAACCTCATCGTACTGACAGCCGCCTGCGGGATGCTGACAGCCTGCGGCATCTACAAATCATACGAGAGGCCGGACGACATCCATGCTCCCGGTCAATACCGCATGGACAACATGGCCGAAGTCAAGGCAGATGCCGATTCTTTGGACACGGGCATTCTCTTGGAATCAGCCGACTTGAACAGAATCCAGGATTCGAACCACATAGGTTTCTTGCCATGGAAAGAAATGTTCCCAGATCCTAAACTGCAAGCCTTGATACAAAAAGGACTGGACAGCAATTTCGATTTGCGCAATGCCGTACTGCAGACAAGGCAGATGCAAGCCATGCTGGCCAAAGCCCGTCTCTCATTCACGCCAAGCCTGAACGTCAGCGGGACTGAAGGCTTCAACGGCATCATCGACATGGCCGACCCGCAGAACACATTCGGCATCGGCGCTTCCGCCAGCTGGGAAATCGACATTTTCGGCAAACTGCTGAACGCCAAGCGTGGCGCTGTAGCCGATTTCCTGCAGAGCGATGCCGCCCGCCGTTCGGTGCAGACACAAATCATCTCCAGCATAGCTTCAGCCTACTACTCTTTGCTGATGCTCGACCAACAACTGGAAATCAGCTTGCAGACGGTAAAAAACTGGGAAAAGACCATCTCAATGATGGTATCGATGAAGGAAGCAGGCAGCTACACTGCTTACAACCAAGCAGCTATCGAACAGGCAAAAGCCAACAGCATGGCAGTAAGAGCCGGCATCCCGGATTTGCAACGCCAAATCCGCGAACTGGAAAACAGCTTGGCCTTATTGGTGGGAATGCCCGGCCAGCCTATCGAACGCAACCGCTTTGAAGATCAAGAAATCCCGGCTCAATTCTCGATAGGCGTTCCCTCCCAGCTGTTCCTCAATCGGCCAGATGTGATGGCGGCTGAAGCCCAGCTGATGGCAGCCTACGCTTCCACCGCCGCAGCCAGAGCAGCATTCCTGCCCGGATTCAATATCACGGCTTCGGGCAACTGGACCAACGCGGCTGGAACAGCCATCCTGGATCCGGCCAAATTCGTATGGCAGGCCGTCGCATCCTTGGCACTGCCCATCTTCAACCAAGGGACCAACCGCGCCAACCTGCGAGTAGCTAAAGCCGGCCAGGAAATTGCGGCCAACAACTTCAAGCAGACCATCCTGAGTGCCGCCAACGAAGTGAGCAACGCCCTCTTCCAGTATCAAGCCAGCGGAGCCAAATGCCAATACAGGACAGAACAGATCACCAGTCTGGAAAAGGCCGTGGATTTCACAATCCAGTTAATGCAATTAGGAAGCACCACATACTTGGAAGTTCTTACAGCACAGCAGTCGTTGCTTTCTGCACAGCTTTCCCAGGTATCCGACCAGTATGAACGGATGAATTCCGTAATCACTCTGTACAGGGCTCTGGGCGGAGGTTCCCAGGAAAACATCGCAGGCATAGATTACAGCAATTACGACAGCCCGAAATCCGTCCGTCAACGGACTAAAGCTGCGGAGGCACAAGTAAAGGCTCTGGTCAAGCAAGAAAAAGCCGAGGCAAAAGCCGCAAAACGGCAAAAACGCCAGAACTAAGAATCTGCCTGAGATTTTATTGACAAGCGGTTCATAACGGGCAATCTGCGGCGTTGCTTCCGCATCTCGAAGAGGGTGACTCAAAAGTCAGCTTTCCAAAAGAGAATCCACACTAGAATGTGTTCTATCGAGGATTCTTTGTCGGAAAATCATCTTTTGAGTCACCCTCTTCTCGTTTACTACGCTTTGCATCTCGCCCCATCCTGACGCACCGCCGAAGGTGATATCAAAAGTTCTATTTTGAAACAGCTTCCTTCGCACATAAACCCAAATCGGTCATTAGGCTTCGGGCAGATTGCTCGCTTATGTCATGCAGCATGCTTCTCGCCTAGCCAAAGGCGTAGCGGGCTACGTCGAGGCGTAGCGAGGAGCAGGATGCGGACAGAAGCGGACAAGATACCCGAAAGCACCATTTCCACCATCGGAAACGCCCCGGCGAGTCTAATGACCGATTGGGGCTAAAGGCAAAGCACGCCCGTTGCTACCGGGAAACATCCTCCGGATTTCCCGGAAAATCGGATGCCTGACGCACAGAACACAGGCAAAACCCGGAACCTGTCCCGGAGCGCTCAAAAAATCCAGAAACCAGTCCAACAAGGAAAATCCTTTCAACAATAGAAACAATGTTTCCCGTTGCCGGAAAGGAGAGTGCTTCATCGAAGCGTGCAATCCGATACCCAGAACCGCATTTGCCCTGAAATCGGATTGCACTGTCATTGCATCCACCGAATCCACGCTTAACCGCCCCGTTGCTTCCGCGCCCGAACCTTGCTTTTCACCGGCACACAGCAAAGAAAGCGGCAGCATTTCATCCTTGAACAGAATCACGTCTTCCCGCTCTACGAGGTTTCCTCGAAGTTTTTTCCCTGACCTTAGCCAACTGGTACATCTCCTTTTTGGAAAGCTCCTTATCCAGAAGCCCCTCCGACTCCCAATCATACAAATTTCTCTGCAGGCGTTTCATCAACGCATAATAACGGCTCATTACCGTCGATATCGGTTTTCCTAAAGAAGAAGCCAGTTCCTTGAAGGCTTTCTGCTGCACATGACGGCCACGCAGCAAAGCAACTTCTTCCACCGTCAATGAAAACGCGCAGAATCCGGTTTCCATCAAAACTTCGATATTCCGGGACACTTTCTCTTTCCGGACGGCATCCCTGGTATCCGCATCGCTGAATATTGATCCGGCAGCCGGCCTATCCATCCTGTCATATTCCGATGCGTTCCAGCCAAGATTATCGCAAATCTGGCTCCTATGGGCATTCAACATGGCATGCCGCCGCATAATCATCCTGAAATGGCTGACAAGCAAGTTCCTCGCTATCCTCTGCAACCAGAAACAGACAGCACCGGCCTCCTTGCGCAAACCAGAAGCATAGTATTTCTGAGCCACAATCATCGTCTCCTGCATGATATCATGACTCAATTCGTAATCCCTGCTATTCTTGCACAAATACCGGTACAAGCTTTTGCAATGGACAACGACCTCTTTTTCGAACAACCGGCGTTGCTCTTCCGTCAATTCCATCTCTGACTTCTCAGATCGCGAGCGCAAACGGCTCGATTCGTTTTTCAATCCCCCCATACTGGTAGCCTTTCTTCATAATAATGTTTGGTTGATAAAACATTATTGGTTAATAATCGGGGACAGACAAATCCCCATAAACTTACAATCACATCTTTTCCAAGATGTCCTTTAGCCTCCAAGGTAGAAATGATTTCATTCCACCGGCGTGCAGGCCGGCCCCTTCGCTCGATGCGCAACATCCTCATCGAGAGGAAGCGGCAGGCAAAATGCTGACAAAAGAGCGAGGTTTTCCGTCCGGACAGCATCTTAACGGCCAATCGGAGAATAAAGCCATGTCACGTGCCGGAACGCTTCACATCCCGTCCTCGGCAAAATATTCCAATTCATACAAAAAGATACCTCCTTTCCAACAAAACCACTACAGGCATCGCTATCCGGACACACTATCAGCCAAGCCCTTTCGCATACTCTGCCAATAAAATCCCCGTATTTTTTTAAGATGGTCAAAAATACGACTTTTTTTATAATAGAAAAGAATATTTAAAAAAAATTATGAATATTTAAAAATTTTTAAGAACCAAAAAGAAAGGGCGCGGAACGCTGCGAAGCGTTCCACGCCCTTTCGAAAAAACAGACATGTCACAAACTACCAATCAATTGCACCCGCACCTATCCACATACTTCTCAAAACGGATTTCCGGCATAGCCAATGCCATGCCCGCATGGATTTTAACATCCTTTAAACCGAGCATCGCATTCAAACGCCCCTTCCTGTCCCTCTCCAAAGCAGCCAAGACAAAACCCGTGTAAAATTGCGCCACGCCCAAGGATTCCGCCATCAAGGAAGCATTCTGGTAGGCCAAATTGCAATCCGCAGCTCCAAAACGGCTTTTCTCCGAAGAATAGATGAACAGGACTGCTTTTGCCCCACGCAAAATCATATCCCCCTCGCCTGCATGGAAACGACGCGACATTCCTTTGAATTTCGGAATCAATTCATAGACATCCGCCAGCTTCCGTCCCGCCAGCAGCCTCATGAAACGGTTATCCAAAAGGCGGACTACTTTCATGAATGATGCTAAAGTATATTCCGTCACAGCTTTCAACACTTCCGGGTCTCGAACCAAGACAAAATGGACATCCCTGCTGTTCTGCGCGGTCGGAGCCGCAGCCGCGGCTTCCAGCACTTTCTGCAAGAATGCCTCCGGAATCTCTTTGCCAGAAAAAGCCCGATTGCTGCGCCTGGATTTGAGCAGCAGCATCAATTGTTCCGGACTCGGCAAATCGGATATAGCAAAGGAATGCACCCGGCTGGAAGGAAAGGCAGGATGAATGATAGCATCCTTAGGGCAAATCGCCACGCAATGACCGCAGAAGATGCACGCAGATTCGTTCTTCGTCCGGATGCGACCGCCCTCCTTGTAAAAAATCTCAGCCAAGCAAATCTTCACGCAGCGCTGGCAACGGATACACAGGCTGCCGTCTATCTTCAAGTCCCCGACGGACAATGTCTCCTTCATCATGTTTTCGTTTAGAACCCCATATAAACCCAAATCGGTCATTAGACTCGCCGAGTGTGTTTCCTGTTTTCGAAGAGGGATGCTTTTGTGCATCTTGTTCGCTTCTGTCCGCATCTTGCTCCTCGCTACGCCTCGACGTAGCCCGCTACGCCTTCGGCTAGGCGAGAAGCATGCTGCATGACATAAGCGGACAATCTACCCAAAGTCTAATGACCGATTTGGGATAAAAGACTTAATCTATGAACCAGGCCGAGGCGATTCTTCCGCCGGGCAGGCAAGCCTGATTCATAGGACACGCCAAAACAAGCCGCGGCGCTTTCCTGCCGAAAGCTTGATTCCACAAGCGGCCACACAGCATCATGCACCTGCTCCGCTTGCCGAACCACGCCTCCCTGCCGGAAAGCGCCGCGGCTTGAATCCGGAAAAAGCCTGAACAGGAAATCCAAGCAAATTCCTTATGCCAGCTCGTGAATCACAAGGCCTGAACGCAATTTCGGTTCGAACCAAGTAGTCTTCGGAGGCATGATATTCCCGCTGTCGGCAATATTGATCAGCTGGGTCATGGAAACCGGATACATGGCAAAAGCCACTTTCATTTCACCATTGTCCACACGACGCTTCAATTCGCCCAATCCTCGGATACCGCCTACGAAATCTATCCGTTTGTCTGTACGCAAGTCCTTGATGCCCAGAATCTGATCCAATACCAGATTGGACAGAATCGTCACATCCAGAACGCCAATCGGGTCGTTGTCGTTGTAAGTGCCCGGCTTTGCCTGCATACGGTACCATTTGCCAGCCAAGTACATGCCGAATTCATGCAGCTTGCCCGGCTTGAAAATATCAGCCCCCATTTCTTCCACTTCGAAGTTTTCCTTCAATTTGGCAATGAAGGCTTCTTCGGACAGACCGTTCAAATCCTTCACGACACGGTTGTAGTCGATAATCTTCAACTGGTTTTCGGGGAAAATCACCGCCATGAAATAATTGTACTCTTCCTTGCCGGTATGGTTGGGGTTGTGCTCGCGTTTTTCCTTGCCAACCAAGGCAGCAGCGGCAGTGCGGTGGTGACCGTCGGCAACATACAAATAAGGAACTTCCTTGTCGAAGATTTCTACCAAACGGTTGATGACCGCCTTGTCGTCGATAATCCAGAACTGGTGGCGGAAACCGTCCTCCTTGGCCACGAAATCGTAAACAGGTTTTTCAGCGACTTTCCTGGCCACGATTTCATCGATTTCCTTCTTGGCCGGATAGGCGAAGAACACCGGTTCCACATTGGCGTTGGTGATGCGGACATGGATCATACGGTCTTCTTCCTTGTCCTTGCGGGTCAATTCATGCTTTTTGATGATATTGTTGAAATAATCATCGATATGGCAGCAAGCCACCAAACCGTACTGGGTACGACCATCCATCGTCTGGGCGTACACGTAAATCTTTTCTTCCGGATCCTGCACCAACCAGCCGTTCTTCTTGAAGTTCCCGTAGTTTTCAACCACTTTGTCGTAAACGGCCTGTGAATGTTCGTCCGTGCCTTCGGGCAAGTCGATTTCGGCCTTGGTCACATGGAGCAACGAATACGGATTGCCGGCAGCTTCCTTGCGTGCCTCTTCCGAATTGAGCACATCGTACGGACGGCTGGCCAGTTTTTCAACGATGTCGACAGGAGGTCTGAACCCCTTGAATGGTTTGATAATAGACATGATGCTAAATTTTTATTAGTTTCTTTTCTTGCGCTGCCCATGGATGAGTACAAGACATCCATGGATCGGAAATACAAAGGTACGATTTTTTTTCAACGCCGGAAAGCTATCCCTCTTGGCAGGCATGGCAACCGGGCCATGTTTGCTACAAAAATAAATGACTGATTTTAAATTATATAATAAGAAACAACCGTACCCGTCGGCAAGAAACACACTCGATTTCCCATCCATCTCATCTCTATGGGATCATCCTGCGGCGGCAACGCCCGTACCCGTTCATTCTGCCAAAGGCAGGAATGAATACCGGGAGGCATACTCCATCATTTGCGCGGCAAAATCATCCGGATAACTTATCTCGACATCCATGACCCGACCATCTCCATCCAGCACAGGCGACAATTCGGGATTGATAAAACCGCCGTAAGGAGCCAGGTCCAACAAGCGGTACCGCTCCAATACCTCCTCATGCAGCTCCCTGTCCACCTTGACCCCGTAGGTTTCCACCAAAGCCTTTCCTGCCTCGAAATCTCCTTCGGATTTGATTCGTTGCACCTCTGCCAGCAGCAATGCGAACAACTGCCTCAATCCCGCATAATCCCGAATGACAAAATAGGTCTTCCCGTCCTTCTTCACCCTTTCCACCACTTTTTCCCCGGAACCTTTCTCATAGACCCAGCGAGCTACCAGGCTTCTGTTCCTCATGTGGGCTTCTTCCAAATCCTTGCCAAGCTCCACACGGACCAACTGCGTCATCAAGCCATTCCTCATATACGAATCGTATTCCGATTCGTATATTTCAGGAGCAGCCACCAATCCCAATTCTTCCATCTTCGGGTCGGCCAGATAATACAGCGCGAACAAATCCGCCCTGGCTTCCTCCAATGTGGAGGCGTAATTCTTCAAGGCATCGGAAGCCACCCCATCCAATAAGCGACCGGATCCATGGCCCAGGCATTCATGCAAATCGGTATGCAGGTTCCCGCCCAAAACGGAATACCGACGGCTTTTCTCTTTCTCTTCGTCATCGAAAGCGAATTCGGCCAGCATGCCCGGACCCTCCTTGGCGCTACGATCGTATGCATCCGTCAAGTTCTCTATAGTGACCGACTTGGAGCCATGTTCATGCCGTATCCAATCCGCGTTGGGCAGATTGATGCCTATGGGAGCGGAAGGGAAGCAATCCCCCCCTAGCTGGACGGCATTGATCACCTTGGCACTGACACCTTTGACTTCCGGTTTCTTGAATCTCGAATCCACTGGAGAATGGTCTTCGAACCACTGCGCGTTCCGACACAAGATACGAGTCCGCCGGCTCGCCTCCTCGTCCCGGAAATCGGCGATTGCTTCCCAGCTGGCTTTCAATCCCAATGGATCCCCGTAGGTCTCTATGAAGCCGTTCGTGTAATCCACAACGGAATCGACATCCTCGACCCATTGCACACAGTATTCGTCCCAAACAGCAAGGCTTCCGCTGCGATAATAATCCCGCAATTTAAGGATATGCCGCCGCTGGACCTCAGTCTCTGCCACTCCGGCAGCCTTTTCCAAACATTCGGCAATCTTTTCCAATGCCTTGGAATACAAGCCTCCTATCCGGCAGACTTGTTCTCCTATCTTTCCTCCGCGCTTGACCAAACGAGTATTCAGTCCATATGATACGGGATGCCTGGCAGCCTCCGGGCAATCCCGCTCGCAAGCCGAACGCTGCGCCGCATAGAACTCTTCCGCTTCCTGCGTCTTCACGCCTTGATAATAGTTGCATGAAGACGATTCCAACAAACCCGACGACGAGTCCAGGCTGATTCTCTTGGCGTACACGGAAGGGTCGAAAAGCACTGGGACCAAGAATTCCGTCAAAGGCCCCTTCTCTTTGATTTCACCCAGCCTGATTCCATTCTCCTCGTAATCGACCTTGCCCGGCAGTGCAGACAGCTGAACCAAGATATCATGCATATCAGACTCTTCCATCAGATGCCTGAAATAATCGCAGCTGAAACCGGGCATGAATTTATCGCAAGCATAATGATGATGGATGCCATTACTGAACCAGACCCGCTTCAAATAGACCTCGAATGCCTTGAAATCCCCGGTCTCCCGGTTGCCCGGATAAGAACGGTATATGGATTCCAGCACTCTCTTGACCAGCAACCCGTATTTGAAATTCTGGGCATAGAGAATATCACGCCCGCAGTTGGCAGCTTCAGAAAGATAATAAAGCAACACCCTTTGCCGGGGAAGCAAATTTTCCCAGCCCGGGACACGGTAACGCATCACCTTCAAATCCGCGAAACGGTCTATCGTGTACCTGAACTCTTTTCCATCGTCCCCTGCCCTTGGCCTGGCAGGCTTTCCGTCCAGCATTTCCATGTCTGACAACTATTTTATCGCCCTTGCGCCTTTTATCCTAAATCGGTCATTAGGCACGCCGTGTCCGTTTCTGATTAGGAAAATGAATGGGCTTTCGGGCATCTTGCCCGCTTCTGTCCGCATCCTGTTTCCCGCCACGCCTCGACGTAGCCCGCTACGCCTTCGGCTAGGCCAGAAGCATGCTGCATGACACAAGCGGGCAATCTCCCCAATGTCTGATGACCGATTTGGGTTTATGGAACAGTCTCGAGGCGTATCCCCTGCGAACCGGGAAGAATGGAAGCCCCGTATCCCAGTCCGGCCGCTGGTGGCATCGAGCGGCGCGCTCCGGCAGTTTCATTTGCTTTCTCCGGGCTTCCACGGCCCCGGTATCCTGATAGCCAGGAATCCGATTGCGCCCGGCTCTCCGTCCCGTCCACCCAAGCAGCCATGGCCCGCGGCGCAACTGGGAAATACAATTACAGGCCTGCCATGAATATCCTGGAAATTCCCGGATTCCGCTCGCCCGCGCACAAAAAAAACGCCTTGACCTAAGCCATAGAACCCGTCTTTCAAGGACAAAAATACAACCTTTGGCATATTATCCCAATTTTTTTGTATCTTCGCGCCTCGAAACCCGGGCGGGGCATCGCAATGCCCCGCCCGGGCACGGACCCGTAGTTCAATGGATAGAATTTCAGATTCCGGTTCTGACGATAGGAGTTCGAATCTCCTCGGGTTCACTCCCTCTGAAATAACGCCTTGCCATCAAGCGGAAAGGGGCAGTCGGGCATGTTCCTGATTCTTCTCATGGCACTTCCCTGTCATTCATACGGATTCCTTTTTTTTCAAATACCTGCATGATGGAAGAACGAAAAAAACGTACACGGCAAAAGCAGGAATGGCAGCCTGTACGCGTCTTAAGCATTGCCGGCTCCGACAGCGGAGGCGGCGCAGGCTTGCAAGCCGACATCAAGACCATTTCAGCCTTGGGCGGTTACGCCACTACTGCGGTCACCGCCATCACCGTGCAAAACACGATGGGCGTGGAGGCTGTCTACCCCGTCGATACCCAAGTCATCTGCGAGCAGGTAGCTGCCGTATGCCAGGATATCGCACCGCAAGCCATAAAGATCAGCATGCTCCCCGATCCGGACACAGCTGCCTCTTTAGCTGGCACGCTCCGGAAATACCATTGCAGGAACATCGTGATCGACCCTGTCATGGTAGCCACGTCCGGACAGAGCCTCTCAGGCAAGGCAGCCATAGAAAACATGGTGAAGCACCTGTTCCCTATAGCCAGCATCGTTACCCCGAATTTAGAGGAAGCCGAAGAATTGACAGGAATCAAAATCAACCACATAGGAAAATACTGGCAAGCCGCCCGGAAAATGCTGGAATGGGGACCAGCAGCCGTACTCATCAAAGGTGGGCATTCCAAGAGAGGTCCCGTCAAAGATTTCCTGTTTCCCGCAGGCGATGCCAGACCGGCTTGCTTTTCCACTTCCCGCATCGATACCGCCAACCTGCACGGCACTGGCTGCACGCTTTCTGCCGCCATCGCCTTTTTCCTCGGAGCAGGTTCGGAAATGCCAGAAGCTGTCCTCAAAGCCAAAGAATACATCTACGAGGCCATCCGTTCCGGAGCCGACATGAAAATAGGCCATGGCCATGGCCCTGTGAATCATTTCTTTGCCCCTTACCCCTGCAAAGAACAGAAACATAAATGAAAGAAATGACCATTTTCCTCAACAATACACCCTTGCTAATCGAAGAAGGGTGCGATCTGGCCGCTTTGATGAGGGCGAACGGGTTGTCCGGGAAGAAGGGTATCGCGGTAGCGCTGAACGCAAGAGTCGTCCCTAAAGAAAAATGGGAGCATACCATCCTCAAAGAGAACGATATGCTCCTCGTTATCGGAGCCAGTTACGGTGGCTGAAAGCCGTTACAGTTTCAATACTTTTATCACGCGGGCCTGCCCACCGTCTCCAAAGCGAAGCAGGTAATAGCCTGGTGCGAACGAAGAAAGATCCAACCTGTTATCCCCGGCAGCAAGTTCCTGCCTCGACAAGGCGCTGCCTGCCAGGTTGCATACATGCAGGATGCAAGCCTGCCCTGTTTCTATATGAAATACTCCGTCACGAGAGGGGTTCGGCGATACACGCACGTCCTGAAATAATTCAGCATCCTCGGAACCAGCCGTCTGGCGTATGCGGAAATTCCATGTGGACATATCCGACACGCCACCGGCGAATATGGAGCGAAGACCGGCTTGATGCACTCCCAAAGGAACGTTGAAAAAGGTATATCTCCTATCGTCAGCCCCTACAGTGTCGACAGCCACGCTATCCAAATACACGATATAATTGGTCGGGAATGTGGTAAGCTGCTGTGAGGGGTGGTTTGGAAGCCACATCATCAAGGCTGTATCATACGATACCCGGACATTCTGAACGTAAGGGGCCAACAGGATCTGGTTCATCACAACCTGTATAGCAGTATCGTTTGTGAAATTGAAACCATTGATATAAGTCGTATCGAAATCCCGGAGCCAGAATGCAAAATCGTAAGTCCCATACAGCAAATCCACCCTGTCTCCGGTCGAGCTGATCTGCACGGTCGAAACGAGCTTTCCATCCTGTTTGATATCCAACGTCATCCGACGGGATACCGGGCATTCGACATCCAACTGCAATGTCCCGGCTATTTTTTCCAGCTTGTATTGCCCGTCCTGGACACGTACCGGAAGATAGCTCTTTTCGTCCAGCAGTTCATGGTACGCATACATCCTGCTCCACCGATCAGCATTGCCCGCCCTGAAAACAGCCCACATCTCATAAAGCCCGTCCTCGACACCTTGAAGATCCACAGACAGATCCGGCACGCTTGCAGAGCCATACCTATTCACCGTGAGAGCCTGCTCGTCCGTAACCACTGCCACGAAATCCGTATCCTGGTACAAGGCCAAAGCAACCTCCCCGTCGAACCGGGCCATGTTATAATTCTGAATCCTGCCGACAGTGACATCGAACGGCTGTTCCACGGCATAAAGGCTATCCACCGCGACATCCCAGCGGTTCACGCTCAAACCTGACGACGCATACAGGAAATAGACATCATCCACCAGATCCCTGCCTTGGGGAACCATATTGAAAAAAACGGACTGCAGCTCGGCATAGCCTCCTCCAGTCCCGGCACCGATCCCGCTGTAGTCGCCCGGATCCATGACACTGACGATGAAATAGCCGTCGTTCGATCCCCCCCATCCCCAATTGATATGGAAGAAACCGGCATCCGTGTAACCATCGCAAATGAAAGCATGGCCGCCACCGGAACTCTGGCCTTGATAATACAAAGGCTGGCCGTTATCCAAGGCCGACCTCAGCATGTCCTCCCACTCTTCCTGCGTATCATAAAAATCCCTGTAACGGAGACTGACAAGGGAATCGAAGCCCAGATGATCGACAATGCCATTGAAAATAGGATCCGTGGTTGCCCCGCTGGAGGTGGATGAATACGCCATGGAAGAAGCATAGCCGCAATCCCTCAACAGCAAGCCCGCAGCATTGATCTGTTCTTCGGTATACGAAGAAATGTCTCCATTGTAAGAATCCAGGATATTGTCCCAATCGTAATGGCTCTCCGACAAATCCGCCTCTATGTGCAAACTGCCCGATTGGTAGTCAACCAAGCCCTTCCCCTGAAGGGGATATTCGTAGTATTTGGCTATGGATGCCAGAGCCGTTGCCACACAGCCGGTAACTGACAACTGACCGGTCTGCGGGTCTTCCGGGCACAGGACATTGTAAGGGTATCCTTGATTGTAGCTGATGCCGCCAAGCAACGGGGCCACGACCGTATCGCCCTTTACAAAATCCTTCGGATGCGCTGCCACGAAAGACGACCGGGCAGCCCGTTCCACCTCATGTTCATAAAATTCCAGCCATGAACGGATGTTCCCTGGCATGTTTTCAAGTTCGAAACGACCCTTGTCGGAATAACCAAGAACCAGACTCCGGGTATTGTCATCCCCGGACACAATGACAAAACCCTGGTCATCCCCTACGTTGAAAATGTAATAAGGAGCGTTGCCCCCCTTCTCCCCCCGTTCCGGATACACGCAAGTAAAATCCGGAAGGCTCTTAGCCTGTGCAAACCTTTGCACCTCGTAAAATTCCCGGGCCAGATCCTCGGCGCGGGAAAAATCCACCGGGCCAGCCCACACCGCGCCTGCCGAAGCAAGCAAGGCGACGAAGCTCCCAATCCACGCTTTTCTTTTCATTCTTCCCTTATGCTTATTATTATGGTTAATATTATGGCGGATCCTATAAATCAGACCTGCAAGCCATGCAGGGCAGCTTCCGCTCGCCCGGCGGAATCGCCTCGGCCTGGTTTTCAGAACCCGCCTTGTCCCTATTTCCTGTA
The DNA here is from genome assembly GCA_944320265.1 of uncultured Bacteroidales bacterium. Lineage (GTDB taxonomy): Bacteria > Bacteroidota > Bacteroidia > Bacteroidales > P3 > Pullibacteroides. The sequence goes on along the minus strand of CALUGT010000028.1, from coordinate 7,531 downwards.
ATCATAAAAACCGATACCTGTCTTGCGTCCCAACTGGCCTGCACGGACCATCTTGCGCAAAAGGACATGCGGACGATACTTCGAATCCCCGAATTCCTCGTACAGGACTTCCATGATGGCCAAGCAGACATCCAGCCCTATCAAATCGGCCAATTCGAGCGGTCCCATCGGATGATTCGCGCCCATTTTCATCGCGGCATCAATCTCATCGCGGGAAGCCACGCCATCGGCCAGAATGCCTATGCCTTCGTTAATCATCGGAATCAAGATACGATTGACCACGAACCCAGGAGCCTCATTCACGCTTACCGGTGTCTTGCCGACAGACTTGCAAAGTTCCACCACTTGATCGTGCACACCGTCTTCGGTAAGCTGGCCCCTGATTACCTCCACCAGCTTCATGACTGGCACAGGATTGAAAAAATGCATGCCGATGACTCTGCCAGGACGATTGGTAGCAGCCGCCACTTGGGTAATGGACAAAGAAGACGTATTGGTGGCCAATATGGCCTCCGGTTTGCATATTCCATCCAATTCCTTGAAGATTTCAAGCTTGACCGCCATATCCTCGGCAATGGCTTCAATCACAAGATCGCAGTCCTTGCAATCTTCATAACGCATCGTCGTGCTGATATGCGACTGAATCCCGGCTTTTCCAGAAGATTCCATCTTGCCTTTCTCCACCAGACGGGCCAGACTTTTATCGATAGTCCGCATGGCTTTGTCGATTGAATTTTCGGAACGCCCTTTCATCAAGACATCATAACCGGCTTGCGCAAAAGCCTGAACGATTCCATGCCCCATGGTACCCGTTCCCACAACACAGATTTTCATAGCATTATCTCCTATTTTTATTTTCACAGCAAACATTATTCCCCATAGATGCCGTCGCCCTGCAAGGAAAGCCACAGGATCCCAGCCCGTCCATGAGCGACCCTGCCCTTGCTGATTGCCACTCGATCCATCCGGCGCGATCGCGGCCCTTGCCGCACCCCTGTAAAACCTTGCTTCCGCGAATCTTGCTCCAAAGCACGAGTGGCTCCATGGCATCCATGGACTCGCTTCACCAGATTTCCCGCCTCCGCCAGGCTCGAGCACCCCCGGCATACAGGTTCGCCTTATGCACCTATTATATACATGCTATTATTATACATACTATCATGTACACGCAGCTCTATTTTGCTTTAAAGCCAGCAGGGCGTTTCTCCAAAAAAGCATTCATACCCTCCTTCTGGTCTTCAGTAGCGAAACAGAGAGCGAACAAGCTGGCTTCCAAAGCCATCCCAGCCTCGTAACCCAAATCCATGCCTTCATTCATCGCCTCCTTGGAATAGCGGACGGCGAGCCGGGCCTTCGAAGCTATCTTCTTGGCCAGATCCATCGCAGCATCCATCAGCTGGCCAGGTTCCACCACCTTGTTGAACAAACCGATACGGTATGCTTCAGCCGCGTCTATGGTTTCTGCGGCCAGGATAATCTCCTTAGCTCTTCCAAGGCCCACCAAACGAGGCAGGCGCAGAGTCCCATTGAATCCCGGCGTGATGCCCAGACCTGTTTCCGGCTGCCCGATCTTGGCCTTGGATGAGGCGATCCTGATATCGCATGCCATCGCCAACTCGCAACCTCCCCCCAATGCATAGCCGTTCACTGCCGCAATGACCACCTTCTCCATCGTTTCGATCCGACGGAAAACATCCGCGCCGAATTCCCCGAAAGCTTTTGCCTCGGCAGCATCCATCCTGGACATCTGTCCGATATCAGCTCCGGCGACAAAGGATTTGCCCTCACCTGTCAATATGATGACAGCTGTCCCGGCATCGGCGGAGGCATCGGCAAAAGCGCAATCCAGCTCTGAAAGAAGTTCCGTATCAAGCGCGTTCAGCTCCTGAGGACGGTGGATTGCGATAATCCGGACATCCTCCTTTTGCTCTATCAGCAAATTCTGGTATTCCATGTTTTTTCAGTTTTTCCATACCCTGCCGGACAATGCCAAGCCCGGACTTGGATATCTCAAAAACCGACAAATATAAAAATTTAAATGATATGCCGTACTTTTGCCAAGGCTTTTCCAAGCGGCCGCATCGAAACAAACCGAAACCGGCAATTGGCGGACATAGCAGGCAGAAATGCTGAATCCTAAAACCGGAATAAATATAAAATAATGGATATCAAAATATTGTCAATTTACAGCCAGACAGGGCATCTTGCACCGTTCACGCAAATCAGGGAAAAATGACATCGCAACGGAACATCGGAGAAAATGCCGCTTTCCACATTCTGGCCCTCTGCATCGTAGCAGTATGGGGAACCACTTTCGTGGCGACCAAGATATTGCTGCGGCAAGGCCTCAGCCCCCAGGAGATCTTCTTCTACCGTTTCCTGATGGCCTATGTGCCAATGCTGTGCTACTATCACAAGGAATGGTTCGCCGGCAACTGGAAAGACGAGCTGCGGATGCTTGGCGCAGGCATGGCCGGCGGTTCGCTCTACTTCTACACGGAAAACACCGCCCTGGAATACACGGCCACCACCAATATCGCGTTGATTCTTTGCATCGCCCCGCTTGTCACGGCCCTCCTGCTACGCCTGTTTTACAAAGATCTCCGTTCGGATTGGACCAGCAACTTCCTGATCGGGTCCATCCTCGCTTTGACTGGAGTCAGCTTGGTGATTCTCAACGGGCATTTCGTCCTCAGGCTTTCCCCGAAAGGCGATCTGCTTTGCCTCGCCTCGGCAGTATGCTGGGCTCTTTATACTGTGTTCCTGAAGGACTTGGAACAACGATACAGCAATCTCCTGATCACACGGAAGGTCTTTTTTTACGGGACTCTGACTATCCTGCCATTATACGCGAGCGAAGTCACTCCGGAAAGTTTCGCATTGCTTGCCAAGGCCGCCGTCTGGGGAAACCTGCTTTACCTGGGCTTGGCCGCTTCCTTGCTCTGCTTCCTGTTCTGGAATCTCATTTTACATAAGATCAGCCCCATACGAGCCACAAACTATATCTATTTCTCTCCTGTAGTGACTGCCGTCGCCTCTTACTTCATCTTAGGCGAACCCATCACCTGGATAATCCTGGCCGGAGGCGTGCTGATCATCTCCGGCGTATGGCTTGCCGGGAAAAAAACAAAACGGGCATAACGCAGTCCCATAGGCAGTCCCGGTCGATCATGCCGAGTCGATTTCGGCACCGGGGAACCGAGACTCAGGCATTTCCAGAATGCGCATGACTGACGACTGCGCAACCGGACTCAAATCCAGACGAGAAGTCGAGCGTATCTTTGACTGTCGTCGAAGAAGATAGGATGCGGTTCGGCATAGCCAAATCGGAAACTGCGTTTCCATTTGTCTCTGCACTCACCTTTCGCTATCTTTGCAGTTTTGCTGCATTGCTTCGTGCAAGCACGGACTCGTCACGCCGTCCTTGCCCGACAAATCCTAACCTTCAGAAAACAAATGACAATGGAGTCCATAGAAAACGTATTGAGCAAACTCAGTTTGCAGGCAGTCAAAGAGATATTTGGGTTCGACGCCCCGGCATCCAGCATCCAGGTACAGAAAACAGACAAAAGATTCGAAGGAGACCTCACCTTGGTCGTCTTCCCTTTCGTGAAAGCTGCCCGCAAAAGCCCGGAAGAGACAGGAAATGCCATCGGGACTTACTTGCAGGAGCATTGCGCAGACATTACCGGTTTCAACACAGTCAAAGGATTCCTGAACCTCAGCGTTTCCGATGCATACTGGATCACGTACCTGGACACGGCTCGCCGGGAAGACCCGCATAAAAGCCAAGGCGAAGGCTCTCCGGTCGTCATCGAGTATTCATCGCCCAACACCAACAAGCCTCTCCATCTGGGCCATATACGGAACAACCTTTTGGGATGGTCGGTAGCCGAAATCCTGAAAGCCAATGGCCGCAACGTAAAAAAAGTCAACCTTGTCAACGACCGTGGCATCCACATCTGCAAGTCCATGCTGGCCTGGCTCCGTTGGGGAAACGGAGAGACCCCGCAAAGCAGCGGCATGAAAGGCGACCACTTGGTGGGCAAATACTATGTGATTTTCAGCAACCATCTCAAGGAAGAAACCGAAAAAATCCTGTCCGAAAATCCCGGCATGGAAAAAGAGGAAGCCGAACGCCGGACACCGCTGATGCAGGAAGCCCAGCAGATGCTCAAGAAATGGGAAGAAGGCGACAAGGAAATCCGGAATCTGTGGGAAAAGATGAACAACTGGGTCTATGAGGGCTTCGATGCCACTTACCGCCGTCTGGGCATCGACTTCGACAAGACTTATTACGAATCCAACACTTATCTTCTCGGCAAAAGCATGGTACAGGAAGGCCTGGAAAAAGGTGTCCTGTACAAGAGAGAAGACGGTTCGGTCTGGGCCGACCTCCGGGACGAAGGCTTGGATGAAAAACTCCTGCTCCGCAAAGACGGGACATCGGTCTATATGACGCAAGACTTGGGCACCGCACGGCTCCGCCAACAGGAATTCGATGCCGAAAGCCTGATTTACGTAGTCGGCAACGAGCAGAATTACCATTTTGACGTGCTCAAACGGGTGCTTCGGAAATTAGGCTATCCCTGGGCCGAAAAAATAACCCATCTCTCCTACGGCATGGTGGAACTGCCCGAAGGAAAGATGAAGTCGCGGGAAGGCACTGTGGTGGATGCCGACGACCTGATGGACAAAATGACGCAGACCGCCAAGGAAACATCCGAGGAAATCCAGAGAAAAAAGGAAGAGAATGCAGCCGGGCAAGCCGCAGCCGCCAACGCCCAAGCCAATGCCGCCATATTGAACGAAGACGAACGCGAGGATTTGTATTTCCGCTTAGGCATGGGTGCGCTCAAGTATTTCATCCTCAAGGTAGATCCCGTCAAGAACATGCTGTTCAACCCCAAGGAATCCATCGATTTCAACGGGAACACCGGGCCTTTCCTGCAATACACCCACGCACGAATCTGTTCACTCTTGCGCAAAGGCGGATTCCAGGAAGGGCAACTGGTGGAGTTCAAGAACGACGGGCTTCGGATTTCGGACAAGGAAAAGAGCCTGATCCAGAACCTGGCCAGCTATCCCGCCGTACTGAAGCAAGCCGGAAACATGTACAGCCCCGCACTGATTGCCAACTACCTGTACGATCTTGCCAAAGATTTCAACGGCTTTTACCAAGACACTCCTGTCTTGCGCGAGACTGATGAAGCCCTGAAAGCCTTCCGGCTAGCCTTGGCGCAATACACGGGCGAAATCCTGAAAAAAGGGCTGCGTCTGCTCGGCATCTCCGCCCCGACTGCCATGTAGCAACAAAGAGGCAGTGCCGTATTTCCGGGCTTACGGACAAAACGGGCGGATATTTTCTGACCACGGAATCGGTTCCATGTACTGCTATGCGACCTTCCGAGGGCTAAGACTTCGCTCGTCCGATGGAAAACCGGCTCGGGCTTGCTTCAAGGAATCTGCCGAAATGCCGAAACCGCTTCCTGAAAATCCATCTTTCCAAGAATGGCGGGGAATTTCAAACAGATTCCGGAAACGCTGGCCGCCGCTGCTTGCACACACGGCTTAAGACAACTTTTCCAGTTCTGCCTCCATCCGCCCGTACAGATTGCGCGTCACCGGAACCAAGGGCAAGCGCAAGACATTTTCGCACAAGCCCCGGATATGCAGTCCGGCCTTGATTCCCGGAGGATTTCCCTGCTCGAAGAACAGTTTCAAGATTTCAGAAATCCGGCAATGCACCTCCTGCGCCATTCCCAGGTTCCCTTCCTGCACGCCCCTCACAATCCCGGACATCTCCTTAGGCAGAAGGTTCGCCGCCGTGCTGATTACCCCGTCGGCCCCCATCGCCACCAACGGCAATGTCAAGGAATCGTCTCCCGACAAGACCGAGAAATGCTCCGGACGATCCCTCAGGATTTCGCTGATTTTGACCAACAGTCCTGAAGCTTCCTTGACCGCGGCTATGTTCGGCACCGTCTCCGCCAGTTTCACAATGGTTTCAGGCTCTATGTTCGCACCGCAACGGGATGGGATATTGTACACGATAACCGGAACCGGGCAAGCCTCGGCAACAGCCTTGAAATGCGCATACAATCCTCTCTGTCCTGGCTTGTTATAATAGGGCGCCACCGAAAGGATATACGAGTAGCCCGAGAAATCGGTCTTCCCGATCTGTTTCAGCAACGAAGCCGTATCATTCCCCCCCATGCCCATCACCAAGGGCAGGCGGCCCCTGCTGAAACGAGCCACGGCAGCACAGACTTCCTTCTTTTCATCGAAGCTCAACGTAGGCGATTCACCCGTCGTCCCAAGCGCCACCAGGAAATCCACCCCTCCGTCTATGCTGTATTCCACAATCCGGCCCAAAGCTTCGAAATCTATATCGCCTTTTTTGGTAAACGGGGTCACCAACGCAGTCCCGACCCCTTTCAATCGCTTATCGTTTTCCATGTTCGTTTATTTTGAAAGACCCCGCCCCGGCTTCCCGGCACCGGCCCCCTTCCTGTTCAAATCCTCCTTACCGGCCTCCATGCCCTGCGGCAACCTGTCTTGCGTTATCCCGATATAAGGCAGATAGGATTCCAGCAGACGCAAAATCTCATCCAACGGATTCCCGCTATCGCCCAGATCCAAGCTCAAATCGTTCACCACCTGCCCCCATTGGCTGGCCTTGCCTACTTTGAAACCGGCTTTCACCGATGCCAGAACCGCAATATCCGCGAGCCGGGACTGAAAACTCAAATCCAGCAGCAAATCGTAGCTTTCCTGGAAGAAACCCGCCACATCCGGTCTCCTGAATTTAGGAAAATAAGAGAAACGGAAATCCTTTCGGCTTACCACACAGCGAGATGCCCACACATTCCCCCAAGAATCCGCCACAGCCGCCGCATCCTTGCTATCAGAATAAACAAGCAAGTGCAATCTCCTCCCTGCGCCTAGCCTCCCTGCAGTGGCCTGAATCTTCCCCTTGTCCATCCCTGCCTCCTCGCGGCAATAAACCGCGACTTCGCGAATACGGTTCCACGGTTCGATAGCCCGGCTCCCGGACTTCTTTTTCAATACCCGGCCGAGACGTTTCCGCCAACGGCGTTCTCTGAGATTCCCAAACATTCTGCTCCTTTCAATCCAGGCCTCGCGAAACACGACGGAGCCGATGCTTCAGCGCCCCTGATCCGGCCAAGATGCCGGCTTTCCGGTAAAACCGGGTAAAATTACAACAAACGGGCCTCTTTGGCAAATCCGCCCCAAAGGCAGAGCAACCGGCAGAGCAACCTCATCGAAATGCAACAAATTGACAATCAGCACTGCTTTGCACCGGCCTGTAGGTGCAATCTGGTGCAACATCCATTACAAATCAGGCAGTTGATCATTACAGACGATTTTGATGCGGCCGCCCTGCCCTGCCCGGAAGGCCGAAGATTACCTTTACAGGAAACCTGACGCAGCTTCAACCCAAATCGGTCATTAGACTTTGGGTAGATTGTCCGCTTATGTCATGCAGCATGCTTCTCGCCTAGCCGAA
>CALUGT010000027.1 GCA_944320265.1 uncultured Bacteroidales bacterium | reverse complement strand
TGCAGGTCTCTTGGTTAGAAACCTGCAATTTCAAAAAAAAGGCAACCAACTACAGAAAACGACTTTTCCCCCTCAAAAAACGCCTCTTCAATCAACATTTTTTTGCAGAAACACAGCCGCATTCCATCCTCTAAGAAAAAAAACGTCACAAAGAAAACAATGTCAGGTTCGGGCGCATCCCGATACGGAAAGGAATCCCGTTGAAACCGCAACCGGTATTGACATAAAGCGCTTGGCCGTTAGCCATGATATACATCCCGGAAAAATGCTCGTAGGCGAAGCGGGCCGGACTGTAATCCTTGCCATTGATCCGGAAACCCACCTGCATTCCATGCGTGTGCCCGGACAAGGTCAAATCAATCTTGGGATAACGCAGATAGACCACCGAATCGAAATGGGTTGGGTCGTGCGAAAGCAAGACCGTGTATTGCCCGCCACTCCGGGTCGCTGCCTTGCCGCTCGAAGCCAAAGCACCCGGATCGACAGAAAGGCCCGCCGAAACAGCTGCATCTGCCTTAGCATTCCCCGGCACATTCAACGGTTCGACCTTCTCTTTCCCCGCCTGCCGCCAGCTCTGCCGGACTTCAATCACGGATTCCGGCAACATGGCTTTCTTCAGATTTCCCCGTTTCGGGAATCGTCCCTCCTTTCCCCAGTTTTCCACCCCTATCAGCCAAAGCGTGTCCCCGCCCCGTTCAATCTTGACAGAAGCATTGTTCAACGTAACCCAGCCTAAACGCTTGTAATAATCCAGCATCTTCTGGAAATTGGCGTACTTGGCATTCTTGTCCGGCCATTGGGCGTAATTGCCGTAATCGTGGTTTCCCAACACGCAATAAACCCCGTCGGGAGCTTGAAGGTGCGCCAAGTCCGACATGAAAGGCGTCATTTCCGAGGTGCTGAAATTGACCATATCGCCTGTAAAGACAATCATGTCGGGCCGGGTCAGCAAAGCCTGGCGGACCAAGCTGCGCACCTGACGGGCCGAAGTGAAACTGCCTATATGCAAGTCGGAAATCTGCAATATCTTATACCCGCGCAGCCCTTCCGGCACCGGACGGTCCGGATTCTCCCGCCGCATGTCTATCTTGTCGATTCTGAGGTTGAAAGTCGATATAATCATAGCATAAACAATAAGCAAAAGTAACAAAAAGGAGGCGTATCCGGCAGCCTGGTATGGGAATTTTCCATCCGGCCTCTCCCTGTCAAGACGGACTGGAACCGCCTCAGGCCTCCTTCCATCCGGTTCTCCCTCACGTCCCAAGCCGCTAAGAACCCGGTTCTTCCCGCATCGAGCCAAGCGCCCCGAACGGAACCACGCCATAATTGAAAAAAAAGCCCAGACCGCCCCGTAGCAGAAATGAGTGGACAACAGCACAAAGACAGAACCGGCCAGATAGGTTCGCCAAAAAGGAGCCCAGTCCTGAAGATCCCGAAAAGACAAGGCCGCGCAGAATACGACCAGCAAAACAAAAGGCAAGAAATAGAACAGGGTCAAGCCCTTGCGAACCCAAGCCCGCCCCTGCATGGCCGGACTATGGCGGAACAGCCTCCAGACAAAATAATCGAAAAAGAAAAGAACCGCCAAGCCGACCCGGAGATAACCGTAGAGCGGCATCCTGTCGGCCATCACCCAGACCATATAAATAAAAAGTGCCCCGTACAACAGAGGCACTCCATATTTCCGGATATCTTTCTTCATTTCCATCCCAAAACACGCATCGTTCCCACAAAATCCCCGCCAAGGCAAGATGCCGTTTTACATCCCTCGCACAAAGCGGTAGCTGATGGTACCCACCTGTTCTTCCGGCGCAAACTCCTTGGGCACGAACCTCGACTTCATGGCCGCTTCGGCCGCCGTCTTCCAAAGGAGCTGGTCCATCGTCGTGGTTCCTTTCACCCCTGCCTGCACCCGGGTCACCAGACCGTCCCGGTTCACCCAGATCCGTACCACCACAACCCCTTCTTCATCCGAGTCGTAAGAAGGCTTTACCAACGACATCAACGTCCTTCCGTTCAAGGAGAACGAAATGCCGCCCGAACCGCCGGATCCTTCATAGCCTTGCGCATGCACATCCCCTTCCGGCTTCCCTTGGTCGCCCGCCTGCTGCGTCTCCCCTTGAGAAGACTCCTCCTTGCCCTTGCGCTTGCCCGGATACAGAGCCATCGGGTTCAGTTCCGGCTCTTTGGCCTTCTCCGGCTTCACCTCCGGTTTTTCCGGCACTTTCTCCGGTTCGGCTTTCTCCTCCTTTTTCTCCTCCGGCTTGGTCTCTGCCAAAGCTGGAGCTTCCTCGTCCGAAGTCTCCATCACGGCTTCTTCTTCCGCGCTCTCCGCCGCCACGGTTTCCTCCGGCATCGGGGACGCTTCCGGCTCGAAAGCCTGCACATCGCCCATGCCGAACTCGGAATAACCCAGATTCACCTCCACGCCATATTCAGGCGGTGGCGGAAAAGGCCGGTAAAGCCCGCAGAACAGCAACAGGCAGACCGCCACTCCCGATACCCCGAGCATGGCAGCCAGCGCGATCCAGTCCGCTTTCCTGTCCGTATGTCTTTCTTGTTTCTTATCCATTGGTTTATCCATCGAAAAACTCCCGCTCTTAATCCTCGACAAAAAGAGCTGAAATCCTCCCGAGAAGCATCAGAACGGGCAAGATGCCGCTCTATTCATTGGGAGCGGTCGCCAATATGGTCTTGAGCTTGTAACCGGTCTGCTCATTGACCGTGTTGACCGCATCCATGACCCTCACCAAATACTGCACCGGCACGGTACGGTCGATCCTCAGCACGATCGTCGCCTCCGGATTGGATGCCGCCAGACGGTTGATGGCCGATTCCAAGCCCGGCGCGTCCACCAGGGTCTGCTCCACGAAATACTGGTATTGGGCATTAATGTAAATCGTGAAGTTCTGCTTGGCCATCGTCTTGCTGTTGCTGTTGGGCAAAAGCAATTTAATCGCGTTCGGGCTCACCATCGTCGAGAGCAGGATGAAAAATATCAGCAAGAGGAACACCAAGTCGGACATCGAGGCCGAGCTGAAGTTCAAATCCGGCTTGTATCTTGTCTTTAAGGCCATTTCCAGTTGAATTTATTCGGGCTCGTTCAACAAATCCATAAACTCCGCCGACCGGCTTTCGAACACATGGGTCGCCTGATTGATACGCGCCACAATGAAATTATAGCAGATATAGGCGATAATCCCCACAATCAGACCCGCCACCGTGGTCACCATAGCCTGGTACATCCCGTCGGCCAGCGTGCCCACCTCGATATTGTTGCCTTTGGATGCCATATCGAAGAAAACCCGGACCATCCCGGTCACCGTCCCGAGAAACCCTAGCATCGGCGCCGCCCCTGCGGTGGTCGATAGCCAGCTGATCCGTTTTTCCAGCTTGGCCACTTCCAGGTTCCCGGCATCTTCCATCGCAGACTTGATATTCTCTATCGGTTTCCCCACCCGGTCGATTCCTTTCTCGATGATATGGGCGGTAGGCGTATCCGTATTGCAGCACAAGGTCTTGGCCGAATCCAAACGCCCGTCGAGGATATAATCCCGGATGGAATACATCAGACCGGCTTCGTTCTTGGACGCCTTGGATATCACGATCCAGCGTTCCACGAACACGTAGATGGAAACCAGCAGCAAGAGGACGATGGGAATCATGATCCATCCGCCCTTGACGGCCAAATCCATAATGGGTATCTTTTCCTTGGTCTGGACCACGGCGGCAGCCATATCCATGACAGCAGCCGTATCCACGGCCGGAGCAATCTGTAAAAGCATAGATTATTCTGATTTTCGGTTAAACATCGCGAAGATACAAGATTTGACATGCGGAGAGACGGCATCACCCCCCGAATAATTCACAAAACATTGTTGAAATAAGCAGGAACGCAAGCGCGACACCGCCTAATACCTATCTGCGAAAATTCAACCCAATGGCAGACACATTCCCCGCAAACGGAACACGCCGCCTAATATCCCAAATACATATCGTCTATCCGGAGTTCGTTCCCCTCTTCCCCCCGATAGGCTCCTAGGCAGCCCGAACTGATGAACACCACCAGATGGGTCGGTTCGGCATCGGGCGAAGCCCAAGCCACTTCCTCGATAGGCACATGCTTTCCTGCGGAATTGACCGTATAATAAATGTCGCTCAAACGGCAGCTGGATGAAAGACGGAGGGTATCGGAAGGCAATCCGTACTCCAGATCCAAACGGAAGCCTTCCTTCCAATCCGTACTCTCTCCTACCAAAAGTTCCCCGGTAGCGACCCGCTCGGCATAGACATGGCCGTCTTCCTCCCAACGCCTTTGCAGCAGGATAAAAACCTGAGCCTTGTCATAACCCTCGTAAAACTCTTCCTTGCGCCCGGGGCAATACTGCAACTGGCCCGAATTGCCTATCTTGGCCGCATAGTCGAACACCAAGCAGGACGGCCTTCCTTTGAAAGGGATTCCCATATCGACCATCGCGTAGGTGGACTCCAGACTCTCCACCGGCTCTTCCATGCGCCCCAGATATATGGCACCGGCGGTCAGGACATTCATCCTGAGCATCCCCATGACGCGGAAACTCATCTTCTCCGTCCGCAGCAAGGCGCAACGACCTTCCTCTCGGGCATCCGGATAAACATTGTTGTTGACCTTGGTCACGCCGGCCACCCGGGCATAGACATTAGACGAACCCCAAGGGGAATCCGTGTTTTCGTAGGGGACATTCCCTTTAATCGTGTCGTTGCCTGCCACCGCATAGACCTTCTTCACATTTCCTCCCACAATCGCGGACTCCTTGATTTCCCGAACCAGCCAATTCTCGAAATCCCCGTACGGAAGCGGTTCCAAACGCAATTCCTGGGCATTCAAGCCGAATGACAAAAAAGCAAGGGCCGACAGGCAGCCCGCACAACGATGAAAGAATGATTCCGTCCGCATCTCCCTATCATATTTCGGTCCGGCAGCCTCCATTTTCCTGTGCCAATCGGTCCATTTTCGGCAAAGGCTGTCATAATAGCATTGTTTTCAACAAATTGAAAACACTCCTCCTCATCCTTATCCGACATCCAAATTACACAATATTCCAACATAATGGACAAGGGGAATGGCAAAAATCCCATAAACAGGCACAAGAATCCGGCACAGGCGTTCAAAAAACGATTCATTTGCGATTTTAACCCAAGGCGGCTACCTTTGCTTGCCAATACCCCATACGATAACCCCGATAGGCACACACGCCAAGACGGTTGCCTTAGTTTCCCAATACCGAGCCGTCCTATGGCAGAAACGACCGCATCTCAAAACAACCGACTAAAACAAGCACCATGGATTTGGTCCAAACCATAAAGATACAAAACGTGCAGGACACGGATACGGAAGAGTTTCACCAAATCTATGACTTGTACCGCCGGATTTTCACCTTGGAAGAGGAAACCGAAAGCTTCGACGGCCTTTGCGCCCGCATGGCATTGCACGGGGACCCCGGCTTGAAGCGGAAATACGGCCCGGACTCCTGAAGGCCGCTTGGCCGGAGGTGCCGACTTCAATGTATTCATCCTGCCCGGAGAAGCCTGCGCCACCGTCCATATCACCTATATCTTCACCGATGCCCGCTGCCGGAACGCCGGTATAGGGTCCTCCCTGCTGCAGCATATAGAATCGATAGCCCGCCGTTGGGTCGCCAATCAGGGATTCCCCCTGGGTTACCCGCTTCATGTTTTCTGGAAACAGAACGAGCCCGAACGCATGAACCCGGAAGAATACCGCCAGGCGCGGAAACCGCTGGCCTCGACCCTTGCCAACGGCTCATCTGGTGGCACAAGAAAGGTTTCAGGAGACTGGACACCGAGTACATCCAGCCTCCTCTTTCGCCTCAGGGGATAGCCTGCACCAATTTAAGCCTGAATGTAAAGACCCGCAAACGTTTTTTCCCTGCCTCCATCGTGAGCGGGCACTTGCGGCGTTTCTTCTATATCGCGGTATTCAAATATATCGCGGTATTCAAAGCCCGAAATGCCGCGCCACATCCTCTTCCCGCATTTCCGAGGACGGCTTGCAGATGAACATATCGAAATCATTTTCCCCGCCGGCCTTTCTGGCACGAATGCCGGCAGCTTCCAGCTCGCCACGGTCGTTCCGGGTCCCGACTACCCGGACATCCTCTTTTGCCAGCAGATGGAACAGCTCGGCAAGCCGCTTTCCGTCTTGAAGCTCGGCGCAAAGCCGCACCACATCGGCATACGAAGTCCTGTCTATTTCTTCCCAACGCCGGATGCTGAAATGGGAATCGATGTTTTCCAACAGACGGGCCTCATCCAAACCGGGCATGGAAAGGTATCGGGCCAATCCACCCCGTTAACCAACGAGCGCAGGTTCAATCCGGAGGGTTCCGGATGTTGGGACAAGGCCGCTCGTTGGCCGTCGTCCCGGTTCGTGGACTCACGCCCGGATGAAAGGCAGTCCCGTTTCCGATAGAAGCGGCTGCCCGCTGGTTTCAAATCCGGTTGCGTTCCAAGAACGGAGCTTGACATCAGCCGGGACATCAAGCTGCCCGCTGGTTTCAAATCCGGTTGCGTTCCAAGGCTTGCTGGTAAACGTCATGAAGCCGTTTCCGGAGGCTGAGCGGTTCCAAAACCTCCAGCGAACGGCTCCGGGCCAGCAAGGCCATGACGAAATCGTTCGTAATCCGGAGCTTGAGGCGGACCACGACATGCCCGTCCGCTTCCGTCTCGGTTTCCTGGCTCGGATGCAGGGGCAAGGAACGGACAAAGCTCCCGTCCAGGCTGTCGTACCGGAGCACGATGTCCTCCACCGGGTCCCGGATGTCGTTCCAGATACCGTAGCACTCCCGGAACAAGGCCGGGATATCGATGGCGTTGTTCCGGCGGAACTTCTCAATCTCGACCACACGCAAGGCACTCATCCTGTCTATAGCGAAAGTTTTGATCTTCAAACCAGATACTGATGTTTCCCGGCCTTGGGGATACTGCGCCTCGCGGCCGGCATCGAACCTATCCCAAGGCACATCGTAGCCCACGGCGTACCAACGGCCTTGGGACTCTTTCAGAAAGTGGGGATTGAGCCTCTTGCGTACGACCTGGTTGCCATGACGGAAAAGTTCATAATCGAACTCTACCGGATGGCATTGGCGGATGGCATCGAGCAACTCGGAAACACTCACATCGAACTTGGGCCGCCGATGTTCGGCCAAAACGTATTTCTGCACCGTGCTGTCGGCATCGATGGCGCTCAGAAGCTCGAAATTCAGCAACAAGGCCTCGTAATCGATGGCGCTTTCTTCCTCGTTACCAGCCATGTAGTAGCCTTCATGCACTTTATCGTACCGGATTTTGAAGCCGAACAGTTCTTCGATGCTCTTGAAATCCCGTTGCAGGGTCCGCAGGGAACAACCGGCCGTGTCCGAGAACCGCTCGCGCATGGACCTTTCCACGTAAGCCACCAGTTCCTGGACCCGGACAGGAGTCCTGCTTCCTCTCAGTTTGTTCACAATCAAAGCCATCCGCCTGATTTGGTTGTCTTTTGCCATGTATTTTGCCTTTGTAACATTTACCATGGCAAATTTAGACATGAAAAAACATTCCGCAGAACGACATGTTTTGTCATCCGGCCGCCCTACCTTTGCCCCGTGCCTGCTCCCATAAGGGCGGCGCACGGCAACAGCCCTCAAGGATGCGTATGGGCAAGGGCCCCACGCCTATCGGACGGAAAGTCCGGAAATTGTCGTATCTTTGCAACGCATTTTCCTGAATTCAGGAAAGATGCGGACATACGGGACACTGAAAAGGCGGTGTGATGTTACGGGCGGACCGGATTCCCGGTTCCTTTTCCATTAAAAGGGAAGCCCGGGCCATTCCCGCTTGCCGGCCTGCTGGCCAGGATGCAGATTTCCTTCCGGAAACGATTCCTGCTCCGGTCTGGACGGCAAAGAAAAGTGTTCAAGCTTTATTCCTGCGAACGAATCTGGTAAATTCAATCATGTCAAGGAATAAGCGTCATTCTTGCGTCTATTCGCATAGGCGTGGGCTGTTGCTTATTTTGACATGTAGGCTTTACCAGAGCCTGTTCGCAAATAAGCCGACGGTTCCACGCTTTTCTTTTTTCTACCCTATCCCTATTGAAACCAAGACGACCTCCTATCGGCATCGATTGTGGGATAATGCCCTTTGCTGCCTTAGCGGACCGTCTATCTTTCGGATGCAAATATTTAAAACATAGCTACCATGGAAACACTTTCTCATCAACATCCACTGAAAGGGAAAGACACCTTCACGCAAAGTGAAATCAACCGACTGTACCAACTCATCCGTCAACGCTCCTCCTGCCCGAGGCCCGACAAAAACACACAAAAGAAGCTCCGGGACCAAATGCGGTCTATCGGCTTCTTCGGCGGAGATGACTGGGGCATCAACGATTGCCAGGAACACCATTTGACGGAGTTGATTAACTCAGGGAAGATTAAGGTCAAAGATGACAACCGTTGAAAACTGGAAACAAGCTCCTTGTCACTGGCCCCCATTATTTCGAGGAAGTGACCGTAGTCTCTTCCAGAGAAGGAAAATTCAAGTTGAGCAACAACTTGGTTGTGGATGCAAACTTGAACCCAGTCAACACTTTCAGGGTGGACTTCATCGTCCAAAGGTATTCCCAAGAGAACAAGGACTACCTTGAAGCAAGGAATTCCATCCCGAAGCTGCTTGACAAAATCAAGGAGTCATATGTCAACTGGGGGAAGGAGTCGACCCTGGTTGCATTCAGGAGACTCAAGAAGATTGCAAACTTTTAAAACAACTAAACATGGCACGAAGAAAGTACAGTTTCCTCAGGAACTATTACCTGGGGAATGCACTGCATCGGACGTTCATTGACCCGATCATGAAGCTACCGCCTGATGCTCCGAGAATCCCGAAAACCAAAATACGTACCTTTGATGAGATGGATGAGAGGGATCCATCAAGATTGATGGCTTACAATGTTATTGAAAAACAGGCGGGGATACATCGCCCTCCAAGGCATCACTATGCTGGGTTATCTGACAAGGAATATGAGAAGAAGTTCCCGTTGACTGAAGAGCAAAAGGAGATGGTCAGGAGAAGGGAGGAGAAGAATGAGAGGGATGAAAAGATATTTGGATGGGTAATTATCTTAATCATCCTGGCTGTTATAGTATTCATAGTATGGAAATATTGTGAATTTATCCTTAATAGCTCTTATTACAACTAATGACTGCATTGACTATATACTACGTGATAGCTTTCATCATAATCTTTCTGACTGAAAGGTGGCTTGAAAGCAGGGATGAGAAACTGAGGACTCTGCCCAAGATAGTAAGGTTGGCTATGTTCATGACATTCTGGGTGTTTTCACCCGTGCTGTTCTTGGGATTCATCGTACAGTTAATTGCGAAACCCATAACCGGTGAATGAGCGAAAACGTAGAAAATCCATACTCAAGGCCTCCACGGTGAAATCTCCATCTTCACCCCTGCCGGCACCATGCTTTACCGGGGAACCGGCAACCGGATTCCCGTCGGACACAGCGGGGTCTATATCGTCCGCAACCGGGAACAAGTCTGGAATGTCTTCGTCTTGTAGGAACATGCACATCGGTCCAAGATTGGCCGAACCGACAAACATAAATAAACCACAGGCTTCTCGATAAACATATAAAAAACATGAAAACACATTACACCTCAGCGGAATACAAAATCATCTGCCAACTCTTGACCTATCTTCGTTCCGGTATCGACCAGAATGAACAAAAAAAGATCCGGGGGCAGCTGAGACGAAAAACCGGTTTATACATCAGCGAATTAGGAATCAAAACATTAGATGACTTCGAACGCCTTCGCCAATCGGGTGTCATTACCGTGGAAGATGATGACCACACGTTGCCGGTTCACTCACAGGAATCCGAGGGATGCCTCCGAGCGCAAACGGAACCAAGTCGAAGCATGCAAGAATCCAAGCAAGCCAGAGAGTCCCAAATCGATTGGAACGACTTGGAAAATTTGAAAGCCTACGGTTTCACAGGCTTCCAACCCATCCGGGAATTACGGAAAAACCTTCCTCTAATTCCCAAGACCCAAGGCGTTTATCTCGTCTTGCGGGATTCTTCTTCCCAACCCGTGTTCCGGGAAGAAGGCAGCGGAGGATTTTTCAAGGGGAAAGATCCCAACCTTCCTATCCCGGAATTGGAAAACCATTGGGTCGAAAACACGAAAGTCGTCTATATCGGAAAAGCTGGCGGAGGCTCGTCTTCCGCTACACTCAAGTCCCGCCTGCACCAACTCTTCAAATTCGGGGCTGGTAAAAAGGCAGGGCACTGGGGCGGTCGCTTGATTTGGCAGCTCGATGATGCCGAAGACCTGCTGGTAGCCTGGATACATAGTGGAGAGGTGGATGCCCAAAACTTGGAAAGCCACCTTATCCAACTTTTCAAACAGGAACACGAGGGAAAGCGGCCTTTCGCCAATCTGCAAGACTGAGAGGCTTTCCGCAGAAGGAATCCCGTAACAGCAAAACAGATTATTTATCAATATTTTAAATAAAACACCAAACAAAAACAAATTCACACCATGAAACTGCACGAAGCCATCCAAACCGTCCTCAGAAATGGCCCCATGACCGCCAGCGAAATCGCCGATGAAATCAACCGGAAAGAATTGTACCAACGCAAGAACGGATCTCCGGTTCCCAGCTCACAGATTCATGCCCGAATCAGGCAATATTCACAATATTTTGACCGCTGCGGGAACCAATACAAAAACCGTGAATAAAACCGAACCATGCAAATCGCTAAAAAACAAAAACAATGACCGTCAAAGAACTTTTCAAGCACGTTGGCCTCCAATGCGTGGAATGGGGGCAGGCTGTCCCCTGTTTCGAGCCGGGCATCTACATCGTATCAAACAGTGCGGATGCTGATATGGAGAACACCGCCCCTGTTGCACCGGTGTTCAACGACAAGATGATTCAATCGTGGATCGACCGTCTCCCAGCCTTTACTCTGGACGGTGTCAAGCCCACGGTGGAAAGCCTGAAAGAACGCCTTGCGGAATTCTGGCATCTCACACATTTTTTGCATTTACAAGCCACAAAAACAATCTAAAAAACAATATAAACACCTCAAACTCATGTCAAAAATCATGAAAAAGCTTTTGACAATGGTTGCCGCTGTGTCGGCTGCGTTGTTTTTCACGAAAGCGGACGCGCAGGTGCGGACGTATTTCGAGGATTCGTTTTCGCCTGACGGGCCCAGCTCGTCCTACTGGAATGACGGTGCCAGCACGAACATCCCCGCGGCAGGCGGCCCTATTTATCTTGTGGGTCTCTCGGACGGATCGGTCGTGGGGGGATGGGTATACGACCCGGAGGGTGGCATCATCTACAATCCCCAGACAGGTGGTGGGGTGGCAACCACGCCTTTGGACGGGGAATACCTGTTCGTGACCCAGCCGATCACCTTGGAGTCCGGCGCGGTGGAAAACATCTTTTCGTTCGATTACCTGTACATGGCGTTGGATGCCGCCACTGCCGATACGAAGAACTTCGGCCTGAAGGTTAGGGAAACGGGCGGCGAATGGGCCACGGTATCGACCGTGTACGAAGCCGGGGCCTCCTTGGCTGTGGAAGACGAGGGCACGATGACCGCGACCCTGCCGGCGGAATATGCGGGCAAGGAAGTGGAACTGGCCTTGTTCTGCGAAAACTCGGACGATGTTTCGTTCGCATTCCTGTTCAATAACGTGGTATTCGCCGCATGGAGCAGCGAGACTCGATTGATGGCTGAACTGCATCCCTCTCTGGTTACTCCTGAAAATCCGGGTGTGGAAATGTTCCTCCGGAATGGAGGCACTGCGATGATTTCATCGGCGGAAATGTCGTATCAGATAGGAGGGAATCCCGTGGCTGCATCTACGCTGGACATGAATTTGTCGATGGGAGAAGAAATCGAGGAAACGCTTGCTTTGAGCGTGGAAGGCTTGACGGTGGGTCAGGTATATGATTTGAAGATCTGGAATTCGAGCCTGAATGGCGCGACTGTTGCTGAACCCGATACGATGGAATGTTCCTTCCGGTATTCCAATGGAGGAGACTACGGAAAACACGTGCCTTTGGTAGAGGTCTTTACGGCCAGTTGGTGCGCATTTTGCTCGGCTATGAACAGGGCTATAGACCCTGTTATTGAAGAGTACCTGCCATTGAAACAGGTTTCCATTGCAAAATACCAAGGGAACGGGGACCCGTATTCGACGACCGAAGGTTCGCAGAGGGAATCCTTGTACGGTGTTGCGGGCTACCCTACCTCGATTTACAATGGCATGGAAGCGATCTCTTCGTGGAGCGGTACCTATTCGGGTATTACTTCGGCCTTGAGGGAACGGATTGCCGAGGATTCGGAAAAAGACGCTGTGTTGTCTATCGTTTATGACAAAGTGGAGTGGGCACCAACGGCGGGGACATTGTTTTTTAGCTTTACAGTCACGTCGGCTGTATCCTTTTCCGCCAACTTGACTCCGGTCGTGCTGGAAGGCATGACGACGGGAAACAGAGGAACTAACGGAGAGAGGGAGTTCTATCATGTGGTGATGGATATGCCTGACGGAGGGCTTGGCAAGGAAACCGAGTTCCGGGCAGGGGAGCCGTTGTCGTTCGATTATGAAGTGAACATGGCTTCCACCAACGTGGAAGAGTACGGGGACTTGGAATTGCTGGTAATCGTCCAGAATAACGACCGTGGCGAGGTTTATCAGACGGCAAGCTTTGATTTACCTAATCCCTTCTTACCAAGAGTTGATGTCTCTGTTGAAAAAAATCCCATATCGGAAGGAGAAACCTACCGAGTGTCCAAAGAAGTGAATCCCGCTGACTCTGTTTTCAGCGTCCCCGCTTATATTTCCTTAGAAAACAAGACTGATGAAAGTCTCGTCATAGGTATGCAAATCCGACCCGTTGCCCCCATCGCCGAAGGCTATAGCCTGCAATTCTGCGGTTTCAATCAATGCTATGATTACGCAAATATTCCTGACATCACTTTAGAACCAGGTCAAAGCGTGGGCATCGACCAAATCAACGACGCACTGGATATCCAGTACAACTTACCATTCAGTCATGTCTATGGAGAACCTTTCGAACCACTCCGAGTCGAAGTCTCATTCTTCGATCGAACCTTTCTGGATACTCTTTCCTTCTTCATCGATTTCGTCCCCGTCTGGGCTGAGGATGCCACTGAGAAGCTTTTTCCCTTCGACTCTGTCCATTTCCCCGACCCTATATTCCGGGAATACATTATCGGCATCGCTGACATTTTCCCCGATGGGTTCCTTTCCGAATACGAACGGGACGCATTGACCAGCATCGATGTCACCGAAATGAATATCGAATCGCTCCGGGGCATCGAATACTTTACGAAATTGCACAGGCTGGACTGCTCCGGTAACCTGTTGACCTTTCTTGATTTGAAAATGAACAGCGAGCTGGTCTCCCTCGATTGTTCCGGAAACCAGCTCTCCAGCCTCGACCTCTCGAACAACCTGGTACTGCGAAGCCTGGAAACATCCGACAACCGGCTTTATGTTGAAGTGGATGAAGAGAACAGGTTCGATGCCTCCACCCTTCCCGGATTCAACCTGACACGCACTTCGGACTGGAAAGGTTGCTCCCGCATCGGCTACCTCCTCACCTTTACGGAGGAAGAAGTCTCCTACCGCTACGAGACAGGGTACCAAGGTTCAGCCACCTTGCCCGAAGTCCGTTTCGCACTCGTGGCCGAGCTACCAGAAGAAAACTTCCTGCCTATCGACGAGGAACATTTCCCCGACCCGGCTTTCCGCGACTACCTCAAGCTCGCCGACATGAATCAGGACGGCCAGCTGAACGAGGATGAAATCGCCGGGGTCACAGGCATCGACGTCTCCGGATTGGGCATCCAAGACCTCCGGGGAATCGGCTATTTTACCGAATTGGAAAGCCTGGACTGCTCCGACAACCAGCTGACCAGCCTGGATTTGTCGACCAACATCAAACTCGAGACCTTGAAGGCGGAAGGCAACCGGCTCGACATCACCCTGGATGACAGGAACGGCTTCGACCTCTCCACCCTACCCGGCTTCGACCCGGCCAAAGCCTCGGACTGGGAAGGTTGCACCCGCATCGGGAACCTCCTGACCTTCACCCAACAAGAAGTTACCTACGCCTACGCCACCGGCTATGCCGGAAGCCTTGCTGGTACCGGATTGGAATCTGTCAGCTTCCACCTCTTGGCCGACCGGGATCCCAGTACTTCCAACGAGAACGGACTACCAACCCAAGGCCGGGTATATGTCCAGGACCGGGTCATCCATACCCAAGGCCTCCACGGTGAAATCTCCATCTTCACTCCTGCCGGCACCTTGCTTTACCGGGGAACCGGCAACCGGATTCCCGTCGGACACAGCGGGGTCCATATCGTCCGCAACCGGGAACAAGTCTGGAAAGTCTTCGTCTTGTAAGAGGGGATAACAACAGGAGGTATATCAAAATAGGCATTTGAAATCACCCTCAGGCGGCGTGTCAGAGTGAGTAAGATGCAAGGCGCTGAGAGCGAGAACGAAGGAGCGTACTTAGGTACGTGACTGAGTTCGAGTCTCGATAGCAACGAAGCAGATTGCTCATTATGACACACCGCCCTTTCTGCAAGCCCGCAAAACATAGGATGCCATCCACTGAAACTTGAACACCATGAACGATGATTTTGAAAAAGGCTGCAAATGGACCTTTGGCAATCCGGGAGAGAACACCCAGGACGAAGGACCCAACAACGCATCCTCCGAAACATTCAAAGAGGATCCTTACTCTTCCTTGGTCCGCGAATCCATCCAGAATTCGTTGGACGCCGTAGCCGACCCCAACCAAGCTGTCCGTGTCAGCTTTGAAATCGGAAGCATACGACCCAAAACATATCCCGGCTTTTTCGAGCTCCAGCAAGACATACAAGAATGCATCGAAAGTTTCAAAGGCAAAGCGGAACAAGCCTACGGCAATGCGCTCTCGCTTTTGGAATCGTTCAGGAACAATCCAAACAAATCGCTGTATTTCATAAAAATATCCGACTCCAACACCAAAGGGATGGAATACAAGGAGGGCGACACGTCCTCAAGGTTCTATTCCTTTGTCCGGTCCATCGGGGTCTCCAACAAAGACAATACTTCCGCCGGGGGGTCCTTCGGTTTCGGCAAAGCAGCCTATTTCAACATTTCCCCCATCCGGAGCATCCTGGTTTCCACCCTGACATGGAAAGGACAATACGTGTTCGAAGGCATCGCCTCCTTATGCACGCACTACCAAGGGAACAAGAAAAAAGCCTCCGTGGGTTATTATGACAACCGGGAAGGGAAACCCGTCACCGAAGCCGCGATGATTCCCGACAAGTTCCGACGCAAAGATGGGGAAGCCGGTACGGACATCTACATCATGGGCATCGATTTCTCGGAAAAAACAGAAAGCGAGGTAGCGGAAGCCATGGGAATGGCGGCCCTGCGCAACTTCTGGCCATCCATCTTGTGGAAGAAGCTTGAAGTTTCCATCCGGTACGCCTCGAATGATGGGAAAGAAAAAAAGCCAGAATGCCTGGATATCAATGCTGAAAATATCCAAGACAGGATTGCAGAGCGTTTCGGTACCGATTCCCATGACAAAAAGCAAGGAAGGGGGAACGACAATTACAATCCCGTCCCTTACCTGACCGCTGTCACAGGGGCCGGGGATGACCGAAGCGATTGTTTCCTCTTCAAGGAGCACCTCCCCCTTCTTGGGGAAACCCTGCTCTATGTCTACAAAAACCCGGATGCCAAAAACCGGATTACTTACATGCGCAAGCCGTTAATGAAGGTCATCGCCAATAAATTCCCCGATTTCAATGGAGGGAAATTCTATGCCGTTTTCATATGCTCCGACCCCAAAGGGAACGAAAAGCTCCGGAAGATGGAAAATCCTGCCCACAACAAATGGGACCCGTCCAATTGGAAGACCGAAAACCAAATCGATTCCCATCCGGATGCAAAAAAGGTCGAGAAAGAATACCAGGATTTCATCAGGAGATGCTTGGACAAGGTATTTCCCCTCAACCATGGACAGACCTTGGACATAGAAGGCCTGGAAGAATTCCTGTACATCCCCACCTCCTTGGAAAACGATATCCGGCAAGAACACAAGCATGAATCCGCAGAAGCGCAAGCCGATACGGTCGAGCCGCAAGCCCGGCTGAATTCGGAAAAGCCCCGCATGGCCGAACCCAAGCCATTGTCTGTCGGAAAAGTCTTTGTAACCCAAGAAGCAAAAGCCCTTTACACCCAGAAAGGAGATTTCTACAGCGGGCATTCTTCCCAAAAGAGCCGGAGCAAAGGCGGCGGAGCCGGGAGCCAAAGCCTGTCGGCAGCCAGCCGGGAAGATGAAAACGGGACTCCCGGAACGTACGCGAAAGCCATTCCAATCCGGTACCGAGCTTATGCCACCACCGAGAACGGCATCACCTACCATCATATCATCCTCTATGCAGACCAGGAAATCCCGAACGGAAGGATAGACCTTCTCATCGGAGGAGAGCAGGACGACGAACGGGTCTCCATCAAGGACTCCAGCCTCGGACGACCTTCGGGGAACTCCATCTTCGACCTTCACATCCCCCAAAGCAGACCGGGGAAACCCAATTTCCGCCTCAAGATACGCTTAGGGGACAACATGAAACACGCCATAAAATTAGACATCTATGAACGTCAATAACATCGCCCTGCCCTATCCCGTACTGAGCAAACGGGACGATATATCGCCATCCTTGGGCAATGACTGCCTGCGGACCGAAGTCAGCCAGACCGAATCCGATTTCTGCTTCAAAATAGAACTGAAACAGGACAACGAGGACATCCTACGTCTTATCCAAGACGGCGATGCCGAATA
This sequence comes from uncultured Bacteroidales bacterium, assembly GCA_944320265.1. Taxonomy (GTDB): domain Bacteria; phylum Bacteroidota; class Bacteroidia; order Bacteroidales; family P3; genus Pullibacteroides. Next base: position 13,075 of record CALUGT010000027.1, on the reverse strand, counting down.
CACTTGCGAAGTGGAATGTTCTCGCACGTTTTACAGGAACTGCTTCAAGTCCAAAGAGCCCCGTTTCGACATCCGGATCCATAGGAACGAGATATGCCGCGACATCAACTTTTCCTGCCTCGTCGTGGCCAAGCACACCATCAAAGGCTATGACAACCAAGGATTCCATCCGGATTATGCAGGCAACCGCTTCGACATGGAGCCGGGAGACCTCTTGGTAGCCTTCCCGAATTTTTCTTACAACACGGATATCCGGTACGACTCGCTCCACAATGCCGGAGCTTTCATGCAGTTCCGGGAAAACGGGGACAAGACGGAGAAATTAACCCGGTATGATATTACCGGAGACATCATCGACATTGTGCTTCCCAGCGATTTGTACCAAGCTTACGTGGAATCATTCCCTCGTGACAATAAAAATTTCGCGAGCATCCTGCATTCCTCTTTGGTTTGCAACGCCTTGTCGTACGCCTTGTTCCGGATAACGGATTATCCGGATACCCGCTGGGCAAGCTCCATACGGTACCGGCTTCAAAACGAAAAGGACCTGGCAGGTTTCTCCCTGACGGAAGAGGGCATCGACCCGGACAGCATACCGGACTTGGTTCAAACACTCCTGGGCAACCCTTACGGATGCCTGTTCCGCAGCCTGATGGAAATCCAGCAAGAAAACCAAGAGAACGAGGAAGATTAACAAAACGAGGAGGAATTACGAAATGGCATTGCAGAAAGTTTTCAAAGAAACCTACACCAAACAGTTACGCGACAAGGTACGTGCCGGTATCGAGCTGGAAAACTACGCCCGGGTGGATGAAGGTTTCCCCTACGATCCTAACATGGTCGCCAGCCTGTCCGGCATCGAAATGCCGCTTGGACTGGAAACGCGGCTCGACCCGGAAAACGATTTCAAAACGGCCATCACCTTGTACGAAGCCTTTCCGGGATTAAGCCCGGTCATGGCCTCGAACGAGAATTTCTGGATTTACCTGACCCATGTGGACTGCTTCCACTACACCCAAAAATGCTGGCCCAAAGTCCTGAACGGCCAAGCCGACAACAAGTATATCGAAAACCATTGGTTCCTCCATGAAAGAGGCTTAGGGCAAACCACATTGGCTTGGCTTTGGTGGGCGGTACATGGCAGCCTCGACCCGAACCGGAGCAAAAACCGCCGCTACGAGCTGACCGAATTCTTGTTCGAGAAAAACTATATAAAGGAGCTTATCAGCACAAAGCTGTTCCGGCACAGGCCAGCGGTCATCGGCATCACGGAATTCCTGATGGATAACGAAGATGTCTCCAGCGGGCTATATGTCCGCCGGATCCGGTTCATCAAGAAATATTTCAACCAACTGGGGGCCGTCAAGCAATTGGCCTACCTGGGCAAGTATTTTTTCTACGATGAGCTTGTACGACAAAAGAACAACATCCTCAACGCCAAATCCCAGAAAGAACTTAACCAGGAATTCGAGGAGGAAGAGGAGGAAGTGGACGAAGAATAGAAATTCCGGCAAACGGGCCGGTTCAGAAGCAATCATTGGACAGAGTATCAATAAACGGAAGTGGAGAAAGGAAAAATTTGAATTATCGACATCTTGCAGCTATCGTTTTTTATCGTATCTTTATGGCAATTTCTTGTGCATTTCTGCCACGAAAAAGGATTTTCTCCCCCTGTCCCCCAACATATTTTTATCAGAGACTATCTCCCACTAAAACAAGGAGAAACACCGACTTCACCGGAGTCCACACCCACGACCATCTGAAAATGACCGTCCGCGACAAGGAGGCCATCCTGCCCCGCATGCCCGCCGACCTCTTCCCCGAATACTATCCAGCCACTCCTCAAAAGACCCATTAACACATAATAATCAATACATTAACACGCTATTTGCTTCGAAATATCGATTTAATATACAAAGAAAGCCGCCTCTGACAAAGGAAACGGCTTTCGACATAGGTCGCACGTCTAAATGAAAGACATAAAAAAGGGGGATCTTAAAATCGCCTCAGTTTCAGGAAAGAATAATTCCTGCCACGGAAATATCGTCCCCGCTGCCTTTTTGGGAAAGAACAGGCAAGAACTTCTGCAATTCCTTTTCCGCTTTGTTGATTCTCCTTGAATAAAAAGTCCGCAGGATTTCTTGATAAAACCCGAACATATCGGCATCGTTGGCAAAGCTGTCATCCACGCCATCGCTCGCCAGGAAAACCGCTCGGGGAAAATCAGTAGATGAAAAACAATAGTGGAAGCGTTCCAGCGGTTTTTCATCGCACAAGGATGTGGTCACATTCAAGAAACAACGATCATCCAGTTCAAGAGCCTGCTTGAATGTTCCGTCCGCCTGCTGGATGATGCAACGTCCGTCACCAATTTGCAAAGCCAGCCAGAAATGCCCGGGACAGACCAAAGCCGCTATCAGGGTGGCTCCGTAGGCTTTCAAGGAATCCTTATCCTTGTCATCACCTATCTTCAGCAAATCCTTTTCCTCCGATGTAAAAGGATGCTCCTGAATATCTTTCTTGACCCTCTCCTGCCAACGGTAATAAATGTTCTGGCACAATTGCGGCATGATATCTTGCGCAGAAGCCAACTTCATCTTCTCCAACGAATCGCCCCTTCCGATGGAAGCCATAAAGGCTTTCATGGCTTCCATTGTCGCTTCCACGGCAAATCGAGACCCCCGATTGCTGCGGACATACCGGTCTCCTCCATGCCCGTCGCTGACCACGGCCACCCATGCTCCCGGCCTTTTCACACTCGACCTCAATCTTTGAGCTCCCGCATAGTCCTGACAGACTTTTCCCACCCTTTGATGGGAATAACCCTGCACCTTGCAAGCAAGGCACAGAAGCTCCTTCTTCCGTCCCATATTAATTGAATTCGTCCAAATTCACGTCTTCGATATTGTTCGTGTCCACAAAGTCCTGAACCTGTTCTATCACCTTCTGCTGCTTGCTGGCATCTTCCACCCCGCTGCTCTTGCTGTTCACCTGCGAGGAGGTCACGCTGACAAACTTGATAATGGCCCGCAAAGCCGCCTTGTTGTGGACTTCGAACACAGCTTCCGACGTGCCGGTAAACTGAGCCAGGACATTCTTGTCCGCATCATTCCCGATGGCGATGGCCACCTTGATGGCGTGCTTGAACCAGTTGTTCTTCTTAATCCTTTCCAAGGCGGCATTGAAATCATCCGTCGGGCCACCATCGGAAAGAAGGATGATTACAGGCGCATAGGACCCGGTCGCTTCCTTCATGAACTGCGATTTTGACAACTTGCCGTTCAATTCATCCAAGGCAGTACCTAACGAGGTCAAACCATCGGCCTGCAAGTTGTTCCATTGAAACTTTTCGGCTTCAATGGGCTGAGGATACAGCCATTTCACCTCCGAATCGAACTGAAGGGCGGCAATCTTGATGGCCGCATCGGGATTCGATACCGACAAATCGTTCAAGTCGGGAATGGTTTCCCGCACAGCTTCGTTCAAAGAACCTATCTTTTCCCCGTACATGCTTCCCGATGTGTCCACCAAGAAGAACAAAGTCATTGTCTTTCTTGCAATAGCAACTCTGCTTGTATCCATTTCGATGTATCTTTAATTGTTTTGATCTATACAATTTCAGCTGTAAAGCCATTTCCAAAGGCCAATTGGTTGCCTACCAGCACCGGAGCCGCCTCGCCGGGCGCAATATCGCGCGTGGAACCGCTCTTGGTGGTAAGTATCCATGTCCGTTCCGTCAGGTTCTTCAGACCGAACAGTCCTGGCGTCTTCTTGCTTTCCACAAACTGAGCCGTGCGGTTCATCAACTGGCCGTTGTTCTCGGTAATATAGCCGTGAACCCACTTTCCCGCACAAGGCGCCACCAAATATTTCCCCACTTTCAGCCGAGGCAGCTGGTGAATCGACCGTCCGCAGTCGCCACACACAAAGGTCGAACCCGATTCTATGAAAATCTCATGATGGCAAACCGGGCAAATGATTCTGTCGTGGCGCAAGGGTAACAGCATTTCTTCAATCCATTGCTTTTCGGTGATGCGGGTTGTAGGAGTGAGCAAAGCCTCTTGGCTGAATTCCTTGATGAACATATCCCGGACATAGCGAGGATACTGTCCCCATAAACCCAGCACATTCGTATGGATGCCCGGCACGGGGCGGTTGCTTTCGTCCTTGGGATCGTAGATGAACAAAGGCTTGTTACCGTACAGTTCCTTTTCGTTCTTTTCCGTCATGCAGGCGCATTGGGAGATCCGTTTCCCTTCCAAGGGATGGTTGTTGAAAAACAGCATGAACAGGAGCACGGCCAGCGAGAAGCGATCCGATTGGGTGTCTGGACGCTTCTCTCCCCGAACCACTTCCGGCGCCATGTACCGGCATTTTCCAAGAATCCCCGTGTTGTCTCCAGCTGGAGCCACATTGTCGTTGTCGCAAATCAGCACATTCCCGTTTTCCGGATCGATGAAGAAATTGCCGTCATTCAAATCCTGGTAGCTGAAGCCTTTCCGGTGCAACATCATGAATCCGGCGCAGATATGAATCGCAGCCTCGATCATCGCCCCGACGGTCTTGAAGCTGCTCTTGGCCAGCAGGAAATCCCCGAATTCCCGGTACGCGGGATTGCGCAGTTCCATCAAGTAGCCGAAACAGCCGTCCTGGTCCTTGGCAGTGAGGAAAAGCGGCCACAGGAAATGCCCGTCGGGGGCACCTTTTTCTATGTTCGACTTCAAATTCTTGTAGAACGTGTCGGAGGCCGGTTTATGATACCACTTCAAGGCGTAGTTTTTGCCGCCGTATTCCACTTCAAAGACAACGCCCTGACCGCCTTCGCCCAGCTTCCTCAGCACTTCGGCTTCGCCGCCGGTATCGATGCTTATCTTGTCTCCCTCTTTAGGTTTCATATCTTCCTTTCTTTTCGTTTCCATCTATTAATAGCCGGGATTGCCCGAAAGTAACCTTTTGCCTGTCATTTTCCGAACAGTCCTTTCAATATCGAATTGCCGATTTTGCGCGTCAGACCGTCTTTCGTGGTCGGAATGCCAGTCTTGCGGGCAATCTTGTTTTTCAACGCACTGATGCCCAATGCCCTTTTCCATGAAAAACTGACTCCCGGAATCCTCAATTTGCCGCTCATATCGATTGTGTTTGATGTTGACTTTACTTTATTTCGATACTATCCAATGCCATGCCGACAGGGAAACCGCTTCAAGCTAATCGACAGCCCCCCCTCAGTTCCAGCCTTTTCCCTAACATAAACTGCAAGCCGAGCGCAGAGCCGGACAAATGTACGAGCTATGCCGAGGCGCAACGTTTTCGAAAAAAAAGTTCAAAATAAACTTTGCGAAGATAAGGAAAATATCCCAAAATCGGGCCAGCCACGGCCTGCCGCTTCATGGCTTGGCGGGCAAGGATGGATGTCCGGCATAGAAATTTTGAATGGGCGAAGCCGAACCATGGGACAGGCCGACTACGCCCGGCTATCCGGCGAGCCTTGGGCGGCGGCTTGCTCCGCTGGCCGCTCGCCCTTGGCTCGCCGGGCTTAGAAGCTGTTTAAATTTGTTTGTTTAGACCATCGGGAGGGGATTTCGAGGAATGGCGCTGCGTTTTTCAAAGGAGGATAGCCGAGCTATCTGACGTGAAAAACGCAAGCAAGGCCCGAAATAGCCCCCGATGGGCAAACAAAATCCTGAAACCGTCCCTGATTATCTTTTTCAGGATTGCAAGAAATTTTAAACAGCTTCTTAGTACGGCAGGACGGATACCCGTGCGGCAAACTAAGGGGCAAGCACCAAGCGCAGCCCGCTGAAGATGTTCCATTTGCCAGGGACGCCGTTGTTCCGACTCGAGACCCGGCAGTACCTGGCGCTGCCCCAGTAGCTGCCCCCGCGCAGCACGCGGTAGGAGCCGCTAACAGGACCTTTCGGGTTCCGCTGCGACGAACCGCTATACTCTCCATACCAGTCCTGGCACCACTCCCATACGTTCCCGCTCATGTCGTGCAACCCCAGCTCGTTCGCCTGCTTCTGTCCCACCGGGTGCGTTCTGTTCCCGCTATTGTCTTCGTACCATCCGACCTCGTCCAGGTTGTCGCTCCCCGCGTACTTGTATCCCTTGCTCTTGATTCCTCCTCGCGCCGCGTACTCCCACTCCGCCTCCGTCGGTAAACGAAAGTTCAAGCCCGTGCGACGATTCAGCCGCTCAATGAACCTTTGGCAATCCTCCCAGCTCACATCTTCCACCGGATAGGTGTCCCCCGCCTTGTTAGTGCTCGAATTCCCGCCCATCACTTCCTCCCACAAGCCCTGCGTCACCTCGTATCTCCCGATATGAAAATCGGACAAGGTCACGCTGTGTACCGGCTTCTCTCTATCAGCCGCATCTTCCCCCTGCTCCGCCGTCGCCCCCATCCGGAACGTCCCGCCCTCCACGTACACCATCTCGAACTCTACGCCCCCTACCCGGATTGTCCGGGCCTTGCTTTCTGGCTGCGGTGCCGACTCGCCCTCCCACAGCATTTCCCCCGTCAACCCAAACACCAGGCTCCCCACCACCCTCCGGCCCACTTCCACCGGATAGTAATTCCCCTCCGCGAACTGGCTCACCAAACGGTTGTAATACGCCTGCCTCTCCGCCTTGGGCTTCCGCGCTATCTCGTACACCTTCTCCGACAACTTCTCCTCCATCAACACCCTCCGGTATAGCTTCTTCTCCCGCTCCTCTCCCCCGTACAAGTCCCACAGCAGGTTCTTCAGCCGCTCCGGATTCCGGTATATCTCCGACCCGTACACCTTCACCATGTACCCTAAGAACTCCTCCACCTTCCCGCAGCTCCGCGCTTTCTCCTCCTCCAGCAGCGTCGCCCCGCAGAACGGGCATTCCGACAAACTCTTGCTGTTCTTCTTGGGCGGGTTCCACTCCGCCCCGCATCGCTCGCATCGTATCATAAAAACTGCATCAAATTTGTTGAATTTTACTTCCATAGAGTATCTTTTTGCCATTCTTTAGAGAATCCCATAGCGGTAATATCTATCGAAGGAAAAAGAGTTAATAAAATGTTTATTTTTTCATGGAAGTTATTATTCGGTGAAATAGACGAAAGGAAATATCGGATAATACACAGCCGATAGAAAAGCTTTTTCTTGTCAATCTTGGATGTGCCTATCCAAGCATTTGAAGTCTTGCGTGGCTCTGCCGGATTCAACATAAAATCCCGGTTCCATACCCTTGCATGGTGGCAGCACATATTGCGAAGATTGGCAAGCACCGTCAGCCATGAGGTGAAAACCTGTGGCTTCAGACCGAAATAACAGGCAATACGCTTCATCAACCGGTTGTTGGCAATGTTGGAATAGATATAGTTCAGGTTTCCAAAAGACAGCACTTCCGTTATCATCCATGCCGGAGGATAATCCTCAACATAATTGCGCCTGAAATCTTCGATGTAATCTTCTTTGCTCGATGCCAGTTCCTTTTCTATGACAGCTAATGTCTGGTTGAATTTATCTGCATTGGCAAAATATTCAGACTTTGTTATCCAATACCTGTCGTCGAGTTCTTGGCAACCGATATTAGCCAATACACTGCGAATGGCCACCTCTATCTTTTCTATTTCATTGAAAAGGAGCATGCGCAATTTCTTGTCAAAGCGGTAAAGGGCAAGAACTTGCTCAAAGGTCGTACCCTCCTTTAACATCAAGTCGCTTTTAGGAGTCTTATAAAAAGGATAAATATAGGCCGACAAACGGTGATAGCCTATGTTTAACAGGTATCTTTCGGCTTTATGCTCATCATCCATGAGCATACCTCTCGACTTTAGTATTTGAACGATTTGTTCTGGGGATGAATAGGGTTTGGTGAAACTCGTTTTCACGATGAGTATAAAAAAAAACGACCTGCCGATTTGAGCATTGTGAAGAGGCTTGGCAGGTTCTAATGCTGCAAAAATAACAAAACAATGCGGAATACCAAAATAGTTTGTGGGTAGAGTCAACCAGCAAGTGCAATTTTACTAAAAGAATTTGAAAAACTTCTTCTTTTGGGTGGAGAAAGCCAAAATATTTTGTGGTTTTCTCTTCGCAAAACGAGGCGAAAACCGTTGAAATCGGCCCCATAGCCGAGGTCGCGAAGAACTCTATCAAAGGGTAACCACCTGTTTACAGACATTTCTTAAACGGAGTCTGTAAACTATAGTTGTCAGATAAAGGAAATGGTATTAACATTGCTGAGACACTTTAATCATAAGCAACACATTCGATTTCGAACAGTTCAAGGCGAATGCGATCGAACAGCTGAAGGCCGGAGTACCTCTTTCCTGCAAAGACGGAGTGTTGGCGCCACTCTTGGAGAATCTGTTGACAGCACTGGAGGGGGAGATAGACAGCCATCTGGAAAGCGGGGAGCGGGAATACGGAAACCCACGTAACGATCACATGAGCAAGCAGGTACAGACATCAATAGAAGAAATAACCACAAACACGACCGCGATGGAACATTCGCTCCCCTGATTGTCCACAAACGCGAGAAGCTTCTGGCCGACTCACGGGCAGACCGCATCATAGGCCTGTATGCCATCGGGAACAGCACGCGAGCGATAAGCGACACCCTATAGGAGCTGTTCGGCAACCGTATATCCGCCGAGACCATCAGCACATGGACCGGGTCCTTCCGGAGATACAGTACAAGAGCCAACCGCTAGACCGCGTGTATTCCATCGTATGGCTTGATGCAGTGCATTACAAGGTGATGGATAATAAGAACCGTCCTGTGACCCGTGCCATCTACAATGTTCTTGCCCTTACCACGGAGGGGAGAAAGGAACTTCTGGGCATGCACCTATCCAAGAGAGAGAGAGAGAGAGAGAGACTTCTGGACGAGAAGATGGGGGGCGCAACGGATTGCCATCTATCTGCTTAGAATTACTCTTTTATGTGTAACTGTCAGATTAAGTCTTGACTAATTCAAAATAATCAAGCAACACTACGAACTTTTACTGCTTCTTGTGAATGGCCAAGTGTCGATAGGTTAAATTCCGTCCTTCCAAACTTTGTCCTCTGTCCGGCATTTAGGGCTTCGCCTCGGCATAAATTAAACTGCGTTTGGCTCTGCGCTCGGCTTGCACGTAAATTCTGATTTAGCGGTATTCTTAGTCGGATTTTATTTCAAATATTTTTCCAATATTGAACGTACAATTTCTAAATCCTCGTTCTCTTTTTTAATAATTCTCTTTTTGCTGTCAAATTTAAAATCACTATATGAAATAACAATGACATCAATACCGTGCCGTGGAAGGATTTTTTTACGGCGTTCATCATATATACGACGTTGCTCATCTCTTGACACTCCACTTATTGTCATTTTATTGAATATCTTAACTGATTCTGTGTGTTGCTTCTCGTGGTACTCAACAACAAGATTTAAGTCTTTGTAATATGCATCAACAGGCAATTTAACGCCACTGTCGCCGCATAAGAAATCGAATCGATATTGACGTAATGCTTTTTGTTTCAACACTATATCACATAAATCTATAACATACTGTTCATCTCTTTGTGACATGTTTTCAGTTTTTTGATGAGCTGTCATAGTAGCGTTGGAAGTGGTGTAAGAACTAAATTCAAGGTCAGAGTTCCAATTGACTTTCTTTCCATCCCATCTAAAATGGATAAACTTTTTACTTTGCAACTGATTTGCTTTAAATAAGTACTCTTCTTTAAACGAAGCCATACTTTCATGAGTAATTACAACATGGACATCCTCGTCATTTTTTCTGTTTTTTAAATCAATCTTATACGAGGTGGAAGTTGCTTTTCTTGTTGACTCTCTAATCATTCTAGTTTTTTCCAATATCATATCTTTGATTATTAGTCAATTTTATTGTCATTTTCTTCTTTAAGCATCCCAACGACAAGTCAATATATCATTCTTTGGTAATGGAACCAGATATATCAACCCGTTGGCGGAATTAAAACCCGGAGAAGATTTATAGTAAAAAAGTTTTGCATATTATTGGCATTTTGCAAATTAGAGATGTTCAATCGTCTGACTCACATATGCCATATGCACAACTTGTATGCAATATTCGCAAAATTTCTGGACATCTGCAAGCAGAAAGCCAGGGGCTGAGCCAATGAACAAGGGAACGTGCCTCGTCCGGGCTTTGCCCTCCCCGGTTCTCCGACCTGGAGGTGGTCGCCCGAGGCTTGGCGACCGAGGCCCTGGACTTCGACATCGAGTCCCTGTTGTTTTCCAGACTGAAAGAATACAGGCGCGAGATGCCCCACCTCATATCCCGCAGGTAATACAACGACCGGCGCAAGTCCATGGCCCCGCTTTGCCAGCGCATCCGTGAGCGGATGGCTCGGGAGATGAATGGGGGGACGGATTGTTTCTGCATCGATTCCATGCCGGTAGAGGTATGCCGGATGGCACGTGCCAAGCGCTGCACGATGGACAGGAAAGATGCGGGGAAAGCCCCCTCCTACGGATCTGCGCCGCGCAAGGCTCCTAATTACTACGGATACAAGCTGCACGCCGTCTGCGGGCTGAGCGGGGTCATCCATTCTTTCGACCTGACCCGGGCGAGCGTGCACGACCTCCATTTCCTGCAGGATGTCAAGACCGACTACTCTGACCGCACTCTCCTCAGAGACAAGGGCTATATCAACACCCAAGTGCAACTTGCCCTTTTCGAATCGGCCCGTATCCGGCTGGAAGTACCTTATCGAAGGAACCAGAAGAGCCTCAAACCGGCCTTCCGGCCCTTCGCCAAAGCGAGGAAAAGGATTGAAACCGTATTCTCCCAGCTATGCGACCAATTCATGCTCGTGCGCAATTAGGCGAAAGACACCGAGGGGTGTTCGCCCAGATTATCGGGAAAATCAGCACCCTCACCATCCTGCAATACATTAACTACAAAAACAACAAGCCTATCGGCATGGTCAAGCATGCACTGACTTAATTCCGCCAACGGGTCAATTGTTATTTCAGATTAATTTCGAACCTTTGCATCAGTTGATTGACTTATTGGAGATGAGCAGAATGGTGAACTTCGGTGGTTTCTAAACCATTAGCTATCCTCTTTCTATTTAGCAACAACTCTCTGATTTACAGATATATTTTATTTAGTGCAACATTTGTGAACGTGGAGAATCCCTATCCGGCATAGGAAATTTTGAATGGGCGAAGCCGAACCATGGGACAGGCCGACTACGCCCGGCTATCCGGCGAGCCTTGGGCGGCGGCTTGCTCCGCTGGCCGCTCGCCCTTAGCTCGCCGGGCTTAGTACGGCAGGACGGATGCCCGTGCGGCAAACTAAGGGGCAAGCACCAAGCGCAGCCCGCTGAGGCCCCGGAAGCCGGGGACGTAGCTGCCCCGGTCCGAGACCCGGCAGCACCCGGCGATGAACCAGAAGCAGCCCCCGCGCAACACGTGGAAGGAGCCGCTAACAGGACCTTTCGGGTTCCGCTGCGACGAACCGCTATACGCTCCATGCCAGTCCTGGCACCACTCCCATACGTTCCCGCTCATGTCGTGCAACCCCAGCTCGTTCGCCTGCTTCTGTCCCACCGGGTGCGTTCTGCTCCCGCTATTGTCTCCGTACCATCCGACCTCGTCCGGGTTGTCGCTCCCCGCGTACTTGTATCCCTTGCTCTTGATTCCTCCTCGCGCCGCGTACTCCCACTCCGCCTCCGTCGGCAAGCGAAAATTCAAGCCCGTGCAGCGGTTCAGTTGTTCGATGAATCTTTGGCAATCATTCCAGTTCACACTCTCCACCGGATAGTTGTCCCCCGCCTTGTTATAGCTCGGATTCCCGCCCATCACTTCCTCCCACAAGCCCTGCGTCACCTCATGTTTCCCGATATGGAAATCGGACAAGCTCACGCTGTGGACCGGGTTTTCATTGTCCCAGGCATCTTCCCCCTGCTCCGCCGTCGCCCCCATCCGGAACGTCCCGCCCTCCACGTACACCATCTCGAACGACACATTGCCGACCCGGATAGTCCGGTTCTTGCCTTCGGGTTGCGGCTTCGCTTTCGCTGTCCCCTCCGACGTATCCCCCGGTGCCGCCTCGCCCTCCCACAGCATTTCCCCCGTCAACCCAAACACCAGGCTACCCACCACCCTCCGGCCCACTTCCATCGGATAGTAATTCCCCTCCGCGAACTGGCTCGCCTCCCGGTTGTAATACGCCTGCCTCTCCGCCTTGGGCTTCCGCGCTATCTCGTACACCTTCTCCGACAACTTCTCCTCCATCAACACCCTCCGGAGCACCAAGCGCAGCCCGAAAAAGTTGTCCCTACTGCCAGGGGCGGAGTTGAGCCGGATCGAAACCCGGCAGCCCCTGGCGCTGAGCCAGCTGCTGCCCCCGCGCAGCACGCGGGAGGAGCCGCTAACAGGACCTTTCGGGTTCCGCTGCGATGAACCGCTATACGCTCCATACCAGTCCTGGCACCACTCCCATACGTTCCCGCTCATGTCGTGCAACCCCAGCTCGTTCGCCTGCTTCTGTCCCACCGGGTGCGTTCTGCTCCCGCTATTGTCACCGTACCATCCGACCTCGTCCAAATTGTCGCCCCCCGCGTACTTGTATCCCTTGCTCTTAAGCCCTCCTCGCGCCGCGTACTCCCACTCCGCCTCCGTCGGCAACCGGAAATTCAAACCCGTCCTGTTGTTCAGCCGCTCGATGAACCGCTGGCAGTCCTCCCAGCTCACCATCACCACCGGATAGTTGTCCCCCGCCTTGTTATCGCTCGGATTCCCGCCCATCACTTCCTCCCACAAGCCCTGCGTCACCTCGTATCTCCCGATATGAAAATCGGACAAGGTCACGCTGTGTACCGGCTTCTCTCTATCAGCCGCATCTTCCCCCTGCTCCGCCGTCGCCCCCATCCGGAACGTCCCGCCCTCCACGTACACCATCTCGAACTCTACGCCCCCTACCCGGATTGTCCGGGCCTTGCTTTCTGGCTGCGGTGCCGACTCGCCCTCCCACAGCATTTCCCCCGTCAACCCAAACACCAGGCTCCCCACCACCCTCCGGCCCACTTCCACCGGATAGTAATTCCCCTCCGCGAACTGGCTC
>CALUGT010000026.1 GCA_944320265.1 uncultured Bacteroidales bacterium | reverse complement strand
AACAAGATGCACAAAAGCATCCCTCTTCGAAAACAGGAAACACACTCGGCGAGTCTAATGACCGATTTGGGTTTAAATTTCTTACAATCCGAAAAGGCTGAATTTTCAGGGAGCGGGTTCAGGATTTTGTTTGCCCATCGGGGGCTATTCCGGGTCTTGCTTGCGTTTTTCACGCCAGGTAGCTTGGCTATCCTCCTTTGAAAAACGCCGCGCCATCCCGCCAAATCCCCTCCCGATGGCCTAAAAATAAATTTAACCCAAATCGGTCATTAGACTTTGGGGAGATTGCCCGCTTGTGTCATGCAGCATGCTTCTCGCCTAGCCGAAGGCGTAGCGGGCTACGTCGAGGCGTAGCGAGAATCAGGATGCGGACAGAGGCGGGCAAGATGCCCGAAAGCCTCACTTTCCCAATCAAAAACGGACTCGGCGTGTCTAATGACCGATTTGGGTTTAAAACAGCTTCTGAGTCTTCCGTTCGATTGGATTCTGCTGGACCGCGGCTGGGTCGTGACGGTATCCTCCGGAAACCAAGGGTTGGAATATGCGGCGGCGACCCGCTTTCCAGCCTTGGAAAGCCAGGCCGCGCAGCTTTTCCGGATGCATTTCCGCAGGAACAAGGTTGGAACGGAATTTATATGTAAGTTTGCATTGTCCGATGCGGTGATGCTTGCATGACGGGCAATCAGGCTTTGCCGAAAGCCGGCCGCACCTCGGCCGGACTCAGGCCTGCGCTCGCTGCGGGACAGGAACCACGCTTCTTCGCTTCCGGTGCCTTGCATCCGCCCATCGACGTACCGCGGAAGATGCCATGCAAAGCGTTGTCTTGGCACAGATTCCGGAAATCCAAAGATGCCGTTATGAATTTCAGACTTTTCTCCTTGATCGGCCTGTCCGGTCTTTTGCTCCTGAACCACCAGTCTCATGCACAGTACCGTGTCTATCCGGCCGATGCCCGTATCGAACAGGCACAGCCGCAAAAGGGCAGCAAACCTGTCCCGAATCAGGGCGGAGCCACTCTTTTCTATTGCCTGCCGCAAAACAGCATCCATGTCAAAGTCATTCTCTGCAAGACTACCCATACCAAAGGATTATACAGCAATTACGCAGAGCAGCTGCTGAAACTGCCTGCATTCCCCGATTGCCAGGAATCCTTCCGGATCGAAAAGATAGAGATGCAGACCGAAGCCATTCCGGACCCTGGCCAGGTATTCTGCGTGCAAGGAGGCCGTCTGCCTCGAATGGAAATGGACCCGGACGGGATTTTGCTGAGCGTGAACCGCAATGAGCCGGATGCTGCTCCCGGCCCGCGTTCCCCGCAGCCTTCGGGCGGGACTGATCCAGAAGCCGGAAGCCAAGATCCTGGCGGGCACTCCCGCCTCAGGCTGCGTCCGCTCCCGCACGAATCCATTCCCGGACATGGCACGCTGCCGGTAGCGGACATGAACGCCAGCCGCCGGTTCGACACACTTGTGAAAGAATACCGGACGGATACGGCTTTGGTCATCGAGAAGATCCTGCAGCCTGTCATGGATCAGAAAAGCTTGTCCGAGCAAGCCCGGAAAATGGCAGAAAAGATTTTCAAAATCCAAGCCGACCAAGCCGATTTGCTGTCCGGGATGCAAGAAGTAGCCTATCCTTCCAGCACCATGAAATTCATGTACAGGAAATTGGAAGACACAAAACGCCGGCTGATAGAATATTTCACAGGAACTTTCCAGACAGAAAGGATTGAATGCGAAATCAGGGTCCAACCCCAGCAAGGGACATACACCTATGGCATAGCCTATTTCAGTCCTGAAAACGGCCTTGAAATCCTCGACCAGGAAGAGCAGGTCCAGGCATTCGAGAATCAGGATGAACTGCTGGTACTGCAGCTCCGCCCACTGCCTGGCATCGGCGGGCAGGCAGCCGGGTTCGAAAACCGGAACAGGCAGGATTCCAAGGATGATGCAGGCTTCCGATACAGGATCCCTGCCAAAGTAGAAGCCAGCCTGATGCTCGATGGAAAGGAAGCCGCTCATGGCGACCTCTTCATCCCCCAATGGGGACAAACGTTTTGCCTCCCTTCCTCCAACTGCAGAATCGCATTGGATCCCGAAACTGGCGCCCTCCGTTCATACGAAGAGCTTCCAGCCCCGCATCCTGTGCCAGGAAAAACCAAAAGCAAAAATGGACACTAAGCTTGCAATGCTGAACATTCAAGGAAGCCCGGATCCGGCAAACCCGCGCAGAGGGACTTCTGCCGGCAGCATCCGTTCCAAGAAGGTTTCCCGGCCAGAATCGATGGCATCCACGCATCCCGACCTGTTCTCCGGAAAAGGGAAAAGGCCGGCACCGGCCAGCAAGACCGGCGCCGGCCAGCAGAAAAAGCGCAAAAGCAGGAAAAAGAAATTCTACCATTTCCATTTTGCTCTCTCCGACAAAGAGAAGCACCGATACGAACGTCTTTGCCTTTACGAGAAAACGGGATTCAAACGTCTCGTCAAAAAGGCTCTCAAATTCTATTACGAGCAAGCCGGCCTGCACGACCTTCCTGCGGAACTCGAGAATCAGCTCGACCTTTTCTCCCCTACCGATCTCTTCGGCCATCCTGTCCCAGGGAAGAAGCGTGGAAAATAAAGAATCCTTCGAGAAACATGACCCGTCATTGGAACGGAGCGGACAATCTGCCCTGACAGGTTCCGCTGCTGTTCGACCCAAATCGGTCATAAGATCCGCCGAGTCCGTTTCCGATTTCGAAGACGAGGCTTCTGGCTTCTTGCCCGTTTCTTCCGCATCATGATCCTCACGCCTCCGACGTAGCCCGCCATGCCTCCGGCTAGGCGGGAAGCCTGCCGCATGGCAAAGCGGACAATCTCCCCTGAGCCTAATGGCCGATTCGGGTAAAAAAAAGCGTGCCAGAGTTTCCCCACGGCACGCTTCCATTCATTGATCCGGAGCAGCATAGAAGCCCAAGGATTCCATCCTATGGGGTTAATCGCCTGGCTCAGCTTTTCCATCAAGCAGCAGCTGGCGATAACCGGCAATCGAACGAACGGCCGGGGTTCATCGGATTCCCCTGCCATCGGCAGCCTGCAGACGAACCTTGCGCATCCCTTGCATCCTGGCACGCAGGAAGCGTGGCACCCGGCAAGGAGCGGCCCAGGCAAATCATTCCAGTTCGTCCAATATCTTCTTCACTTCCACAGGCATCAATCGTCCGTATACCTTGTCTCCGATCATCACGACCGGCGCCAACCCGCAGGCTCCCACGCAACGCAGGCAATCCAAGGAGAATTTGCCATCAGGCGTGGTTTCGCCCACTTCGATGCCCAGGACCCGTTTGAATTCTTCCAGCAGCTTCTCTGCCCCCCGCACATAGCAGGCAGTACCCATGCAGACCGAAACCGGATACTTCCCGCGAGGTGTCATAGTGAAGAATGTGTAGAAAGTGACCACCCCGTACACTTTCGACACCGGAATATTCAGCTTCCGGGCTATCACCCGCTGCATATCCTCCGGCAAATAACCATGCAAATGCTGGCATTCATGCAGGATATTAATCAATTCTCCCGGATCATTCCTATGCTTGTCGCAGATGGCTTCCACCTGTTCCACCACCGCGCAAGCCAATTTTATCTCTGACATAATATTTTTCTTTTCTGGTTCAACCTTGCTTTCTAATAGACCAAGGCTCGCTCTATGAACCAGGCTTGGCTGAAAATCCCATCGCCTGATTGGCAGCATCGCCATAAATCCATTACTACTTTTCTGAAAGGTTTGTCAGAATGGGCAAGAGGCTAAGCCTCCAAGGGTGATGGCGATGGAGCATACTCGCGTATGTGACTGAGCCGTCATCCCGAAGGCAAGGCCGCATATTGCCCATTATCACAAACCTTTAGATTTGTTAAAATAATGCGTATGCAGCAAATGATGCGCCTTCTCGCTCAAAGGCTTGCCCAAATATTCCTCATACAATTGCTGGATATAGGGATTCTCATGCGATTTCCGGATCTGCTTGCCTGCATCTTCCCGGTAAATCGCTTCCGCCCTGGCCTTGAGTACTTCTGCATGGCCGTGGTGCAAGGGCTGCCCTCCCCCTCCTATGCATCCGCCCGGGCAGGCCATGATTTCAATCACATGGTATTCGCACTGATGCTTGCGGATTTCCTCCAGTAGTTTCCTCGCATTCCCTAATCCATGGGCGATGCCGACCTTCAGTTCAAAACCATTCAAATCGATGCTGGCCTTGCGGAACCCGTCCATTCCCCGGACTGTCTCGAAATCCACTCTATCCAAGGTCTTTCCGGTATGGATTTCATAAACCGAACGCAAAGCGGCTTCCATTACGCCACCCGAAGCTCCGAAAATGACTCCGGCCCCCGTAGAAGCGCCCAACGGCATATCGAACTCGCTATCTGGCAAGCTTGCGAAATCGATATTGGCCCGTTTGATCAGCGTAGCCAGTTCCCTTGTGGAAATGGAGTAATCCACATCCGGGTTGCCGTCCACCTTGAATTCCTCCCGGTCGCACTCGTATTTCTTCGCCAAGCACGGCATGATGGATACCACTACCAGTTTCTCGCGCGGGATGCCCATTTTCTCCGCCCAGTAAGACTTGGCTATCGAACCGAACATCTGCTGGGGCGAACGTGCCGTGGACGGGATATCCAGCAAGTCCGGGAAATAGTGTTCAAAGAAATTGACCCATGCAGGGCAACAGGATGTCAGGATAGGCAACGGCACGCTCCGGTCTCCATCCAAGAAACGGGACAGGCGGTCCAGGACTTCCGCGCCTTCTTCCATAATCGTCAAGTCTGCCGCAAAATCGGTATCGAACACATAATTGAAACCAAGCTCGCGCAAGGCCGTGACCATCTTCCCGGTCACGATAGTTCCCGGCTCCATGCCGAATGACTCTCCCAAAGCTACCCGGACCGCCGGGGCAGTCTGTACCAAAACGACCTTGTCCGGATTTTCCAAATCCTCTACCAAACGGTTGGTATGATCGCGTTCCGTCAAAGCACCCA
Source organism: uncultured Bacteroidales bacterium (assembly GCA_944320265.1). GTDB lineage: Bacteria > Bacteroidota > Bacteroidia > Bacteroidales > P3 > Pullibacteroides. The sequence continues at coordinate 27,178 of CALUGT010000026.1, read as the reverse complement.
CCGGGCAGACAGCCACGCATTGTCCGCAATAAGTACATTCGCTTTCGCTCAGTTTCTTGTCGAAAGCCGGCGCGATGGTAGTGTTGAATCCCCGACGCACTGCGCCCAAGGCTCCGACTGTCTGCACATCATTGCAGACACTCTCGCAACGTCGGCAGAAAATGCATTTGTCCATATTGCGGACAATCGAAGCCGTGACCTCTCTCTTGCGCAACGAAAGCTCTCCTCCCGCGTAAGGCATCTCCCGTACGTTGAAACGCACAGCCAAGGCTTGGAGTTCGCAATTGCCCGACTTCGGGCAGGTGAGGCAGTCGTTAGGGTGATCCGAGAGGATCAACTCGGCAATGACTTTCCTCGCATTCATCACCCGGAGCGTGCTGGTCTTGACTACCATGCCTTCGGTGCAGCGGGTGGCGCAAGCAGGAGCCAGATTCTTCCGCCCTTCCACTTCCACCACGCAAATGCGGCAGGATGCGGGAGTGCTTTTGATGCAAGTCCCTTCCAGATTGATATGGCAAAGCGTCGGGATGTTGATTCCGACTTTCCGGGCCGCCTCCAGAATCATTGTTCCCTCGGGGACGCATACCGTATGGCGATCGATTTGTAATTTTATTTCTCTCTTTTCCATTAATTTTCTCTATTAAAACTGAAAACTTCCATTGTCCGGCGCCTCGCCTCTTGCCAGAGAAAGATGCTCTTTTCCCTCTGCCGGCCAAAGGCCGTTGCCGGAAATACAGGTCAGCATACCGAAATGGCATGGAACTTGCAACGAGCCATGCACATCCCGCACTTGATACATTTCTCTGGCAGGATGATATGCGGCTTCCTCGGGAATCCGGTAATGGCATCGGCCGGGCAGTTCCTGGCGCAAAGCGTGCAACCGATACAGATTTCCGGATTGATCGTGTAGGTCAGCAAGGCCTTGCACTGCTTGGCCCGGCAGGTATGATCCCGAACGTGTTCCAGATACTCGTCATAAAAATTGTCCAAAGTGGACAAAACCGGGTTAGGCGAAGTCTGTCCCAGACCGCAAAGGGCCGTATCCTTGATTTGCCGACCCAATACCGCCAATTGCTGCAAGTCTTTTTCCTTCCCCTTGCCTTCGGTTATCTTATTGAGCGTTTCCAGAAGACGCTTGTTGCCGATACGGCAAGGCGTGCATTTGCCGCAAGACTCCTCTACCGTGAAATCCAAATAGAAACGAGCCACCGAGACCATGCAGTCGTCCTCGTCCATCACAATCATGCCGCCCGAACCCATCATCGAACCGGCCGCCAGCAGGTTGTCAAAGTCAATCGGCGTATCCAGATGCTTTTCGGTCAAGCAGCCGCCCGAAGGGCCGCCGGTCTGCACCGCCTTGAATTTCTTGCCGTTCTTGATACCGCCTCCGATTTCGTATATCACCTCCCGCAATGTCGTCCCCATCGGTACTTCAATCAGCCCCACATTGTTGATTTTGCCGGCCAGCGCGAACACTTTCGTCCCTTTGGATTTTTCCGTCCCGATGGAAGCGAACCATTCCGGCCCTTTGGTCAGGATGATAGGAATATTGGCCAGTGTCTCCACATTGTTCACATTGGTCGGTTTTCCCAGATATCCGCTTTCAGCCGGGAACGGAGGCTTCAGCGTCGGCTCGCCGCGCTTTCCTTCCATAGAATGGATCAACGCCGTCTCTTCCCCGCAGACAAATGCCCCGGCACCGTAACGTATCTCTATATCGAAACTGAAATCCGAACCTAAGATGCAAGGCCCGAGCATCCCCATATCCGTAGCCTGCTGGATGGCAACCCTAAGACGCTGAATGGCCAAAGGATATTCGGCCCGGATATAAACCAGCCCCTTGTTGGCTCCAACGGCATAACCGCAAATCGCCATCGCTTCGATGACCGAATTCGGGTCGCCCTCCATGATGGAGCGGTCCATGAACGCCCCGGGGTCCCCTTCGTCGGCATTGCAGACAACATATTTCTGGTCGGCTTCCTGCTTGGCCGTGAACTCCCACTTGAGACCGGTCGGGAAACCGCCGCCGCCACGACCGCGCAAGCCCGACTTCTTGATTTTGTCAATCACCTCCTCACGGCTGTATTTCAACAGGCAGTCGGCCAAAGCCTGGTAACCGTCCCTGGCTATGTATTCATGAATATTCTCCGGATCAATGAAACCGCAATTCCGCAAGGCGATACGCATCTGCTTGCGGTAGAAGTCCATATGCTTGGAATCGCTCACATGGTTGCCCGACACGGGATCCTGATACAAAAGCCGATCCAATTTCCTGCCTCCAATCAGGTGTTCCTGCACTATTTCGTGTACATCTTCCGGCGACACCTGTATATAAAAGGTATTATCGGGAATGATCTTGACTATCGGACCTTTTTCGCAGAAGCCGAAGCAGCCGGTGGTCACGATGTCGATTTTGTCTTCGATTTGCTGCCTCGCGATTTCTTCCTTGAAATTCTCGGCGATCTTCGCGCTGGAAGAAGCCTTGCAGCCGGTTCCTCCGCAAATGAGGACCTGCAGATGAGGACAGCCATTTGCCAAACCGCAGGTCTGCACTTCGGTGTGACGGTTGCTTTCCTCTCTCAAGGCCAGCACTTCCTTGGCTGTTTTCCGGATCCGCTCCAGATCCTGGACAGTCAGAACTTTCATAAATAAGCTTTTATTAGATAGTTTTTTTTAAAATTATTTCCACATTCGCGTTCCTTTGATCCTCGACAACCCGTTTTTCCTCCAAGCCGATATTCTTCATCGGCAATGCCACGGAGCGGCATACAGATTTCAAATGTAGGCAAAAATTAACAATTCATAGGTATTGCATGAATCAATATTTTTTTGTAAGGAATCTTCTTGCTTCCTTGCATTCCCGAAGAGGGCTTCTTTGACAGGATCCCGGAAGATAAGAATGGAAGGAACTTGCCGGAGCCGGGAAGATGCTCCGGGACAGGGTATCGGAAGGAGTCCGGCAAGATGTTCGAATCGGTTTGCCCAGGCCACCGGCAGGGATTCCGATGAACCGGGACTGAAAATCGCAGCGTATTTTGCTGATTCCGTGAATACTGAACCAAGATTGCAAAAGCTCCGTATTTCAAAAAAAAAGCGCGTCATGACAGGGAACTTGCTGCAACTCCGGGCCGGAGGCCGGAAGTCCGTTCACCTGCCACAGCGAGGGACTTCGCTCACGTCCACATGCAACGCGCCTGTCCTGACGCACTGTCGGGGAAACGAATCCGGAGCGGAACACTTCCGGCCCGTTTCCCCTCTCAAGAAATGCATTCCCATGCACTGCCTTGGCGGTGTGCCATACCGGGGCAATCCGGGTCCGCCGAAGGCTGGCTGCACCTCGGCCGAAAGCAGAGCAAGTCGAATGCAGAGGTCAATCATCCACTCTGCAGCGGCGAAGCCTGACTCGCTGCGAGGCAGCGGCAAGCACGATTCGTTCTCAACGCCTTGCATCTCACCCGGCCTGAAACACAGCCTAAAATGCCGAGAGAAGCCTTATTTTGATGACCCACCCACGCTTATTCCTGCGTCGACAGGTTTGCCTGGGCGGCAGCCACACGGGCGATAGGCACGCGGTACGGCGAGCAGCTCACATAACTCATGCCCAAGGAGTCGCAGAAAGCCACCGAACCAGGTTCGCCGCCATGTTCGCCGCAGATGCCCAGCTTGATGTCGGGACGGGTCTGGCGTCCCTTTTCCACACCGTATTTCACCAGTTTGCCTACGCCATCCCGGTCCAGGATCTGGAACGGGTCGTTCTTGAGCAGATTCTTTTCCATGTAGACCGGAAGGAACTTGCCTATATCGTCTCGAGAAAAGCCGAAAGTCATCTGCGTAAGGTCATTAGTGCCGAACGAGAAGAATTCGGCCACTTCGGCAATCTCGTCCGCTGTCAGAGCCGCACGGGGCACTTCAATCATCGTACCTACCAAATACTCGATCCGAGTGCCTCTTTCAGCAAACACGGTCTCGGCGGTAGAACGGATGATATCCACCTGCATTTCGAGCTCCTTCTTGCTTCCGGCCAAAGGAACCATGATTTCCGGACGGGCGTTGATGCCTCTTTCCTTCAGGTTCAGAGCCGCTTCCAAGATAGCCCGGGCCTGCATTTCGGAAATTTCCGGATAGGTATTGCCCAGACGGCAACCGCGATGCCCGAGCATCGGGTTCACTTCTTCCAATTCCTTCACCTTGGCAGCCACTTCTTCTACCGAAACACCCATCACCTCGGCCATCTCCTTCTGTCCTTTTTCGTCTTTCGGAACGAATTCATGCAAAGGAGGATCCAAGAGGCGAACCGTCACAGGAAGATCCTGCATGGCCTCGAAAATACCTTCGAAGTCGGCGCGTTGCAAAGGCAGCAACTTAGCCAAAGCCTTGCGGCGGCCATCAGTATCCTTGGCCAGGATCATTTCCCGCATCGGGATAATCTTGTCTCCTTCAAAGAACATGTGTTCGGTACGGCAGAGACCGATACCGCGGGCCCCGAAAGCACGGGCCACCTTGGCATCGTGCGGGGTGTCTGCATTGGTACGGACCACCATGCGGGTATATTTGTCTGCCAAATCCATCAAGGCTTGGAAATCACCGCTGATTTCGGCATCGTTGGTCTTGATTTCCCCATCGTAGACTTGGCCTGTAGAACCGTTCAGCGAGATGAAATCCCCTTCGTGGTAGGTTTTCCCACTCATCGTCAGCGTGCGCTTCTTATAATCGATTTCAATTTCGCCGGCACCGGAAACGCAGCATTTGCCCATGCCACGGGCAACGACAGCCGCATGCGAAGTCATACCGCCGCGAGCCGTCAGAATCCCTTGGGCGCTGTTCATCCCCTTCAAATCTTCAGGAGAAGTTTCGATACGAACCAAAATCACCTTTTCGTTGGCATCCTTGGCCACGATAGCTTCCGCATCTTCGGCAAAGAACACGATCTTGCCCGATGCGGCACCCGGGGAAGCCGGAAGCCCTTTGGCCATCACCTTGGCCGACTTCAGCGCGTTCTTGTCGAATACCGGATGTAGGAGTTCGTCCAATTTGGCCGGTTCGATACGCATCAAGGCTTCCTTCTCGTCAATCAGGCCTTCCTTGCAGAGTTCCATCGCAATGCGGACCATGGCAGCCCCGGTACGTTTCCCGTTACGGGTCTGGAGCATCCACAAACGGCCTTCCTGAATCGTGAACTCCATATCCTGCATATCCTTGTAATGGAGTTCCAACTTGTGTTGCAAATCCCAAAGTTCCTTATACAATGCGGGCATCGATTCTTCCAAAGAAGGATACTTGGCCTCTCTTTCCTCTTCCGAGATGCCTTGCAGCTGAGCCCAACGGCGGGAACCTTCCAAGGTGATTTCCTGCGGGGTCCGGATACCGGCCACCACGTCTTCGCCTTGGGCGTTGATCAGATATTCCCCGTTGAAAAGGTTTTCACCGGTGGAAGCGCTGCGGCTGAAGCAAACCCCGGTAGCCGAGGTACTGCCCATGTTCCCGAACACCATCGCCTGCACGTTGACCGCGGTTCCCCATTCGGCAGGAATGTTGTTCAGGCGACGGTACAAGATGGCCCGTTCGTTCATCCAGCTGTCGAATACCGCGATGATAGCTCCCCAGAGCTGTTCCCAGGGATCCACGGGGAACTCGCGTCCTGTCTTTTCCTTGACAGCCGCCTTGAACTTGCGAACCAGTTCCTTCAAGTCGTCCACCGTCAATTCGGTATCCAGCTTGATGCCTTTGGAATGCTTTACTTCTTCGATGATTTCTTCAAACGGGTCGATATCTTCTTTCCTCGTCGGCTTCATGCCTAGCACCACATCCCCGTACATCTGCACGAAACGGCGGTAGGAGTCCCATGCAAAACGTTCGTTGCCGGTCTTCTGGACCAAGGCTGCCACGACCACGTCATTGATGCCCAGATTCAAGATAGTATCCATCATTCCCGGCATCGAAGCCCGGGCACCGGAACGGACAGAAAACAAAAGAGGGTTTACCGCGTCGCCGAATTTGGACCCCATGATTTTCTCAACGGCAGCCATGCCTTTCTCCACTTCGGGCCTGATAGCGTTTATAACAGTTTCCGCACCGTACTTGTTATACTCTGTGCAGACTTCTGTTGTGATAGTGAAACCCGGCGGTACTGGCAATCCGATCAAACTCATTTCTGCCAGATTGGCACCTTTTCCGCCTAAAAGATTCCTCATGTCGGCCCGTCCTTCGGCCGTTTTGTTACCGAACAGATAAACTGTCTTTTGTAATCCTTCTTTTCCCATTTGTGTAATATATGATTGTCGAATTTGCAAAACCTTCCGGATCCCGAAAGGTTGCAAAGGTACAAAATTTATGCGATTAACGAACCGCCACTGCCGCTTATGGAACAAAAAGAACCGATACCGGAACGCTCGTTCCCTGTATCGGTTCTCTCAAGCTCCGAGGCAGGCCAGGTCATGAAACGGGCCTCTTCGGGACACCTTTGTACTGTCCATGGTATTTACGGAACCTTAGCTGGATGACACCGAAAAAGGCCTCCTTGAAAATCTTCTTGCTCATTTTCGATGTGCCTTCTTTGCGGTCCGTGAAGACAATGGAAACTTCCTTGATCTGGTAACCCAGGTGGTAAGCCGTGTACTTCATCTCTATCTGGAACGCATATCCGACAAAGCGTATGTCATCCAGATCCATGCTACGGAGCAAGGAAGCCTTGTAGCAGACAAAACCCGCGGTGGCATCGCCGATTTTCATCCCTGTCACAAACCGCACGTAAGCCGAGGCGAAATAAGACATCAATACCCGGCCTATAGGCCAATTGACCACATTGACCACTCCGTTCACGTACCGGGAACCGACAGAAAGATCGGCACCGTCCTTTGCGCAGGCATTGTAAAGCCGTTCCAAATCGTCCGGATTATGGGAAAAATCGGCATCCATCTCGATCACATACTCGTAATCGCGTGCCAATGCCCATTTGAATCCGTGGATGTAAGCTGTCCCCAAACCCAGCTTGCCCGTCCTTTTCTCGATGAACAAACGCCCGGGGAATTCCGGTACAAGCTTCTCCACGATGGCAGCCGTCCCATCCGGGGAGTTATCCTCCACCACTAAAATATCGAAAGATTTCGGCAGAGAGAATACTTTGCGGATAATCTTCTCGATGTTTTCCTTTTCATTATAAGTCGGAATGATGACCAAAGTGTCGTTACTCATCTCTTTCCCCTTTCATAAAAAGACAATGCACAAGAACGGCGGACGCCCTTCCTGCAACCGAACATTGCTTTTCAAGTTATTATAAAAAAACAAGAAACCCCGCTCGCCTCTTGCCGAGAACAAATATAGTGAAAGCCGAGCGTAAAAGCAAAAACGAAGTTTGTGCTTTTGCCGAGGCGCATCCTATATTGGCGGCAGAGCCGCAAACAAGTGAAAGCCGAGCGTAAAAGCAAAAACGAAGTTTGTGCTTTTGCCGAGGCGCATCCTGTATCGGCGGCAGAGCCGCAAATAAGTGAAAGCCGAGCGTCTGCCAATCCACCGGAACAGGCGCGCAAAAGCGAACGCGACGGAACGCAATGCGCCCACGCACCGAAGACGCTCGCCCGCCACCGCAAACCTAATTGCCGAAATTGTCGTAACGAATCATCTCAGACGGCACTCCCAAACTGTCCAACATCTTCACGGCAGCCTCGGTCATGGGTTTGGGACCGCAGAGATAATATTCTATTTCTTCCGGTTCGGGATGGTTCTTGAGATAATTGTCGAAGATGACTTGATGGATGAACCCGGTGTACCCAGTCCAATGATCTTCCGGCAAAGGCTCGCTCAAAGCCACATGGAAACTGAAATTCGGGAACTCCTTCTGAATTTTCTCGAAATCTTCAATGTAGAACAATTCCTTCAGCGAACGTCCTCCGTACCAGAAGGAAGCCTTGCGATCGGTCTTCTTGGTCATGAACTCGTCGAAAATCTGCGAACGCATCGGCGCCATGCCTGCCCCGCCGCCTATGAACATCATTTCCCGATGGGTATCCTGCACGAAGAATTCCCCGTAAGGGCCGGAAATCGTAATCTTGTCACCCGGTTTCAGCGAATAAATATACGACGAGCAAATGCCGGGATTCACGTTCATGAACCCACCCTTCTTGCGGTCGAACGGAGGCGTGGCTATACGCACGTTGAGCATGATACGGTTCCCTTCGGCCGGATGGTTGGCCATCGAATAGGCACGGAAACAAGGTTCCGGGTTCTTCATCACCAGATCGAACATCTTCATTCTCTCCCAGTCGCCCCGGTACTCTGAATCCACCTCCATATTCTTGTACTCCACCGTACATGCCGGCACATCTATCTGGATATACCCCCCGGCTCGGAAATTCAGGTTTTCCCCTTCAGGCAGCTTGACCACGAACTCACGGATGAAAGTGGCCACATTGCGGCTCGAAACCACTTCGCATTCCCATTTCCTTACTCCGAACACCTCCGGAGGAATCCTTATGGACAGATCGTTCTTGACCTTCACCTGGCAACTAAGGCGCCAGTTCTCGTGTTGTTCCCGGTAAGAAAAGAATCCTTTTTCCGAAGGCAGTATGCTTCCTCCGCCTTCTTCGACACGGCAACGGCACAAGCCGCAACTGCCTTTGCCTCCGCAAGCCGAAGGCAGGTATATCTTCTGCGATGCCAATGTGGACAGCAGCGAGTTTCCAGCGTCCACCTCCAAAGTCTTCTCCCCGTTTATCGTCACCTTCACTTTGCCTTGCGGGCTCAGTCTGGCACGGGCAAACAGCAAGACCGCCACCAAGACCAGCATCACAACCAGGAACACTACGGCACTGGTCAGCACTATGCTCCACGTAGAGATCATATCTTTTCTTTTTTAGTCCGTTACAGTTCAATACCCAGGAAACACATGAACGAAATCCCCATCAAGCCCGTGATGATGAAAGCTATGCCTAACCCTCTCAAAGGCGCCGGGATATTGGAGTATTTCAGTTTCTCGCGGATAGCTGCCATTCCAACTATCGCCAAGCACCAGCCGATGCCCGAACCTGCAGCAAAAGTCGTGGCCTCGGCCAATGTGGAATATTCCCTCTCCTGCATGAACAGGGATGCCCCCATGATAGCGCAATTGACGGCAATCAGCGGCAGGAAAATGCCTAAGGACGAATACAGGGATGGAGAATACCTTTCCACAATCATTTCCACCAACTGCACGATTGCAGCGATGACCGCAATGAACATGATGAAGCTTAAGAAGCTCAAATCCGCTCCGGCCAAAGCCGGGCTGAGCCACGAAAGGCTGCCCTCCATCAGAAGGTATTTGTTGATCAGGAAATTGGCAGGCACCGTAATCAGCATTACAAAGATGACGGCGATTCCCAATCCGAACGAGGTCTTCACATTTTTGGAAATGGCCAAGAATGAACACATCCCCAGGAAGTAGGAAAAGACCATGTTGTCCACGAAGATAGAGCGGACAAAAAGGCTGAACAGGTTATTCTCCATATCGCTTTCTCCTCTATTCTTAAATGACTACTTCTCTTTCTCGATCAAATCCCGGTTCCGCGAACGTTGGATCCAGATAATGATACCCAAAAGGATCAAAGCCATCGGCGGCAGGATGAACAAGCCGTTGTTGGCATACCCCGCCTCGTAAAAAGATGCCGGGATTATCTGGTACCCGAACAGCGTCCCTGAACCGAACAGTTCCCGGAAAAAAGCCAGGATGACCAGAATCATTCCATAGCCGATGCCGTTCCCTATCCCGTCCAGAAATGAAGGCCAAGGCTTGTTGGCCATCGCGAAAGCCTCCAGGCGTCCCATCAGGATGCAATTTGTAATGATCAAACCGACAAAAACCGACAACTGCTTGCTGACCTCGTAGGCCACGGCTTTCAGAATCTGGTCCACGACAATGACCAAGGCCGCAATGACCACCAACTGCACGATGATACGGATACGTGGAGGTATCGTATTGCGCAACAAGGAAATAATCAAGTTAGAGAAAGCTGTCACCACAGTCACCGAGATGGCCATGACCAAAGCAGGTTGCAGCTTGGCCGTCACAGCCAAAGCTGAACAAATCCCTAAGACCTGGACGGTCACCGGATTATCCGCACCGAAAGGCCGGGTGAGAAGCTTCACGTTCTTGGCCGAAAACATATCCTTCCAGAAAGGGAGGGGAGCCTCCGCCATCTTTGCATTTTCCTGACTCATATCTTGCCTGTCTTGAGCTGTTCTACTTATTACTATTTTTCTATCGGTTTTCTACCGGATGCGAGACCTCCACGGTATCGGCCGCTGCCGGCCGGGCAGCCAGCGACTGTCTTTTCCTGAAGAATGGCACATAGCATGAGAGGCAATCTTCCAGCATGGCTGTCACGCCGTTGCTGGTGATAGTCCCTCCGGAAACAGCATCCACGGCATGGGAAACATCTCCCGGATACTTCTCCGCTCCACCTTTCTGCACTGTGATTGAGGTGAAATTCCCGTTTTCATCGAAAAGCTTCTTCCCTATGAAATGCCGTTGGAAAGGTTCCGACGCGATTTCGGCCCCAAGACCCGGTGTTTCCCCTTTATGGCTGAAAGTCGCTCCCTCTATCGTGTTGAAGTCCTTTCCCAAAGCAATGTATCCCCATATGGCCCCCCATAATCCTTTCCCCTGCAGAGGCACTATGTACGTTTCCCCTCCGTTGCATACAAAGACTGGGAAAAAACCGTCAGGAGCCGCTGCATCGGCTTCATGGGCCGCCGCTTTTTCCATTTCTTCTTTCAAATCGGAATCAAAGGCTCGCTTGATGTCCGCTTTGCCTCTTGTCTGTTTCCAGCTGCCTCTGTCGTTATCGTAGACAGCCACGACATCGCCTTCACGATTCACCCTCCATTCGGCTGTAACCGTTCTGTTGTACAAATCGATAGCGGCACTTCTGTCCACATTCTTGCCGGCAGCCTTCAGCAATTCCTGCATCGTGGCCGTTTCCTCGTTACGTTGCTGCATAGGCCTGAGCAACGTGGATGCCAATGCCAGCAATACAGCCACTGCCGCTACCATGACCGCCGTGTAGATGAATATATACCTGTTTGAAAACATGCTCGTTCGGATTAAAAGTTACGCATTCTGTTCTTGGGTCGCCAGAACGATCCGTTTGCGACGCCTGGCCTTGTTCCGCTCTACTACCAAATAATCAATCAAGGGAGCAAAGGTATTCATCAGCAAGATCGCCAGCATCATGCCCTCCGGATAAGCAGGGTTGTAAATCCTGATCAGTATGGCCATGGCACCCAGCAGGAAGCCATAAATCGATTTGCCGGCCTGCGTCTGTGCAGAGGTCACCGGGTCGGTTGCCATGAAGACCAGGCCGAACAGGAAACCTCCCGAAAGTACATGCTGCAGTATGGAAGCATCCGTGCTGCCAGCCAATCCTCCAACCCAGGCCATCAGGACACCGCCAGCCAAAGCGCTGAACATGATGCGGAAACTACCTATACCGCTCCAGACCAGGATAATCGCGCCTATCAGGATGCAGAACTTGGACGTCTCCCCTACCGAGCCTGGGATCAACCCCCAGAAAAGATCCGATAGCTGAGGGACAGCGTCCACATTGCCTGCCGCGATATTGGACAAGGATGTCGGCCCCGATACCGCATCGGCAACCCACACATTATCCCCGCTCATCTGGGACGGATAAGCGAAGAACAAGAACGCCCTTGCCAGCAAGGCCGGGTTCCAGACATTCATTCCAGTGCCCCCGAAAACCTCTTTCCCGATGACGACCGCGAAAGCTGTCGCCACCGCCAGCATCCAAAGAGGCACGTCCGGAGGACAAATCAGCGGAATCAGGAAACCCGACACCAGGAACCCTTCGTTCACCTCATGGCCTTTGACCTGGGCAAAGATGAATTCGATGCCCAGACCGACCACATACGTCACGACCAGCATCGGCAAGACTTTTGAGCATCCGAACCAGAAACAGTCCCAGAACCCCGTATCCTGCCCTACGGTGGAATAATGCATGTAACCCACGTTGTAAATCCCGAAAAGGAAACAGGGAAGCAAAGCCAGCACCACCGTGATCATAGTCCGTTTCATGTCCAGCGCATCCCTCACATGGCAGCCCGTGGAAGTGACTTTGTCCGGGACATACAAAAAGGATTCGAAAGCCTCGAAAGTGGAATGCAGGAAATGCAGCTTCCCGCCCTTTTCAAAAGACGGCTTTATCTTGTCCAAGAAATTCCTAAGCATATCTAGTGTCTTTTCTTATCGGTTACCGGGCCGTTCGCCCTGCCATGCGGCAGCCTGCGAGCCATACCCTTACTGGACTTCTTTCCGGATATATTCCAATCCCTCCCTGATTATTTCCTGAATCTCGGTCTTGGATGCATCGATGTACTCGCATAGCGCGAAATCTTCAGGCGATACCTCGTAGATCCCGAGAGCTTCCATGTTTTCGATGTCCTTGGCTATGCAGGCTTTGATCAATTGCAGCGGATAGATATCCATGGGCAGCACTTTCTCGAATTGCCCGGTCAAGACATAAGCCCTTTCCGAACCATTCATGTTGGTGTCCATGACGTACCGGCGACGGGGCCGGAGCCATGACCAGAAAGTGCGGGAATAGCTGAACCTGTCCAAGCCGGGTCCCAGCCATCCCATGAAACGGAATCTTTTCCCTTCCGGAATGACCGAAATCATGTGGTCGAATGCTCCCAGGTAGCCATCGTCGGAAATGCGCTTGCCTGTCAATATGTTTCCGCTGATTACCCTATGGGATGATCCCGGACGGGCATTCCCTTCCAGCATGCAGCTCACGTTGAAGCCGGCCAGCACCTTGTGGTGTCCCGTTTTGAAAAGTTCCGACCCGCCCACAGCCACTATCTTGGTGGCATCGTAAATACCTTTCTTGAACAGGCGCCCCATGATGACTATGTCCTGAGGATGCACATACCATACGACATCCCCCTTGCTTATAGGTGCTATATGGTGTATCTGGATTCCGACATTCCCGCAAGGATGAGGGCCGTCGAACGCGCGTATTTCAGCATTCCTGCATTCCAGGTATGCTTTGGATGCGGTCTTTCGGCGATGGACTCCCAGGTACACCTTCCCTTTGGTCAGTTTGGCCAAAGCATCCACCCCCATCTGGAAACAATCCTCTTCGCCCCGTACTACCATATCCAGGTCCGGAGCCAAAGGAGCCGTATCGAAAGCTGAAATGAAGATATCCCTCGGAGGCCTGGCCGGATCGGCGGCCAGATCATAAGGACGTTGGCGGATAAAAGCCCACAGCCCGGCTTGCAGGAGCTTTTCCCGTACATTCTCCGCCGTGAACGACGATGGATCCAGAACGCCGAAATCCTTGTGTTCGTTTTTCCCGTCCGCCTGGATCCGGATTTCCTCTATGACGCGCCTCGGCCCGTAGACAATCTCGGCCACCGTGCCGCTGACCGGAGAAGTCAGGAAGATTTGCGGATTGTTCTTGTCATAGAACAAAGGATCTCCTGCCAGGACCCGGTCCTGGACCTGGACTGATAATTTAGGGTGGATGCCATAAAAATCAACCGGCTTTACCGCATACCGTGCCTGAGGTGCGGAAGGCGCGTCAAGAGAGCCGTCTGGACAACCTTCAATCCTGATGTCCAGTCCCTTGCGCAATCTTATCACTTTTTCCATGCGCAATACTTCTGTAGATTGAGGTTGCGAAGATAATATTATTTTTGCAACAAGTTTGCTCTTGGAAAAGGAACGGAAACATGCCATTGGCAGAGCATGAAAAAAGAAAAACTTTGAAAATGAATTCTCCCGACAGAAGACATGCGGACACGGCCATGTCCGCATACGCATTTGACGCGGTGGTTGCCGGAAATTGCGTTTTTTTCTTGATACTGGCCATCCCCTGCATCCCTGTATGGCAAAATCTCAGCTGGGTAGCCTCGTGGCTTCTCCTGCACGTTTTTTCCCGGAATGTGTTCCAGAAAAAACTGCATTGGGCCGCTATCGTATTCTTAGCCTCTTTTACCGCAGCGATTCCCTGGCTGTTGAATGCCAGCACCGACATGCAGCTTTTCTGGCTCCTGATCTGGATTTGCGTGCTTCTGGTCATCTGGCCTCTCCGGTTCCTCGCACTGGGCGAGGTAACCACCGCCGCCATTTTCGGCTTGGGCTTCTGGGTCGGATCATTCTCGCTGATGGAAGGTTCTTTCGATTCCGCCCCTCTGGCTCTGCTCGGTGCCAGCCAGTCTCCCATGCCTGCCGGACGCCTGTGCGGCATTTTCGCCTGGCTCTCCTTCCTTGTGCTCTTTGCCGAATCTTTTCTCCGCGACATCTCCCTGTACGAGAAGCACAAAGAGCTGCAGCATTACTCTCTGCCAGTCCTGCTGGGCAACCTGATGCCTTCCATTGACCGGCTCTGGGCCGCAAGCCCGCTGCTGAAAAGATGGATGTACGGTTTTGCCACGCTCTATTTCATCGCGGGCATCCTTCTATTGGCATTTTTCTTGTGAATCCGGCTTTCAGACCCGAAAAAGATAGTAAATTTGCGGTTTCGCGAAACGTACAATAACATAACAGCATTTTCGACCCATGGAATACGATTTCAGGAAAATCGAAGCCTACTGGCAGGCTTACTGGCAGGAAAACAAGACATTCAAAGCCGAAAACCATTCCTCAAAACCCAAATACTACGTCCTGGACATGTTCCCCTATCCTTCCGGAGCTGGCTTGCATGTGGGGCATCCTCTAGGATATATCGCCAGCGACATCTACGCCCGGTACAAACGCTTGCAAGGATTCAACGTGCTGCACCCGATGGGCTTCGATGCCTACGGCCTGCCTGCCGAGCAGTACGCGATACAGACCGGGCAGCACCCGGCCGAAACCACAAGGAAAAACATTGCGCGCTACCGCCAGCAATTGGACTTGCTAGGATTCTCCTTCGATTGGGATCGGGAAGTGAGGACCTGCGACCCGGCCTACTACCATTGGACCCAATGGGTATTCATCCGCTTATTCCACAGCTGGTACGACAAAAAAGCGCAGAAAGCCCGTCCTGACACCGAGCTGGAAAGCATCCTGGCCCGGGAAGGCAACGCCCGGCTTCTGGAAGAGGCCGCCTGCAGCCCGCACGAGGTTTTCTCGGCGCAAGACTGGGCCGCGTATTCCGAAAAGGGACGCCAGCAAGTGCTGATGAACTACCGCTTGGCATTCCTCTCCGACACGATGGTCAACTGGTGTCCCAAATTAGGCACCGTGCTGGCCAACGACGAAGTAATCAACGGGCTTTCCCAACGAGGCGGCTATCCGGTGGAACGCAAGCTGATGAAGCAATGGTCCTTGCGCATCACCGCCTACGCCCAACGCTTGTTAGACGGTTTGGACGAATTGGACTGGACCGACTCGCTCAAGGAGATGCAGCGCAACTGGATTGGCAAGAGCACCGGGGCCGAAGTCCGCTTCGAGATTGAAAACGGAGCAGAGAAAGGGCTGGACAAAGGATTGGAGATATTCACGACCCGGCCCGACACCCTTTTCGGAGTCAGCTTCATGGTCCTTTGCCCGGAACACGAAATGATTCCGGCCCTGACCACGGCAGGACAAAAAGAAGCTGTGGAAGACTATGTGAAATACGCCAAGAACCGCACCGAACGCGAACGCCAGGCCGATGTCAACAAAGCCAGCGGGGTGTTCACCGGTTCTTATGCGATACACCCGTTCAGCGGGGAAAAGCTTCCGATATGGATTTCGGAATACGTGCTGGCAGGATACGGGACGGGAGCCATCATGGCCGTAGCCGCGCACGACAGCCGGGACTACCGTTTCGCCAAGCACTTCAACCTGCCCATACGCCAGGTCGTGGCCGGCGGGGACATCAGCCAGGAAGCCTACGAAGCCAAGGACGGCACCTTGGTCAATTCGGATTTCCTGAACGGGCTTAAAGTGAAGGAGGCGATTAACCGCATGGTGGAAGAAATCGAGAAGAAAGGAATAGGCAAAGCCCGGACGAACTTCCGCTTGCGCGATGCCATCTTCAGCCGCCAGCGTTACTGGGGCGAACCCTTCCCTATCTATTATAAGGACGGAATGCCTTACACCCTGCCGGACGACAAGCTGCCGCTGCTGCTGCCTGAAGTGGACAAATACCTGCCTACCGAAGAAGGCGAACCTCCTTTGGCAAGAGCCAAGGACTGGAAAACCGAAGAAGGCTATCCGTTGGAGACCAGCACCATGCCCGGTTTCGCCGGTTCGAGCGCGTACTATCTGCGCTACATGGACCCGCATAACGGCAAAGCCTTGGTATCGAAGGAAGCCGACCAGTACTGGAAACAGGTGGATCTGTACGTAGGAGGAGCCGAACACGCCACCGGGCACTTGATTTACTCCCGTTTCTGGAACAAGTTCCTGTTCGACCTCGGCCTGGTCTGCACCGACGAGCCTTACCGCAAACTGATCAACCAAGGCATGATCCAAGGACGGAGCAGCTTCGCCTACCGTCTCAACTGGGCCAACTACAAGAAGGCCATCGAGGCCCATCCAGACTGGAAACTGCCCGAATTGGAATCGCCGGCCGGATTCGCCGAAGGCAGCCTGGTCTTCGTATCAAAGAACATCCCGCACCGGGAAGACTTCTGCGACCCGGTCCATGCCGATATCCATTTAGTGGACAACGATATCCTGGATACCGAAGCTTTCCGCCAATGGATGCCCGACCTGGCCAAGGCCGATTTCATCCTTGAAGAGGGGCATTATGTCTGCGGCGCGGAAGTGGAAAAGATGTCCAAATCGATGTACAACGTGGAGAATCCAGACGACATCGTGGAAAAATACGGGGCCGACACCCTGCGCATGTACGAGATGTTCCTCGGCCCTATCGAACAGTCCAAGCCTTGGGATACCAAAGGCATCGAAGGCGTGTTCCGCTTCCTGAAGAAATACTGGCGGACCTGCTTCGATGAAAACACCGGCGCATTGGCCCTCGAAGACGGAGAACCGAGTGCTGCCGAGCTGAAAGTGCTCCACAAGACCATCAAGAAAATCATAGACGACACAGAACGATTCTCCTTCAACACCGCCGTGAGCGGCTTCATGATCGCGCTCAACGAACTGGGAGACCTCAAATGCCGCAAGAAAGCTGTCTTTGAAGCCTTCACGATCCTGCTTTCGCCCTATGCCCCGCATTTGGCCGAGGAAGTATGGAAAGCCATGGGGCATGAAAGCAGCATCGCCTGCGCCCCGCTTCCGGTTTATGAAGAAAAATACACGCTTGACCAGAGCTTCAACTACCCTGTTTCGTTCAATGGCAAGATGCGTTTCAATATGGAACTGCCGTTGGATCTGGACCCGGCCGAAATCGAAAAGCAGGTGCTGGCCAGCGAACAGGCGGCCAAATGGTTAGAGGGCAAGAGCCCGAAAAAGGTGATCGTCGTGCCCAAGCGGATCGTCAACATCGTATTGTAAAAAGCCCCATAGCGGGCAAGACACGCAAAAAAAAAGCCAACCATGAAACTGCTGGTGGTAGAAGACGAACCCGGACTAAGGGACATGATGACGGAAGTCCTCAAGCAGCAAGGCTGGGTAGTGGAAACGGCTGCCACTTACGCCGATGCAGAGGAAAAGACCGAATTGTACGAATACGACTGCATCTTGCTGGACCTGATGCTGCCCGACGGCAACGGCTTGGACCTCCTCGCCGGACTGCAGCAGAAAGGGAATCCGCCCCAAGTGTTGATTACCTCGGCCAAAGCAGCCGTAGAAGACCGGGTGAAAGGCTTGGACTTAGGCGCGGACGACTATCTGCCCAAGCCTTTCGATTTGGGCGAACTGGTAGCCCGTGTCAAGAGCCAGCTCCGCCGGAGGCAAGGCGGGAAAAAATCCTTGCAGGCAGGCAATGTTGAGCTTTTTCCGGACGAAAGACGAGCCAATGTGGACGGCAGGCCCTTGGAATTGCTGCACAAAGAATACCATATCCTGCACTACTTCATGACCCGCCCCATGCGGGTCATCGACAAGCAGGCCTTAGCCGAAGCCGTCTGGGGCGACCATGCAGACCAGTCGGACAATTACAATTACGTTTACCAGCAAGTCGCCAACCTGAAAAAGAAGCTCAAAGCGGCCAAGGCATCCCTCCAAATCAAGTCCGTCTATGGCTTCGGGTACAAGCTGGAATGCGAAGACGCAGAAAACCCGGCCGCAGACACAAGAGAAGAAGATTGGCAATGAAGCTGATAAAGCTAATCATGAGCAGGATGACCCTTGTCTTGGCACTCATCCTGCTCTTATGGTCGGTAGCTTTTTACCTGAACCTGTCGAACCGCCTCTACTATATCGTGGATACCGGGCTTCGGGCGTTCGCCAGCGACAGGATCAGCGAATTCCTGGTTTCCCCCGGCAAAGACTCCGCCGTGCAGCTCGATACGGCCGGGATTTACACATACTCGATCGCTTCCGTTCCCGAAACCTATGCCTTGGCCAATTACGGGCTCTCCATCCGGAACCAGAGCGAACAATCCGCCGGGGTGGAGCGAGCGCAGCAGCGGAATCTGCGGGCCATATTCAAAGACCGTGAAGACCAATACTACCAGCTCTCCGTCTGGATGCCGACCGTAGACCAGGAACAGTTCAGGCACGAAGCCCTGTATTGGGTCTTGTTCCTGTACATTTTCCTTCTATGCAGCATCATCGCCATCAACTACTACATCGTTGAAAAGAACATGCGGCCGCTATACCACCTGTTGCAATGGATAGACCGCTTCGATGTGCAAAAAAAGCCGGAATCCTTGGATAACCCGACACGGATTACGGAATTCCAGAAACTGAACCAGGCCATCTCGCTCCAGTTCCGACGCTCGGCGCAGTTGTACGTGCAGCAGAAGGAATTCGTGGACAATGCAGCCCACGAGATGCAGACCCCGGTAGCCGTCTGCCTGAACTTGGCCGAACAGTTCCTGCAGCGCTCAGACCTGACCGAAGGCCAGATGCGGGAAATCCTCAAGCTCCAAAACACGCTCCGCCGCCTGGCTCGGCTGCAAAAGGACATGCTCCAGCTCAGCCGCATCGAAAACGGAGCTTATACCGGCCTGGAAGAAGTGGATTTCGTGGAACTGTTCAAGGAAACGACCCATGACCTGGACGAAATCTTCGCCTGCAAGGATATCCGCTGCCGTCTGGAAGGCGAGAGCGAACTGAAAGCATCCGCCCACCCTGCCCTCTGCCAGCTCCTGGTGGCCAACCTGTGCAGGAACGCCTACGTCCACACGCCTCAAGCCGGCACCTTGCGCATCGTATGGAGCAACAAAGATTTCCGTGTCTGCAATACAGGAACCAAGGCTTTGGACAACAGTCGCATATTCCAACGCTTCTACAAAGATTCCGCCAACCCCGGTTCCACCGGCTTAGGGCTTTCCCTCTGCCAGGCTATCTGCCTCCAATACCATTGGCAAATATCCTATGCTTTCCTCGATCACGAGCATGTTTTCCATGTTTCCTTCTAAACGCGCCCATATATCCGGGGAACCAGCCACATCTCAGTCCATGTACAAGCCGTTCCCGCAACAAAAGCTATCCGGCCAGGCCATGGCAACTGGTCTTATCCACAGCCTGAAAGTTGACAATGTCTTGAAGAGCATCCGACCCCATGCTTTTTTTTCGTATTTTTGCTCGTTAAAGGCGCGTTCCTCGCATCGCCCGCAAATGCCAGGCCAAGGGCTTCCGCCGGCCTGGCCGCGAATCTGTCCTGGAGCTGCTTCCCCTGCAAACCTCGATGCTGCCTCGGACCGGCGATCCGGAAATTCATACTACAGAGACTAAAGACAAATGGCAAAGTCCGCGATACAGAAAGAAGAAGACAAAATCGAGAGGAAACGGATCCGAGGAGCCCATGTCACCACGGTACTTTCCATCGCTACCGTGTTGTTCCTGCTATGTGTCCAAGGCCTGATGCTGGGCTATGCCGAGAAAGTATCGGATTATGTCAAGGAAAACATCGGCTTCACCTTGATGATCAAGGAATACACACGGGAATCCGATATCATGGACATGAAAGGGATCATCGACCGTTCCCCCTATGTCAAAGACTCCCGGTATATCAGCAAAGAAGAAGCAGCCAAGGAACTCCAGGAAGACTTAGGCCAGGATTTCATCGAGTTTCTCGGATACAATCCGTTGCTGCCTTCTATCGAGATCCACCTGAAAGCCGATTACGCCAACCAAGACAGCGTCGCCAAATTCGAAGACCAGCTGACCCGTTACCATATTGTCAAAGAAATGTACTACCAGCCCGACTTGATCCGCTTGGTCAACGACAATGTGGCCAGGATCAGCCTCTGGCTCAGCATAGCCAGCCTTTTCATATTGATGGTTGCAATCTACTTGATCAGCAATACATTACGTCTTTTGATATATTCAAAAAGATTCACTATCAACACCATGCAGCTTGTCGGAGCCACTCCTAAATTCATCCGGAGGCCTTTCATCCGCAAAAGCGTGGCCCAAGGCATCCTGGGTTCGCTGATTGCCATTGCCTGCGCGGGGCTTTGCCTTGCGTACTTGAACGGGAAAGTCCCCGAAATCATCACGATGCAGGATTCGGGGATGGTATTGTGCGTGTTCGCTTCGGTCTTGGTAGCGGGTGTCCTCTTCACGCTGGCCTCCTCATGGGTATCGGTCAACAAATACTTGAAAATGCGGAACTCAGACCGTCTCTATTACTAAATAAAACATATACTGCCCTATGGCTATCCCAAACCCTAAAACCAATTCCAGTCAAAACCAGAGCGAAAACAAGAAGATGTTCGATTTTGCATTCGACCGCACAAATTATATCCTGATGATTGCCGGCATCTTGGTGATGGGCACAGGTTATCTCCTGATGCAAGGCGGCGGCAGCGACTCCCCGGAAGTTTTCAGCGACAGCTTGTTCAACGCCCGCCGGCTGGTCGTGGCTCCCCTTGTCATACTGGCTGGAATCATCATCGAAATCGTAGCCATCATGAAAAAACCCAGAAAATAAACTTTATCCAAGCGTTGATGTATCATGAACTGGTTTGAAGCCCTTATCCTTGGCATTGTCCAAGGCCTGACCGAATTCCTGCCTGTCAGCAGCAGCGGGCATCTGGAAATAGGCAAAGCCTTGCTTGGAATAAAAACATCCGATGACCTGCTGTTCACGGTCATTGTGCATGGTGCTACTGTCCTCAGCACGATTGTCGTATTCTGGAAAGAGATTGTCCGCCTTTTCAAAGGACTCTTCAAGTTCAAGATGAACGAGGAAACCGACTATGTTCTGAAAATCTTCGTTTCCATGATTCCTGTCATGATCGTGGGCTTGTTTTTCAAGGACATAGTGGAAGGCTTCTTCGAGAGCCTGCTGCTTGTAGGATGCATGTTGTTGCTGACAGCCTTGCTGCTGACCCTGGCCACGTACCTGGGGTCTGGCAAACGGGAGATTTCCTACCGGGACGCATTCATTATCGGGATAGCGCAATGCCTGGCAGTCCTGCCGGGACTCTCCCGCAGCGGAACAACCATCGCTACCGGGCTTTTGCTTGGAGACAAGAAAGAGTCCATTGCGCAATTTTCCTTCTTGATGGTACTGATTCCCATACTCGGCGAAAATATCCTTTCGCTGTTTTCCGGGGAAATCACCGGTTCGTCCATTCCTCTGGAATCCTTGATTGCAGGCTTCCTCGGAGCCTTCCTCTCCGGCTGGGCGGCATGCAAGTTCATGATCGGCATCGTCAAAAGAGGAAAGCTGGTGTATTTTGCCGCATACTGCGTCATTGTCGGCCTCATTGTTGTCCTAACCCAAGTGCTATAAGATATCCGATGCACGTACATGGCTCAAGTTTAGCAAGGCGGGGGCTTTTATCCCTCGCCCTTTTTTCATGCCTCGGCAATGCATATGCTCAAGACAGCCCGGTCGGGCAGGCCGCTCCCTTGACCGTCCTTTTCGACGATGGCATGGAAAGCGCTTCCCCGTGCCGGCCCGACCCTTATAATCTGAAAAAAGCCAAGTCCCACTACCAGAAAGCAGTGAATGCTTACCAGTACGGGGATACGGAGCAAGCGTGGCGTTTCCTGAATATCGCCCAGCAGACAGAAGACTGCTTCCCTGACCTGCATTTGCTGAAAGCGACTCTCTATGAAGAGGGGAAAAATGCGGACAGTGCCGTCGCTTCTTACAGGAAAGCCATAGCCATCGACCCGGATTTCTTCCCGAACGCATATTATTTCCTTGCATGCCTGGAGTCCTCGCTCGGACAATACCAAGAGGCAGAGGAACATTTCGAGCGATTCCTCGAATATCCGGACATTTCGGAAAACCTCAAGGAAAAAGCTTCGATCGCCCGGTACCGCAACAAGGAGGCAATAGCTATCCAGAAAGACCGGAAGGAATTCGTTCCTGTCAATCTCGGCCCCGGCATCAATACGGAAAACGAGGAATACCTCCCTTTCCTTTCATTGGATGGAGGCATATTGGTTTTTACACGGCGCTATCCCAAGGACGATCCAGTGCCGCATATAGAAGAAGATTTTTTCTATTCTCTCCGGGATACCGCCGGCGCATGGACCCAGGCCGTGTTATTCCCGCCTCCCATCAATTCTGGCCAGAACGAAGGGGCGCTCAGCATATCCCCGGACGGTCGTTACCTGTTCTTTGCCGGTTGCGGCCGGGAAGACGGCTGGGGCTCCTGCGACATTTATGCTTCCGTCCGCAAAGGGAACGGATGGGGAAAAGTGTTCAACCTTGGCAAACCCGTCAATTCCATGTACTGGGAGTCTCAGCCATGCATGTCTTCTGATGGCAAGACGCTCTATTTTGCCAGCAACAGGCCGGGAGGATTCGGCGGAAGCGACATCTGGATGAGCCAGATTTCCGAAACCGGAGTCTGGAGCGAACCTGTCAACTTAGGAAGCAATGTCAATACACCGGGAGACGAGAACTCCCCTTTCATCCATCCGGACGGGGAAACCCTGTACTTTGCATCGAACGGCCATCCCGGAATGGGCGGTTTCGACCTGTTCTTGTCCAGGAGGGAAAATGGCAATCGATGGAGTGCAGCCCAGAACCTCGGCTATCCGATAAACACCTACTCGGATGAAACGACGCTGAGCGTGAACGCTCAAGGCGACACGGCATATTTTTCCAGCGACAATCTGAAAGGCTACGGGAAAGAGGACATTTATTCCTTTTGCCTCTACGACCAAGCCCGTCCCACCACGGTTTCTTTCATGAAAGGGCATGTCAGCGATCTCGAAACCGGCCAGCCGCTTGCCGCACGCTTCGAGCTGATAAGCCTCAAGTCCGGCCTTGTGCGCATTGAATCGCATGCCGACCGGCAGAACGGGGAATTCCTGGTCTGCCTGCCTACGGATGAAGCTTTCGCTCTCAATATTTCTTGCCCCGGATACCTCTTTTACTCCGCGCACATCGCATTGGACTCTCGCTACAAGGCAGAACCCATGCATATGAATATCCGATTGCAGCCCATCCAGCCAGGAGCCGTCGTGATTCTGGAAAATATCTTTTACGATAGCGAACAGTATCAATTGAAAGATGAATCCATCGCCGAATTGGATAAAATATACAGATTCCTGATCAACAACCCCAGTCTCCGCATCGAAATCGGAGGCCACACGGACAACACCGGATCCGTTTCCTTCAACCAGGAACTCTCATCCAAAAGAGCACAGGCTGTTGCCGGTTATCTGGTACAACGAGGTATCGCCCCCCATCGGGTCAAAGCTGCCGGCTATGGCTTCGACCACCCGATCGGAGACAACCGGACAGCAGAAGGCCGGGCGAAAAACCGTCGTACTGAACTCAAAATTCTTTAGGAATGAATGAATTCGACCCTAATGAAGCATGTGCGCCGAACGGGCATTTTTTCGGATTTCCATTCTCGGAAGAGACCAGTCCGCTGATTCTGATTCCAGTTCCCTGGGATGTCACGGCATCCTACCGCAAAGGAGCCGCCCGGGGGCCTCAGGCCATACTGGATGCCTCCATCCAGTTGGATTTTTTCGATTTCGAGATTGCTGACGCATGGAAAGCCGGGATAGGGACAAGCCCGTTCGAAGACAGCCTTCCCATAGGCGAGGTTTCCGGATTCCTGCGTCCGGTTGCCGAGAGAGCCATCGCATATCAAGAAAAGCAATTTTCCAGATTGCCTGTCGGCTACAATTCCGCCAGCTATGCAAAAGACCTTAGCCTCGTGGAAAAAGGCGGCGAAAAACTCAACGAATGGCTCAAGCTCAAATGTGAAGGATACTTGAGGCAAGACAAGAGAATCGGCATCGTCGGAGGCGACCACAGCGTGCCTTTGGGCTTACTGCAGGCCTTGGCCGGGAATCACGGGAGGTTCGGAATCCTGCATCTGGACGCACATGCGGATTTGCGGAACAGGTACGAAGGGTTTCTGTATTCGCATGCTTCCATCATGTACAATGCACTGAAGATTCCCAATGTGACAAAGCTCGTGCAAGTAGGGATCAGGGATATCTGCGAAGCAGAAAATGAAATCTGCTTGCAATCGGGAGGGCGGATCGTCCAGTTCCCGGATGTCCGGCTCCAGAAAGAATTGCATGAAGGACGCACATGGAGGGCTTGCTGTGAGGAAATCCTGTCGGCTTTGCCCCGCCAAGTATATGTCAGTTTCGACATTGATGCCCTGGATCCCGCTCTCTGCCCTCATACCGGTACTCCCGTGCCGGGCGGTCTTTCCTTCGATCAAGCACGCTACCTGCTCTCCTGCCTGCGGCAAAGCGGGAAAGAAATCATCGGCTTCGATCTCTGCGAAGTGGCTCCCGACTCGAACAATCCCGGAGACGAATGGGATGGTAACGTGGGGGCCCGCATCCTCTACATGCTTTCCAATACTCTCCTGTTCGGTTCTTCTGCTCAATCAGAATAAACCCGAATCGGACATCAGCCTGCAAGTCTGTTTCCGATTCCGAAAATGGGCTTACGGGTATCCTGCCCGCTTCTGTCCGCTTCTGTCCGCATCCTGCAGCTCGCTACGACTCCGGCCAGGCGGGAGCCTGTCAGGAACCAAGCGAACAATCTCCACTAAGCCTGATGGCGATATGGGATAAAAGAACCTGCACTTATTTGTCAGAACACGGCTTTTTTATTAATTTTGCCCGTTTTTTGTAGGACTCGTCTTGCAAATATCACAGTGCTATTAATTTACCCTGTCTCTTCTTATGTGTTGCAGCGGAGGGGATATTTATACAGACATTCAAAAAAGATACCTAATGGCAACAACTGCAGATTTTAAAAACGGTTTGTGCATCAATTTCAACGGAGATGTTTGGCAAATTGTAGAATTTCAACACGTAAAACCGGGAAAAGGGAATGCTTTCGTCCGCACTCGGCTCAAAAACCTGAAGAACGGCAAAGTATTGGCCAATACTTTCCCTGCTGGTGTCAAAATCGACACTGCCCGTGTGGAACGGCGTCCGTACCAGTTCCTGTACAAAGACGAGACAGGCTATAATTTCATGAATTCGGAAACATACGATCAAATCAATATTCCGGAATTCCTGATCAACAATCCTCAATTCCTGAAAGAAGGCTGCACGGCCGATATCTTGGTCCATGCGGAAACCGAAGAACCGCTTTCCTGCGAATTGCCGGCATACATGGATTTTGAAATCACGTATACGGAACCGGGCGAGAAAGGCAATACAGCTACCAATGCCATGAAAGACGCCACCATCGACACTGGAGCGACTATCCGTGTGCCGCTTTTCGTCAACACCGGGGACAAAGTGAGAGTGGATACCCGGAACGGAGAATATTCCCAGCGCGTATAATTCTTCTCGAGGTATTATCCTTTCAGGCTTTTCTCAAACGCTGAAGCTTGAATCGGCTTCGCATTAATTGGTTTTGAATGAAATTTTCCAAAACATATACCGTCAAAGACTTGATGTCGCTGATGGATGATGTCCGGCTCGTCGGCTCGGAAGACTTCCCGGTTTCGGGGATGAACGAAATCCACATGGTCGAAGAAGGCGATATCACGTTTGTAGATTTGGACAAATATTACCAGAAAGCCTTGGACTCCAAGGCAAGTGTCATCCTTATCGACAAGGAAGTGGAATGCCCGCAAGGGAAATGCCTGATCATAACAGCGGATCCTTTTGCCAATTTCAATCGGCTGACACGCCATTTCAGACCATTCCTGCCGAGCACGGGAATGGTAAGCCCGACAGCCTGGATTGGAGAAGGGACAGTGATACAACCCGGTGCGTTTATCGGAAACCATGTGCGGATTGGCAAAAACTGCATCATTCACGCCAATGTCACCATCAATGACTATACGGTCATCGGGAACAACACGGTAATCCAGTCTGGCGCGGTCATCGGCGGGGATGCCTGCTATTTCCAACGCACCAAGCAAGGATATTTCCGCAAATTCGAATCCAGCGGCCGGGTCATCT
The DNA here is from genome assembly GCA_944320265.1 of uncultured Bacteroidales bacterium. Lineage (GTDB taxonomy): Bacteria > Bacteroidota > Bacteroidia > Bacteroidales > P3 > Pullibacteroides. Next base: position 771 of record CALUGT010000026.1, on the reverse strand, counting down.
TAGGCGACGATGTCGAAATCGGGGCTCTGACAGCTGTGGACAGGGGTGTTTCTGGCGATACAATCATAGGAGATGGAACCAAGACGGACAACTTTGTCCAGATTGGCCATGACACTCATATCGGCAAGCATTGCCTGATAGGCGCGCACTCAGCCATTGCCGGAGTCAGCATCTTGGAAGACTACGTGACCTTATGGGCATCCGTCTTGATCAACAAGGATCTTGTCATTGGCAAAGGTGCCGTGATTTTGGCCACATCGGCCGTGGATAAATCTCTGGAAGGAGGCAAAGTCTATTTCGGTTGCCCGGCGACGGAAGCCCGCAATAAATGGAAAGAAATGGCCGCCATCCGAGCGCTGCCTTCTATCATGGAGACTTTTCAGAAAATGCAAAATCGGAACTGAGCATCGGCTCGGATGCAGAAATCCCCGCAACAGACTTGGCAGAGCACGTCCCCGGACGTTTTTTTGCCGGCTTCCGGCAGGTTGCCAAGTCCGTCGCGGGGATTTTTTTCATGGCAGATTCTTCCCAAAGATGCCCATCGAAAGAAACTGAAACAGCTATACGGCTAAATTGGCAGAAAGCTGCAGCGGACAGCTCCTCCACCGGGAAGGCTCATCCGTGCCAGATTGCATATGTCTGGTAATGTGCCGCGTTCTCATGGATCATCCGGGTCATTTCCTCGGAACCCTCCTTGACTTTCTTGGCCGGAATCCCGGCATAAATTCCAGGTTCCAGAACCGCGTTCGACAAGACGACAGCCCCTGCCGC
>CALUGT010000025.1 GCA_944320265.1 uncultured Bacteroidales bacterium | reverse complement strand
CAAAAGCATCCCTCTTCGAAAACAGGAAACACACTCGGCGAGTCTAATGACCGATTTGGGTTTAAACAGCTTCTTATGTCCCGGCCAGTCCCGGGATTCTCCGGAATACTGCATGAAAATCTTGACAAGAATCTGTCCCTCCGGGCTATGACGGATTGGAGAAAAGGTCGCCAGCGTTGTCCGCGCCGGAAACCGGACCCTGTTCGGTCGGAGCGGATGCCTGTCCGGCGGGATCCGGCGCCGCCGCGGCGCGGGCTTCTTCAAACTTGGCTTTCATCGTAGGGTTGTTCCGCGTCAGTTTCTTGATAGTCAAATCCTCCGCCTTGTTATTGGCCAGACGCAGATTATTTTCCGAACCCACCAAGGCTTCCTTGATCTTGTTCAAATGGTCTATCGTCTTGTCGATTTCCTCAATCGCCTTCTTGAATTTCTCACTGGCCAGACGGTAATTATAAGCAAACTTGTCCTTGAACTCGTTGAGCTGGTTCTCGAAATTGCTCACATCCACTGTCTGCTGCCGGGCCACGGTCAAGGCTTTCCGGTATTCGATGCTCTTCTTCGATGCCTGTGAAAGCAAGGAAATCAAAGGCATGAAGAACTGCGGCCTGACTACGAACATTTTGGGATAGCGGTACGACACATCCACGATGCCCTCGTTATAAAGCTCGCTGTCCGGCTCCAGCAATGACACCAGGACCGCGTACTCGCAAGCTTTTTCGTTCCTGTCCTTGTCCAGTTTGGCAAAGAAATCCTCGTTCTTGTGCTTGGTGGCTGTCTCGTCCATCTCGTTCTTCATCTCGAACATGATGGAAATATATTCCGTCGTGCCGTCCTCGTCGTAATCCCGGAAAATGAAGTCGCCCTTGCTGCCGCCTTTGGCATCGTTGTCCTTCTCGAAATAAGCCCTCGGGTACATCGAAGCGCGAACCCGGTTGAACTCGGTGCTGCAATGGATTTCCAAAGTTTCCCCGACCATCTTGGTGGACATCCGGGTCTTCAAATCCTTGTAATAATCAATCTGTTCCTGTTTTTGTTTCAGCTGAACGCTGAACCTTTCCTGCAAATCCTTCTCGCGCAGGCTGGCCGCGTTCTTCTCGGCTTTCACCTGGCCTTCCAATTCGGTAATCCGGGTATTCTTGGCTTGCAATTCTTCCTGCGCTTTCTTCTGCTGCTCCAAAAGGGCGATTTGCCGCTGGTTGTCGCTCTGCTGCAAAGCCCCTCTCAATCTGGCAAGCTCGTCATCTTTCCGTTTCAGCACATCCTTGAATTCCAATTCCTTGCCCTGGGCTATATTGTTGACCTGCTCCTTGAGCCTGGCAATCTCGGTTTCTTTCTGCGCCAGCGCGTTCTGCGATTCCAAGTCCTTGTTGCGTGATATGCTTTCGATCTGCTCCTTGAGCCGGGCAATCTCGTTGTCTTTCTTGTTTAGGGCATCTTTCGACTCCAGTTCCTTGCCTTGGGCAATGGCGTTAATCTGCTCCTTGAGCTTGGCAATTTCGGTATCTTTCTGAGCCAACGCATTCTGCGACTCCAATTCTTTGCTTTTGGCTATGCCATCGAGCTTCTCCTTGAGTTGGGCGATTTCGGTTTCTTTCTGACTCATCTCGCGCTCCTTGGCGTTCAGGCTCTCTTTCAAAACCTGCTCAGCTTTCAATGCCTCGGTTTCCTGCCATGCCTTGAACTGCTTCTCCTGTTCGGCCATCCGCTGCTCGATTTCCTTTTGGAATTCATTATTCCTCACCTGGCTGAGAATCGAGGCATAATCCGCCTCGTCCACACGGAAAACACTGCCGCATTTAGGACATTTGATCTCGTTCATTGCTGTTCTTCCCTATTTGAAAAATATAAACTCGGCAAAACATGTTCCTTGCGCGACCGAGGGGCTTTGCCGGGAACGGCTGCGATGCCGGTCAAAAAAAAAGCGATGTGCCATAACGAGCAATCTGCTTCGTTGCTATCGAGACTCGAACTCAGTCACGTACCTAAGTACGCTCCTTTGTTCTCGCTCTCAGCGTCTTGCATCTTACTCACTCTGACACACCGCCTGAGATTTATTTCAAATCCCTATTTTGATACACCCTCTTCTGGTGCGGAAAGTGAGGGATTCGAACCCCCGGAGGCTCGCGCCTCAACGGTTTTCAAGACCGCCGCAATCGACCACTCTGCCAACTTTCCAAAAAACGAGGGAAGACAGGACGCCTTCGGTGCTTGCCGCAAGTCCCTCGAATGGAGCCTGTGCCTGAAGAAAGGCTGCACGGCGGCGCAAAGATAGGATTTTTTTTCTTTCCGACCGCATCTTCCCGTGAAGCGAATGCCTGAGGCCCTGTGCGTATCCTGATGAATGGCGCCGGACACTTCCCGCCCGGCCTGGCCCATCCTCTCATTCCAAAAAGAAGTCCACCGAAGTCACCACCCGCACACGCTTGATATAAGGCGTGTTAGGATCCCTGTCATCAATTGTGAAAAGCCCTTGGGTCGCCCGCTTGATGCCTCCGACCCGGCTGTCGCTGTCCACGGCGAACTTCTCTGCCGCCTGCCGGGCGTTCTTGGTGGCTTCCTCAATCATGGATGGTTTCAAAGCATTCAATCCCGTGAATTCATAACTTACCTGGTACTGGTATTCCCCGCTGGCAATCGCAATGCCTTGCTGCAGCAGCTCCCCTTGTTGCAGCATCATTTCCCGGACTTTGTCCACTTGGTTGCTGGTCACGGTTATGACCGAGGTCACATTGTAGCGGAAAGGCGAATCCGAGGAACGATACCTTTCGGCATCCAGATCGATGACGGCAGGAGCCGCCACGGAAATTTCCTGATCGGACAAACCTTTTTCATGCAAGAAATCCAGGATTTTGGCATTCTTGGCATTGATTGTCCTGTACAAAGCCTGCAAGTCATTCCCGACCTCCTTGAAGTAAACAGGCCAGGTCACCTTGTCTGCCGGGACTTCCCGTTCCGACAAACCACGCACGCTTACATACCGGTTCATCGATGCATTCTTGCGCATCCCGTTGCAAATGAAGCCTCCTGCTGCCGCAATGCCGAGCGCGATTATCAAGGCAGCCCAGATGATTCTGTCTTTCATTTCCAAAGTCCTTTCCTTTTCAAGTCTTTCAAAGGCACGGCAAGTTCCACGGTTCCCCTGCTGTAGGCCGCTATCTCGTAAGGGTCATACACGAACACCATGGTATCTCCTTGCACGTAAAAATCCTCGCTTACAGTGAACTGGTCTGGAAAATAGGATTTTTCCTTCAAGCCTTCCGCATCCTTCACCCCCTCTTTGGCCAAAAGGGCTTTGAATACCAGCTTTTCCAGCACTTTCAGACGGTCGGCCCCGAATAATTTTTCCAATGTGAGGAATCCGTTCCCGTCGAAATTCAGATACGACAGTTCATGCATGGGATGGGCTCCTCCCGTGTAGCAGGATTTCTGGAGCCTGTAGGTGACAAACACATTTCCTGTATCTATCACATCGCCTTCGATGCGATAGCTGTATTCCACGCTTTTGGAATCCGGATACTCGTCCAGGATTCCCTTCACGGCTTTGCGGTAATCCGCGACCACGGCATCCCGGTAAAGAGCGGCGGCCAGGAAAACAGGCTCTTTGGCATATTCTTCTCCAAAGGCTTTCTCTATCACCATCTTGTTTACCAAGCCCAAGTTAAGCACCGGGGCGGCTTCGGGAAGCCGCTCTGTTTTCATGTCCATCCTTGCGGTTTCGCTTCCGCCGGATCGAGCCGATTGCAAGTCCCGGACTCTCTCGATGTCGAATTTCAGCATCGAGGCTCTGACACGGTCGGAGGCTCCCTCGATGAAGTAGTCCATATCCAGTTCGAATGAACAGGACGGCCCGTCTATCGTGTCGTAAGGAACGTGTTCCGTCAGTGACAAATGCTGGATCAAGGGATCGGGTTGCGCCATCCCTTCCGGCATCGCGGACATGGCCAGCGAGGCCGTCAGTGCGAGGACAATCTTTCTCATCGCAGTCTGTTTTCATTAATGTACTGTCATTGAGCCGTTGTGGCTTCATGGACGGTTTTCGTGATCGGTCATTGCAAACCTACGGAAAAATCCTGTCTTTCCCAATCGGGAAGGGAGCCTTGCCATTCCACGGTGCATTCCGGGAAGTCCCCGGCAGAAAGTCTGCCAGTTCCAATTGATTGGCTGTCAAGGGAACTAGAATCGGCAATCCGTGCAGCCGGACATGGTGCGATATCCATTGCCTTTCGATTGTGTCTCCCCGGGGGCTGCTTGGAAAACCGCCAGGTACTTGCCCGTTCGCAAAAAAGACTTAACTTTATCCGCTTTTTCAAGCATCCGTAAAAATGCAAGGGAATGGAAAAAAAAAGACCGGTTTACATCATAGGGCATCGGAATCCTGACACGGATTCCATCTGCGCAGCCATCTGCTACGCGCACCTCAAAGAAGAATTGGGCATGGAGGTGGTTCCGGCCAGAGCCGGCAAACTCAATAAAGAAAGCATTTTCGCGCTCAACTATTTCAAGGCCGACCCGCCTTTGCTGCTGACGGATGTCTATCCCCGCGTGGCCGATGTGACCACCGACTGGCTTGTCACCATCCATGAGAAGCAGAATCTGCGCGAGCTGGCCGCTTTGATGCGGCATGATGGTGTCAAATCCATACCCGTGGTCAATGATGAAAATGATTTGAAAGGCATTATCACGGTCAGCGATATGGCCAAGCGGTATTTCGAGGATCTGGGAATGCAGAGTTTCATCGATTCCACAGTGAGCCTCCAGGAAATAGCCCATGTGATCGATGCCGAGACCGTGGTGGAGGGCCAGCCGGAGCGGGATCTCGACGGGAACGTGCGCATTGCGGCCGGGAGTCTGCAGACTGTGCAGGACACGGTCAAGGCAGGTGATATCATCCTGGTCGGCGACCGGATTGCCGAATTGATGCTGACCTGCATCCGGCAAGGAGCTTCCTGCTTGATTGTCACAGGTTCCGGCAATATCCCGCCCGAAGTGGTGCAAGCCGCCCGCGAACGGAAGACGGCTATCCTCTCCTGCCCCCATGATACGTATACCTGCGCCCGCTTGATCAACCAATGTGTGCCGGTATCCCAGATTATGCAGACACGAGTGGTCAAATTCAAGCCTACAGACATGCTGAGTGACATCAAAGGGGTGATGGAGAAGCATAAGCATCGTTATTACCCGGTGGAGGAGAATGGCAAATTAGTCGGCATGGTGAGCAGCGAGAGCGTGATGGTACCGGAGAAGACAAAGGTCATCCTGGTAGACCACAATGAGCGCAGCCAGGCTATCGAAGGCATAGAGAAAGCCCGGATCCTTGAAATCGTCGACCATCATCGCCTCGGGGGCATCCAGACCAACGAACCCATCTTTACCCGCCAGGATCCGGTAGGCTGCACTTGCACCATCATCGCCGACATGCATATACATCGTCAAGTAGCCATACCTCCTCAGATCGCGGGACTGATGCTTTCGGCTATCATTTCCGATACGGTGCTGTTCAAGTCGCCCACTTGTACCGAGCATGACAAGGAAGTGGCCCATTACCTTTCCAAAATCGCTGGCATCGACATTGAGAAATACGGCATGGAGATGCTCAAGGCCGGAACCGATATCGATAACATGAGTGCCGACGAGATTGTCAAGAACGACATGAAGGAATTCCTGATTTCCCATTACCGCATCAGCATCAGCCAGTGTTCGGTCATGGACAAGATGCAGGCGGAAAACCGCAAGGACGAGATTCTCGCCGCCGCCGAGGAAATGCGCAAGCGTGAAGGCTACAATCTCTCCATCATAATGATTACCAATATTCTCGAGGAGGCTTCCATCTTGATTTTCTCCGGCGAACCTAAAAGCCTTGTCGGTGAAGCGTTCAAGGTGGATACCAGTTTGCGGATGGTGACGCTGCCCGGCGTGATGTCTCGCAAGAAGCAGGTCGTGCCGCCTTTGTCGGAGGCTGCCAAATTGATCAGGTCGGACAACGATTTCTGATACGACCCCTCGCTTGAACCCAAATCGGTCATTAGGCTTCGGGCAGATTGCTCGCTTATGTCATGCAGCATGCTTCTCGCCTAGCCGAAGGCGTAGCGGGCTACGTCGAGGCGTAGCGAGGAACAGGATGCGGACAGAAGCGGGCAATCTGCCCGAAAGCCTCGTTTTCCCAATCAGAAACGGACTCGGCGTGTCTAATGACCGATTTGGGTTGAAGACATGGAAGCCGACATCTCGCCGCTTCATTTTTTTTCTTGCAGGCGGATTTTTATTTTCGCGTCCCGAAAACAGGGGCGACACCCTTGTCGTGCATAGTTAGTTTCCTAAATACCAGCTTTATAGCTGGTATTTGCAAAAAAAACATGCCATGGGCAATGAAACGAACCAAAAACTGAAAGGATATCTTCTGGGCGCGATAGCAGCGGCGACCTACGGGATGAATCCCCTTTTTGCCAAGCCTCTGTACGAAAGCGGCTTGAGCATGGACTCTGTGCTTTTTTACCGTTACGTCCTGGCACTCCCTGTCATCGCATTGATGGTCAGACTCAGGGGACGTTCTTTCAGGTTGCAGCGCAAGGCGGTCATCCCGTTGATGGTCATGGGTGTGCTGCTGGCCATGTCCTCCCTGACCCTGTTCTACAGTTATACTTACATGGATGCCGGGCTGGCTTCGACTTTGCTTTTCATCTACCCGGTTCTGGTGGCAGTCATCATGGCCGTGGTCTTCAAGGAAAAGATCAGCCGGCAGACCGTAGTGTGCATCATCATGGCATTGGCAGGCATCGTTTTGCTGAGCCGGGGAAGCGACGGTGCCGGACTCGATCCTGTCGGAGTCCTGATTGTCATGATTTCATCAATCACCTATGCGGTTTACTTGGTGGCGGTCAACCAATGGAAAGTGCTCAAGGAAACGCCGACCGTGCAATTGACATTCTATGCCTTGTTGTTCAGTACGGTCGTGCTGTTCGGGAAAACCGGGTTCGGAGCGCATCTGCAAGCTGTGACCCGGTGGTATGAATGGCTGCTGCTGTTCTGCCTGGCTATTCTTCCCACGGTGGTCTCTTTCTTGGCTACGACGCAGGCTATCCATTACATAGGCCCGACCCCGACCGCCATCCTCGGGTCACTCGAGCCGTTGACCGCCGTTGTCATCGGAGTCCTGGTTTTCCATGAGGCTTTCACCTCACGTCTTGTGCTTGGGATGCTTCTCATCATCACGGCAGTGACCATCATCGTGTCTAAGGGGAATTTCGCAACGTATCTGCTCAGGTTCCGCAAGTTGTTCCCCAAACTGAAAAAAAATGATCCGCGGGGCATTCGCTAAGCAGGAGACATCTTTTCTGCATGTGAGGACGCGGGCAAAATCCCGAGTTGTGCAAAGTGGACTATCGGGGCAGAGAGACATCGGGCGGCCGGCCAAGGTTCGCAGCGAAGTAGATGCCCCGTTGATTCATTTCACATGCAGGCCGCATTCCTTCTGGGATGGATCCTCCCACCACCATCTCCCTGCTCTCACGTCTTGGCCTGGTGCTACCGCCCGAGTGCAAGGCTGGCATCCGATGGAAGGAAACCCTTTGTCGTGCAAGACATTGTAAGGCACGCCTTTCCCTTTGATGTAATCCCAGACATCCTGTTCTGTCCAGTCAGCAAGCGGATTCAGCTTCAGCAGGTGGTTGGTTTCGTCCCATTCCACCCTGTGTACCTGGCTGCGAGTCACCGATTGTTCCTTGCGAAGTCCGCAGACCCAGGCATCCAGGCCGGAAAAAGCCCGATGCAAAGCTTCCAGTTTGCGGACATGGCAGCAGAGCTTGCGCTGTTCCAGGCTTTTGTAAAACAGGTTGATCCCGTGTTCGCGGACCATGTCTTCCACTTTGCCGGTAGGCGGGAAAAGCACTTCCATCTTTATATGGTAATGATCCTCGGTACGGGCTATCAACTGGTATGTTTCGGGAAAAAGCCTTCCTGTATCAAGCGTGAAGATCCTCACGCCAGGGTCTATTCCCACCATCATGTCAGTCAGTACTTGGTCTTCGGCTCCCAGGCTGGAGGACAAAGCCAGACGTTCTCCGTATTCCTGCATGAAAAACCGGAGCATCTCCTGAGGGGAGGAAGCGGCAAATCGCTCGTTCCATGCTTCAATCTGTTGTCCTGAAACTTTCATTGCTTTTCTTTTGTCTTGGTTTTGAATGCGTTGCCATAAAAGAAACCGGTTGACAACCGGTAAGCGGCAAGTAAAGGTACAAAAAACGAAATTATGTACATTTGCAGCCCATAGGTCCCGGTTTCCGGATCTGTACCGTGGATAGAAACTTTTGACTGTTTTTTGCATGAAGAGAATCATCATCTTGCGCTTTCTCTGCCTGGCTTTCTGCCTATGCTTGCTGTTACCGGCCTCGGCTATCCGGATTGTTTCTCTTTCTCCTTCGGTAACTTATGATTTGCAGCAAATCGGGGCGGACTCCTGCATTGTGGGACGCACGTCCTTTTGCCCGGAGCCTTTGGACGGGCACGCAAGCGAAATCGTCGGCAACGTGCTGGAAGTGAACCTGGAGAAGATACTTGCCTTGAAGCCGGACCTTGTGCTTTGCATGGCCTTCACCCAAAATCAGGTGCAAGAGCGGTTGCAAGGCCTGGGCATAGAGGTAAGGGATTTCAGCACACCGGACTCTTTCGATGAAATATGCGAGCAGGCACTGGAAATAGGCCGTCTGGCTGGAATGGAGGCCGAGGCCGAAGCCTTGGTAGCCCGTGAACGGGCGGAAGTCCGCCTGATTTCGGAAAGATTCTTGCCTGATGCCGGCCAAGCCTCTTCTCCTGAGGACAAAGCCCTTCCGGCCGGCAGTATCCCTTCCCGTCATTCTGCCGGGAGCAAAGTCCTTGGAGCCAGGACTTTCTTCCAAATCGGCAGCGACCCGGTGTTCCCCGTAATCGAAGGCACTTTCATGAACCAGTATCTGGAATTCCTGGGTCTTGACAATATCGTAAAGGACTACAAAGGCAATGGAATCACGCAGGAATACGTGGTAGCAGCAGCCCCTCAGATCATGTTCATCAGCCGGATGTCCGGCCTGGGCCCGCAAATCGCGGAAGAGTGGAAACGTTTCGGCAGTATCCCTGCGGTCCAGGATGGCCATGTGTTCATGGTAGATGACGACGAAGCATGCTGCCCTACTCCGGTGTTTTTTCGAAAAACTCTCCAATATTTGGCGCAATGCCTTGAGAGTATGCTTGTTGAAAAGAATCCGCAATAGGCCATGCAGAATCGCGCATCTAAATACGCTCTCTGGACAGGAGGATCTGTAGCGTGCCTGTCTCTCTGCGTGCTGTTGTCTCTGTCTCTGGGCGAGATGCCTATCTGGCCTTGGCAATGGCGTGGCGCGGGACCCGGCAGCATGGAAATGAACATCCTGGTCCAGCTCAGGCTTCCCAGGACGCTGACCGCGCTTTGCATTGGGGGGATGCTCTCCATGTCTGGCTGCATCCTGCAAGGACTTTTCAAGAATCCTCTGGTCGAACCTTATACATTGGGTATTTCCGGCGGCGCCTCTTTGGGGGTCGCGCTGTCTTTCCTCGGCGGCATTGTCCAGCGGTGGGGAAGCGTGGGTTCCAGCATCTCCGCTTTTGCCGGATCGGCCGGCATAGGGCTGATCCTGCTCTTTTATCACCGCAAACGTCCGGGAACGGGCAACCTGTTGCTTGCAGGCATCATGCTCAGTATCCTTTGCTCTTCCGTCACAACCCTCTTGCTCAGCATATCCACTCCGGAAAACATGACCAGGGTCATCTACTGGACTATGGGTTCGCTTTCGTATGCTACTCCGCAACAGGCTTTTTCGCTCTGCGGTTTCTCCATAGCCGGCCTTGCATCGGGGATCCTGCTTTCGCAAAGGCTCAATCTGATGAACCTTGGCGAACAGACGGCCCGCCACTTGGGCGTGAATACGGCAATCCTTGTCCCGGCGCTGCTCTTGCTGACATCTTGCCTGACGGCAGTCTGTGTGGCTTCGGCCGGCATTATCGGGTTCGTGGGGCTTGTCGTCCCGCATATATTGCGGAGCCTGGCAGGTGCCGATTACCGTCTGCTGATACCTGTGTCTTTCATCGGGGGCGGCGTATTCCTGGTTCTTTGCGATTTATTGGCAAGAAGCATTGTCCATCCCGGGCAATTGCCAGTCGGCGTGGTCTGCGGCATCTTGGGCGGCGGGCTTTTCGTTTACCTGTTGGTCAAACCTCAAAAGAAGCAAAATGCTCCAGCTTGAACATGTATCAGCGGCTTACCAAGGAGGGTTCAGGCTGCAAGACATTTGTTTCGAGACCCAAGAAGGCCGGATGACAGGCATCATCGGCCCTAACGGCTCAGGGAAGAGCACCTTGCTAAAAGCTATCTGCCGGGATATCCCGGCTCAAGGCTCGGTCAGAATCCAAGGGAGGAACTTATGGGAAATGAGCGTGGCTGAACGAGCCCGGACGGTGGCAATCGTGCCTCAGGACATCGAGAAATTGCCAGTCCCTGTCTTGGATTTCGTCATGATGGGACGCACGCCTTTCAAGAAATGGCACCAGCTTTTCTATTCTGATGCCGACAAAGCTTCGGCTATGGAAAAATTGCAGCAAGTAGGGCTTTCGGGAAGCCTCGATGGCAGGGATCCTGCCTTGCGGACGTTGGATCAACTCAGCGGGGGAGAAAGGCAGCTGGCAGCTATTGCCCGGGCTTTATGCCAGGAACCCCGGTTGCTGCTATTGGACGAACCGACTGCGAATCTGGACTTGGCTCACCAGATATCCGTTTTGCAAGCAGTCGCCAAGGCGGCTTCGGATGTACGCATGGACACGCTTTTAGTAATACATGACATAAACCTTGCTTCGGCGTTCTGCCATAATCTTTTATGCTTGTCCGAAGGCAAGGTTGCAGCGGCAGGGGGAACTTCTGAAGTCCTCAAAAAGGATCTCCTTGAAAAGGTCTATGGAACCGGCCTTTGCATTGGCCGGCATCCATTGAACGGCAGGAGTCTTGTCCTGCCGGAAGTCTGACGGGTCAGAGCGTCTCGCTGCTCTCGTCTGCAATGGAATCGGCCAGATCGTTCACATCCGGCGAATTCCTTTCATCCCCCATGCCTTCCCCGATTTCATCCTCCGGATTGACTGCTTCGTCGGCATCGTCTTCCACGTTATATGCCAAGTCCACGTCCACATCCACTTTGATCAGATAATCGGCTTCCTCCGTGTAGAGGCTCACGGCATAGAAAGAGTCTCCGTTCGGTTTGGGATAACGGGTCACATAATCGGAATACCCATCGGGATATTTCGATTCAAACAAGGCCCGTACTTCAGGACTCATTTTTTCGTAACTGATGATACGGCATAGCTTCTTCTTGGCAGAAGCTCCCGCTGCATCCTCTTTCCCTAGATTGGCAGATTTTGGATCCAAGTCTGTCTTCTTTGTTGTCATTTTTATTATAAAAATCTATTTTTCAGTCGATTGAATAATAAAGCAAAAGGTTCTCAGCCTCTTGCCTGTATCCGAAAACGAGTGCAAAAGAAAATAATTTTCGTGAAACGGGACGTATTCTGAGGAAAAAAATCCCACATCAAGTTGCCCCCTCCTGTGGAGAGTGTGATAAATAAAAAGAAAACAAGTATTTATATAAGAAAGGCCTTTGGCGGGAGAGATGCCGGAGTACCATGGATAATCTCCAGCGGCTTTTACAGGAACTTCCGGACCTCTTCTCTGCCTATTGCCCCTGGGCACAGAATCAGGAGCCGTTCAATGATGTTGCGAAGCTGGCGGATGTTGCCGGGCCAAGGTTGCCCGCACAGCAAATCCACTGCCTCCGGGCTGATTTCTCGAGGCTGCTGGCTCATCCCGGAAGAAATCTGTTCATTGAAATACCGGACCAGCTCCGGGATATCCTCTTTGTGGTCTTTCAAATCAGGAACACGGATCACGATCACACTCAGTCTGTGGTAAAGATCCTCGCGGAACCTCCCGGCAGCGATTTCCGCTTCCAAATCCTTGTTTGTCGCTGCGATTACCCTCGCGTTCACTTCGATAGGCTTCTCTCCCCCTACTCTCATGATGACATTTTCCTGCAAGGCTCTCAAGACCTTGGCTTGCGCTGCAAGGCTCATATCCCCGATTTCATCCAAGAAGATAGTACCGTCCTGCGCCTGCTCGAAGCTGCCCCTGCGTTGTCTGACGGCCGAAGTGAACGAACCCTTTTCATGGCCGAACAGTTCGCTCTCGATCAGTTCAGAAGGAATCGCCGCGCAGTTCACTTCCACAAACGGCCCGTCCCCTACCTGGCTATTCCTATGAATCCTCCGCGCAATCAATTCCTTTCCCGTGCCATTCCGTCCCATGATCAAGACCCGGGCATCGGTCGGCGCCACCTTGTCGGCTATCTCCAAGGCTTCCGCGAACAAGCCGCTGTCCCCCACGATACGGTATTTCGATTCCACTTGGCGTTGCAGATGCCTTGCCCTGTTCTCCATCCGGCTTTTGTCGAGCGCGTTTTTCAGCGAAACCAAAATCCGGTTCAGTTCCAATGGTTTGGGAATGAAATCAAAAGCTCCTTTCTTGATGCAGTCCACTGCTGTGTCGATATCTCCGTGGCCTGAAATCATGATGAAAGCCACCGGACATTGCGCCATCGCCTTTTCCAGAAGTTCCACACCGTCCATGCCAGGCATCTTGATATCGCAGAACACCGCATCGACGGCGTTCTTCTGCAACATTTCCCAAGCCTGCAATCCGTCCGCCGCCTCGTCCACCTCGTAGCCCTCATACTCCAGAATCTCGCGGAGGCTGCTGCGTATCAAGGCCTCGTCATCGGCCACCAGGATCCTTGCCATGTCACCTTATTTTCAAAATTCACAAGATATGTCCCTCGCCTTCCCGACCGAATGACCGGATAAACGCCCGTTGCGACGAGCATCTGCAGGGCATGAAGCATTTTCGCGTGAAGGGCGCTTCCATACCGGACGGATGCATGGCGCAAGCAAGCTTGACTCTGCATTCAGCCGTACTGCTGCCAGTGCCAAGCAGTGAAAGGCTTGCAACAAAACCGGCACCGGCATGGAACATTTTATTCCTTGTAGCGTATCCACTTCCACAACTCCTTGTACGACCCCTTCTTCCCATACATCAGGATTCCAACCCGGTAAATCCGCGCCGCCACCCAAGTCGAGCCGATGAAACCCAACACCAGCAAGCCCAGCGACAGCGCCAACTCCCAGACAGGCACCCCGAACGGGATACGCGCCATCATCACGATAGGCGAAGTGAAAGGAATGATCGATGTCCAGAATGCCAGCGGGCCGTCAGGCGACTTCAAGACCGTAGCCACCACCAAAATACCCAGAATCAACGGAATCGTGACCGGCCACATGAACTGGTTGGTGTCCTCCTGGTCTTCCACAGCCGCCCCGATAGCCGCAAACAAAGAAGCGTACAACAGGTAGCCGCCTAGGAAATAAGCCAGGAAGAACAAAAGCAAGGACTTGATATGCAAAGACTCGATAATCGCCTGAATCTCCACCATCGTCGCCTGCACTTCCGTCATCGGCATCGCAGCCCCCATGCCCGGCATCGAACTCTGGGCTGCGGCCATCTGCGCCGCCTCCATGCTGCCTCCGCCTCCCAACATTCCTATCACCATCGTCAGCACCAAGGTCAGCACGCCCCAGAGCAGAAGCTGCGTCAAGCCCACGAAAGCCAGCCCCAGCACCTTGCCCATCAAGAGCTGGAACGGCTTCACCGACGAAATCATCACCTCGATGATCCGGTTCGACTTTTCCTCGATGACTCCGCTCATGATCTGGCTTCCGTAAATGAAGACGAAACCGTAAATCAGGAAACCGAACACATAGGCTACAATGCTCTTGATTTCCGTATAAGAACGCTCGCCCGTTACCATGTCCTGCGAAATCACATCTACCTTGGCATTATTGATATACTCGAACAGCGCCGGATCCAAATCGCTCTCCTTCTGCATCAAGGCCATCCGCAACTCGTTTTCGGCCAAAGATTCTATTTCATCGATCGTGCTCATCGAGGGGTCGGTCTCCTGGTAGAACAGCACCATCCGCTGACGGTTCGAGTCGGCTCCCGCCGCCGGGATCCACAAAGCCCCGGCGTACTGTCCTTCCCGCATCCCCGCCTTGGCCGCTGCCGTATCCGCCACAGCCTCGAACGTGTCCTCCGCCCCCGCGAAAGCCTCCGAGTACAAACCCGTCTCATCCACCAAGGCATACGTCTTGGACTCGTCCCCCATCTGCATCAGCAAGGCCGGCGCGAACATCAAAGCCACCAACAGAATCGGGCCCAGAATGGTCATGATGAAAAAGCCCTTTTTCTTGACCCTCGTCGTGTACTCCCGCTGGAGCACAACCCATGTATTATTTTTCATTTTCCGCCTTTTTTACCGTTTGAATAAAAATATCGTTCATGCTGGGCAGCTTTTCCGAAAAATCCTTCACCTCCCCGTAACGCATCAGCGTCTCCAGCATCCGGTTCCCGTCTCCTTTCCCCTCGCCCATCTTGACCTTGAGCGCGTACAGTCCCGGCGCATCGCAAGGCGTGTTCTCCATGACCTCCACCGC
Organism: uncultured Bacteroidales bacterium; assembly: GCA_944320265.1. Taxonomy (GTDB): domain Bacteria; phylum Bacteroidota; class Bacteroidia; order Bacteroidales; family P3; genus Pullibacteroides. Next base: position 20,148 of record CALUGT010000025.1, on the reverse strand, counting down.
CGAAGCGAGTTCCTCCATCTTCTCCGGCGAGGAATGCAGCATCACATGGTAAATATTGTCGCTGAACTGGCGGCGGATATCCTCCACCTTCCCGTCCAGAATCTTTTTCGATTTGTTAATCAATGCGATTTCATCGCAAATTTCCTCCACCGAGGCCATATTATGCGTCGAAAAGATAATCGTGGCCCCCTTCCGCTTCAACTCTAAGATCTCGTCCTTGAGCAATTGCGCGTTTATCGGATCGAAGCCGCTGAAAGGCTCGTCGAAAATCAGCAGGCTCGGCTTGTGCAGCACCGTCACCACGAACTGGATCTTCTGCTGCATCCCCTTTGAAAGCTCGGCCACCTTGCGGTTCCACCAGGAATCGATACCGAACTTCTCGAACCACTCGTGCAGGCGCTTGCTGGCCTCCATCCGGCTCAAACCCTTGAGCTGCGCCAGGTACATGGCCTGTTCGCCTACCTTCATGTTCCGGTAAAGCCCCCGTTCTTCCGGCAGATAGCCCACATCGTAAATATGTTCGCGCGACAGTTTCTTCCCCTTGAGCAAGACTTCCCCCTCGTCAGGTGCCGTAATCTGGTTGATAATCCGGATAAACGTTGTCTTCCCGGCCCCGTTCGGCCCCAAAAGCCCGAAAATGCAGCCTTCCGGAACGGAAATCGACACATGGTCCAGCGCCGTATGCGCCCCGTAGCGTTTCACGATGCCTTTCGCATCCAATAAAAAATCCATAATGACTCTATCAATATTTTATTTACGAACCCATCGGAAACAAGCATGCTCCAGCCGCCCATCTCCAACTCCCGCCCCCTTCCTCTATCCTCCGCTTTCGACTAAGCTGAAAGAGCCCTGCCTCCAAAAGGAAGCAGGGCTCTTTTACACAGGAACTAGCAGTGCATGAAGCGTTTGACTAATTCTTCCATCTTCGCCGGATTCTTGGCGACTTCTTCACGAAGCCCCTTGTCCTTGAAGTCCTTGAGCGAATTGATCAAGCCGTCGATCAAACCCTTGCTGAACACGCCGTATTCTTCGTAAACAGAACGCTGAGCCTGCAGGCAATCGGCCGAATCCTCACAGCAGACAGGCAGCTGGCGGTATTTTTTTGCCTTTTCCTTGTTCTCGTCGCTGAAGATGTTCACATCCACATAGTTGTCGGCAGCGAACTGCAAGGCATCCTTCATTTCGAAACCATGACGGGCCGCCACGCAGAGACCGGCCACCAGCAGATAAATGTTGGCCGAACCGTCCGGAGCACGGAATTCCGCCGTCTGCTTGTTGGAATAATCCGGAGCCAGCTTGGCTTCCTTCGGGTTGGCATCCGCCGCCATGTTCTTGGTGGTTTCCCAGCCCAGCGGCACACGTACCAGAGCGGAACGATTGCGGTCGCCCCAGCAGATATTGGTAGGAGCTTCCTGATGAGGCACCAGACGGAAATACGACATAGGGTTGGTATTGCCGAAGGCGGTCAGCGAAGCTGCCATGTCAAGGTATCCGGCAATAGCGGTTCTGGCCACGTCCGAAAGCTTGTGTCCGGCATCGAGCATCTGGTTCTTGCCATCTTTCATGATAGCGGTATGGATATGCATCCCGCTGCCGGCCTTGCCCACAGTAATCTTGGGCGAGAAGGTCACCAGCAAGCCATGCTGGTAGGCCATCGTGCGCAGAATCCACTTGGCAATGATCAATTGGTCGGCAGCATCTTCGAGCGGGCAAGGCAGGAATTCCACTTCGTTCTGCTCGTAGTTCTTGCCGTCCTGGCTGAAGTTGCCCACTTCGGAGTGTCCGTATTTGATGCGGCAGCCGCAGGAGGCCATGGCCAGCATCGCTTCCTTGCGGAAATCCTCGAACTTGGTGAAAGGCGAGGATTCGTGGTATCCGCGCTGGTCATCGGCTTGGAACAAGGTATCTTCTTCCCCTACCACGTAATATTCCAATTCACCCATGCACCAGAACTCGTAACCGGTCTTTTCCTTCATCACCTCGCCGGCACGGCGCATCACGTAAGCCGGGTCGCTTTCAAAAGGATTCCCGTCCTTGTCGTAATAAGAGCAAAGCAAGTCCAAAGTGGGGATTTCGGCAAACGGGTTCAGGTAAGCGGTGCGGTAACGCGGGATCACGTACAGGTCGCTCGCGCCGGCATCCAGGTTCTTGAACAGGCTCGACCCGTCCACCCGTTCGCCGCAGCTGAGGATGGTCTTCACATAATCCAGATCGTTGACTACGAAGTTGAGGGTCTTCAGGCGGCCGTCTCCCGCCACGTAGCGGAAGTTGACCATCTCGATCTGGTTTTCCTCGATGTAACGGAGGATGTCTTCTTTCGTGAATTCAGAAGCAGGCTTCTGAAGAAACTGCACCAGGGGGTGCGGGTTCATTGAAATGCTCATATCCTTGTTTTTTTTATTTGCAAAATGCAAGCGCGAGAATGTTTTTCCTCTCAGTCCGGTGCAAGCTTGCAAAGATAGTTTTTTTTCCAATACGCCATGCCTTCCGGGCCGCCTGCAGGGAGGTCAGAGCCTCCCGGGGAATCCTGCAGGCCCCTGGTTTTTCCAATTTCAAAAAATCCTTACCTTTGCGTACCCTTGCCCGCGGAGAATCATCTTGGCAACGGGAGATTCTTTGCGGGGCCGCGGGAATCCGGCAGGAATCCCTTCCTCGGAGCAACCAAAATGCCAATGACAGACATGGAGACCAGTACAGGAAAAATCTCGCAGATTGTCGGCGCTGTAGTCGATGTATATTTTGAAGAAGGACAAAGAATCCCATCCATTTACGAAGCCTTGGAAATCCGATGCCCGGGAGGGCGGAAAGTGGTATTGGAATGCCAGCAGGACATGGGCGAGCGCACAGTCCGCACCATCGCGATGGATTCCACCGACGGTCTTTACCGGGGCATGGAGGTGACAGCTACCGGGTCGGGAATATCGGTGCCGGTAGGCGATGACATCAACGGGAGGCTTTTCAACGTGATCGGCGAGCCTATCGACGGCATCGGCCCGGTCCGCTGCGAGAACCGCCGTTCCATCCACCAGAAACCCCCTCAATTCGATGAACTGAGCACCACCGAGGAACTCCTTTATACCGGCATCAAGGCCATCGACATGATCGAGCCGTACATGAAAGGCGGCAAAGTAGGGCTTTTCGGAGGCGCGGGTGTCGGCAAGACCGTGCTTATCATGGAGATGATCAACAACATCGCCAAGCAGTACTCGGGCCAGACCGTGTTCGCCGGCGTAGGCGAGCGTACCCGCGAGGGCAACGACCTCCTGCGCGAAATGATACAGTCCGGTGTCATCAAATACGGGGATGCTTTCAAGGAAAGCATGGAAAACGGAGGCTGGGACATTGAGAAAATCGACCGCGAGGAACTCAGGAAATCCCAGGCCACCTTGGTGTTCGGGCAAATGAACGAATCGCCCGGAGCCCGCGCCCGGGTCGCCTTGTCCGGCTTGTCCCTGGCTGAATACTTCCGGGATAAAGGCAGCGGGAGCCAAGGCGGGAACATCTTGTTTTTCATCGACAATATCTTCCGTTTCACTCAAGCCGGTTCGGAGGTCTCCGCACTTCTGGGCCGCATGCCGTCGGCGGTGGGCTATCAGCCGACACTGGCTACCGAGATGGGGCTGATGCAGGAAAGGATCACTTCGACCAAGCATGGTTCCATCACTTCGGTCCAAGCTGTCTACGTGCCGGCGGACGACCTCACCGACCCCGCTCCGTCCACTACTTTCGAGCATTTGGATGCCACTACGGTACTGAGCCGCAAGATTTCCGAATTGGGCATCTACCCTGCCGTGGATCCATTGGCCTCGAGCTCCCGCGTCCTGAATCCCGCTATCGTAGGCAAGGAACACTACCAGACAGCACAGCGTATCAAAAACATTTTGCAGCGGAACAGCGAATTGCAGGACATTATCGCTATCCTTGGGATGGATGAACTGAGCGAGGAAGACAAACTGGTGGTGAGCCGTGCCAGAAAAATCCAACGGTTCCTCTCCCAGCCTTTCTTCATGTCCGAAGCTTTCACCGGGCTGCCGGGCAAGTTTGTCAAGATTGAAGATACGATTGCCGGTTTCAAGGCCATCCTGGACGGGGAAATGGATCAATACCCCGAACAGGCCTTCCACATGGTCGGCACCATCGAGGATGTGAAGGAAAAAGCTGAAAGAATCAGGACTGAAGCGTAGCGGCAAGAGGCCGTCCGGTTTTCCGGCCAGTCCTGCTGGACGGATCCCGGGAAATCGGGACCGCCTCTGCAAGCGGCCTCTGATGGCAGGGGTCGCGCCGACCCGAGCAGTATCAGAATCCTGATAGCCACAAGAACACAAGAAGCATGCAATTCAAAGTCGAGAACCCGGATAGGGAAATCCTGAACATCGAAGCGAAACTAATCCAGCTTCCTGGAAAGGACGGATCGTTTGCCGTGATGGAGAACCACGCCCCGCTGCTCGCCTCTCTCAAGAAGGGGCAAGTCCGTATCATTGACAAGAACGGCCAGGAGCATCTGCTGGATATCGAGGGGGGCATCTTCGGAGTGGCATCCAACCAGTGCCATCTGCTTTTGCTGTAGAGCCTTTATTCTGCAATCACTTTGTTGATATAGAAGACACATTGGCGGCTTTTCCCCTTCCGCCGTGCATTCTGAACCTGCTGATACCCATAAGCGATGAAACAACCCGGATACCAAGGGGAAATGCCGTCTTTCCATGTTTTCAGCACTCTGTCTCCCGGGTAAGGGGTTGACAGCTTGAAGCTGCGCACAGACCCTATGCCTGAAAGTGTCGTGCCTCGGTAATAGACGATTCCTTCGGAATTGTACCCGTATACAAGGCGCCCGTTCGTATCTTCCGCCACGGCAGCAATCGGCTGGAGGTTCATGTACAGGGCTTCATGCTGGATATCGAAAACAGAATTGGACACATTCCGCCCAGTGCTGTCGAAAACCGAATAAAAGGCATTCTTGTAACGGAAACCCTCGAATTCCGTCCGGGTATAAGGCATCATCCGGCCGTAGAAATCATACGAGACCTCGGTAGTGGTATTGACAACCCGTTCGTACACCTCGCCGGTAAGGCAAAGATGCCCGTTCCGTCTCTCCAAGCGGGGGACGCACAGGTAGTCTGGCAAGATCGTCCGTCCTTTGGCCTGTCTTTCCGCTTGCATCACCTTGTAATATTCCTCGCTGCTCATCAATGTGTCCAAAGCCGGATAATCCAGGTACGAAAGGGACCATGCCGTCCGGATCTGTCCTTGGCCGAATACCATGCCGAACAATCCTGCTGTCTCAGTACCTCGGTCATACGAAGAGGCTGTCTGCCGTTTGCTGTCCAGGTTCCAGGTTCCTCCTATGAACAGCTCCTCATCCCCGATCACTTCCATGCGGGCATCGATCAAGCGGATGTCCTTGCGCGGGGAAACCACATCCCATTCGGCTTGGAGATGCCCGTCGAATCCCAGTTTCTTCAGGACAAATGCCCCATCCTGGAGCCTGGCGTCCCGGAAAAGCACATAGGCCTGTCTCCTGCTTGTGTCCATGGCCATGTCGCACCAGTCGTAATCGCGCATTGTCCCGATTTCTTCCATGCGGAGAGTGTCCTGTCTGGAATCTATCCGGCCATAGAAATAGCGGGATTTTTCTGCGGCCAGGAAATGCCATCCTCCAGGCTGGATGCTGAAATCCAATATATCAGCCTTCTCCATGTTTCCCGCCGGGATATCGTGGTACAGCTTCCGGTACCGGCCATCCGCCAGGCATAACGCTATCTCCAGCATGGAAACACGATCTTTTCCCCCAAGGGCTGCCAGCACAAAACGGACGCTATCCGCCTCCATGCCGTATCCAAGGAAAGAGTACTCGCTTTCTGTCTCCAAATGGGCGACCCAGCGCTGTTGCAAGTTCTCGTCGTAGAAATAGACGCTGCGCTGCGGCCGTTCCGAAAACAGGTCGTTCTGCTTCATGACAACCAGCAGCCCCATCTCGCCCATCGTCAATATGGAGAAAGGGTCGTCGTCTTCTGCCACCGGCAGCTCGGCCCGGGCGACATAAGGACTTTGCGCAAAGCACTCCTTGCCTGTCCCTGCCAGCAACACCAATCCAGCAAAGAGGGAAAGGAACCATCCAGTCCTGCTTTTCTCTGAAAAATCCATATCATGCATAATCATTAACAGTCGGGGTCTGCGAATCGCCTCGGCGATTTTCCCGCCGGGCGATCTGAATCTTGTTCCGCATGGCCTGCGAACCTGATTCATGGAATCCGCAGCACGGCCGTCAGAAAAAGGTTTCTGCTATGGCATCCGTCAATAGCCGCCTGTTTTCCCGTACCACATAGGAATCTTCCGTCTCTGCCATGTTCCCCTTCTTCATTTCCGCGGCAGCCCTTTCCAGAAATTCCTCGCGAAAGGATTCCTGGAAAGCCGCCAGGCGGGACTTCTCGACGCCACGGGATGTCCGCAAAGCCGTCATCACATACTCATGGTACCGATCTTCCTCGCTCAATGACTCTCTCTCTTTCGAGCTTGCCGGATCCCGCACGTATTCTTCCAGCCTGGCAACATTCCAGGAACGTTCGTTCCCGATGAAAGAATGCGCCGATGCACCGAGTCCGATATAGGGAATCTCTCTCCAGTAATTGCTGTTGTGCACAGCTTCGAAACCCGGCCTGGCCAAGTTTGAAATTTCATAATGTTCATAACCGTTGCGTTTTGCAAAGGCTTGCAGTTCCTTGAATTCTTCCTCGATTTCCTCATCCGGCGCCATGTGGGCCATTCCTTGCTTCACACGCTTCCACAAAAGGGTCCCGGGTTCCAAAGTCAAGGCATACGCTGAAAAATGAGGCACGTCCAATTCTGCCAGTTTCATCAGGTTCTCTTTCCAATGCCGCAAGCCTTCTTCCTGCCAGAGACCGTACATCAGATCCACCGACAGGTTCTTGAATCCGGCATTCCTGGCCATTCCGATAGCCTCGACCGCTTCCCGCCCCGTATGCCAGCGTTTCAGGACATGCAGATCCTCATCCCGGAAAGACTGTAATCCAATGCTCAGGCGGCGTATGGGAGTGTTTTTCCATAATTCCGACAAATAGGCTTGGCCAAGGTGTTCCGGGTTGGCTTCGAAGCTCCACTCAATGCAGCCGGAAAAGTCGAAGCATGATTCCAGTCCCTCGAACAAAGCCGAATAAAAGGATACCGGCAATATGGAAGGCGTGCCGCCTCCTATGTACACCGTCCTTATCTTCGGTTTTGCATCATGGAAACGATGCGATGCGAACCAGCGGGCCTCGGCCAGCAAAGCTTGAAGGTAGGATGCTGTCTTTCCTGCATCGAAGGAAGCCACGGAATAAAAAGCGCAGTAGGCGCATTTCCTGCGGCAGAAAGGGATATGGATGTACAGACCTGGATTTTCCATCGGAACGCCTCCTACATCCGGACATCCTTGTTCAGCACGACACGGAATGTCGTCCCCACCTTGGGAGTGGAATTCTTGACGAATATCTGCCCTTTATGGTACTTTTCCACTATCCGCTTGCACAAGGTAAGCCCTACTCCCCAACCTCGTTTCTTGGTGGTGAAGCCCGGTTCGAAAATTTTGGTGAACATGCTCTTGGGCATTCCTTTCCCTGTATCATGCACGTCGATGGTCACATGCTCCGAACTTTCCTCTATCGTGATACTGATGGCCCCCACATTGTCTTCAATGGCATTGAGGGCGTTCTTGCAAAGGTTTTCGATGACCCATTCTATCAATGATTCGTTGAACTGGGCCATCACGACCGCGTCTTCCGGCACATTGACCGAATAAGCGACTCTGTTGGAACTGCGGGCTTTGAGATAGAACATGGATTTATACACAACGGGAACGATATTGGCCCAATTCAGTTCCGGGACCGACCCGATTTTGGAAAAACGGTTGGTCACCAGTTCGATTCGTTTCACATCTTTTTCGATTTCAGCCAAGTCGTGTGGATCCATAGGCTCGCCCTCCTTCAGCTTGTAGTAATCTATCCAGGCCAGGAGAGAAGACAGCGGAGTCCCCAGTTGATGAGCGGTCTCTTTCGACATGCCCCACCATATTTGATTCTGCTCCATTTTCTTGGCAAAATCGAGCAAGGAAAGGATTCCCAGAAGGACCACCAGCAGAGCGATCAGGATGGCCAAAGGGAAAAAGCGCATGTTCCGGACCAAGGAAGAGGACTCGTAAAAGACATATATTTCCTGATTATCCATTCCCGGCAAGCACATCGAGATGGGATCATTCTCTTCCATCATCTTCTGTATCAAGTTATGGATGGCTTCCTTGGAATAGAACACTTCGGCATCCAGATTGGAATAAGCCAGCACGGTCTCCTGGCTTTCGTCCGTGATGAGGACAGGCACTGAAGCCGTGCTTGTCAAAGATTCCTGGATGAAAGAGCTGTCCAGGTCCCTGAAAACGGAACGCAAGTTCATGAAAACTTCCGAAGGTTTGAAGTACAGCCTGTACATTAATCCCTGGGCATCTACTATGATAGGCGGGTAAATGGCGTATTCCTTCCGGATTTCTTCTGTGAAAGACGGCTGCCTGCGGGGATCTATATCCGGGTCATGCGATTCCAGGATCCGCCCTTCCGGATCGACCAGGATAAAGGGGCGCTGATTGCTTGACATGATGTGGCGCAAGTATTCGAAGTCAGCCGGAGAGGAAATCTCCGGACTGAATACTTGCTCGTAGACATAAGACCATACCATCGCATACTGCCGTTCCTCTGTTTCCATCTGGGCAAAAATGCTGCGGGCCCGGATAGCCATGTCGGCTTGGCGCATGGTAGTGATGACCCAATTCTGCACACGATCCCTCTCGTCCCGCTCCATCCGGTTGACCATGATCTGGGAAAAAATCAACGTAAAGGCCAGGACGACCGTCGAAATCGAAATCAGTAAAAAATTCAGACTGCTGCTACGCAGTTTGAGGGAATATTTTCTTTGGGGCATGTTTTTCCTTTTGGGCCTGCAATGCTCTTCTTTTCTGACCGGAACTCCTTGGATTGCAAGCGCGTTCTGTACCGATGCACGGATACAGGTTCGTAAAGGTAAAATAAAAAAGCTGTTTTGCAAAGGCAGTCCGTGCTTTCCGCCTTTTGCGGGCATGCCGCCGCGCTTGCGATGCCTATGATGGCGGAAAGGCCGCACGGACCGGACATTTCTGCTTTCTGTCTGGTGCAGACCGGATTTGGTCGAGCATTTTTCCTTTTGATGTGCTGTCGGGACCGAAAAATTTGGAAGATAAACCTGCGCTTTTTATATTTGCCTGTTTTTGGCCGGACGGGAGCAGAGCGGGCTTCCGGATGCAACGCGGCCGTATACCTATATATTGATTTCCCATGCATTTTCACAAACAGAATACGTTTTCCGTCAAGGTCATAGTCTCGTGTCTCTTTTTCTGCCTTCTTGCGTCCTCGAGGGCCCAGACAGGCCGCGTGACAGGAACCGTCATTGAAGAAGGGACCGGCCTGCCTCTGGAATTCGTCAATGTCATCATCCGCGATACTGCTGCGAAAGAGATGAAAGGCGGCGCCGTGACAGATGCGAATGGCGCATTCAGTATCACAGGCTTGCCATTCGGCCGTCCTCTGCAGGCGTCCTATTCTTCCATGGGATTCTCTACCATCGCCAGCCCTGTATTCCGCCTGAGTCCTTCAAAGCCTGAATGCCAGATGGGCACTGTCAGGATGTCAACAGAAGCCCATTTGCTGGAGACGGTCACGATTACAGGCCAGAAGCGGACTATCGAGTACAGCTTGGACCGCAAGGTTGTCAATGTGGAGCAAACCTTGGTGAGCGAAGGCGGGTCAGCCGTGGACGTGTTGCAGAATGTGCCTTCGGTCAGTGTGGACGAAGAAGGCAACGTCTCCATGAAAGGCAGCGACAATGTGACGATTCTTATCGATGGCCGGCCGGCCACTTTGTCCGGATTGGGGCTTGAACAGATTTCGTCCAACAACATCGCCAACATCGAAATCATTTCCAACCCTTCCGTGAAATACAACCCGGAAGGGACATCCGGCATTGTCAACATCATAACAAAGAAACGCGAACGCACCGGTTTCAATGGAAATGCATACGCTACCGGATCCACTGCAAACCGTTACGGAGCAGGGACGAACCTGAGCTGGGGACTGGAAAAAGCTACCATTTTCACCAATCTGGACTTCAGTTACCGCAATCGGGAATCTTCAGGGGAATCCAGGAGGACCAGTTTCCGTGGCGACAATCCGGCTTTTCTGGAAGATGACACCCAGATAGAAGAAGGCATGAGCTACCGGGAACGGGAGGGCTTCGGCGGCAAGTTCCAATTAGGCGCGGACCTGCATTTCGATGCCAGGAACAGTCTTTTGCTGAGCGGGACGTTCAACGCTTGGAGCAACAGCCGGGTCAACCGTAATCCGGAAAACCGCACTTTCAGTTTCTTCGATGCCGACGGAGACCGGCGTTTCTCTCCGGATGACGAGATCGAGCATTGGATCCGGAGCATGAGCACTCGCACTGAGAACGACGACCGGATGTTCGACGGGCAGTTTGCCCTTTCTTATATCCACAAGTTCGGGAAACCCAAGCAAGACCTCACTTTCGACATGACTGTCGATTACCATCGACCTAAAGGGACCTCTGTCAACGACCGCTGGATGATCACCCCTCTCGGCGAAGGCGTCATCGACTCTTCGCAAACCATACAGACCATCCGCAACAACCGGAAAGGCATCAACTCGGATATCCAGATCAACTACCTGCATCCATTCAATGACAAAATCTCATTGGAAGTGGGCTACCAAGGGAAAATCCAATGGCAGCAGAACTCCAGCCGTTACGACACCCGGCTCAATGCCTATCAAGACACAGCTATCGACTTCAGCTACCTTGAACACAACCATGGCATCTATGCCAATGTGATGGGGACTTTCGGCCGCTTCACATTCCAGGTCGGCGGGCGAATGGAAGCAGACCTGATGACGGCCAACACCGTGCGCGACGGAGGGGATACCAGTTTCGACTACGCGCGTTTCCGTTTCTATCCGTCAGTGCACATGTCCTACAAAATCGGGGAAAAGCAAGAGATCCAGCTCAGTTACAGCCGCAGGGTGAACCGTCCCCGCCCCCACAACCTCGACCCGTATATCGATTATTCGAATTACCCGTCCTCGATCGATTACGGGAATCCGGATCTGCGGCCCCAGGATATCCACTCGGTGGAACTCAATTATTCGCTATTCCTCAAGTCTTCGTCTTTCTATGTGACTGTCTACTACCGTTACATGCAGGATCTGATTCGCCGCTACCAGTTCGAGGCGGCAGACCCGGCATCGGGGGAAGTGCTTCTGAACCGGACATTCATGAACTATGCCACGGGCAATACTTACGGGATGGATATCTCTTGGGAACAACAGATTTTGAAATGGTGGAGGATGAGCCTGAGCGGCAGCCTTTACCAGAATATGACATCCGACGACCAATTGGACGAATCCGCCTCCGTGGAAGGCATCAGCTACAGCGCGCAGTTCAATACGACCATGAACCTGCCGCTGGATTTCACCTTGCAGTTCACATGCCGTTACAGGGGGCCTTCATACTGGGGACAGACCCGTTTCGACCAGAATGTCAGCGGGGAAATCGCGCTGCGTAAATCCTTCTTCAAGAAAAAGCTGGATGTCGGGCTACGGGTACGGGACTTGTTCCATACACAGCAATGGAACAGCACGGTGACTGGAGAAGGCTTCACCAACTACAACAAAAGCCGGACCAAGAATTCCACAGCCTTGTATGTCACGCTGACCTACAAGTTCAATGAGGGAGCGGAAAACAGGAATCAGCGGCCGCCCCGCCAGCCCATGTAAAACACGCATCATGAAAATAATCTGCATAGGACAGAACTACAGGGAGCATGTCAAGGAGCTTGGAGCCAGGATTCCGGATCAGCCGGTGTTCTTCTGCAAGCCGGACACGGCTCTTTTGATTCGGAACCGTCCGTTCTATATCCCCGATTTCAGCCAGGAAATCCACTATGAAACCGAATTAGTGATACGGATATGCAAGGTCGGCAAGAATTTCGCACCTCGGTTCGCCCCTGATTATTACGATGCCTATACGCTCGGCTTCGATTTCACGGCCAGGGATATCCAGCGGCATTGCCGCAAGGAAGGCCTTCCTTGGGAAATCTGCAAAGCATTTGACAATTCGGCTGCCATCGGGCAGTTCATCCCCAAATCGGAATTTCCCCAAGGCCCCGACCGGTTGCATTTTGAAATGAAGAAGAACGGGGCTATTTGCCAGAGCGGTGATACAGCCGACATGATTTTCAAAGTGGACGAGATTGTCAGCTATGTCTCCCGGTTCTTCACGCTCCGGACTGGGGATTGCATTTTCACCGGGACGCCTCCGGGTGTAGGCAGCGTGAAAATCGGAGATGTGCTGGAAGCCACCCTGGAAGGAATCCCTGTCTTGCGATGCCCTGTCAAGTGAAGTACGGCAGCGTAAAAGGGGCCAGCCCCTCTTACAGAGACTTCATTTCGGCTTGGCGGTATTCCATCGGGGAAAGGCCTGTCAGTTTCTTGAACAGAGAACTGAAATACTGCACATTGGGGTATCCTAACTCTTCCGTGACCGAAGCAGGGTTCTTCCTTGGGTCCAGCAGCATCGTTTTAGCCATGTCCATCTTCCTCGACTGCATGTATTCATAAAAATTCAGCCCCGTCTCGAAACGGAGCAAATCCAGGAAGTAGGCCTCAGAACAATCGAGTTCCGAAGCGCAATCCGTCATGCCGGGGAAAGACCGGTCTTTCAAGCGTCCCTCTCTGGCGTACCTCCAAAGCAGCCTCTCCAATTTCCCAGCCAAAGCCTGCCTGGCTTCCGAGCGAGTGATGAACTGACGTTCGTAATACCTTCGACAGTAATCCAGAAGTAATTCGATATGCCTGGAAATCAAAAGCTTGGAAAACGCATCAATTGGATGTTGCAATTCTTGCCGGATTTCCGAAAGAATGCACTGGACCTTGGACTCTTCCCTGCATGAAAGATGCAAGGATTCTTCGGGATTGTAACTGAAGAATGTATAGTCCTGGATATGCTTTCCCAAGTCTGCTTTGTACAGGAAGTCTGTATGGAACGCCAAAAGCGAACCCTCTTTGCGCGCCATGCAATCCGGATTGATTTCGAAAGCAGAACCCGGCTTGAGAAACAGCAGGGATGCATTGGAATAATCGCAGCTTTCCCGTCCGTAGCTATAATCCCTGCAATCCCCCTTTACCAGAAGGACCGAGTAGAAGCCGAACCGGACCTGAGTGCAGTCCCAACGGACTCGTGACAGATCCATCACGCTGACCAATGGATGCAGCGTGCTCGTCCCCGCGCATCCGTTGCACTGGTGTACCGTCTTCAAGTCCAGAATCTTTTCCATCGCCTTAGGCCTTTTGGCTTTGCATACGGTATTCATTGGGCGTGCATCCCTCTTTCTTCTTGAACATGCGGCACAAGTGTTGCGGGTACTGGAAGCCCAAGGAATAGGCTATCTGGCTTATTGTCAATTCCGTCCCAATAATCTGCTCCTTAGCGAGATCAATCACTTTCCCTTGGATGTGTTCCTGAGGGGATTTCCCTGTCTCTTTTTTTATCATGTCTCCGAAATAATTGGGAGACAAGCATATCTTATCGGCAAAGTACCGGACGGAAGGCAATCCGTCCTTTTCGGCTTTGCCGCTCTGGAAATACTCGTCCAGCAATTGCTCGAAACGGCTGAGTTCGTCGTTTTCCGGGACATTGCGAGTGATGAACTGGCGTTCATAAAAACGCAGGCAGTAATTCAGCAAAAGCTCTATGTTCATCGATATCAACGCCTTGCTATGGCGGTCGCTTCCGTGTTCCAGCTCTATTCCTATCCGGCGCAGGCAGTCCAGGAAAAGGCCTTTCTCCTGTTCGGAAAGGTGCAAGGCCTCATTCGAAGAATAAGAGAAGAAACTGTAACGGCGAATGTTCTTTCCCAGGCTGGTCCCATGTATGAAATCAGGATGGAAGAGCAGCCCGTACACTTCGGGGTGCGGTTCCTCGTCGATCATGTCCACATGCACAACCTGCCCTGGCGCGAAGCTGACGACAGTCCCTTCCTGATAATCGTAATTCCTGCGGCCGTAGCGGATAGCGCAGGATTTGGTACACTTCAGGTAAAGCGCGTAGAGACCGTAATTCATCTGCATGCTGCCCGGTTGCTTCTCCGCTTTGCGCAAATCCACCACCGATACCAAAGGATGCAGGGTTTCCAAGCCGAACAAAACATTGTACTTGTCCACGCTGTCCAATTCGAGAATCTGTTTTTCAGCCATCTTGCTTTTACTTTTCCAGAATATGCATGTAATCCCGGACCCAGACCGGAAAAGCCTGTATCCATAGCTCGTCCGGAGGATTCCGGAGCAAAAGTATGCATAAAAAAAACACCCGTGAAAGGTGTCCGTAAACAGGGTTATCTTTCCTGTAAAGAGGTTAAGGCTGGTTCTATTAGCAGGTTTGCATGCCATGCAGGACATTTTCGGCCGTATTCCCGCCGGGCGGACTCCAGCCCATATCGGTGGCATGGCCGACCATGCACCTTCCTTGCGGTCTGAGGCTCCGCTATTCCAGAGGAAGAATCTCCTCGCCTGGCTCCGCGGCAGCCGCCTCGAGAAACAACACAGCCTGGACGCATATTCGGCGCGCGTCCAGGCTGCGTTCCGCGAAGGAACAGGTGACGGCAAAGGCCTTATTCCAATATGGCGGCGACACCTGGCAGCACCTTCCCTTCCAGATATTCCAGCATCGCCCCGCCTCCAGTCGAAACGTAGGACAGACCCTTTGCCAATCCCAGACGGTTCACCGCCGCCACGGAATCGCCGCCGCCGACCGCCGTATAGCCTCCGTTTTCCGTGACTTTGCCCAAGCACCGGCCGATTTGCAATGTCCCTTCGCTGAAGTTCGGCATCTCGAACACGCCTAACGGCCCGTTCCACAGCACCGATTTGGACAAAGCCAGCACTGATTCGAACTCTGCCACTGCTTCAGGGCCGATATCCATGCCCATCCAGCCATCGGGAATTTCCGCGGTCGGGAATACTTTGCGTTCCGCCTCGTTGTCGAACCGATTTGCGCACAAGCTATCCTTGGGCAATATGAACTTCACATTCTTCTGCTTGTACACTTCCAGAATCTCCTTGGCCAGATCCACCTTGTCCTCTTCTACCAAGGAATTGCCCACTTTGCCGCCCAAGGCCTTGGCGAAGGTGAACGCCATGCCGCCTCCCACCAGCAAAGCATCCACCTTGCCTGCCAGGTTCTTCAGCACGTCGATCTTGCTCGAAACCTTCGATCCTCCGATAACCGCCGCATACGGATGTTCCGCTGAATGCAGGAGTTTTTCCAGATTGGTGATTTCGTGAGCCATCAGAAAGCCGAAATACTTGTCATTCGGGAAGAATCTGGCAATGACGGCCGTTGAAGCATGCGCCCGATGGGCCGTGCCGAAAGCATCGTTCACATACACATTGCCCAAGGAAGCCAAATACGATGCAAAGCCTTCGTCTCCTTTTGTTTCGCCTTTGACAAAACGCAAATTCTCAAGCAACAGGATTTCTCCCGGTTTCAGTTCCCGCGCCATCGATACCGTGACTTCCGTGAACACATCGTTCGAGAACAGTACTTTCCTGCCTATAAGCCCGCTCAACCGCTGGGCTACCGGAGCCAGGCTGTATTCGGCTTCGAAACCGGTTCCCGCCGGTCTTCCCAGATGCGACATCAGAATCACAGAAGCGCCATCCGCAATCAGTTTCTCGATTGTTGGCAGGCTCTCCCTGATCCGGGTGTCGTCTGTGATTCCGCCATCTTTCACAGGCACGTTGAAATCACAACGGACCAGGACTTTCTTGTCCTTGAAATTAACGTCTTTGATTGTCTTCATATCCATAAAAAGTTTTAATCAGAAGCTTTCGACTGCAGGTTTTGCCAATCAGGCCGGATGCTTTCTGTATCAGGCGGCCGGATCAGGAATGCATCAGTGCGTCGATCTCGGCCACCAGGCGCCTGCCCAGCGCGTCCGCCGATTTTCCATCCATGCTTTCGGCATAGACGCGCATGATTGGTTCGGTATTGGACTTCCTTATCTGCACCCATTCCTTGCTTGCTTCGAAATCTATGCGCACGCCATCGTCTTCATTGATTTTCTCGTTCCGGTAACGTTCCTTGAGCATGGACAAGACTTTCTCCACATCTGTGCCTGTCGGGAGTTCCACCCGGTTCTTGGAAATCGAGTATGCCGGGAACCCGGCACGGAAAGATGTCATGGAGAACGTGCCGCTTGCCATCCTCTTGTGCGCGAAATGGCTCAGGAAGAGCGCGATGCCGACCAAAGCATCTCTTCCGTAATGCAAAGGCGGATAAATGACCCCGCCGTTGCCTTCCCCGCCAATCACTGCACCCACTTCCCTCATCTTCGCCACGACATTCACTTCGCCTACTGCAGCAGGGAAATAGGCGCATCCATGGGCTTCTGCCACATCCCGCAATGCCCGCGAAGAAGACAGGTTGGAAACAGCCGCGCCTTTGACATGCGCCAGCACGTAATCAGCCACCGCGACCAAAGTGTATTCCTCTCCGAACATGCTTCCGTCCTCGCAGACAAAAGCCAGCCGGTCCACATCCGGGTCGACCGAAATTCCCATATCGGCGCGGCTTTCCACTACGATGCGCGACAAGTCGGCCAAATGGGCCGGAAGAGGCTCCGGATTATGAGCGAACCATCCAAGGGGCTGGTCATGGATGACTTGCACTTCGACACCTAATTTTTCCAGCAGAGCCGGGACAGCAAAACTTCCAGTGGAATTGATGCCATCCAGCACCACTTTCAGTTTCGCTTTGCGGACAGCGCCGGCATCGACCAACGGCAGTTCCTCTATCTTCCGTATGTGGTAGGACAAAGCATCCGGATCTTCGGACACATGTCCTATGTCCTCCACCGCCGCGAACGGGAAATCCATCTCTTCCGAGAGCCGGATCACTTCCGCTCCCTCGGCGGCATCGATGAACTCGCCGTGTTCATTGAGAAGCTTCAAGGCGTTCCACTGTATGGGATTGTGGCTGGCCGTGATGATGATGCCACCGTGGGCGGCATGTTTCCTGACAGCCATTTCCACCGTGGGCGTCGTCGACAATCCAGTCTCTATCACATCCACGCCCATTCCCGCCAGGCTGCCTTTCACCAAATCGTCCACCATCGGGCCGGACAGACGGCCGTCCCTTCCTACCACCATGCGCATAGGCCCGCCTTCTGGGCGCGTCCCGTTCCGTTTCTGCAAGAAACGGGCAAAAGCGCATGAGAACTTCACTATGTCCACCGGACTGAGATTTTCCCCCGGCTTTCCTCCGATGGTCCCCCTGATGCCGGAAATGGATTTTATCAATGCCATATCGACTATTTCTTGATCATTCTTTTCCGGTATGCTTTCATTGCATTCATCAGCAAGGCGGCGATGGTCATCGGCCCTACCCCGCCCGGCACCGGCGTAATCGCGCTGCATTTAGGCGCGACTTCCGCGTAATCCACATCCCCGCACAGATGGAAACCGTTCTTCTTGGATGGATCCTCAATGCGATGGATGCCCACATCCACGACGACGGCCCCTTCTTTGACCATATCCGCTTTGACAAATTCCGGCTTGCCGATAGCCGCGATCAGGATGTCGGCCTGCCGCGTGATGTCAGCCAGGTTCCGGGTCTTGCTGTGGCATAGCGTCACTGTCGCGTTGGCATGGGAGTTGTTCCGGCTCATCAGCAACGACATCGGCGTGCCTACGATATTGCTGCGCCCCAACACCACGCAATTCTTCCCTACCGTATCGATTCCCGAACGTTGCAGAAGTTCCATGATCCCGTAAGGCGTGGCAGGGATAAATGTGTCTTCTCCCAGCACCAGCCGCCCCATGTTCATGGGGTGGAACCCGTCTATATCCTTCTCCGGGTCTATGGCGGCGATGATCCTGTCCACGTTCATATGCTTGGGCAATGGCAATTGCACGATAAACCCGTCTATTTCCTCGTCTTGGTTCAAGAAGGAAATGACCTCCAGCAACGCTTGTTCCGAAATATTCTCTTCATACCGGTATACAGAGGAGGTGATGCCTACCGAATGGCAATTCTTTTCCTTGCTGGCCACGTAAGTTTCGCTTGCGCCATCGTGCCCGACCAGGATAGCGGCCATGTGAGGCGCGCGCCGGCCTTTGTCTATCAGGCCAGCCACCTCGGCAGCTATCTCTTTTTTTATATCAGCGCTAATGGTTTTTCCATCTATGATTTGCATGGTATCTGTACTTTATGTTAACTGTATCTATCGAAATCGAGTCCGGCGGTCCGGCCCGGCAGAAAGGGACGAGCCTGCCCTCCTCCTTTGTTCGAGTATCCCGGCGGATGTGCCGGAACGGGCCGGCGGCAAGGGCAGGAGGCACAAGCCCTGCTGCCGCACCAGGAATCAGCGGCGTTTCATCTTCCGCATCGCCTGCATCATCCCAGGCTTGGACACCGCCCGCATCATCTTCTTGGTGTCTTCCAGCTGCTTGATTACCTTGTTCACTTCGGCAATCGAAGTGCCGCTGCCGGCAGCTATCCTCTTCCGACGGCCTGCATCCAGCACTTGCGGATTGGCTCTCTCGTAAGGAGTCATCGACTGGATCATCGCTTCCACTGGCTTGAACGCATCGTCCTTGATTTCCACATCCCGCAGAGCCTTGCCCATGCCCGGGATCATCCCCATCAAATCTTTCATGTTCCCCATTTTCTTGATTTGCTGGATCTGATTATAGAAATCGTTGAAATCGAAACTGTTGGTCTTGATTTTTTTCTGCAGCTTGCGGGCTTCTTCTTCATCGTACTGAGCTTGGGCACGTTCCACCAGGGAAACGATATCCCCCATGCCAAGAATCCGGTCAGCCATGCGGGAAGGATAGAAAATATCAAGCGCATCCATCTTCTCGCCTACACCGACAAATTTGATCGGGACTTGCACCACCGAACGAACCGTCAGCGCGGCCCCGCCCCGGGTATCGCCGTCCAGTTTTGTCAGAATCACTCCTTCGTAATGCAGCTTGTCGTAAAAAGCCTTGGCCGTGTTGACCGCGTCCTGCCCTGTCATCGCGTCCACCACGAACAGAGTCTCCTGCGGCTTGATTTCATCCTTGATATCGCCAATCTCGCGCATCATGCCCTCATCCACGGCGAGCCGGCCTGCAGTATCCACAATAACCACATTGAATGCGTTTTCCTTGGCATAACGAACCGCATTCCGGGCGATTTTCACCGGATTGTTTTCCTCGCGCTGCGCAAACACCGGCACGCCGATTTGCTGTCCCAGCGTCTCCAGTTGGTCGATAGCTGCCGGCCGGTAGACATCGGCTGCCACCAGAAGGGGTTTCTTGTTCTTCTTGTTTTTCAGGAAACAAGCCAGCTTGGCCGAATGGGTGGTCTTGCCGGAGCCTTGCAAGCCCGCCATCAGGATCACGGTCGGGTTGATTTGCAAGTTCAGCTCGGCAGCCTGGCTCCCCATCAACGCGGTCAGTTCGTCATGCACTATCTTCACCATCATCTGGCTGGGAGAAACCGCTGTCAACACATTCTGGCCCAATGCCTTTTCTTTGACCGTATCTGTAAATTGCTTGGCAATCTTATAATTTACATCCGCGTCTAACAAAGCCTTGCGCACTTCTTTCAAGGTTTCCGCCACATTGATTTCTGTGATTTTCCCCTGCCCCTTGAGCACCTTGAAGGCTCTGTCGAGCTTGTCGGATAGACTTTCAAACATATTATTGCAAATTTTGATTATCCTCCAGCTTTGCAGGCCCCGCTTCCCAGCACGAGCCGCGCAAGCCGCCGTAACATAGGAAAGGGGCGCCCCGTTCCATCATGCGCCTCCTTCCGATTGACAAAGTTAAAAACTGTTTCGCTTATCTCCAAACCAGTCTTTATCCAATCAGATACCGCCCTTTCCGCTACGTTCCAAGGACGGAGGGTAATGAAATAGCTCTTCTACCCTGAGAAGCTGTTTTAACCCAAATCGGTCATTAGACTTTGGGTAGATTGTCCGCTTATGTCATGCAGCATGCTTCTCGCCTAGCCGAA
>CALUGT010000024.1 GCA_944320265.1 uncultured Bacteroidales bacterium | reverse complement strand
ACAAGATGCACAAAAGCATCCCTCTTCGAAAACAGGAAACACACTCGGCGAGTCTAATGACCGATTTGGGTTCAACGGAACCCTCTTCCCTTGCTTGCAGATGTCAAGGAATTTTGCGAATATTGCATGTAGCCGCGATATGGCTATTAATATGACATGCTATGGAAAATTTAAAACTTGACTTTCGGTTCGGTCTGGAAGCCGGGAGATTAATCGAATCGGTCATTGCCGGGGAAAAACCGGACAAGCTCTCCGGATTGCAAGAAAAAGTGGAAGAAGCGTTCCAGACCCTGACCCGGGAAAAGGGCAAAGGCCACGAATTCCTCGGCTGGCTGCGTTTGCCCGGGCGACTCAGCGGAGAGGCTTTGGCCCCTGTCAAGGAAAAGGCCGAAGACTTCCGCAAGAAATCCCAGCTTTTAGTCTGCATCGGCATCGGAGGCTCCTACCTGGGAACCAAAGCCCTGGTAGAATGCATGACACCCCAGCTGACACCTTTCATCATGGGATATCCCCGGGTCGTCTTTGCCGGACACCATCTATGCGAAGATTATTACAGCGAACTGCTTGCCGTGCTGGAACATTACGATTACACGGTCTGCGTCATTTCCAAATCCGGAACGACCACCGAACCAGCCATCGCTTTCCGGCTGGTACGAGAGCACATCGAAAAGAAATACGGCAAGGAAGAAGCCCGCAACCGGATCACTGTCATCACCGACAAGGAAAGAGGCGCGCTGAAGACCCTGGCCGACCAAGAAGGGTACACGTCTTTCGTAGTACCGGACAACATAGGCGGCCGTTATTCGGTACTGACCCCTGTAGGGCTTTTCCCATTGGCGTTGTCGGGCATCGATATATCGGAATTAGCCCAAGGCGCGCAAGACATGCAAGAACTGCTTTGCACTCCCGAACTAGACTGGTCGCGCAACATAGCCGCCCAATACACCCTGTTCCGCCAATACCTGTACAAGCTGCAAGGCAAGAAAGTGGAACTGCTGGCCAATTTCGAACCCCGGCTGCTCTACTTCGGCGAATGGTGGAAGCAGCTGTTCGGCGAGAGCGAAGGCAAAGAAGGCAAAGGCATTTTCCCTGCCAGTGCAAACTTCACCACCGACTTGCATTCCTTGGGGCAATATATCCAAGAAGGGGAAAGACTGTTCTTTGAAACCGTGCTCAGCATGGAAAACCAGAATACCGAGCTGGCCGTGCCTTTTGAAGAGTCCGATCTGGACAAAATGAATTTCGTGGCAGGCAAACGAGTATCGCATGTCAACGAGAAAGCCGAAGAAGGCACCTGCATGGCACATTCGCAGCAAGGCGGAGTTCCAGTGCTGCGAATCCGCATCCCGCGCTTGAACGAATACAGCCTGGGACAGCTGATTTATTTCTTTGAATTTGCCTGCGGCCTGAGCGGATATACATTGGGGGTCAATCCATTCGACCAACCCGGTGTAGAAGCTTACAAAAAGAACATGTTCAAGCTCTTGGGAAAACCGGGCGCATGAAAGGCCGGTTCCACTACGGCAGGCTTCATGCTCAGGCAAAGAGAATCGCCCAGACAGCGGAAAGGCTCCGGGGCAGGAATCCGGAATTCGCGTCCTGCCCGTCCTGTCCCTGCCATAGCGGTCCGAGAAAAGGCAAGCGTCATGATTCAAGCCCGGATATGCAAAAATCATGATCCATAATGCCTGCCTTGGCCAGCAGGACGGGACATGTCCTGCACCGCTGCATGACGGACAGGCTTCGAAGCCCGCAGCTTCTTAGGCAGCCGCAAGGCCTAAGAAGCTGTCCGGAATTTCTAGCCATCCTGAAAAAACGGATTTCCAAGGACCGGTTTGAGGATTTGCCTGCCCATCGGAAGCCCTTCCGGGCTTTTCCCGCATTTTCCTCGTCAGACAGCCTAGCCATACTCCTTTCCAAAACACTGTAAACGGCAGCGCAAGCCGAGCGCAGAGCCGGACGAAGTCCGAGCTTTGCCGAGGCGAAGCCTGCCTCCTGGAAGCCCCCGGCTCCTGGAAATCCCCTCGTTGACAGAGAAACGAACAACTCCAAACAGATTCTAACTGTTCTGCAACTTGTCAAAAAAGCCCTTGCCGAGATGAGCCCTGGCATACTCCAGATCAATCCGGAAACTCTTCCGGCCCGATGAAGGCAGGGAATACATCAAATCAGCCATCATTTCTTCCATGATACTGCGCAAGCCTCGCGCCCCAAGCTTGAATTCAATAGCCTTGTCCACTATGAATCCGTACACAGCCGGATCGAACTCCAGTTCGACCCCGTCCATAGCAAACAGCTGCCTGTACTGACGAACCAAGGCATTCTTCGGCTCGGTCAATATGTTAAGCAAGGTATTCCTGTCCAAAGCATCCAGATGGGTCAGCACCGGGAAACGCCCTATCAGTTCGGGAATCAGCCCGTAAGCCCTCAAATCCTGAGGCGCCACGTACTGCAGCAAGCTTTCGGAATCCGATACCTCCACTCTGTCCTCGTTCTTGCGGTATCCAACCTCCTTCATCCTCAGACGGGACGCGATATGGCGTTCGATACCGTCGAAAGAGCCGCTGGCAATAAACAATATATTGCGAGTGTCAATCTTCACCATGTCGGCATTGGGATGCTTGCGTCCCCCCTTAGGCGGCACCAGCGAATCGGTACCTTCCAGCAGTTTCAGCAACGCCTGCTGCACGCCTTCCCCCGACACATCCCGGGTGATGGAGGGATTGCTGCTCTTGCGGGCGATCTTGTCGATCTCGTCGATGAACACGATGCCCCGCTCGGTCTGCTTCACATCATAGTCGGCAGCTTGCAGCAGGCGGCTCAGGATGGTTTCCACATCTTCTCCCACATAACCTGCTTCTGTCAGGACCGTAGCGTCGGCAATACAGAACGGCACTTTCAAAAGACGAGCTATACTTTTGGCCAACAATGTCTTACCCGTACCTGTCGGTCCTATCATGATGATATTGGACTTCTCTATTTCCGTATCTTGCCCATCCTTATGAGCAGCCATGTAATTGAGACGCTTGTAATGGTTGTATACCGCCACCGAAAGAATCTTCTTGGCCGCCTCCTGCCCGATCACATACTGGTCGAGGAAAGCCTTGATTTCTTCCGGTTTTTTCAATTCAAGTTCCGGTGCCGGCTGCCTGGACTTGGCATCGCCCCCGAATTCCGCCTGCAAATCCAGAAAATAATGATGAGCCAGTTCTCCGCAGTTCATGCAAAGGATGGAGCCATCCAGCCCCTTGACAGCCGGTTCATAAGCTTCGAGTTTCCTCCCGCAAAAGGAGCAGCAAGCCACTTTCTTGGTCCGGGAGGATGCCTGTTCTGAGACGTTTTTCTTTTTCGTATCCTTTTCCATAAGTTCCATCAAGATTCAAAGCGCGAAGATACGCCAAAATTCGCAGCGGAATCAAAAGACCTCTCTGGGCATGGAGTGGAGAAAAAACGCAGAACCATGATAATCAACATTATTCAAACCGGCAAAATCCCGGACATCAAGTCAGCATACATTGAAAACCAAACGAATGCTTATTGAAACAGAGATGATACGGTTGCCTTGGGAAGAACAGGAACGGCTTCTGAAGTTAAACGGATTCTATGTATTTTTACATTTTGCACTTAATTGAGACAATAAAATAAAAAATGAACATTTCCAACTTGATAGCAAAAAGATGGGCCACATCCACCCCATTGAAGCACACCCGAAGGATCCTCCGCATGGGAATATGGAGCATGGGACTTTGCATCGCGGTCATGGTGGTGGCCATCTGCATATTAGTGGGCTTCAAGCAGGAAATCAGCAACAAGGTATTCGGTTTCGGGTCCCATGTAATCATACAGCCATACTGGAGCGGAGAGGACGGGAGCTCACGCCTCGTTTGGGACAGCAGCTTCCAGAATCTCGTCTTTTCCAATCCTTACGTGCTGAAAGCTCAACCATACGCCCAGAAAGGAGCCTTGATACGAGGCAATGACGAGAGCCACGGGGTTTTCTTCAAAGGCTTGCCGGACAATTACGATACCTCTTTTTTCGCGGAAAAATTGGAAAAAGGGCGGATTCCCTGTTTCCAGAACAATACAAGCGAAAAACCTTCCTCCCAAGTATTGATTTCGGAGAGCCTGGCCAAGATCCTGGAAGTGGATACCGGAAGCAGGCTCAGAGCTTATTTCATGCATGAAGGCAGGCTCAGACCCAGAATCCTTCAAGTCTGCGGAATCTATGCTACAGGCTTGGAGAACTTTGACGAGACCTACATATTGGGGGACATCCGCCAAATCCGCCAAATCAACGGATGGGCAGACGACGAAGCCGAAGGCATTGACATCCAGCTCGAGGATCCACGCAAACGCTTCGATGTGGCATACAGCTTAGGAAGCCGGCTACCCTACGAATACTCCTGTTTCCCCTGCGACCTGCTCTACCCGGAAATTTTCGACTGGCTGGCCCTGATAGATACCAACGTGCTTGTATTAATGCTTATCATGCTCATTGTCTGCCTGATTTGCCTGATTTCGATTTTATTCATCCTTATAATAGAACGGAAGCCTCATGTCTGGATACTACGGACAATGGGTGCTTCCGACGGGCTGATCCGACGTATATTCGTCAAGCAGACCCTCCTTGTATTAGGAAAAGGGATGCTTTGGGGCAATGCCGTGGCTCTGTCGTTATGCCTGATACAAAAATGCAGCGGGCTGATACGCTTGGATGTGCAGGTATACTACCTGGACCGCGTCCCCATAGCCTTTCCATGGGGAACCATCTTGCTGACCAATGCAGCTGTGTTCATCTCCGCCTGCATACTCCTGCAAGCAGTCTCCGGCATCCTCAAAAGGAAGGACCGGCAGAAAAAGCGGGAAAAACAGCATCAGCGGGGAGAATACACCTCGAAAGTACCATCCTCATAGAAGAATACAATCCTGCACGGCGGCATCCCTTTCCTTGAAACCCGGGAGAACGCCATGTCGTTCAAGCCCTCCCTGGAAGAAGGCTGCCCCGATTCCGGAGCTTTCCTGGCAAAAGCCGGCATTTCCCCTATATCCCGGCCAGGATTGCCATCCGCATCCGGATCTTCCGGCTGCGGGGCAACATCATGGGCATCCGTGCCGGAAAGAATCGAAGAGACTTCCGGCGTGGAAACGCATCCGGTTTCCTCGAAAGGAAGTTCGGGCACTTCCAAAGAGTCCTGGGACCTTCCCCCTGAAACTTTCTCTTCCCCGATGGATCGCTCATGCGCAGCAGGAAAACCTGTCACATTGACATACATAGGCCCCTTGCCCTGCAACAGCCAAACCGGATCCAGTTCAGGAAAAGCTTTCAGCACTTTCAGCACAAAATCCAAACTCGGCTTGTTCCGTCCCGACAAAATATGAGACAATCCTGAACGCTGGATGCCGATGCGGTCGGCAAACTGCGAAGCTGTCAAACCCTGGGATTGCATGATAAGCTCGATTCTTTTTACCATCGTTACATTTGTAATTCATCAATAAAAAGGACATCTTTTCCTGTTTCGTTTTGTAAAAATACGCATATTCATGATTGTAAACAAACATTGGATTTCATATATTTTAAATAAATACAACAGGTAAAATCGTTAATTGCATGAAAATATAGTTATTAACAATCATTACACAAACAATGTGAAATTTGTGGACAAATACATGTCAATACTTAAACAAAAAACATGTATAAACTATATATATTATAGATAATAAGAATCTTATAGATGACCATGCAACGTTCATGCTTTACTTTGCATTGGTTTACAGGAAACCTGTGTTGACATTTGTAATATTTAACATTTGTATAACAGATTGCATTCTGTAATCATGCGTGATATTACACAAATAAACATTCCGGACTGCCGTCCGTTCTATCGGAATTTCATTTCTGAGGCACTTTCTCCTCCTCTTTGGAGAAAATCTCCGTCTCTGAAAAAATAAAGCTTGCTTGCCCCTTATCCACGTCTGCCTCCTATCCGCGATTTTCCTCCCCCCGCCCCTTCTCCCAAATCCGGCAAGTTCCAGAAAAGATGGAATCGTTGCTGGAAAGCAGAAATCAAATCATGACATATTGACATGCGCCTCGAAACAGAAAAGCCATCAGCATTGCATTTTCTGCAAAGCCGATGGCTTTTCTGCACCTCACATCGAACCGGATAACTACTACCTGCCAATGGAATTTCACGCAAAGGCGCATGTTCCCGAACCGCCTATCACCCATCGGGACATAAGCCATCACCGGAATCCCGCACCGGGAACACCATGGAACAAGGCCGTATCCTATCACTCTTCCTTCCGAATCATAAAGAGCCTGAGCCACAGCAAAATCCTTGCCTTGCGGCAACGAAAGGGAATCCTCCGTGCCAGCCACATCCGGATTGCTCATGCCCCATTGGAGGATTGCGCCTTCCTGCCCGCGACCGGCCAGGCGCGGACTGTCTCCGAAAAAGGACAGGGTCTTATCCAATGCAGAGATGCAAATCGATGCGACCCACAAGCTGCGTCCAAATGCCTGCTCTGTGCCATCGGACGGACATGGATCGGAAATGACGTGCTGACAACGCCTTGCCCCTGCGCCTATGCACTGCGGCCCCGCCAGTTCTTCCGCATGGTACATTTCCGCCGCATCTATCACTGCCGAACCCAAACCATCACACGGCGCAAGGCACGGACATCCTCTCTGCGCCGGCTCCCGATCCGGCAAGATCCATGTCCGGAGGAGACCAGCTTCCCCAAAGAGAATCCGCGCTAGAATGTGTCCTCTCGAGGATGCTTAGTCGGAAAATCATCTTCTGGGCCACCCTCGGACAGCAATCCATCTTCCCGTGAATGTCCTCGTCCAGCCCGGCGGTTCCTCGTACCAAGTACGCTCAGAATCCACATCCACAGGTCGACAGGTAGTCTACCTCGATGCTCAGCATGGGGAACTCTGGGACCCTGAGCTCAGAATCCACATCCACAGGTCGACAGGTAGTCTACCGCTGTGCTGAAATCTTCGGTATTGATGCCTGGAGATGAAACACCCCGAGGCTGGCCGCCACTTTCACCGGTGAACGAAGGGACGAAAGCAATGGTAAGGAATCCTCGTTCCGCCAGAGTCTGGGATAAAGTCCCGAGACCTGCTCCTTGACAGCCTCGTAAGGCCCGCTCATCGCGATAGCGGGCAATCTCCCGCCAGTTCTTGGGATGTACAAATCGGCAGCCAGCGTGATTCCATATCGGTTGTGGAACGTGACTTTGCTGTGGCCTACTTTGTCGCTCTGCGGGAAGACATTGTCCCATTCCTGGCTCAGATCCAGTTTTCCTTCCGTGGCATTCTCGGTTTTAAACCCAAATTAGTCAGGCATCCTTGGGAAATACCTCTTCCACGGTATTCTTTGCCTGTTTACAGAACAAAAAGACGGCATGCCAGAGCAGGCGATACGTGTGCCTGCTCCGACATGCCGTCCGGATGCCCGAGCCGCCAGCCGGCTCGCAGCCTCCTGCAGAACCATGAAGATGGAAAGATGTTTCGGATTTGCCTGCCCATGCGCCCGGAATCCTTCCTCATGGACACGCAAAATGCCGGAACCGGTTTCCAAGAACCCGCCCGGGCCAGAATGGCAAGGAAGCCCCGCCCCCTTTAAAGCCATCCCTGGAAACCCGGCAAAACGGCCTTGGCCCTGTCATTTCTGAACCGGAGGAGCGTCCGGCTTGCGGGAAAGCTGCGCCAGAAGCTCGGCTTCGGCCACCAACTGCTTGCCCACGTATGCCCAACCTTTCATGTTGCACAGACCTCTGCGCAAAGGCGATATCGGAACCAACTTGAAGATGACCGTATCGCCAGGAACCACTTTGTGGCGGAATTTCACCTGGTCCATCTTCAGGAAATACGTCAGGTAATTTTCCGGATCAGGATACTGGGTCAGCATGTATATGCCGCCCACCTGAGCCATCGCCTCGATGATGAGGACTCCCGGCATCACCGGCTCTTCGGGGAAATGCCCCGTAAAGAACGGCTCGTTCATCGTCACATTCTTGATGCCGACCACCTGTTCCTTGTCCATATAGACAATCTTGTCAACCAACAGGAAAGGCGGCCGATGCGGCAGGATCTTCCTGATGGCGTTGATGTCGAAAGGCGGCGTGGCCGTAATGTCGAATTCAGGCAAAGCTTCTGGTGCCATGTCTTTTAGCATTTGTTTACGTATGAGTTTAATGAATTCTGTATTGCTCTGATGACCGGGCTTGAGCGCATCGGTCGATGCCTTCATGTAACATCCCAGCAAGGCAAAATCGCCTATCAGGTCCAGCATCTTATGCCGGGCCGGCTCGTTCTTGAAATAGAGATCCACGTTGTTCAGGATTCCTTCCGAACGCACCTCCACTTCCGGTTTGCCCAGCATCTTCGCCAAACGTTCCATCTCAGGCTTGCCTATCATTCTATCCACGAACACGATGGCGTTGTCCAAATCGCCTCCTTTAATCAAGTTGTTGGCGAACAGGAACTCTATCTCGCGAAGGAACACGAAGGTACGGCAGCAGGCCACTTCCCTGGCGTAGTTTTCCCCAAATTCGCCGATACTGGCGAACTGGGGCACAATCACAGCCGAATTATAATCGATCTTGACTGTAAACTCCCGCTTGTCGGAAGGCACCACCTTGATTTCCACATCCTTTTCCTCATTCCGGAACGACATCGGCCCTCTTGGGCGGTAATACCGGCGTTCGGCATCCTGCTCGCAAATCCCGGCCTTCAGGATGGCATCGGTAATCAGCCGGGCGCTTCCGTCCAGGATAGGCATCTCCATCGAATCGGTTTCAATCAAAGCGTTATCGATCTCCAAGCCGGCCAAAGCCGAAAGGACGTGTTCCACCGTGGCCACTCTCGCCCCGTTCTCTTCCAAGGTCGTGCCACGGGATGTGTCCACGACATTCTCGGCCAAAGCCCGGATTTCAGGCTGCTCCGGCAGGTCTGTCCGTTTGAACACGAACCAACTGCCGGCCGGAGCCGGCTTGATGGTGACGGTAGCGACCTTGCCCGTATGCAAGCCGACGCCCGACACGCTGACGGGGCCTTTCAATGTTCTCTGTTTGATTATTTCTGACATAAGCTATTGTTTTTCATTTTCCACGACACGCCCGGACAAACGAACCCCTCTCTACGCCAAGCGACAGGGCGCATTCCATGCCGATCCATGGCCGGACTCCGCCCGCCTCCCCTTCAAGCCGGCTCCGGGAACAGGATCAGTCTTGCTCCCGGGACCAGGAATCCCACAGACCTGCCGGAGCAGCCCGATCGAATTCGTAAGCCCCGATACAAGGAGGAACCGCCCGAAGCAAGCCTTTGATATCCGAAGCCGCCGCTCCGGTCGCAAAAGCAGGGTCTCCCGTGCCTACCAGAGGAGAAACGATGGTATCTATTTCAAAATTATAATTCTCCTCATCTGCAAACAAAGGATCCTGGTTCCAGAGGCAATGGCGGTAATGCCCGGCAACGGTATCCGGCAACGGCAGCATCGATATCAGGCAGGCATCGAAACTGCAAACCTCCAACGAAGCCGACCCTTCCTCGAAATCCAACTCTATCTGCCGGCTGCCGCTCCCGTAGAACACACTGTTGGCGAACTCCGCCTTTTCCATCGGGAACGACCGGCTTCCGCCCCCGGCATCCTCCCGGTAATCGGTCAAAACCAAAGCCTGGCTGTAAATTCCCGTCCCTCCCATATACCGGCTCACGAAAGTACCATGCCGGAAAGCATAGCTTCCTCCCTCTGCCAGCATCAAAGGCACCTGAGCCGAAGAGATGCAAAGGTTCACCCCTTCCACCCGGTTCTGCTTGGAAAGAATCCCGTGCCGGGACATGTTCTCTATCTTGGTGTCGGCAACGTACAGCCCGCCTTCCGCCTGCACGCAGGAATCCAGCCACAAAGCCGTCTCGGCATTCCGTATCACAGCATACTCCACTCTATGCGGGCCGCTTTCCCCATCCATCCAGATACGTCCCCACTGTCCGGCCATGTCCCGGTAATCCCCATCCTGGCGCAGGCTGGTAAAAAGAACCGGCTGCGAAAGCGTTCCCTCCACCTGCAAACAGGCTCCGGACTGAAGCCAGATACCAGAATTACGGGCAAAATAGAAACGGCTTCCGGCAGGAACGTGCAATGTCTGCCCTGACCGAACCGTCAAATAGCCATAGACCACGTAAGGCTTCTGCGCATCCACAAGATTGTCCGGATTCCAATAAAAATAAGAGAAACGCACACTATCCGGTTCCGTGCCGGACGTCCACTGAGCCGGATCCCGGTAGGGCAAAGCGATAGTCTTGTCAGGCTTCAAGTAATGCGCATCCTGTCCCCATGCAGTCAATACTACCTGCTGGGCAGGCATCCCGTTCAATTCGAACCTTATATAATCCACGATTTCAAAAGGCTCGTTCTGGTTCCGGTAGTCGATCGCCACATTGATGAAAATATACAGACTATCCCTCCCGCCGATTACAACTCCGTTCTGTATCAGAGATGTGTCCCCGCTCACATTGATACGGAAACGGGAACTGCCACCTCCCGCCAGATAAATCCTGTCCACCGACACCGCGTCCCTGGACGGATTCCGGACAGTAATCCTCTGGGTAACACTCTGCATGCTGGTGAATACAGTATCGAAACGAACCGTATCCTGCGAAAAACGCAAATAGACTTCCCCCTCGTCGAAACGGGAATATTCCTCCCGGCAGGAAACCGTCAGCCACAGGCAAAACAACACGCACGCAATTCCACTGCACCACTTCAGGCCTCCGGTAAACCAAGCAGGCATTCCCGCGGTTTTCCGTCCAGCCCGACTTCCCCGGCCGGCACCGGCCTTGAAACAATTCGACAAAGCCCTTTCGCCCATCACTTTTCCACTACCAGTTTGAAACCGACACCATGCACGTTCAATATCTCCAACGTACCGACTGTCCGCAAAGCTTTGCGAAGCTTGGTCACATAGACATCCATGCTTCTGGCGTTGAAATAATTATCACTCTTCCAAACTTTCACCAAAGCTTCTTTCCTTTCCACCACTTCATTCTCATGCATGCAAAGCAACCTCAGCAGTTCCGATTCCCGGCTCGTCAGATCCACCACCACCGAACCATCCGCATTCGAGAGCTTCTGCGTCAGGAAATCGAACTTGGTATCACCCAACTGAAACACATTCTGTTCTTTTTCCTTTCCAGCCCCAATGGTACGCCGCAGGATAGCCTGGATCCGCAACAAGAGTTCATCCATGCTGAAAGGCTTGGTCAAGTAATCGTCCCCGCCCATTTGGAACCCCTTCAAGCGGTCTGCTTCCAGAGTCTTGGCTGTCAGGAAAAGTATAGGGATACGGGAATCCAGCTTGCGGATATCCTTGGCCAAGGAAAACCCATCTTTTACCGGCATCATGATGTCGGTAATGCAGAAATTGAAATCCCCGCTCCTGAAAGCATCGAAAGCCGACTCCCCGTCCCTGTACAAGGAGGTCTTGAACCCCTTGCTTGTCAGATATGCCTGCAAGAATGTCCCCAAGTTCGGGTCGTCTTCTGCCAAAAGAATTGAAACCGGCGTGTTCATTTCGTTCATAGATTGACTACTATGCATGCTGCACAATCAGGCTCGAAAGAAGCCCGGAAGAAGCCCGCCCCGGTCGCTTTCCCGTCGGGCGGCGTGCCTCGACCGCTTCTGCCCGGCCGCATAGCACATGCCCCGCCTCTTCCTGGAGTAACCGAAGTACGCCGCCCGACGGAGGTGCCACGAGCCAAGCAAACCTGCCTATAGCGGAAGCGGATACGAAGCCGCGCCCGCTCCTTTCCGTCCACGTTGCGCGGGACGGAAACAGGGACAGGCTCCAACGCACTCAGGCCTGAAAGGCAAATGTACAAATAATCCGTGACTTTGAACCGGGATGTCTCCATAGGGCCTCAGACGGAAGCATCCCGTGTCATCATGAATACGCTTCAAACGGATTTTATCGGCAGGCATACTCACAAACAACTGATTACATGAAAAATAATTTTATCAACATCTCTTAGGGAGTATCCCGAGGTCCTTCTGTCCCGCTTGGCTTCGCCTGCGCTTTGATCACATCGGATCGACCTCATCGGAAAACCGAACGGGCAAGGCTGTCCCATGAACCGATGCCGAAGCGTTTTTCCCGCTGGCAATGGAAAACCGCCCCGGCACGCAAACCTGATTCATGGAACACGTCCTCAAGCAGATGTCCGATTTTCCTGAGGAAAAAACAAATGAAACACAGACCCTTGCTTCAGTTCGCTGTCCACCCACACCCGGCCTCCATGCTGCCGCATGATCGATGCCACGTAACTCAGCCCCAGGCCGAATCCTTTCACATCATGCTTGTTCCCTGTAGGAACCCTGTAAAGCTTCTCGAAAATCTTTTTCTGGTTCGACTTGGCGATGCCGATGCCGTTATCCTTGACATCTATCTGCAACCCACCCTCTACATTGAAAGTCCGTATCTCGATCAATGGCTTCTCCGTGCAATATTTGTTAGCGTTGTCTATCAGATTGGACACAATATGGACTATATGCGTCCTGTCTCCGTACACATCGTCGTTCTCCGCGTCCAGATGCGTGACGATCCTCCCATTGTTATGCATTACCTGGAACCCGGTGTTGTTGACAGCCTCCTCTATGGCCCGATGCATCTCAAAATGGGTCTTGTTCAAGAAATAATCCCCTTTCTCCATTTTCGAAATCTGGATAATCTGGCTGCTCAAAGACTGCAAACGCTGGTTTTCGTGCTGGATGATGTGCAGCACATTCTTCATGCCAGCCTCATCGTAACGCACATCCGGGTCATCGAAAGATTCGCAGATCAAGGCAATCGTACTGACGGGAGTCTTGATCTCATGGGTCACATGATTGATGAAATCGCTCTTCATCTCTGTCAGCTTCTTCTGCTTCCATATCGAAACCAACGTATATGAAAAAGTGTAGATCAACAATGCGAAAAGCAGCACCGATGCCACAATCAGATACCAGATCTGGGACACAAGGAATTCCAGCCGGTCAGGGAAATACAAATACAGGAGCAAGGGATATTCCGTCTTCTGACGAGGATACAACCGGCAATGGAATCCGCTCTGCAACAGCTGCATGCCATAGTCCCCGCTCTTCTGCATCACCAGCTTGCCGCCATAGGTACTGAATACACCCCATTCCACCCGGGTCCGGATCTGCCTCGTCCCCAATGCGGAAACCAGCAAGGAATCAATCAGACGAGGCGCCACCCGTCGCCCCAGTTCCCGTTCGGGCGCTTCCTGCCACGATGTCCTCAGCAGATTGTCGATCATCCGGGAGGCATACAGCAAATCATCCCTGTACGATTCCAACAGACCATATTCGCGCCGGATTTCATCCTTACGGGCATCAGACAGACCATACGAAGAAGTGTAATCTGCCTGCACGAAACTGCCTGTCACCAGGACACCTGCCACGGTATCCCTCCACTCGACCCGCATCACCGGATCATCCGTAAGGCGGTAACGGCCATCGGCTTCCAGCCGGATGCCCCCCGGCTTTCCCAGAACCGGCGAATACCGCTGCCGCCAATCTGCCAGCAGGCAGTTCACCGAGTCTATTTCCCGCATCAGCCTGCGATGGTTCTGAATCCGGTTCATCTGTTCGGAAAGGACCAAATCTTCCAGCGAGGTAGCCACCTCCTGCATGGCCTCGTTGACCGAAAAGTTCAAATATTCCTCATTCTGGGCAAAAATGCTCCGAGTCCAGTAAATCTGGACTGCAATCAAGCCCGCCAAAGCCATGAACATGGTCAGCGCGATATAAACAAGGGTCTTTCTGCTCATCTTCCCGGCCTGTATTCCCGATCATCGAAAAAGGACTCGGCTGTCAACATGTTCCGCCAAGCACCATCTGCACCGCATGCCTCGTCCGCTGCTCCAGCATCACCTTCCTGTCTCCGACAATCTGCTCAATGACCTCCTGCGTGTAATGCCGGATAGTCAAAAGCTCGAGATCCTGGTTATACCGGCAATCATAACGCAGTGCCAATTCGGCCAGGACTGCATCCAAGTCTCCCCGGCCTTGGTCTATGCAGACTGAAAAGCTCAAAGCCGAGTTCTGCATCAGGTTCACCTTGAGTCCGTTCTTCACGAAGCAATGGAATATTTCCGACAGATTGGTCTCATCCACAAAGGAGAAATCCTTGGGATAAATAGACAATAGCGTCTGCGGCTGCTTGCATATGAAAGAAGGCATACGGCTATCCGGCACACCTTCCAAGCCCACCCATGTACCTGAAGCGGACACATCCATAAAAGATCGGACATGCAAAGGTATCTTCTTGTTCTGCAAAGGCTTGATTGTCTTAGGATGAATAATGCTCGCACCGAAATAGGCCAGTTCGGTGGCATCGTAATAGGAAACATAATCCAATTTCTTCGTATTGGAGAAATATTTCGGGTCGGCATTCAGAACGCCAGGGACATCCTTCCAGATAGTCATCTTGGCTGCATCCAGGCAATAGGCAAAGACCGCCGCGGAATAGTCCGAACCTTCCCGGCCCAAGGTCACCGTATCGCCCGCCTCGTCGCAGGCGATGAATCCCTGCGTCAACACGACGCCCAAACCTTGCGCCCAAACGGCTTCCACCGCCTCCTTGATCCGCTGCGTGGTCGGTTCCCAAAGCACCTTCCCTTCCC
This sequence comes from uncultured Bacteroidales bacterium, assembly GCA_944320265.1. Taxonomy (GTDB): domain Bacteria; phylum Bacteroidota; class Bacteroidia; order Bacteroidales; family P3; genus Pullibacteroides. Next base: position 24,065 of record CALUGT010000024.1, on the reverse strand, counting down.
GGAAATGCCCGTCAGTAAGAACCAAACGAGAGGCATCCAACTCCACATTCCCGATTCCGGCTTCAGCCAGATATTCCGAAATGATGCAAGTGGAGAACCTTTCCCCGAAAGAGACCACCTGGTCGTACGCCTTATCGTAGGACATTGCATGAATCCGGCTCAGCTCATCGGCCAAACGCAGGAACAAAGCCTTCAGTTTCCCATACACCGGATGCCCGGGATCAGGAAACAACCCGGACAGTACCCGCAAATGGGATGCCAGCACACCTTTCAGCAATTCGTCCCTATTTTCCCCGGCACGATAAAAAGCATCCAGGACTGCTTCCAATGCATTAGTAGTCTTCCCCATGGCAGAAACCACCACGCAAGTCGGCTCTTTCACTTCCGATTTCAGAATCGAAGCCACATTCCTGACAGCATCGGCATCCTTCACGGATGCCCCGCCAAACTTATACACCTCCATAATCTTACCTTTATAATGTACGCCAATAAAATATCTATCGCAGGCGCGCACGACACACAGGCGGCGACGCCCTGCCTGGCTAAAAACCGTTCAGCGGCAACAGCAAAGTCGGCAACAGCAACAAAAACCCCACCGCGATCAACAGCAAAATGAACTTGTACACCCACTTGAACCAAACCGCATAAGGAATCCGGGCCACGCCCAGGACACCTAAAAGCACCCCGGAAACCGGGGTGATCATATTCGTGAAACCATCCCCGAATTGAAAGGCCAGCACCGTGGTCTGACGAGATATGTCCAGCAAGTCAGAGAACTGGCTCATGATCGGCATCGTCAATGCCGCCTTGGCACTGCCTGAAGGCATGATCAGATTCAGGCAAGTCTGGAATCCATACATGGAACCAACCGAAGCCACTTCCCCCATCCGGCTCATGGCCGAGGACGCTCCATGCAGAATCGTATCAATCACCTTGCCTTCCTGCAAGACAAATATGATTCCTCCCGCCAAGCCAATCACCATGGCCGGCCCGAGAATATCCCGCGCCCCCTCTTGGAAAAGGCCCATCACCTTGTCCAAGCCATAACCCGCAGCCAGCCCGGAAAATATGCCCATAGCCAAGAAGAGCGCCGAGATTTCCATCACATACCATCCGTATCCCAACACCCCGACGACCAGATAGGCCACCGTGAAAAACAAAAGCTGCAAATTGAAGGAAGCCACCGATCTGCGTATCGCCAGCAACCCCCATAGCAGATACAGGACTGAAAACACAGGAATCAAAGGAAATTCCCAGCTGCCCTGCCCCACATGCAAGCTTGTCACCGGATATTTGACAGAAAACCAGGCCTGCACCAGAACCAAAAAAGCAAAAACAGCATACATGGCCTTGCGAGGAAGCTCCCCGTCCGGTTTCCCTTGAAGCCGCCCCCTCTCCGAAGTCGGCCTCATCCCTGCCTCTTCCGTTACCCCGCCCATTTCCGGCGCTGCCGCCCTGTCCCTCCAATACTGGTCGATTTTCCACGTCGGGGACTTTTGCGGGTCCTTCTTGACCCTGCGGGCATACCATAAGACGAACACGATAGCTGTCACCGTCAGCACAAACCAGCATACTGCCCGGTATTCCAAGCCGGAAAACAAAGGGATGCCGGCGATCCCTTGGGCAATGCCTATCGTGAAAGGATTCAATGTGGCCCCGGCAAAACCCACATGAGCCGCCAGATACGAAATGCAGACTCCTGTAATCGAATCATAACCCATCGAAACCGCCATCGGGACAAAAATGACAATAAAGGCTATCGTTTCCTCGCTCATCCCGAAAACTGAACCGAATACACTGAACATCAGCATAATGAAAACAAGCACCACCGAATCCACATCCACACGCGAAAAACATTTCTTCCGCCGGCATCGCCGCGTGAAAGCCACGAATTCCTTGATACCTGCATCTATTGCCTTGGTACTGTTCAGAATCCAGAATGCCCCGCCCACCATCAACACAAACACGATGATGCCCGCATTCTCCACAAAACCCTGAAACAGCGAAAAAAAGACAGAGAACGTCTGCGGGTTCTTCTCCACGTAATGGAACGAACCATCCACCACCATTTCCCTTTCGACCCCGTTCACCACAAGGTTCTCCCGCAAATACTCGCCGCCTGGCACGATCCAGGTCAGCAAGGCTGCCACAAGAATGATATAACAGACTATTGTGAATGTTCCCGGTATCTTTTTCATTAATCCAGTATTGCAGCATGTTTCATAATCCCGCGCCGCCCATCAGGCCGCCGGGTATCGGTTTCGCTCTTGCATGCCCGGCCTTCCGGACGGACCCGGCCCGCGGCCGCTCGACGCGACGCAGGCTGCTGCCGGCAGTCAGCCTGTTCCCGCATTTTTCCTGTGACAGCCCCGCCCGGGAAAGGAATGCCGGCCCCCGATGAAGCGGACCGCGGTTTCAGCAAATCTCCGCCACTACAAAGGTACTCCCTCCTACATATATCAGATCATCCTCGCCGGCTTTCGCCTTAGCGGCATCCAATGCCTCGTGCACCGATGCGTACGCTGCCCCTTTCAATCCATGGAAACCGGCTTCTTCCTTCAGCTTATGCACATCCAAGGCCCTTTCTTGCGGAGCTTGGCAGAAATAATACGATGCCGAACGCGGCAGCAAGGAAAGAATATGGTCTATGTCTTTGTCCTTGACCATGCCCCACACGATATGCAGATGCTGGTACCCGATCTTGGAAATCTGCTGCAGAACTAGACGGATACCACCTTCGTTATGACCGGTATCGCAATAAATCAACGGGGACTTGCCCAAGCATTGCCAGCGTCCCAGCAAACCGGTCTTGGATACTACATGGGACAATCCCTGCCGCAAAGCGGTCTCCGGTATCGAGAACTTCCCTCGCAGCACATCCACCGCGCACAGGACACCTACGATATTCCTTGTCTCGTATTCGTCTCCCGTCAAATCGCAGGAAAGCCCTGACAGATAAGGTTTCCCGTTTTTCTCCACATCGAACGTAATCAAATCCCCCCTGTTCTGCAGATTGTGCAAGGTATAGGCAAGGCTGGCATATTGGATAGGCGCATGCTTTTCCTTGGCCACCCGGTCGAAGACCAAGCGGGTCTGGCTCTGAGCCTCGCTGACGACCACTGGCACATTCGGCTTGATGATGCCGGCCTTCTCCTCGGCGATCTTAGGCACGGTATCTCCCAGGAACTGCATGTGGTCTAAGCTGATATTAGTAATCAAGCTCAACTGAGGCGTTATCACATTGGTCGAATCCAGACGGCCGCCCATCCCGACTTCGACAACCGCGACATCGACCCTCTCCTTGGCAAAGTAATCGAAAGCCATCGCCACCGTCATTTCGAAGAACGAGGCTTTGACTTTTCTGAAAAGGTCCTCATGTTCCTCGAAAAACGCCACGACAGCATCCTTGGGAATCATCTGGCCATTGATCCGGATTCTCTCGCGGAAATCGCGCAAATGCGGGGAGGTGTACAAGCCTGTCTTATAACCTGCTGATTGCAGGATAGATGCCAACATATGCGAACACGAACCCTTCCCATTAGTCCCCGCCACATGAATCGTCTTGAACCGAAGATAAGGCTCCTTCAGGGCCGTCATCAGCTTCTCGGTATTGGACAAGTCCGGCTTGTAAGCCGCCGCGCCGATCCGATGGAACATAGGCAAGCAATGGTACATCACATCCAGCACTTCCTCGTAACGCTGCTCTTCCATCCTTTCTTTCCCGTTCACCACGCAGACTTCAGGCTCCATGTCCACCCAGAACTTCTTTTTCACGCTTTCCTTGATCCGCATGGCCAGTTCCCAGATATCTTCCCCGCTGGCTTTGCCGTAGTTGACCAGGACCAAGGGCTGCCTGGCATAAACCCCTGCATCTCCTTCCCTGTATGATTTCCACCCGCAATGGTCTATCAACCATGCAGCTGACAGTTTTTCCCCGTTTCCCGCTTTATGCCCCGGCATCCCTGGATAGGCACGCCTGAGGTTTCCGAATTCGATTTCCGAAACCACCGGATTGGTGAAAAAGCTGCCTACGCTGCCTAATTCCTTGGGGTCAGGCAGTTTTTCCTCCCTCAGGCGCAGCACAGCCCGGGAAATTTCCTTCTGGGAAGGAGATTCCCCTGCAATTTCCGCCAAGCCTTCGTACTCCAGGCAAGGGGACGGCCTTTTCCTCAACGAAAGCGACACAGACCACACCAAAAAGCGGCTCTGCCCTTTGAAACGGCTGGAGCGGTAAGAATAACCGCAATCCTCCACCGGAATCTCCGAGAATCTCATCGTACCCAAGTCAAGGACTTCCACACGTTCCACCACCTCGGCTATCTCCTGACCGTAAGCACCCATGTTCTGCACAACGGCGCCTCCAGCCGACCCCGGGATTCCGGAAAGATTCTCCACGCCCCACCAGCCTCTTTCAATGGCATATTGCACAAAATCAGCCCAGATCTCACCTGCCTGGACTCGGACCTCCACGCTTTCCCTGGAATCGGATTCCACCTGGATCCCTTTATTGGCCAGACGGATCACCAATCCCGGGAAATCACCGATAAACAACGTGTTGCTTCCTCCTCCAAGCCAGAATTTGGGCAATTTCCTGTACCGCGGGTCTGCCAGCAATTCCAGAACATCTTCCTTGCTCTCCACTTCGGCATAATACCGGCTCTGCACCTCGCACCCCATCGTATGCAAAGCTTTCAACGATCCATTCTCGATAATCTTCATTTTCTCCTCCTGCTTCCTGCCGGATATCCCGACGAGGGCACATCGGCATCGCCTTGTTTCTTAAAAAGCAACTTTTCCTTCAGATATTTCCCCGTATAGGACTCTTTCACATCGACCAGACCTTCCGGAATGCCTTCGTAGACGATCCGGCCTCCTGCCTCTCCCCCTTCAGGCCCCACATCTATTACCCAGTCGGCCATCTTGACCACATCCAACTGGTGTTCGATAACCAATACGCTATGCCCTCTTTCAATCAAGGCATCGAAAGCCAGCTGCAACTTATGGATGTCATGGAAGTGCAAGCCCGTCGTAGGCTCGTCGAAAATGAACAAGGTATGCCCCCGCTCCTCGGCATTGCCCCTGCTCAGGAAATAGGCCAGCTTGACCCTCTGGGCCTCTCCGCCTGAAAGGCTGCTGGAAGACTGCCCCAGATGCAGGTATCCCAATCCTACATCCTGCAGAACCTGCAATTTATTGCGCAGACGTTTCAGCACCGCTTCTCCGGCATCGGCAGGAAAGAACTCCAACGCCTCGTCCACGCTCATCCCCAGCACTTCCGATATATCCTTCCCGTTGTACTTCACATCCAGGACCTCTTCCTTGAAACGTTTGCCATGGCACTCCTCGCATTCTATATAGATGTCTGCCATGAACTGCATCTCCACTTTCTTGGTACCTTCGCCTTGGCAGGCTTCACAACGGCCGCCTTCCACGTTGAAAGAGAAAAAACCCGGCGTATAAAGGCGTTTCTTGGCCAAAGGCTGAGATGCGTACAATTCCCGGATATCGTCATAGGCCTTGACGTAAGTGACCGGATTGGAACGGCTGGAACGGCCTATCGGGTTCTGGTCCACGAGTTCCACAGCCTGGATCAGGCTTATATCACCTTCTATCTTGCGGTATTTGAGGATTTCTCCGCCTTGATAGGTACCCAAAGCCTTCTGCAAGGCAGGATACAGGGTCTGGCGAATCAGCGAAGTCTTGCCCGAGCCGCTGACTCCGGTCACGACCGTCATCACATTGAGCGGAATACTGACCGTGACATCCTGCAAGTTGTTCCGGCTCGCGCCGCATAGCCGGACAGAACGGGTCCATGCCCTGCGCGAAGAAGGCACCGGAATCGACATTTCTCCACGCAGATACTTGGCTGTCAGGCTTGTGCCTTTTTCCATCAATTCCTTGGGCGTACCTGCGAAAACAATCTCGCCCCCGTAACGCCCGGCATACGGACCGACATCCACGATATAATCCGCCGCCATCATCATCGATTCGTCGTGCTCGACCACGATGACGGTATTTCCCAAATCCCGCAGTTGCTTGACTACCTTGATCAAATGTTCAGTGTCCCGGGAATGCAGGCCGATGCTGGGCTCGTCCAATATATACAACGACCCGACCAAGGCGCTGCCCAAGGAATTGGCCAGGTAAATCCTCTGGCTTTCCCCTCCGGAAAGGCTGGCAGAGGCCCGGTTCAGGCTCAGATAGGACAAGCCGACATCTTTCAGATACTGCAGACGGTTGCGGATTTCGGTCAGCATCCGGGAGGCGACCGCCTTTTCGTAAGCGGTCAGCCGGATCCTGCCGAAGAAAGCTGAAAGCTCGTCCACTTGCATCCGAACCAAGTCAGAAATACTCTTGCCGTCAATCTTCACGTAATCAGCATCTTTCCGAAGACGGCCGCCATGGCAGTCCGGACACACGGTCCGGCCTCGGTAACGCGAAGCCATGACCCGGTATTGTATCTTATAGGAATTCTTCTCTATGAACTTGAAACAGTCATCGATGCCCTTGGCGTACTTGCCGCCATGCCAGAGAATGTCTTTCTCCTTTTGCGTCAACTCCCGGTAAGGTCGATGTACCGGGAATTTCTCCTTTTCGGCATAACGGATGAACTCCTTTTTCCACTCGCTCATCTTCTCGCCTCGCCAGCAAGCCACCGCATCCTCGTAAACCGACAAAGCCGGGTCGGGAATCACCAGGTCCTCGCTGACCCCGACGATGGTGCCTATGCCTTCGCAAGTCTTGCATGCTCCGTAAGGATTATTGAAGCTGAAGAAATTGGGACTGGGTTTGACAAAGCTCATCCCATCCATCTCCAACCTGTTGGAAAATTCCAGAAAACGGGATTTGCCCCCCGAAGCGGCGCATTCTATGTAACAGATGCCATCCCCTTCATTGAAGGAAGTCTGCACAGAATCGAATATGCGGGAATACAAAGCGCCCTGCTCTTCTTGCACCCGGACTACCAGCCTGTCTACCAGCAAGTAATACCCTTCCAACGTTTCAAGCCCGCCTGCCTGGCTGATCTGCAGCATTTCCGAACAGGAGGCGTCTTCCTTGCAGACTTTATACAGGCGGCTGAAACCCCGCTGTTCCATCAACCGCAAATACTCCGCAACCTTCAACCCCTTCCGGATATTGACCGGAGCCAGGACATAGACTTTGGTATTTTCCGGAAGCTTCACGACAAAGTCGGCCACATTGCTCACTGAATGCCGGCGCACTTCCCTGCCGGATACCGGGGAATAAATCTTGCCGATACGGGCGTAAAGAAGCTTGAGGTACTCGTAAATCTCTGTCACAGTCCCTACCGTGGAACGGGGATTGAAATTGATGGTCTTCTGCTCGATGGCGATAGCCGGGGAAATCCCGTCCACGAAATCCACTTCCGGCTTGCCCATCCTTCCTAGAAACTGGCGGGCGTAAGCACTGAGGCTTTCCACATAACGACGCTGGCCTTCGGCATAAAGGGTATCGAATACCAATGAAGACTTGCCCGAACCGGAAAGCCCCGTCACAACCGTGAGTTTCCCGGCCGGGAAGCTCACGTCCACGTTCTTCAGGTTATTGACCCGGACACCTTTCAATACAATCCGACGCTGGACAGGGGTTTCCATCGGCTCCTCCTTCCGCGATAGTTGTTCTCTTTTCTTTGCTGCCACTTTTCCCGGCTTTAGAATAGACCTGTCGAAACGGCCGCGAGGCAAGCTGCAGCTCGCGCTTTCTCCTCGGCCGAGACGCGAATTTACGAAAAAAATCCCTCTCCCTCGCCTACTCCCGGGCCGGCATCCCGGAATGCAAGCTCTCGATCTGCCGCAGGCAGTCCACGCAAAGGCACTGGCCGGGATATTGCTCCGCGGCATACTGCCGTGCCTTTCCTCCCAGACGGACTTCCATGCAACCGCAGTCCAGGTCATGGCGGCATTCAAAAGTTTTCCCGCACTTAGGACAGATTTTCTCCATCATTTTTTCAAAATCCGAGCATAAGCCGATCCCGCGCGCAACAGGTACAATCCTGCCGGCAGTCCATCCATGCCGACAAAAAACGGGCAATCCCGCAGCTTCATTTCCTTCACGCACCTTCCCGACAAATCGTACAATCCCGCTTCCAGCCCGGCACTGGCATCGCCGGAAACCAAAGAGCACCAGAAACCGTCCTGGCAAGGATTGGGCCACAACCTGAACAATGACGAGAAGGCATCCGACCCTTCTCTGCCCGACGAGGGCCGGGACAACGGCTCCACGCCGGCAAACTCGGTGGAAGTCTCTCCGACTCCCAAGTCCAGCTGCTGGTTGACCGCCGTGACGACCCTCACGAAATCGATAGACTCCAATCCCGCCGGGTTCCCCTCGGCATCCACTGCCCAGGAAATATCCATATCGCTCAGGTTGCTGTTATTGGGATGGTTGTCGGCATAGCCCCATCCATAAGAGTACAGCACCCATTGGGCCGCACCCGAAGGTTTGGTCTCCAAACGGGCATTGGGCGGCAGCAGGCGGCCACTCAGCACCAAGGAATCCGAAGCCAGCCAAAGCGGGAAATATGATTCCTGACGATGCATCTCCATGCGGGCGATGCGTCCCGTATCGCCCCGGCTGTCCCGCCAAGGGATATCGCCGCTGATGGAATCCGGCACATAATAGGTTATCGTGTAACCCGCCACTGCAGCCGTGTCATCCGTCATGGAACCGGCAAGCTCGTACCAAGGGTCGTCCGGCAATCCGTTCCCGTTTTCGTCCCGGCTCACCCAGACTATGCCTGGTTCGGCACTGCCTCCCGGTTCATCCGTCAAGGCCGGGGTATAGGCCGGGTCGTAGAAAGCATTGCCGTAAATCTTGAAATCCGCGCCATCCCCGTCAGGCAAGCTTTCCTTGAGCCTGACAGTAACCGACCCTCCGAAACCTCCCAAGGAGACCAGATAGGAAAACGGCATGTTCTCGCACTGGGCATTCAGATAGGCGCAGACCTGGGCGTTATCCAAGTCCTGCACCGATTGCCCTTCTTCCAGAAAATACGTGTAATCCACGAACTGTCCCGGAGCAGGCCGGTATTCCACTATTTCGAAAGGCAATCCGGATTGGGCCACCAATAAAACCGGCAGCAGGAAAGCCGCCAAAGCCGTCCCGCCTGAAATAAAGAATCTTCTCATGTCCTCCTTCCTTTCCCTGTACCGAACCAGGCCGCACCGTTCCGGCGCACCGTACGGAACAAGGCTGCAAAAATAGCATTTTCCAGCATAGGCGGATACCCCGAAGACGAACCGGGACACCGCATCCATATGACTTCAGTCCTATACCATTTCCGTACCGCCTTCCTTGGCACTCCGACTCTGCTTTCCGGCACGGACGGCCGCACGTACTGCCGGATTCCTGAAACAGAATCCGAAACGGGCCGCATTCCCTCCGTACCGCAATATCGCCATCAGCATCATGATGCCGGAACAAACTCCACGACGACCCGCCCGTCCCGACATGCCATCCCTCGGATCAAATGCAAGCCTGGCTGTCAATCCGCCATCGTTCCTGTGTCCTCCGGAAGCGTCCGGGAATCCTGCCGTGACCCTCTTTGCCCCGCATCCATCGCCACTGCATTCCAAACCGGCACGGGGCAATACAGATCCTGCAGGAACATGGAATCCCGCGACACGGCGGACTGCCTCTGTCCAGCAGGGGACAGTACAGCCCCGCAAGACACTTCCGAGTCCGGAAATGCGCCGCCATGGAACAAAATGGCAGCAAGACAGCCCAAGAAGCTCATGCATGTCATGCAGAACCGATTCATAGAACCCGCCTTAAACCCAAATCGGCCATCAGACTCGCCGGGGCGTTTCCGATGGCGGAAATGGTGCTTTCGGGCATCTTGTCCGCTTCTGCCCGAAGCCTAATGACCGATTCGGGTTAAACAGAATCTACGTCCATTCCGGCGGGGGCAAAATCCGGACCCAGGATTGCAGCATGTCGAACCCCTGCGGGCTCATGATGCTCTCCGGATGGAACTGAAGCCCTGTCCAAGGCTTGTCTTTGCGAACCACGACCATCACATTGCCTTCCTCGTCCCGGGCAACCAGATTCCAACATCCGGGCAAAGCAGCTTCATCGACCACCCACGAATGGTACCGCCCCACCTGAGTTCCTTCCGGAATGGAATCGAACATGGCAGGTCTATCCCAGCAGAAACACAAACGGGAAGGATGACCGTGCCGGGGAACGGGCAAAAGCCGGAGCTGGCCGCCGGAAACCGTCACCATCGCCTGCATGCCAAGGCAAATGCCCAATACGGGCATCGTTTCCCGGACCCGACCTTCCAAAACCTCCCGCATCAAGACATACTCCTCCGGGATACCGGCTCCTGGCGACAAGACAATGCCCCAAAAGTTATCGGTGCAAGGCAAAGAGGTCTTGCCATCGTCACACACAACCTGAACCTCCACCTCCGGCATCCGGCGCAAATATTCCACAATGTTATACACGAACGAATCCCGGTTGTCTATTACGAGAATCTTTTTCATTGCCATCTGTTTCTGAACCATCCATCATCTTGGCGGAGTGTCATAACGGGTAATCTGGCTCGCCGAAGGCAGGCTACACCTCGACAAAAACGGTGCAAGTTGAGAGCCATGGACGGACTTGTTCGAAAATGGCCGAAACACAGCCCGCTTTCGATGCAATCAGAACCCAAGCAGGCCGGGCTTCGCCGAATTCCCCCTGCCTAGGCCATGCCCAATCGGGGCTTTGGCTCTGCACTCGCTCTGTTGGCACAGTCTTTGCGGCCTTGCCTTATTTTGGCACAGCCTCCCTCTGAGAACGATGGGAAATACCACTTCCAACTTTCAAAGATAGTGCAAGCCGAGAGCAAAATCAAACGCACGATGAAGCCCAACATCCCGCAAACAGTTCCCGCACCGGCAAAGGACCGAATACCAAGGTCCACCGTGTCCACGCTTGCATTATCTTTGCACCCGGAGAACCACGTTGTCCGAAGCCCAAGACGGAAGACGGCCCAGGCCCCCGTACCAGATGGGGTCGACCGAAAATCTTGCCCCAGCAAAAGACAAAAAACGGAGAACCCCATGCCACCGCATCCGGCCCGTGTCGGTCCAGCCAAACAATCCCATGATGGATATCGAAACCCTCACAGAACGGATTAATTTCCATGCAGGCAAAGAAGATGCCTTTGTCTTTGCCATCAACTACGATTGCACGGAAGGATTCTTCCTTTTGGACCCGATGGAGCAGACCGAAGTCTTCTGGGAAATGGACGGCACCGGGAATGCAAGGAAATTTTCCTTCAACGGCCCCCATGGAAGCCGGTTCCAAGCCCATCCCATGAGCGAGGAATGCTACGCCTCCATGTTCGATACCATCCAGAGGCATCTGCACCGGGGCGACACTTTCCTTGCCAACCTGACCGGAATGACCCCGGTGGAAACCGATTACAGCTTGGAAGAAATCTTTTTGCGGAGCACCAGCCGGTTCAGAATCCTTTATCCGGGCAAATTCGTATGCTTTTCTCCGGAAATCTTCGTGGACATTTCAGCGGACGGAACCATCCGGACCCACCCCATGAAAGGAACCATTTCGGGCTTGGTGGAAGACGCCGCCAACAAGATTCTGTCGAACTACAAGGAATACGCGGAACACTGCACCATCGTGGATTTCATGCGCAGCGAGCTCAGCCGGATTGCCCGCAACGTGCATGTGAAAAGGTTCCGCTATATCGACACCCTCGTTTCCTCCAAAGGCCCGGTCTTGCAAGTGAGCAGTGAGATCTGCGGGAGCCTGGAGGAAGGATGGCGGAACCGATTGGGCGGATTGCTGCTCCAAATCCTCCCGGCGGGTTCCATCAGCGGAGCGCCCAAGCAAGCCACCCTGCAAGCCATCCATGAAGCTGAAAATCACGACCGGGGGTTTTACACCGGCATTTTCGGGTATTTCGACGGGCAAGCCCTCCGGACCTGCGTGCTGATCCGGTTCATCGAACAAAGGGAAGAGAGCCTGTTTTTCCATAGCGGAGGCGGCATCACCATCAACAGCGATTGCCAAGAGGAGTACCGGGAACTCTGCGACAAAGTATATGTGCCATGGCAATAGACAAGAGCCGTTTCTTGGAAACCCTGCGCCTGCAAGACGGGCAAGTCCTGCACTTGGAATACCACAGACGCAGGCTTGCCGCCAGCCTTGAAGCGCATGGCATGGTACTTGCCAAAGCCCGGGATTGCGCCGAGAGGATGTCCTCTTGGGCCATGGAAGAGAGCCGGAAGCACGCCACAGGCATTTACCGCGCCTCATTTACCTTATCCTTGGACGGCCAAATCAGCCTGAGGTGCATTCCGTACTCCCGTCCGGTGCTTCGCTCGTTCCGGCTTGTCGAAGCGGAGGAACTCGAATACAGCTACAAATATGCGGACCGACGAGCCTTGGAGGCCATTGCCGGGACTTGCGGACCGAACGAAGCGGCCTTGGTGGTCCAAGGCGGACTTCTCACAGACAGCACGTTCTCAAACATCGTCTGCCAAAGCCGTTCCGGGGAACTGTTTACCCCGGCAAACCCTCTGCTGCGGGGAACCTGCCGGGAACGATGCTTGGAGAAAGGCCTCCTGCAAGCCGTGGACATTCCCGCGAGCGAAATGGGACAGTTTGAATCCATCCACTTGATTAACGCCATGAACGAACCCGGAGATTGGGTCATTCCAATCCGAGAACCAGGAAACCTCGAATCCATCCGCTTGATTAATGCCACGAACGAACCCGGAGACTTGGAAATCCCGATTCGCGAACCAGAAAACCTCGAATCCATCCGCTTGATTAATGCCACGAACGAACCCGGAGACTTGGAAATCCCGATTCGCGAACCAGGAAACCTCGAATCCATCCGCTTGATTAACACTACGAACGAACCCAAAGACTTTGAAATCCCGAGTCGCGAAGCCGGGACGGAAGACCGGACCGCGTTCGCCCAAAATAGAACGCCCGAATAGAAACCCAGCAATAGAGTTTCCCCAGAATAGAAGTCTCCAAAATAGCTCCCTAAAACAGAGGCTCCCTAAAAACATAAGACCATGTTAGCATACACTTACCTCGAAAAAGGCAAATTCGCCTTGCAAGAAAAACCGGAACCTGTGCTTCAGGACCCTCGCGACGCCATTGTCCGTGTCACTTTGTCCAGCATCTGCACCAGCGACCTGCACATCAAGCATGGCAGCGTTCCCCGGGCGGTCCCGGGCATCACGGTAGGCCATGAAATGGTGGGCATCGTGGAAAAAACCGGTGCGGAAGTCAAGCGGGTCAAAGCAGGCGAGCGCGTAACGGTCAATGTGGAAACCTTTTGCGGGCATTGTTTCTTCTGCCAACAGGGTTTTGTGAACAATTGCACCGACCCGAACGGCGGCTGGGCTTTGGGCTGCCGCATCGACGGGGGACAGGCCGAATATGTCAGGGTCCCCTATGCCGACCAAGGTCTGAACCGGATTCCGGAAAACGTGAGCGACGAGCAGGCTTTGTTCGTCGGGGACATCTTGGCTACCGGCTTTTGGGCGAGCCGGATTTCGGAAATCAAGCCCGGTGACACGGTTCTGATTATCGGGGCGGGGCCGACAGGCATCTGTACCCTGCTCTGCTGTCTGCTGAAGAATCCCGGACGCATCATCGTTTGCGAAAGCCGTCCGGACCGGATTCGTTTTGTCCAGACGCATTATCCGGAAGTCTTGGTTTGCGGACCGGAAACCTGCAAGGACTTTGTGGCGAGCCAAAGCGCGCATGGAGGAGCCGATGTGGTGATCGAGGTGGCTGGTTCCGAAAGTTCGTTCCGCTTGGCTTGGGAATGCGCCCGACCCAATGCCGTGGTAACGCTCGTGGCCCTTTACGACCAAGCTCAACAACTACCGCTTCCTGAAATGTACGGCAAAAACCTGACGTTCAAGACCGGAGGTGTGGATGCCTGCGATTGCGAGGAAATCCTCCGCTTGGTTTCGGAAGGTAAAATCGACACCCGTCCCCTGATTACCCATCGTTTTCCTTTGAACCAGATTGAAGAAGCCTATCAACTCTTTGAAAGCAAGGCCGATGGTGTCATGAAAATAGCCGTGGAAAACACGGGGGCCGGAACCTCGGTCCGCCCGGAAAAGAATGAAGTCCCGGCTCACCCGGAAAAGCGTTATACGCCCGAACACATCAGCCAACTTGCGCCCCAAGAAATCTTCGTGTTCGGCAGCAACTTGCAAGGAGCGCATGCCGGTGGCGCCGCCCGGATTGCCTTGGAAAAATTCGGGGCTATCTGGGGACAAGGCACTGGTTTGCAAGGTCAAAGCTATGCCATTCCTACCATGCACGGAGGTGTGGATGCCATCAAGCCTTACGTGGACGAATTTATCGCGTTCGCCCGCGCCAACCCCGGTTTGACCTTCCTCGTGACACGTATCGGCTGCGGCATTGCCGGTTTCACAGACCGGGAAATCGCCCCTTTGTTCGCCGAAGCCCGGAACTGCCCCAATGTCGTCTTGCCGGAAAGCTTTTGCCAAATAATACAGAACCTGTAAGATGCAAACGCTTGTGGTTACGAGACCTGGAATCGGAGAAAACACAATGGTTCCAGATGTCCCTCAGGCCAAAAGACCCTGTTCTACCGTAGCGATGTCCGAAACTGAAAATGAATGGATTAATGCTTCAAGTCACCACCACTATCAGGAAACTCACGGGCCAGAAGCTGCGCATCAGACTAACAGCCCCCATCCGATTGCCAAAGGTCCTGAAAACGGAGAAAAAAGGACGGCATCCTTAATCCATTACCTCTATCAGGAAACTCACGGGCCGGAAACCGTCGTTGCAGGAAATCATGGCCGATTCGGGGTTCTTCATCCAACCTTGGTACAAGTCCCGACCGCCATAAGCCAAAGCCATTACAAAAGAAGACATGCTTTGCCATGCGCTATCGCAAAGGCCTTCGGGCTTTTCCCATCCGTTGGCAACGAACACTTGCCCTTCCTGCATATCGCAAGCATTTTCCATAGGATTCTCGTAGCGTTCCATCAAATCGCGGTAACAGGCTTTCCGCATGACCGTTATCCTTATCTTTTTCATCGGATGAAAATTCTGCGTTCCCGTCCTGATTCCTAAGACTGGGGGAAACCGGTTCAAAAGTACGAAAATACACCTTTTAGACTGCATAAAAAACATCCACCTCATGCGCTTTTTACAAGAATTCAAGACGTTCGCTCTCAAAGGCAATGTCATGGACATGGCTGTCGGGGTCATCATCGGCAGCGCGTTCAGCAAAATCGTAAGCTCGCTGGTCAACGACATCATCATGCCTCCTATCGGGGTCCTGGTCGGGAAGACCAATTTTTCAAAACTCAAACTGGACATTTCCTGGATGCGCGACATCCTGCCCGGCGAAGCCCCTGCCGAACCTGTTTATTGGAACTACGGGGCGTTCATCCAGCAATGTGTCGATTTCAGCATCCTCGCCTTCTGTGTTTTCCTGATGGTCAAGCTCATGAATAAACTGACCCGCAAAAGGGAGAAAAATGCCGGTCCGGCAACGGAACCCGTAGCTTCATCTGCGCCGACACCTGTGGTATCGACACCCGCACCAACAGCTGGGCAAACGGCTGCGGCAGCAACGGCTCCTGTACCAGCGCATGTAACAACACCCAGTCAAACGGCTGTGACAGCAATGACGCCTGTATCAACGCCTTCTCCGGCACCCACCCAAGAAGAAATCCTCCTGCTTACCGAAATCCGCGACCTGCTCAAACGGCAAGCCAGAGACAAGGATTGATTCCAGAGGAAACGGGATAAAGAATAACAGAAAGACAATCGGAATATCCGTTCAGCCATTATAAAGTCTGCCATTCTCCAATCACAACTCCTGGTAATAGAACTGCGCAAAAAATGGTAATCTGTTGACCGCTCCCATCGGGCCGGAACTTTGGAACGCCTCGTCGTCATTGAGAGCATTCCTGTATGATATCCGGCCATAACCACGGCAATACGGATCCGTAAGAAACACTGTTTTACCGATTTCTCGGGAGCGTAAACTGAAGTGGACATGTTTAGCCCAACTCGCCATAACAAACTCATACTGACGGGGTAACAATCAATCGCCAGTTGCCGTCCACCGCACGCTGGATATACCCTCTATTTATCAGTTGCCTGATTTGTTTGTTGATGGCTGCCACGTTTACCCCAACCTGCTCGGACAGGCTTGCAAGGGTGATGTCTGGATATTCATACATCAAATTGAGTATCTTGCTTGTAGTTTCCGTACGAAATTTGACACGCTCGCCATCAAACCACCAAACGTTATCGCCACGCTCGGTAAGGAAGCGGATGTGGTAATCCACTTCCTCCACAAACAACTTGGTGAAGTAAGTCAGGAACTGCTGTATGTTGCGCTTGGACGCATGCGCCCCGAGCGAGGGTGTGGCTCCCACCGTGAGGTCTGTCTTATGGAGGGCTTCCAGGTATTCGTTCTTCTTCCGGCTTCTTACCACAATCATGGGATAGCCGTGACGCGCGAGGATGTAGTTTGCCATCAGACGTGCTATGCGTCCATTCCCGTCTTCAAAGGGATGGATGCGGATATAGCGGTAATGGAACAATGCTGCCAGCTCTACAGGCGTGAACCTACCCGATTGTTCGGCCTTGTTGTACCATTCCACCAAATCTGCCATCAAGGCGGGCGTTTCTTCGGGGGAAGCGTATTCAAAGCGGTCTCCATATCGGGTGATGACACTGTTGGGACGTGTCTTATACCGTCCGGCATGTATCGTATAACTTGTGGTCTGTCCTCCGGGCAGATTCTTGTAAACAGTATAATCTTCGCGCAGTAGCGTTTTATGGAGCGTGCGGATGAAATTCTGTGTCAATGGAATGTCTTTCAGCTTAGCCTCTTCGGTCATCATCCGCAATCCCACATTGCTGGCGGTCATTTCTATCACGTCCTTTGCCTCCGCTTCACCGATGATTTTTCCGAAGAGGAGTAATATCTCCGTCTGCCCGTATGTCAGGGTGTTGCCCTCCATGTGATTGCTGTTGTAGTTGAAGTCTATGGTGAAACGGCGGCTCAACAGCTCCCTGTCCCTTTCCGAAAGAGGCTGAAGAGCATTCCAGCGTTCCATTATGTCTCTTACCTTATCCACAATCTTTATCTGTTATCAAATTTGCAAAGATACGCACTTAAAGATATACAATGTCTACCTTTGAACATGTTTTCCCGCAAAACCATTAGCAACTTGCAAACTTTTTCACGTACAGGTAAAAAATTGAACATTTCAAGACAATTTTCGTATGGTCTCCAAGGAATCCGAGTGAACAATCCATGACGCTGAAATATTTTACCAGCCTAGTAAAATAATCCAGGCTATTCGATTAGGGTCTTTTGGTAAAAAGCATCCCAATCATATTCTATAGAACGCAAAGCCGATTTCAAAGCCTGTATGGTTGTTGACACATCTTTCTCCCCGCTGGTTTGTAGTTTCGAAATCCGGTACGTACCATCCGTTTCCTTACGCGACTGAAAACGACACAAGAGAACAAAGCTACGGTACACATAACATTGATAAATACATCACCGGACAAATGGATAGCTCCCAACACGACTCTGTTCGATTAAGAAATCCTCATCACCCTATCATCTAACGCAATCCTGATTTTGGCTTCCATATGAACCCCCCTTCATCCTTCCTGCATGTTCCGGAACAACCCCAACAACTTTCCAGAAACTGCCTCAGGCAGAGGTCCAAAAGGGTTGTCCTTCCGAGTATCGAACGCATCAAGGAATCCCAGTTCTGGCAGCTGTACAACCAAAGGACCGCTCACCTGAGTAAGGATGAACGGACTGCAATCATCTATGAGAAACAACTCGTCAGGGTTTTCCACAAAGCATCCGGCACGTTCTATCGTCGTAGCCATGACACGCATCAGATGCAGCCTTGCGTCCTCACGCCCACGGTTGACAACCACCACTTTGCTCTTCCTTTTAGGTAACACGCGTTCCCAAACCGGATAGCCTCCCCAACGGAAATAGGCGAAGCCTTTCCCGAACAGCTCATCCACAAATTGTCCATACTCCTCATCGCCCAGTTCGTATACCCAAAACAAGCGTTCCGCATCTGCAACAGCCTTATTCTTCACGATATAGATATCCATGAACAAACTACCTTTACGAGGGTCGTGCCCTTCGATACGGCTGAGTTCGCACTCGAAAGCCTCACCCCTCCCCATATCCATCATGGCCGCCAACTGCTCGTTTTCGGAACGAGGCACATACCCCAGGATGAAATCGAAATCGAATTCATCGGGGTCTCCATCATAATCGGAAGCCAAAGCTACCGCGATAGCCCGCTTGTCATGTTT
Source organism: uncultured Bacteroidales bacterium (assembly GCA_944320265.1). GTDB lineage: Bacteria > Bacteroidota > Bacteroidia > Bacteroidales > P3 > Pullibacteroides. Next base: position 5,711 of record CALUGT010000024.1, on the reverse strand, counting down.
GTTGCCCTTTTGCCTTACCAACGCAAGCTTAGTACCTTCATACAGTTCGTCCCAAATGTCTTCAAGATTGTGGAATGCGGTTCCGGCAATCCGGCACTGCTTATAAAGGATTCTATCGTGATTCTCAGGCATCGCGTATGGAAGAGACGGCATTCCCTCAAGTCCCCCTACATCCCCTTGAAGCGCGTCCTTTTCACCCGGATTGTCCGTCAAACAACTGATTTCCACATGCAAATCCACATCCTTGACACCCTTCTTGTCGAGCTGGCTTTGAAGATTCCGGAGTTCCTCGTCACATTGGGGACAAGTCCCGCTGCAATCACCCTGTGGGTACATTCAACGGGTGCATAATCCAATCCGTACTGCCGGGCAACCTCCTTCCTGATTGCCCTCAATCTTTCGCACTTCTCTTTACCTGTATTCATAGCCTTCCTCCTTTTTTATCCGTCAATTTTGAAGGATTTACATATTGTATCCTGACGACATCCTTGAAACCGAAATCCTGTTTTACCCTATCCATATCGGCATCCAAGTCACATCCCTCCGTAAAACCCTTTATGGACGGGGCTTTTACGGTGACACAGTCGGGAGACACAAGCCTTTTCAAGGCTGCAAGATGCTGCTCGACCGCTGACCGGCATCCAGTATACTGCCTATAAATATCCGGATTCATTGATTTTACATCTACAATCCAATAATCCACAATATGACACAACCGGGCTATCGTCCTATAGGAACAAGACAGACAGGTTTCCAAGGTTAGTTTCCACTTCCTACCACAAATTTGCCTGAACGCCTCCAAGAACTCGACATACATTGTCGGTTCACCACCACCAAAACAAATGCCTCCGCCCGTAGCCTGAAAATAAATATTGTCTATTTTCACCAACTCATAAAGCTCCTGAGGTGTAAGCAGCATGATACCTTTACGAAGCCTCTCTCCCTCATATATCGGTTCATGACATTGAGGATTCAGGCAATATTTACATTTCAAAGGGCATCCCATAAATGCAACCAAGGTGGTGACCCCGTAACCGTCTGTCCCCATCCGCAGCCTATCTATGGCAAAGACAGGAACCCGGGGACTTCGAATTCTCGCAGATTCCGTATTCCCAACTTGTTCCACCACACCGCCAGCCATATCTTTACCATCTTTCCCCATATCAACATCACCATCAATAATTTACACCCAATACAGCTTACCAAACAATTTGCACATACATGAAAGAATTGCACCCTAAACGGGGAAAGCCTTTTCCCGCTTATTCTTCAGACCCCAGGCCATCCGTTTTATCGCGCTTTTCAATAGAAACAGAACCGATGCCCCCTATCCATCCGAAGTCCACCTGATTTCTATCCGTCACGAAAGTACGAAAATAAGTGGGCTTCTCACCAACTGATATCAACCAAAAGTAAGATTCCCGAACGAAGTTTTCGGTATTTTGACACTTAAACGATAAAATTCTTATGCTTGTTTTTGAAAAACGAGCTCTGCAGAGAGCTTTTTCAATTTTATTAGTTATCTTCGCATTCAAAGAAGAAATTTAATAATTTCAAATGGGTCCCGACAGTAATACACAAATCACAACAGAAAATCCTATTTCTCTGGTCAACCAAAAAATAGACTTTCTTGAAAACCAAATGGTGGAAATGTACGGTAATAAGAGATACAAATCTGCCGATGGTTTTACTCAAGAGGAAATTTATGCTTATGCAGGCGCAATGGATTGTGTTGCAACATTGACTTTGACTCAAGAATCTGCGAAGGTATATGGGAAGTCATTGACAGTAGTGTTTTTTTATCATCAAAAAGAAAGGATTGCTCTTGAAAAAGATAAAACAGCTCTTAATAATGTATCCAATGTCAAAGCAAAAGAACTTCTAGGAAGATTAGAGGGCAGTATGCACAATAAACTTCTCAAAGATGGTATTCCTACAAAGGATATAGTTGAAATGTTGGTAGGACCAGCATCAGAAATAAATAATACTTACGCTAGTTCTCTTTTGCGTAAACCTAATGTGCTGGAGATTCCCTTTGAGATTGAAAGCAATGATGTCGATATCTCTTGTATGTATGGAATCTTATATCATTATATTGCAAACGGAATCGGATTGACTCCAGAAGAACATAATGAATACCTTGCCTATAAGATTGTACTGGAACGTGAGAATCTGACAGAAAAAGAAAAAGAGGAAATCTTTGACAAAAACGGGAAAATTATTAATCAAGAAGTTGGCTATTTTTTGCTATCATGGAAGAAAGCTACTGGCAAGCTAACCGAGCAGAATGAAGCAGACCTAAAGCAACTGACAAAAAACAGAATCGCGAAGCGTTTAGAATTAGCAAATAAAGAACTTCTAAATATGGGGTTAAGTTTTGAAAAATTGGCAAAAAAGTATCCTGAGAAGGCAAATCTTTTGTTCTCGAAGATTGTCAATTTTCGAGAACACCGTTACAATGTGGTAGGTAAGCATCTACTTTATATGAGCTTTGAATCGTTTCTACACATCTACCTTCGTCATGTAAAAGAGCTATCTGTTGAAAATCAGTTTGGAGAAAGGAGTAAGTTTCAATTGGAGGAGAAGGATTTAGAAGCAACCATAGCTATTGTCCTTGATGCATTGAACGATGATTATCAAGCATATAAAAACGAACATCCAAACAACAGATTTTTCCGTAAAGGGACCATGGCATATTACTACCAGGGAGATTATTACGATATTGATATTTTACCAGATGGTCAAATTGGTAGTTTTTATAAACGTATTGACAATAAAGATACTGTTTCAAACAGTGTGTCTGAGATAGTGGAATAAAAAAAGTCACCCGTTGGCGGAATTAAAAAGCGGAGAAGATTTATGCTAAAAAAGTTGTGCATATTATTGGTATTTCGTAAATTAGAGGTATACAATCATCTTATTTACATCTACCGTATGCACAACTTACATGCAATATTCGCAAAATTTCTGGACAGCTGCAAGCAGAAAGCTGGGGACTGGGTCAATGAAAAAGGGAACGTGCCTCGTCCGGGGGGTGTCCCCAAGTTCTCCGACCTGGAGGTGGTCGCTCTGGGATTGGCGGCCGAGGCCCTGGGCATCGACAGCGAGTCCCTGTTGTTTTCCCGGCTGGAGGAATACCGGCGCGAGATGCCCCGCCTCCTATCCCGCAGGCAATACAACGACCGGCGCAAGTCCACGGCCCCGCTCTGCCAGCGCATCCATGAGCGGATGGCCCGGGAGATGGATGGGGGCGAGGATTGTTTCTGCATCGATTCCATGCCGGTAGCGGTATGCCGGATGGCACGTGCCGGGCGCTGCACGATGGGCAGGAAGGACACGGGGAAAGCCCCCTCCTACGGATACTGCGCCGCGCAAGGCACCCATTTCTACGGATACAAGCTGCACGCCGTCTGCGGGTTGAACGGGGTCATCCATTCTTTCGACCTGACCCGGGCGAGCGTGCATGACCTCCATTACCTGAAGGATGTCAAGGCCGACTTCTCGGACTGCACCCTCCTCGGGGACAATAGCTTTGCAAGGAATCTTCTCTTGCCATTGAGGTACCTTGGCACGAACAGCATAACCAGCTATGTAGGGCTATATCAGCGCCCAGGTGCAGCTTGACCTTTTTGAGTCGGCCCGTATCCGGCTGGAAGTACCCTGCCGGAAAAACCAACGAGACCGCAAAACGGTCTTCCGGCCTTTCGCCAAAGCGAGGAAAAGGATTGAAACCGTGTTCTCCCAGCTCTGCGACTAATTCATGCTCGTACGCAACTATGCGAAAGACACCAAGGGGTTGTTCACCCGGATTATCGGGAAAATCAGCGCTCTCACCATCCTGCAATACATCAACTACAAAAACAACAAGCCCATCGGCAGGGTCAAGCATGCACTGACTTAATTCCGCCAACGGGTAAAAAAGTCTAGTTGCAGCAAAACAAACAAAAACTAAAAAAGGAGTAGACTTTATGGACTTCACAAAGGAACAACTTTCCGAGCTGATATGCAAGCATACGGAAAAAGAAAACGGCTTACAGGACCTGAAGGAAATAATGCTGGAGAGCCTGATGGTGTCTGAGCGCAGGGAATACCTGCGAGAAGATGGGCTTGCGGGGAACAAGTGCAACGGGTACCGTCCGGGTAGGACCAACGGCCACGGACGGACACTGACGTTCCGCATACCCCGTGACCGATACGGCAACTTCCATCCACGGATACTGGCGATACTCAGGGAACAGGAGGAAGAGTGCGAGTATCTTGCGGGGATTGTACACCAAGGGGATGACACAGGAACAGGTCGGGGAAGTGTTCGGTGACATCTACGGGGAGCACTACAGCAAGGCGATCATATTCAGGATGCTGGACTACCTCCGCCGAGATGTCACCGAGTGGCTGGAGCGTTCGCTGGAAAGCTATTATCCAGTAGTGTTCATCGACGGCGTGCACATCAAGATCCACCGCAAGCAGAGCGTGGATACGGAAGCCTTTTATGTGGTCCTTGCGGTGAAGGAGGACAAGACCGGGAAGGTCCTTGGCATCTTCAACAAGCCTGCGGAGAGCGCCCTTGGGTGGGCGAGATGCTGAATGGCCTGCACGAGCGAGGTGTCTGTAAGATAGGACTTGTATGCGCCGATGGCCTGAAAGGTCTGGAGGATGTCATCAGCGAGGCGTTCCCCGGGACAAAGCTGCAGAGATGCACCACCCACTTGAAACGCCATATCATCAGCGATGTGCGCAACGGCGACAAGGGAGAGGTGGCGGAAGACCTGCGGCAGGTGTTCCGTACCGGCGACAGGAACTACACAGTGGAACAGGCCTGGGGTGAATGGCAGCGGTTCTGCACCAAATGGGGCTGGTATTACAGGAGCATAAAGAAACGCGGCGAGGATGCTTCTTACAAGGCATACTTCACTTACCTGGATTACGATCACCGCATCCAGTCGATGATATACACCACCCACTGGATAGAGCGGCTGCAGAAGGACTTCCGGAGGGTCACGAGGATGCGTGGCGCCATGCCCAACGAGGAGTCCGTCATCCTGCTCATGGGAAAGACGGCCATGGACAAGAAGTCATACCTGAGACAGGTGCCCAGAATCGATCTTGACAAGGACCTGTTCCCAGACGAAAAAAAATGCTCATAGGCAGGCACGCCTGCCTATGAGGTAACGGATAAATGGATATTTTTGCAAAACTAAGAGGTCTGAAGGCTTACCCCGGACACACTGTTTGAAACATCACCTAATTGGTTTGCAATATCAAAATATTGCATATATCGCAAAAGTATATGTCTATTTTGAAATATAATTATGTGGTATGAAATTATTTTGAAATTGACTATTTTGTGCAATACAAAAAAGAACAATTATGGCAAATATAAATCGTATTAAGATAGTTCTCGTAGAAAAGATGAAAACGAACAAGTGGCTTGCTGACCAAATAGGTAAAGATCAGGATACAGTGAGCAAATGGTGTACTAACACAACTCAACCCACTCTTGAAACTCTAGTAGAAATTGCAAGGATACTTGAAGTTGATATTCGGGAGTTGCTCATACATACAGACAATCATAAAATTACGATGACGATTTTGTAGTAACTAAATCTAATAGCATATGGTCAGCAAATCAATAAGAGAAAAATTACGTGAGATATATCAATCTTTGCCTAAGGTAGAGCTGGTTGACAAGGGTGATGGATGGGTGAACCAGT
>CALUGT010000023.1 GCA_944320265.1 uncultured Bacteroidales bacterium | reverse complement strand
AAAAACGTATTTTGTCCAAATAAACCACGCCATTTGAGGCGGTCAAACACTGTTGTCCAAACAAATTAAATCCCCGCCAATCTTATTGATTGACAGGGATTTAAAGTAGTTTTTGCGCTTAAAATTGCACTAATATTCGTCCTCGTGGAAAAAGAAGTCCTCCTTGGTCGGGTAATCCGGCCAGATTTCTTCAATCCCATCATAGGCGATACCCTCGTCCTCCAATTCATCCAGATTTTCAAGAATTTCCTGCGGAAGACCCGAGCGTTGCGCGTAATCAATCAGTTCTGCTTTCGTGGCAGGCCAAGGGGCATCCTCCAGTTTGGAAGCCATTTCCAACGTCCAGTACATAGCTAAAACCTCCTTATTTTATTTAATGACAATGAATTAAAATCGCAAGGCAACCTTCGGCCTTTGTGAAGCTACATGCAAAAATAATCTTTTTACATAGAGTTGCAAGCAACAAAATGCAAAGCGGACACCCATCCTCCAACCCATCAGAAAAGGCCCACACCCGTTTCGCGCAATCAGGCAAAAAAACGTATCTTCGCTTTCTGTTGCACCTCCGAGGCAAAACCATTCATGCCCGAGGCTCACCATACGTCAAAAACCATGCCATTCATCGAAAATCATGCCAAGCTCCTAAGAATACTTGGCATCCCGTTCACGCCTTTCTATGCTGCAGCTTCGCAACTGCGAAACTTATGCTACGACAATGTCTATATAAAGCCGACCTCTTTCCCTGATCCAGTCATCAGCGTCGGAAACCTTTGCGTAGGAGGAAGCGGCAAAACCCCCATGGTAGAATACCTGATCAGGCTTTTAGGCGATACATACAAACTGGCCGTGCTGAGCCGTGGCTACGGCAGGAAGAGCAAGGGGAATCTCTTGGTAGAAAAGGGAATGAACGTCCAGCAGACAGGAGACGAGCCGCTCCAGTATTTCCTCAAATTCCATGAAAAACTGCCCAAGCGTTTCTGGGTCTATTTAGCCGCCAAGCGGGCAAAAGGAATTCAGGAAATGAAGTCGTTAAAACCGGAATGCCAGATTTTCTTGCTGGACGATGCCTACCAGCACCGCCAAGTCCATCACTCCCTGTCCATCCTGCTTACCGAATACGCCAAGCCTTTCTTCAAGGACCATTTCCTGCCTTGGGGCAATCTGAGGGAAAGCCGGAAACAATGCCGCCGCGCCGACATCATCATCGCAACGAAATGTCCTCCCGATTTGTCATATGCCGAACGGGAATCCTTCAAATCCGCCATTCCCAATTTATTCAAGACTCAAAAAGTATTCTTCAGTGTCATCCGTTATGAGAAGCTGCAATTCTTCGACTGGGAGAAGCAATGCCTGAGCGAAACAAGTTCTCTTCCATCTTCCTCCCCAAAAGACATCCTTTTGGTAACAGGCATCGCCAATGCCAAGCCGATGAGCGATTACCTACAGGAACAAGGATTCCGAATCCGAAAACATTTCGACTTCGGCGACCACCATGCTTTTTCCCAAAATGATTTACAAAAGATTGCGGATTCCTATCGAACTTTGGCATCGTCCATCGAAGCATCCGCCGGCAACGAACCCGTCATCGTAACCACCGAAAAAGACATGGCGCGGCTCTACGGGCATCCTGCACTTCCTTGCCTGAAAGGCATCCCCCTCGCCTGCCTGCCCATCCGGACGGAATTCCTGTTTAATGAAGGCAAGGAATTCGACAGCCTCGTCCATGAACATGTCAAACGGAAATTAGGCTCGCCCCCTTATGATAAATACTAACAACCTCAGGACAGAACCCTACCGACACGCGAAGCACCACGGCGGATAAAGCCTGACAGCCCCCGCTATCCGAGGCGCGAAATGCCAAATATCCGCTATTCGGCTTCCATGCCTTTCAGAATGGATTGTACTTCTTTCTCGGTATCGAAAAGTTTTTGCTTGCAGATAGCCAGCAATTTGACGGCTTCCCGGAGTCTCGCGCTCAGCTCATCCACCGTAATCTGCTCCGATTCCATATCCGCCACTATCCGCTGCAGACGGGCATAGGCTTCTTCGTAACCTAACTCTTGCAGGTTCTTGCCTTCTTCTTTCTTTTTGGCCATCGTCTTATCTGTTAATAAATTCTTTACAAACTATAAAATCCCTGTATAAAAACATCCTCCGGCAGTCTCCTTGCATTTTCCTTCCCGACCCTAAAATTCCCCCTCCGAAAACGGACACAGCGTCCTGCCGCTTTCATACCTTATTGGCATCGCCCGATACCCTATCTTTTTCAGGCACAACCGGCTTCTCTTCGGAAACAAGCACTTTCTCGACCCGGCTTTCAACCAACCCTTGAGCGAAAACCGTCCTAATCAAACCGCCTTGGGCAATATCCCCTGCGGAAAAGACCAATTTATCTCCTTGATAAGTAAGCGAATACCCTCGTTTCAAATTGCGAACCGGATCGGCCCAGCGCATCAGGCTTTCCTGCTCTTTCAAGGCATCTTTTTCTGATTTAATAAACTGATTGACGAATCTTTCCAAACGATTTTTCCACTGTCCGAGCGCAGAAGCTTCGTATTTCAAACGCATCAAAGGCGTCTTCAGCAGATTCTTCAGATTTTCCAAACGATAAGCTTCGGAAGCCAGGAGTTCCCGGCTCAAACGCGCAAGATCATCCATGTATTGGATCACCTCCGCATAGAAATCGTCGAAACGCCTGAACAGGAAAACGGCCAGCTCGGTAGGCGTAATCGCATGGAAATACGATACTTCCTCGCTGACCGTAAGATTAGTGGAATGCCCGATGCCTGACAGGACGGGAAGAGGATACTCGCAAATGGCCTTGGCCAAAGCATAATGGTTGTAAACATTCAAACCGACATCGCCCCCGCCGCCCCGGATGATGGCTACCACATCGAACTCCAACGGGAAATCCCGGACAGCCTGCAAAGCATCCATCAGGCTTTTCTCGGCCGCCTCGCCTTGAAGCAAAGCCGGAAACAGATGCGTGTAAAAGCTATATCCTCGGGAATTGTCCCGCAGAACCTGCATGAAATCGGAATATCCCTTGCTGGTCTCAGCAGAGATGACAGCTATCCGGGAAGGAACCATAGCCAACGAAAGATTCTTGTTGCGATTCCAAAGCCCCTCTTCCTTGAGACGCTGCACGCAAAGCGCACGCTCCCGTTCCAAGCTGCCCAGCACGTAAGCAGGGTCTATATCGCATATCCTAAGGCTCAGCCCATAACGAGGATCGTATTGAATCCGAGCTTCGAACAGTATCTCGATGCCATCTTTCAGGGTATCCTTGACAATTTGCAGGAACTGCCGGTTGATGCGCTCATAATCGCTGCGCCATAGCGTGGCTTTCATTTCGGCCACAATCTGACCATTTTCTTTTTGCAATAACTCAGGGAAACAATGCCCGGAAGCCGGATAGAGATTCAACTTGTGCATCTCGGCCTTGACCCAAAACGAGGAACCGTAACGTGCCGAAAGCGTGCGTTGGATACTCCGGCAAACGTCCAGAAGCGTGAAGACAGGCTGGGATGCATGCATTTGCTATTTATTTGCCAGCAAAGAAAAATGGCAGCCATCCAAGAGGTCCGACTGCCAATGCCTTGAAAGTAAACTTGTACCCCGAGCGGGACTTGAACCCGCACAACCTCATCGGTCACAGGATTTTAAGTCCTGCGTGTCTACCGATTCCACCATCGGGGCGACCCGAAATTCCGGCAAAATCGAACACAGCAATCTTCAGCAAGGCTGCCTCGGGTTCTCTTCATGAAAAAAGAGACTGTCCTTTTCCGGAATTCAAAAAAAAACCCGATGCCAATGACACCGGGAATGTGAGCGGAAAACGAGGTTCGAACTCGCGACCTCAACCTTGGCAAGGTTGCGCTCTACCAGCTGAGCTACTTCCGCGGAATCGGATTGCAAAGGTACACTATTTTTTTTAATCTGCAAGTTTTCGTGCAAAAAAAATCTCGAAAATATCAGGAAGAATCCCGATACGTCCTTTCATTTTTTGCCCAAAAGCCGCTTTATCTCGTCTAACTTATTGAGTGCCTGTACAGGAGTGAGGCTATTTATATCCAAATCCAGAATCTCGTCCCGAATTTTTTCGAGCAAAGGATCGTCAAGTTGGATAAAGCTGAGCTGGTAAGGCTTATGAGCCTCTTTCCCAGATGATTGACCTACGTTCACCAAGCCTTTTCCATCTGTTTTCGCCTCACGAGAATCGAATATAGCTGCATACTCGGCCTTCCGACCGCATGCATCCGCGTCAGAACGGGATAAATCAGGGGAGCGGACTTCCGCGGATTCCTGTCCCGCTTCAGGAATCATCCCTTCCCCATCCGAATCAGCCGCCATCTCACGCAGGCCGGGAAGAATAGCTCTCTGCTGACCGTGCACTCCACCTTTCTCCAAACTTTCCAGAATCTCCTCTGCACGTTCCACAACATAACGAGGCATACCGGCCATCTGAGCTACATGAATCCCGAAGCTATGCTCTGAACCTCCCTCGGCCAATGTCCGCAAGAAGATTACCTGACCGTCCATCTCCTTGACCCTGACATGGTAGTTTCGGATATGGGGGAAGCGAGCCGCCATCTGGTTCAATTCATGATAGTGCGTGGCAAAAAGCACCTTTGCCGCACGCTTAGGAATATCATGGAGATATTCGGCAATAGCCCACGCAATCGAAATCCCGTCATACGTACTTGTCCCGCGGCCTATCTCATCCAACAGTACCAATGAACGGTCAGTCAAATTATTCAATATATTGGCTGTCTCGTTCATCTCTACCATGAAAGTACTCTCGCCCGAAGCCAGATTGTCTGTGGCCCCCACTCGAGTAAAAATCTTGTCCACCAATCCGATGCAAGCCGCTTCAGCCGGAACGAAACTGCCGATTTGCGCCATCAGCACAATCAAGGCAGTCTGGCGCAAGACAGCCGATTTGCCCGACATATTAGGGCCGGTAATCATCATGATCCGGCATCCATCCTTCCGGAAACGTATATCATTCGGTACGTATTTCTGTCCTGCCGGAATATGTCGCTCAATAACGGGATGCCGACCTTGAATGATTTCTAAATCGTAGCTATCCGCCAACTGGGGACGCACATAGCCATTCTGCGCTGCCACTTTGGCAAATGATAACATAACATCAAAGAAAGCAATCTTTTGAACAGATTCCTGTATACGTTTTATAAAAGCAGAAGAATCCTCGAGAACCTTTTGGTACAAAGCCGCCTCTACCGTAGCAATCTTTTCCTGAGCTGTCAATACTTTTTCTTCATACTCTTTCAAGTCTTGAGTAATATAACGCTCCGCATTGGTCAGTGTCTGTTTGCGAACCCACTCCGCCGGAACCTTGTCCTTGAAAGAACGGGTCACCTCCAAATAATACCCATAGACATTATTGAAACCTAGTTTCAAGCCAGTTATGCCGCTTTGCTTGCTTTCGCGCTGCAAGAGGTCAGCCAAGTATTCCTTGCCAGAATAAGCGATTTTGCGCAGTTCGTCCAGTTCTTCGTCCAGCCCAGAAGCTATGACGCCACCTTTGGCCAAGAGAGCCGGAGCATCCGGATCTATGCTTTTCTCAAGATATGCATGAAGTTCGGGACATGCATCAAGAGAAGAAGCCCAGCGATATAGCAAGGATACGCCTCCTCCGGCATGAATGCCTCCAGAGCCAGGCTCCGAACCGCCATCAGCGGACACCACGGATTCCCCGGCTTCAGATAAAGCCTTGAGCGCAGTGGCGGAAAGAGCACCGGCTGACAGCAAAGCCTCTTCACCCCACGATTTCATTTCCGACAGAATGCCCAATGTATTTTTCAGTTGCAGCATTTCCCGTGGCAACGCCCGCATAGCAGCTACTTTCGAAAGCAGGCGTTCCAAGTCACCCATCTGCGAAAGCTTCTCTTCGAGCCAATCGGCATCTTCCCTATTCTCAATCAAAGTCTGCACATAATCAAAGCGTTCCTCCAATTGATGCTGGTCTTTCAAAGGCAAGCATATCATGCGCCGCAACAAACGCGATCCCATAGGAGTAGAAGTCTTGTCCAGAACCGCCCACAGAGAATTTTCCGATTCCTTGGAATCGTCCACAGCCGTAGAAGAAGGCTGCAAAAGTTCCAAATTCCTCAATGTAAACGCATCCATCCAGACATAACGGCTTTCCACAATCTTCTGCAAAGAAGAAATATGCGAAGACTGTTCATGCTTGCTTTCGATCAGATAGTGCAAGCAGGAAGCGGCGGCAATCTGGGCGGACACCATGCTTTCCACTCCGAACCCTTTCAAAGAATTAGTCTTGAAATGCTTCAGAAGAAGTTCACGAGCAAAATCCGGTTTGAATACCCAATCCTCGAAAACAGTGACATAGAAACGATTGCCAAAAATCCGGAAAAATTCATCACGGTATTCCCGCGGCATCACCACTTCCGAAGGCTGGAAATTATCCATCAGCTTATGAACATAATCCAAGCTCCCTTCAGCCACAAAAAACTCCCCTGTACTGACATCCAGGAAGGATACCCCCATCGAATCCTGGCACACCTTGGATTTTTTCCTGAAAGAAGCCGGCCTGGAAGAAGCGCTTCCCGGCAAAACGGTCTGGCCGGGATAAAAACCGCAAAGGAAATTATTCTTCCCGTTTTCCAAAAGACGGTCGTTAAGGGAGATTCCCGGAGTTATCAACTCGGTAACCCCCCGCTTGACCAATTTCTTGGTCTGCTTCGGATCTTCCAGCTGCTCGCAAATAGCCACCTTTCCACCGGCACGGACCAACTTGTACAAATAGGTTTCCAATGCATGGTGAGGGAAACCAGCCAGCTCGATAAAGGTATGGGAACCATTGGCTTTGCGAGTCAATACAATATTCAGGACTTTGGAGGCGAAAATGGCATCCTCTCCAAAGGTCTCATAAAAATCACCGACCCGGAAAAGAAGCACCGCATCGGGATGCTGCTGCTTGATTTCATAGTATTGCCTCATCAAAGGAGTCTCCACAATCTTACCATCCCCACGCTTGACCCCTTTCCTCGGAGAGTCATCCCTGCTTGATGCATCAGCACCCTGGATTTCACTATCTTGAATTTCCATAGATATTTCCTTCTACTTTCCTAGTGTCGAAAACCAAGCCGGAAAACCATCGCAAAGAGGGGCAATCGCCCGAGTGATTTCACCTGCATTCACGTGTATCTAGCTTCTTCGAACAAATTCGAGACGATACCCGGCTTGAAGGGTCATTGAACAGCCCTTGCAAAAATAATGCAAAGCGCGGCCTTAGCCAAATGCCGCAGGCGCAAAGCAGGGCAAACCGCATCAAAATCGTCTGCAACAATCAACTGCTTGATTTGCCATGGATGCTGCACCAGAGAACGCCTATAGATGGTGCAAAGGTTGTCGATTGTCAATCTGTTGCATTTTGATGCAGTCACCCTGAGGCGCAAAGCGGCAAAGAAATCATGGATCCAAGTTAATCCGCCAATGTCTGCCGCAAACCTTTATTCAACCACACCAGCAGAACCGAAATGTCAGAAGGCGAAACCCCAGGAATGCGCGATGCTTGTCCTAAAGTGGCAGGTTTCAGGCGATTCAACTTCTCACGTGCCTCATATGAAAGTGAAAGTATTGATCCATAATCAAAATCAGGACGCAATGGCAAATTGTCGTATTTCGACAAACGAGCGGCATTCTCCTGTTCTTTCTGGATATAAGAACTGTATTTCAAGGAAATCTCTACCTCTTCCAAGAGTTCGCAAGCAAAAGGGAATGCAGCGTATTTTTCCAAAAAACTGTCAAAAGAAGGATTCATCTCACGCAGCGACTGCAAATTAATCTGTGGCCTCTGCAAAAGAGAAGCCATATCCGTCTTCTGGCCCAATGCCGAAGTACCCAAAGATTCCAAAAAGCCGTTAACTTGCGCAGGTTCCACTTTGTGCTGATTCAAATAACGCTTTATCGTAGCTTCAGCCTCCTGTTTTTCCTCCAATCGACGGATACGTTTTTCCGAAGCCAATCCCAGCTTGTAAGAAACAGGTGTAAGTCTCTCGTCAGCATTGTCCTGCCTAAGCAGAATCCGATATTCCGCACGGGATGTAAACATACGATAAGGCTCATCAATACCCTTGGTTATCAAATCATCTATCAAGACACCGATATAGGATTGAGAACGCAACAAAACAAAAGGGGCCTTACCCGCTAACTTCAAATGAGCATTGACACCTGCCACGAAACCTTGGCCAGCCGCCTCCTCATAGCCTGTCGTTCCGTTGACTTGCCCGGCAAAATACAGATTGTCCACATCCTTCGTTTCCAGAGTAGCTTTCAGCTGGGTCGGATCAAAATAATCATATTCAATAGCATAACCTGGACGATAAACTCTTGCCTTCTCGAATCCCTTTATCTTATGCAATGCGTCTATCTGGACATCCTCCGGAAGCGAAGATGAAAAACCATTCAGATAGTATTCCGTGGTATGGCGGCCACAAGGCTCCAAAAAAAGCTGATGACGATCCTTATCGGAAAAACGTTCTATCTTGTCCTCTATCGAAGGGCAATACCGAGGCCCGCGGCCTTTGATTCTGCCATTGAACAAAGGAGAACGGTCAAAACCAGTCCGCAGGACAGCATGCACTTCCGGGTTGGTATATACCAAATAACAAGGCAACTGCTCTTTTACAGGAAAAGTGTCTGAAAATGAGAATTTTGCTGGTTCATCATCACCTTTTTGCTCCACCAGTCCTGCAAAATCAATCGTGCGGGCATCCACCCTGACTGGAGTTCCTGTCTTCAATGTCCCGACTTTGAAGCCCATGGAATGCAACTGCTCGCTCAATCCTGTCGATGCTGATTCCCCCATCCGCCCGCCGGGATAAGAACATTCCCCGATATGTATCTTCCCATTAAGAAAAGTACCACCCGTCAGAATCACAGCTCTTGAATGAATTTCCGCACCTGACAATGTTTTCAATCCTCTCAACTTCATCCCCTCGAACAGGAAGGCTGTCACGGTATCCTGGCGCAAATCCAAATTCGGAACAGATTCCAGAACACGACGCCAGCAAGATGAAAACTCCCACATATCGCATTGAGCCCGAGGACTCCACATAGCTGGTCCTTTGGAACGGTTCAACATTCTGAATTGCAAAGTAGATTGATCTGTCACAATACCCGAATATCCCCCCATCGCATCAATTTCGCGCACAATCTGACCTTTCGCAACTCCCCCCATGGCAGGATTGCACGACATATAAGCCAAACGGTCAATCTGCATGCTCAGCAACAAAACTTTGCTTCCTAGATTGGCTGCCGCTGCCGCCGCCTCGCAACCAGCATGACCGCCACCTACCACAACTATGTCATAATCCAACAGCATAGAACAAGTACCTATTAAAATATCCTTTCAAAGTAGTCTCGCGGCACGTCTCAATCATCATGCCTCAAATGCTCGTAACCAGAAAAACAAGCCGCTAACATCTGGTCTTCCATATAATGCATCCGCTTTTCTTCGGCAGGTTCCTTATCCTTATATCCGGCCAAATGCAATATTCCATGTACCATAACCCGATTCAACTCGTCAATTTGTTCCACGTGGAACTTTTCGGCATTCTCCCTGACGCGATCCAAACTGATATAAATATCACCCGAAATTGTTTTCCGTTTCGATGAAAGCTTTTCCCCGCACATATTCGGCAAGGGGTTCGGAAACCCTTGGACAAATTCAAAACCGATTTGATTTTCAAAATTCTCAGAGGTATAATCAAAAGTAATGATATCAGTCAATGTATCATGATTCAGATATTCCCTGTTCATCTGATACAAATACCCGTCGGAGCAAAAGATATAATTAATCTCCCCGCACAGGCAACCCAGACAGTCCAACACTCTCATCAAAGACGACCTCGCCGGAATCCTCTTCATATACCGAAGACGCACATCTTCCTCGTAAAAAGCAATCTTTCCCATAATCAATCCAATTATCATTAAAAAAGTCCCTCAAACAAAGACTATGCACTTTCCGACGGCAGCAAGACCCGTTAATGTCAAAAGCGCAAAGCCCAGAAACGCCTAAATCAATCCTCTCAGGCCAGCGGAAGGAATCAAGGTACAACTTGAAGATCGGCTCTGCCAGACCCCTCCGCCTCGGTTCTATTCAAAACCGGCCCGACAAACCCCGATTTGACCGGCTTTGATTTCTCCTCGGCAAAACGGTGAAAGCCGAGAACCATGCCGAATCTGATCGGAAAAGGCCGTAACGCAGCCCCATTCCGATATTCCAAAGCTCAAGCGAGCCTTGCTCTGCCCGGATTACATCATCGCTCACGGTTGACCCTCAAGAATCGCAATTTGTCAAAACACCCCACATGCAAGCACAACAAAACCAGTCACTCATCACTCTGATCAGGATTCACAGAATCAACGCAAGCACAAGTCCGCCGCACATATCAAACCGATTATCCTCCTGCAGTATCCAATGCCCGTGCCGCTATTAGCCTCGCATGCAAATTCTATCACAATCACAAAGACTCAAATCGCAATAAACGCAAACCTCCGCTTAGCTAATAGGGGAAGCCGCGCCAAACCACCGCAAAATCGACTAACCGTATCATTTACAAAGCATTCAAAAGAAACTTGCACGAATCAGAATGCTTCTCACACAAAAACGCTACGGTCAAAGCAGGCAAAAATACGGTTTTCTTACGACTTGCAAACACATGACGAAATTTCCGTCCATCAGAGAAAAGAAAACAGACATTCCGCCCTCAGGGGAAAACCACAAAACAAAATACGTTAATATAAATCAAAAAACAGGATTATATGAAAACTAAAATAACACATAAAAAATAATACTAAAACATAATATGTCAAGATGAACACACATATAAACAAGCAGAAAAACGTATAAAAGAAACTTACGTTTTAAAACAAAATATACTACGTAATACAAATCAAATTTTCAGAACTACAATCTAACGGTTTTAAAATGATATATATACTCGGTTTCCGGGAGATTGTTCCACGTGGAACAATCTCCCGGAAACCGAGTCGAATCAAAATTCCGACTTTGCAAATCGACTGCTCCGCCAATACTTAATACATGCAAATCCTCATTAGGCGGTTTCCCGCAGGGAATCCAAAGCCAATAGGCCAATATAAAACCTACAGTATCCACGCAAGAGACTATATCGTCCAAAGGACAATCAAGCGACAAAACAGTTGCCCCCCGACAAGCAACAAAATCCAGAAAACATTCCCCGAAAGATTATCTTTCCAAAATAGCAAGAAGTCCCAACAACTCATCAAACATCATCAAACATCCGCCAAAGGGAATCACAGCAAGAATGCAACGGGAAGCGATGAAAAAAAACTCAAATACGGAACACACAGGCTTGCCAGCCAAAGCAAGCATAGGCATTAATGCCTCACCAAGCAAAGGAGAACAGCTGCAACCCAACCAAACCGAAACAAACCATAGCGGCATGAAGGCATGAACGACTCCAGAATGGAAGAACCGAAAGACCAAACAAACGGCAAAAAAGGCAATAATATTCAAAACAATGCCATGCAGCACGCAAAATATCGAGTCGAATCCGATAGAACCGTCAATTCATCGAAACAATCAAGACAACACCTGGCCGCGGAATCGCATACATGGAGAAAGCAGAGCGGAATAGCCGAGAATGCACAAGGCAGACAGATCCCAGCACGGATTCTTTTCCGGGAAGCTGAGTTGTATCCCCCCTATTCCGTTTCAAAGAAATAATCTTGCACCTTTCTCTGGTAATATGGCTGCAAGACAGGCAAGTTTTCCCGAATAACATCAATGCCCTTCCTGCGATCATAAAGAAACTCCACACTATCGGATCCGAATGGCCGATACTGTCTTCCTTCCTTGGACTCCCTTTTTTCATCCTTTTCCCTCTTCAATTCGGCATTTTCAGCTTCAAGCAGACGGGTTTCTATGTTTTTCTGGCGAGCCATCAATCGGTCGTTCAAAATCTTATTAACCAAATCCCGCTCAGTCCGCTCCATATCGCCTAAAATACGATTAAGCTCAGAAGCAGACTGAGGATCCAAGCCAGCAGCATCCTGCATCTCCTTCTGGAGCATCCGCCTGATCATTTCCTGCTGGGCAGCAGCCCTGGCAAAAGATTCGGATATACTTTCCTCGCTCACCCTTGAACCCTCTTGCCCGCCGTTCTTCCCGCCGCCAAGCCTCTCCAAGCCTGACTGATCCGGAGCATTCTGCCTGCCATAGTCTTGCAACATCTTCTCCAAAGCTTCCAATTGCCGGTTCAAGAATTCCTGCATTTGTCGCAAACCAGGCATGGACGTTTCACCATTGCCAGGATTCAAGGAAGGCATCGGCATTTTCATATTCCCCTTTTTCCCTTGACCGGAAGACATTTGAGGCATCCCTTTCTGGCTGCCAGACGAATTTCCTTTCATCTGCAACTGTTTCTGCATATTATCCAAGGATTCCGAAAGAAGCAATGCCAAATTGTTCAAAGAAGCCATCGTATATTGCTGAGCCGTCATGGCAGAACGATTCGACATGCCGTAACGACGGTAATGCACATCATTCATGCGCAAAAGATGCGACATGGCCTGGCCCGTATTATCTAAAAGATTCCCGATTTCCTTGTCCGTAGTCAAAGCGACTTGAGGCTGACGCTTCGAAATAGCCCTTACACTGTCAATGATGAAGCCGATTTCAGATATCAGAGAAGACTGCTTCCGTATGATCTCGGCATAATAAGGGTCATTTACACGGACAGCGGAAAGCTCGTTCATCAAATTTTCCTGAGCGAAAGAGACCCTGACAATCGATTTCAGCAAAATCCTGATAAAAGCCGCATCCTCTGCCAAATTTTCCTGTTGCATCCTCTGCATCTGATTCTCCAGGTTCTCGGCCAAGGATTCAATCAGACCGGTAGTCTGCCGCTGAGTCTGCTTGGCCGATCCGGCATCGCCCTCTCCAATATTGAAAGAGGTCTCCTCTATCTTAAGCTCGATCGCATCCAGCAAAGAGTCAGGAATCTCGAAGGAAGCAGGTTCTTCCAAGGAGAAGTTCATCTTTTCGATATTCTTCAAATCCTCTTCCAGCTTTTCTTTATGCTTTTTCAATTCCGATAAAGAAGAATCCAGCCTGGCTTGCTCCTTTCCGATGCCCGATTTTTTCAAATCGGACATTTCTTCCTCTATGCCAGCACTTTGCTCCTGCAATTCCCGAACATCTTCCAAAGCGGACTGCAAACGATCCTCCAACTCCAATCTTCGATAAAGCTCAAGATTCCTTTCCAAGTCTTCTGCCAGAAAATCTCCTTGCTGTCCCAATTTTTCCAACACATCCATCAATTCATCATCCGGCTTATGCTCCTCCATCAAACGCTGCAATTCGTCAAGTTTGGACATCACAGAGTTGTCAAAAAGCCTATCGAACAATTCCTGCAGCTCTTTCTTCTTGGCATCGAGTTCTGGGTCGGAAGCATATAATTCCGATTGGAGCATCTCCTTTTTGCGGATTTCTTCTTTCACTGATTCATACACGCCACGGATTTCTTCCCGACGTTCAAGCAAAAGTTCCAGATTTTTCCTATCCTGCCAACTCAAAGTCGATTTAGAAAGCAAATCTTCCAATATAGATTGCATCTCCTTTTCAAAATCCCGTACCGATTGCAAAGAGGAAGACAGGCTCTGGTCAATCGAAGACGAATAACCGCTGATAGAAGCCCGTATCTCTTCTTCCGACATCTTCCTGTAAACGAAAGTTTCAGAATAAGAAGCTTTATATCCGCTTACGGCATCGTTGTCCCTTACTTCGAAACCATAGGAAACCTCATCGCCAGGGGACAAAGCGAGTTCCTCAAAATCCAGATAATACGTGAAATCGAAATCAATACAAGAAGCATCGACAAAAAGCGTATCGACTTTGGTATAATGCGAGCCGGTAACAGGATTCGAGCAATCCAAGTGAAAATACAAAGAAGAAAAACCGTAATCGTCGGCAAGCCTGCCAGAGAAAAAACGCCGGCTTTCATCGGAACTGTCGATGAATTGGCGAACATTTATCCGAGGATAGGCATCGGGAATCGAAGAAACAGAAAAACGCAAAGTATCAATACCCGCAAAAGCAGAAAAAGGAGCCGGGACAAGAATATAATCAAAAGAAGAGAATACCTGTTTCGAAAAAGAGAAGACAGGACGGCTCAGCGTATCGACAGAAAGTTTGTTGCATACGGTATCACCCTCGACTTTCTCAAAGGCGTAAACAGACAAGGAGCGAGCATGATCGAACATCAATTCCCATTCAAGCCGAGTTCCTGAAGGAACCCTGAAATCCAAAGCATCGTCAATGACTTTCAAACCAAGCCTGGTATAAGGAGGAAAATGCAGCACGACCCGCATCTTGGACAACAAAGGTCCGTAATCAACAAGAAGATTCATGGAGTCGCTCTCGTATTCACCACAAACTATCTGGAACGCGATATCGCGCTGAACCTTCTTGAACAAATAAGTGAAAGAATCGGCAGAAAGCTTCTTGCAAGGAAGGGCTTGCCCGTCGACCAGCAAAAAAACCCGAGAAGGCAGAACATCACCGGCAACACGCAACTCAAGCAAGAAATCATCTCCGTAGGAAACATGCATATCGCTGTTCTGAACCAATATAGAAAAAGGGAAAGTCCTTTCATAATGACGGTTGTAATGAATGATACGATCAGAAGAAGCCAGAATTCCCGGATTCCACAGCCATGAAGCAAAAACAATTAAAATAACAGAAAACAGCGAATAAAAGTAAATACGGTTCGATTTCAATCTCACGACCCTCTCGAAACGATAAGTGGCAAAACTTGAGCAGACTTGACTTATAGCTGCATCCAACAAAACCGTCGAAGAAGGCGAACTTTCCTTAATGTCATGCAAATCAATTATATTGTATATCTTATCATCCAAATCCGGAAAACGGGAAGCCAAATACCGCGCCGCTTTCCTGTAAGACATACGCCGGATTACGCCAAAGGCCTGCAGAAATGGAATAAGACACAACAATATGAAAAAGGTCCCCCCCAAGCCAAAGTAAAGCCAGAAAAACAAACGGCGGATAGCGGAAGAAAAAAAGGAAAAATACTCGGAAGCAGCGAAAAGAAGGAGGAACAGAAAAAGAAAGCAAAGCAAGATCAAAAGGCCCCCGAAAGCCCGGTTCAGATAAAAACGGCGCAAGAAAGCATCGAGTTTCCTAATATAGGAGGAATACGCATCCATAAAATCCTTCATTCATCAAGATGCAAAGCAACGGCAAGGCATTCCCCGGAACTTCGTGCACGCTGCACCCTTCTTGCCACGCTTGCAGGAAATGCAAAAATAAAGGATTTCAAATAGTATTTTCAATACAAAGCAAAGTCGGTGCGGGCAGGCCGGGATCCCCGCGCAGGTTACTGGCAAGCCATCTTTGCACAAAGCAGCTATTAGACTTTGTTAAGTTAAAAAATTAAAAATAAAGTATAGAAACAAGAATAATCATGTTAACAGTGTCGAAAACTTAGGATACATCGGCGCATGACACTGCCAATGCACAGTTCCCTTTATATCCATGAGCAGGGAATAAACAATTTACATGTCAATTTGTCAATGTATTACATTTCTTTTACACAATTGTTAAGAAAACAAAAACAGATTTTCCGATAACATCTCCGTATTTAACATTTTTTAAGTTAACGGAACTGAAAAAATATGGAAACGATGTTGGCCGAAAATGGTTTTCCATACTGCTTCCGAGAAATGAACAGCTTTTTGAATGTTCATGTACGCTTTTTCCAACAGTTTTCAACATCTTTTGAACAGACAGGGTCGCATGCATGGCATTGGAAATTCATGGATGACTCATCATGTTTGGCCTTTGATGATGTTTCAAGCAAGGACAGTGAGAGTAAGGCAAAACTTTCTTAACTTTGCCTTTGCTGGCGGGCAAAGGTGGCTCCCTCGGATTCAAGGTATTTTTATGAACAGGCAGGCAGAAGCCTGCCGAGCTGGTTCATGGAATTGCCGGTAAACATTCAATATCGTGATGGAAAAGAAGATGATCATAGGCATGGCATCCGACCATGCCGGGTTCGAACTCAAGGAATACATAAAGAAGGAACTGTTTTCCATGGGTTACGATGTGAAAGACTACGGGACGCATAGCGAGGAAAGTGTGGATTACCCGGATTATGCGCATCCTTTGGCTTCGGACATATCGGACGGGAAATTGAGGATTGGCATTTTGATATGCGGGACCGGCAATGGCATATCGATGACTGCCAACAAGCATAGGAATGTCAGGTGCGCTCTCTGCTGGGAACCCGAGATAGCCCGTTTGGCTCGCCAGCATAACGATGCCAATGTGCTTGCCATGCCTGGCCGTTTCATAAGCAAGGAAAAGGCTTTGGAATCAGTGAAGGTTTTCCTGGATACCGATTTCGAAGGCGGGCGCCATCAGCGGCGGGTAGACAAGATAAATTTGTGAACGGACTTGGGAAAGCTGTTGCCATGCCAGCAGATTCCGGGCTCCCTTGTTCCGGGGATCGATGATGCCTTCAGGCGGGTTCTATGGACAGGCCGATGCGTTTTTTCGCTTGTCGGGCGAACGTTTTTATGCATGGCATGCTGACAGAATCCATGGGACACGTCTTCAATGTCTTTTTTTGGGAATCGTTCAAGCGACAGATATGGGAGAATCCAGCAGACAGGCTTTTTTGAAAAGGTTTTTTGAAAATAATTCAGACAAAGAGAATTTTTCTTTGCTGGAGACTGTCAGCGAGCATTATGAGAAAAATTCCGCCAATGCGCCTTATGCTTTTGCGCGTTACGGACTGGCAAAGGACAGGATTGTTTTCTACAAACATAAGTTGATGGCGGACTTGCCTGATTACCTTATGGATTTTGAAACAGGACTGACGGCAACGGGTGCAAAGGTCATTTATGCAGAAACGGCGGCTGACGCTGCTTTTGAAATATGCCGTCTGGTATCCAAAGGAGACCGCGTTTTCGTGTCCAAGGACAGGCTTGTGAATGAAATAGGGCTGGCAGCCCGTTTCAAATCCGAAAACATCAGTTTTGAAAACAGCCGTCTTGTGGATTTTCCCTACAGGATGCTTCCCTACCCTTCTTCCGTGTTTTTGCAGGAAATGGCAAAAAAAATAGGATTGGAAGACACGAAGGTGGACTTGGCGCAGCAGTCCTCTATGTACAAAAAGCATATTGCAGATGCCCTCTTCAAAGATTCGGTTTACATAAGCGGTGCCGACTTCCTGGTATCGACCCCGGCGTCTGTCGTTAAAATCGAGAATACGGGAAACGAGAACCTCTTTGCTTCTTTCTGCACAAAGCAGATTATTGTGGCTGGCATCGACCAGATGATACCTTCCTTGCAGGAATTGGATTATTTCACTTCTTTATTCACGATCCATGCGCATGGTTCGCTCCAAGCTTGGAATCATGTTTTGTATTTCGGGCCTAAACGGCAAGATGAAATCGACGGCCCTCAGCAGATGCATGTGATTCTTGTAGACAACGGGAGGACCCGGCTTCTCAAGGAAGATTACCGGCGAAGTGTCTTCAATTGCATACATTGCGATGCATGCACGGCCCTCTGCCCGGTTTTCAAGCATTTCAACTTGCCTTGCCACGAGAACGGAAGCCGCATGATGGGGCCTTTGGATTGTGTGACGATGCCTGTCGAGGATGGCTTTGACAAAAGCGGCTTCATGGCATTTGCTTGCACTTTGTGTGGAAAATGCAGCGAAGTCTGTCCTGCTGGAATCAATTTCCAGGAAATGATACTTTACAATAGGAAAGAATCGGTAGAAAGAGAATCGTTCATGGCTATCAGCCGTTCCCAGATGAAGTTATTGCGCAAAATGATGTTGAAGCAGAAAGTCTTGGATTCTTCTTACCATCGTCTTGTCCTGAAGATGAATTTCAAGAAAAGCTTCGGTTCTCAAAAGGAATTTCCCGATTTGAGCAAGAAAAGTTTTCATTTACGCTGGCAAGAAAATCGTGTGGAAAATCGATAAGGAGTCTGAGAATGAAGGCTCTGACTAATAAAAAGAAGAAAATGAAAATAGAAGAAATCCAATCCAGTGTCAAAGAAATCCTGAGCAAGGAATATCCTTTTACTGAAAAGGAAATCTGCGGCAGGATGCTGCATTTGGTAGATTTGACCACCTTGGACGGAGCCGATACCAAGGGGAAAGTAGAGGGACTTTGCCAGAAAGCCATCCGGTACCAGACAGCGGCCGTATGTGTCTACCCTTATTACGCATCTCTGGTGAAGGATGCTTTGAAAGGTACCAGTATCAGGACTGCCTGCGTGGCTGGAGGTTTTCCGGCTTCCCAGCTTCCTTTGAATGTGAAGTTGCATGAGGTGGAACAGACCTTGGAGGATGGAGCCGACGAAATCGACATGGTCATTTCCCAAGGAGCGTTCCTGGAAGGAGATTACAAGCGGGTCGGGGACGAAGTCGATGCTATCAAAAGGCTTTGCGGCAAGCACAGGCTCAAAGTGATTCTCGAGACAGGTACTTTGCAGACTCCGGAGAACATAGAAAAGGCTTCGCGTATTGCCATTGAGAACGGTGCTGACTTCATCAAGACATCTACTGGAAAGACTCCCGTTTCGGCTACGTTGGAAGCAGTGTATGTCATGGCGAATGTGATCAAGAAATATGAATCACAAGGACTCAAGATAGGCATCAAGCCTGCCGGAGGCATATCCACTGTGGAATCGGCCATTCCCTATTTCAAGCTGGTATGGTCCGTATTGGGCCGGGAATGGATCAATCCTCTTTATTTCAGGATTGGAGCGAGCCGTCTGGCTGATGCTTTGCATGCGGAAACACAAGATTGAGAAACTGTTCAATGCTTGTTCCATGAACCAGGTTGCTGTGTGTTTCCAGGAACAAGCAGGATTACGGCCGGTCTCAGGGAATGCATGGGGAGCTACGTGGCAGAATGGAACTTGCAAATGGAATTGCAAAGGCGCAGGTCAACCGCATCAAAAAGCAACAGATTAACAATCAACATCGTTTTGCACCATTCTGCAGGCGTTCTCCGGGACAGCATCCATGGCAAATCAAGCAGTTGATTGTTGCAGACGATTTTGATGCGGTTGCCATGGCAAAGAACGCCGTTGTAGGTATTTCCGTGGAAAATCCTTACATTTGCCAGATTGTCTTATAACCGCATGAAAAACAAGGCAACGAAAACAGGACTGCTGGCATTCCTTTGGCTGGCGATGCTGATGCCGGCCCAGGCTCAGTTCGGACGCTCGTCCTTTACTTTTCTGGACATGGGGAATTCTGCCCGCATAGCAGCTATGGGTTCCGAATTCCTGTCTGTGCGGGATGCTGATATAACTTTGGCTCTTTCGAACCCCTCCTTGATTACATCCGAGATACATAACAATCTGGCTGCCAACTATGTGAATTATTATAACGGGACTAATTACGGATTTGCCTCTTACAGCCGTACTTTTGAAAAAGCAGGGAGTTTCGCTCTCCATGCCCAGTTCGGGAACTATGGCAAGATATATGTGACCGACGAGTTCGGCAATGAGTACGGGACAGCTACCGCGAACGATGTGGCTTTGATATTGGGATGGGGTCGCGAATTGGATTCCCATTTCACTATCGGGGCAAATTTCAAGATGATTTATTCCCAGATCGAGAGTTACCATGCATTCGGGATGGGTGTGGATGTGTCGGCCACCTACGCCAATTCTTCCAGGCTGTTTTCTGTTTCCTTGCTTTTGCGCAATATGGGAGGAGCCATCAAGTCTTATTCGGGGGAAGGTCACACCCATATGCCTTTCGAAGTGGCGGTAGCCCTTTCCCAAAGGATCCCGCATTCTCCTGTGAGGATTTTCCTGGAATTCCCCAATTTGCAGAAATGGGATCTGAATTACGAGGATCCTTACGCCCAGACGGATCTTGTGACGGGAGAAGTGGAAACACGGAGCGCTGCAGCCGATTTTTTCGACAATCTGGCTCGCCATATTGTTGTAGGGCTTGAGATTATTCCTTACCGGGGATTTTATCTCCGGGCCTCGTACAACTATATGCGTTCACGGGACATGATGACTCCGGCAAAACCCGGGTTGGTAGGCTTTTCCTGGGGAGTGGGTTTCCGTATTTCCAAATTCAATTTCAGCTACTCCCGTTCCCGGTACCATAAGTTAGGTTCACCTAATTATGTGACAGTCACTATAGATTTGGATGCTTTCAATAAGCGCAGGAAAACCAAGGCTGCTGCCGCTTTCAGGAAGGCTGACGGCGATTTCGGGTTGGATGCGCGGGAATAGGGGGAAAAAGGATTCTTTCGGAATAGCGATTTTTCGGATAAATACGGTTTTGCAATATTAGTGATATGAAAAAGAGCATATTGAACAAATGGCCTTTGTTGGCGTTTTTGCTGTTGCCAGGCAGCTTTTCCGTTCTGCGTGCCGATGAAGGCATGTGGATTCCTTTGTTGCTGGATCAGAACGAAGCCGAGATGCAGCGCATGGGCTTGCAATTGGATGCCGAAGACATCTACAGCATCAACCATTCCTCTCTCAAGGATGCTGTCGTGATTTTCGGCGGAGGTTGCACCGGCGAAGTTGTCTCGGACCAGGGTCTGGTCCTGACCAACCACCATTGCGGCTACGATGCCATCCAGTACCATTCTTCGGTAGAGCACGACTACCTGACCGATGGTTTCTGGGCTGGGAGCTTTGAAGAGGAGCTCCCCTGCCCTGGCCTGGAAGTACGTTTTCTGGACAGGATAACGGATGTCACGGATGCTGTTTTGCATGACCTGGATGCAAAGCTTCCCGAGAAAGTGCGCGAGGATAGCATCCGGATTCGTTCAAAACGTCTGGCCGGGCCTTTTGAAGCGGAGGGTTATGAAGCGAGAGTGGTTCCCTTCTACTATGGGAACCAGTATTACATGTTTGTTTACGAGGTCTACCCTGATGTCCGTCTGGTTGGGACTCCGCCTTCCAATATCGGGAAATTCGGAGGAGATACCGACAACTGGATGTGGCCTCGCCATACCGGGGATTTTTCTGTTTTCCGGATATATGCCGACTCTGCCAACCGTCCGGCTTCTTACAGTCCGTCGAATCGTCCTTACAAGCCGGAAAAGCATTTGAGCATTGATCTCAATGGTTACGAAGAAGGCGATTTCACGTTTGTGCTGGGATATCCCGGATCCACTCAGGAATACATCAGTTCCTATGCGGTGCGCTTGATCGAGGATGTGATGGACCCTATGCGGATATCGGCCCGCACGGAACGCCTGGATGTCATCAAAGCCGCGATGGATCGCGATGCCAAGACGCGGATACAGTATGCATCCAAGGCAGCAGGCATTGCTAACGGATGGAAGAAATGGCAAGGGGAAATCAAGGGCCTCGAACGCTTGAATGTAGTTGGCAGCAAACAGGACTACGAAACTGTCTTCCAGGACTGGTGTTCCGGTGTCAACGGCAAAGAGTTTGCAGGGATACTTCCGGCTTTGAAGGAAAACTATCAAGGATTGGAACCGTATCTGGTCATGCAGATTATTTTCCAAGAGCATATTCTGGCTCCGGAGGCGGTGTCTTTTGCCTATAGCTTCAATCTGTTGCATGACGTGGCGAAAGGGACGGACTCGAGCATGTCCCTGGAAGACGCCTTGGCGGTTTGCAAGGAAAAAGCGGGAATCTTCTTCAAGGATTACGACCCGGAAGTGGACAGGGCCATCTTCGAACGCCTGGCTTTCATGGTGAATGCCGATGGAACACGGGAACAAGTGATAGATTTTGAGGGATCCACGTTGGAAAAGCAGTTAGATTGGTTTTACGGCAAGTCTGTTTTCACATCCCGGGAGCGCATGGAAAAGTTCTTGGGGAATTTCAAGGAATCTTCCTATAAGGCGTTGGAACGCGACCCGATGTTCAAATATGCCCAGGTGGTTTTCGGTCAGTATGTCAACCAGACATATCCTTTCATCAGGATGTACAATGCCCGGATAGACAGTCTGCAACGTTTGTATATGAAAGGACAGATACGTTTGAAGGAGAGCGGGGATTTTGCTTCGTTGATGAGGGTGGGGATCCGGAACGACATTCCATTGAGCAATGTGGGCAGCGAAATGCTTTATCCGGATGCCAATTTCACGATGCGCGTGGCTTACGGCCAAGTAAAAGGATTCGAGCCAGCCGATGCGGTGGAATACGCTCCCTATACCACTTTGGCAGGGATTATGGAGAAAGAAGACCCGGATATTTATGATTATGTGGTCGAAGCCAGATTGAAAGATCTTTACGCCAGGAAGGATTACGGGCCTTATGCCAATGCTTTGGGCGAGATGCCGGTGGCTTTCGTGGGGACCAACCATACCACGGGCGGCAATTCCGGGAGCCCGGTCCTGAACGGGGACGGAAACTTGATAGGCATCAATTTCGACCGCAACTGGGAAGGCACTATGAGCGATGTGCGGTATGATCCGGACATGTGCCGGAACATCATGCTCGATATACGGTACTGCTTGTTCATCATTGACAAGTTTGCCGGAGCGGAACGCCTTATCGACGAGATGGATATAATCAAGCCGGTCTGGTATCGAGGCGAATAGCGCCATAGGAAAGATTCCCTTCAGCCAGCTTGGGAGAAACCTTTCCCGTCTGCCGCCTGAGGAGGGTTTCAGATGACTATTTTGATACCCCCTCATGCCGGCGGCATGGAACCGTCCTTTCCTCCAATGCCCGGCCGAGGCTTGCGGAATCGCGAAAAAATGCAATGGAAGATGGAGAAACGGAAACCTGTCGTATCAATTATTACCGTGGTTTACAATGCGGCCCGCTTGCTGGAGAAGACAATGGAGAGCGTGAGGGTGCAGAGAGAGACCTATCCGTATATCGAATATATCATTGTGGACGGGGCTTCCAAGGATGGGACTCTGGCTTTGATTGAAGCCAACCGGGACATAGTGGACCGTTTTGTCTCCGAGCCGGACAAAGGGATTTACGATGCCATGAACAAGGGTCTGGCGATGGCTGCGGGTTCATTTGTCTGGTTTCTGAATGCCGGAGATTATATCTATTCGGATGCATTTCTGCTGGAAGTGTTCCATGAAGGGCTCGATTGGGAAAGGGAGGAGGCAGATGCCGGATCCGGGACTTTTTTGCATGATAACCTGACGGAAGATGATGGGTGGGCGGATATTTATTATGGCCAGACCCAGTTGGTGGATGAGAATTGGCAACCCGCCGGGATGCGCCGGCTGAGGGCACCGGAAGTCCTCACACCCAAGAGCTTCCGCTGGGGGATGCTGGTCTGCCATCAGTCCATTCTGGTCCGGCGTTCCCTTGCCCGACCTTATGATATGCGCTATCATTGCTCGGCCGACTTCAACTGGGTGCTTTACGCTCTTGAAAAGGCACAGCGTATCGAAAATGTCCATCAGACTGTGGCCTGTTACCTGAAAGGCGGGAAGTCCCGGAAGATGCTGGTCCGTTCCTGGTTCGAGCGTTTTGCTATCATGCGGATCCATTTCGGATTGCTTTCCACGCTCTGGTTCCATTTCCTGATTCTGCTGAGGGCATTCAGGCCGGCCGACCGCAACTATTGAGAATCCGTTCCCGGAGCTTTGCCAGCTTGAAAAGGGGTGTTTTGCGACTGATGTGGATTCAATATATTGCGGGAATGCCGCAAGGCATGCCGAAGTGCTCTTTCCACCCCGAAGTGTTCCTTCCGCCGGGCGAGCGGGACAGTAATCTGCGCCTTGTCGATTTTGCTCTTGGCAATAGGGTCTCCTATAGGCCTTTCGCTTTCCTGATCAGGCTTGCCACCCATTTCGCGCTTTCTTCCACTCCTAGGATCGAGGTGTCCATGCAGAGGTGGTATGACGAGGCTTTCCCCCAAGTCTTGTTGGTGTAGAAATTGTAATAAGAAGACCGGGACTTGTCCGTGCGTTCGATCAGTTGTCTGGCTTCCTCTTCGCTTGCCTTGGTTTCCTGGCAGAGATGCTTGATCCGGAAATCTATCGGAGCGTGGACGAACACGTTGAAACATGCCGGGTTGTCTCGGAGGATGTAATCCGTGCAACGGCCTACGAAGATGCAATTGCTGTTTTCGGCAAGATGGCGCACTGTCTTGTAATGGATTTCGAACAAGGCATCGTTGCTCAGTCCGTTGAATCCTGGCTCGCCCATGAAAGGGAAACGCGAATACCATACCCGTTGAGGTTTTTCATCTGCTTTTTCAAAGCAGTCCGTGCAGATTCCGCTGGCTTTCGAAGCTTCGTGTATCAGTTCCTTGTCGTAAAATTTCAAATCCAGCATCTGGCCTATGAGCTTGGCCATCTGCCGGCCGCCGGAGCCTAATTCCCGGCCTACGTTTACTATCAGTCTCTTTTCCATCTTTCAAGGATTTACAAGATTCAGTCAAAAATGATCCGAACCAGGCTGGCAAGAATCCAAGCCTGTTGCCTGGCTCCGTCTTGGAATCCGTTAGGAGTCCTTGCAATCTTGAAACAGGTGGATTCCCAGGGCCTGGTTTCAAGATTCTGTTTGCCGCCGGGTGGTTCCGAGGGTTCGGACAAACAGATCCAGAACAGCTCCCCGGTTCTTCGAGGGTTTCTTCCGGACGGCCCGGAGGACAGGCAAATCAAAGGCATCTTTCATAAGTCAGGCCGGTGCGGGAATCGGCCGGAGCAGCGCCTTGCGCCTTCTCGATTCGCCCCGGGTTCATGGGAAATGCCGGGGTTCCTTAACTCCCTTTGGCTATCCGCTTGATCAAGCGGGCAATCTCTCCTATCCACAAGACTATCGATGTCGAGAGGATAATGGCAATCCAGTCGCAGATATACAACCGTTCCACACTGAACATTTCCCCGCCGAAACGGATAATGACAATCTGGCCCACAATAATTAGCAAGGCTATCGGGAGGAAGCCGTCGGCCGTGCCGGCCAGATTGGAGAAGGCCGATTTCTTGGTCAAGAACGCTTTGGCATTGAACATGTTCCAAAACTGGAGCATGACAAAGAATGTGAAAAACAACGACTGTTCGTAACGGGTGATGCCTGTCTGTCCATCCGGAATCGCGCCGAAACGGAAGAAGTCGGCAAAGTAATCCCGCAGGCAGAACTGGCCGAGGCATTCGATGTCTTCGTATTTGAAATACTGCATCAGGCCGAACAGCACCAGCACCAGCAATATGCCGACGGAAACGATGCGGCGTATCATCAGACGGGTCACGATATGGTCAGTCATTTTGCGCGGCTTGTCTTTCATTACCAGAGGATTGGGTGGCAAGGAAGCCAAGGACATCGCGGCAAAGGTATCCATGATGAGGTTCACCCAAAGCATTTGGGTCACGGTCAATGGCGATTGGGTATCCAGGAACGCGCCTAACATCACAATCAGGCAGGCAATCACATTGATAGTTAATTGGAACAGGATGAAGCGCTGCACGTTCTGATAGAGCGAGCGACCCCAGAGCACTGCCGAGGAGATGCTGCTGAAAGCGTTGTCCAGAATCGTGATATCGCTGGCCTCTTTGGCTACCGATGTGCCGTCTCCCATCGAAAGACCTACTTGGGCGGCATTCAGGGCCGGGGCATCGTTGGTGCCGTCTCCGGTCACGGCCACCACTTCGCCGTTCTTTTGCAAGGCTTTGACCAAGCGTTCCTTGTCCATAGGACGGGCGCGGGAAATGATTTTGAGCTTCCCTGCCCTTTGCTGGAGTTCCTCGTCGCTCAGTTTGGCGAATTGCGGGCCGGTAATCCGGTTTTCTTCGGTGTATTCCGGTTTCCACAGATGCACTTGGCGGGCAATCTCGGTCGCTGTGGCTGGCGTATCGCCGGTAACGATCTTGACGTCGATGCCGGCATCGATGCATTCCTGGATGGCGGCCGGCACATCGGCGCGTACCGGGTCGGAGATGCCTACGAAACCCATGAACTTGAGCGGCAAGCCCGCTTTGAGACGGCCGTTTTCAAAGCAGCCTTCATGGCTTTCCGGATCCAACTCGGCGTAGGCGAAGCCCAAGGTCCGCATGGCCTTGTTCTGGTAGTTGAGAAGCTCGTTATTGATATATTCTTTCCAATCGGCCACGGCCTCGTCCTTCCCGTCCACACGGACGCATCGGCAGAGGTCGAGCAGGATTTCAGGCGCGCCTTTGACATAGAGCATGCGGCGGCCGGGGAGCAGGAACGAGCAGACCACGGTGGCCATGTACTTGCGTTCGGTGGAGAAGGTGAGCTGTTCCTCGATACGGGCCGACTCCCGGATGCTGGCGTAGTTCTCGCCTTGATCGCGGAGCCAGAGCAGCAATGCTCCTTCGGTGGGGTTGCCGATTACTTTGGGCTTGTTGATATCGGTTTCGTCCAAGAAAGCCGTGGAGTTGGCCGCGATGCATTCCTTGATGAGGCGGCTGGCATCGTCCACGCCCAAGTCCAAAGGTTCCTGGCCTTTGTCCCCCTTGATCAGGAACTGGGTCTTGCTGATGCGCATCTGGTTCTGGGTCAGTGTTCCGGTCTTGTCGGTGCAGATTACCGTGCAGGCGCCCATCGTCTCGCAGGCATGCATCTTCCGTACCAGGTTATTAGCTTCCAGCATCCGCTTCATGCTGAGGGCCAACGACAGTGATACGCTCATCGGCAGGCCTTCCGGCACCGTCACTACGATGACCGTCACCGCGATCATGAATGTATTGAGCAGTTCGGAAGCCACGTTGAGCCAGGTCATCTGAGTAGCGGGATGCAGGAAGAACATCGAAAGCCGGCCTATCACGATGAGGGCGGCAATGACATAGCTGGCCTTGGTGATGATTTTGGCCAGTTTTTCCAATTGCATGTTCAGCGGGGTCTCCACATTGTTCTCGATCTGGGAGCCGGTGTAGACCTTGCCGTATTCTGTCTGGTCGCCCACGGTATTGACTTCCATGATGCCGTGGCCTTCCATCACGGTGGTGCCGCGAAGCACTTTGTTGCTGGGGTAGGTGGCATCCTTGTCGAAGCGTTCGGGGTCTGTGGTCTTGTTGACGATAGGTTCGCCGGTCAGCGTGGATTCGTTGACCTGCATCGACATGGCATCTTTCAGGTATCCGTCCGCAGGCACTTCGTTCCCGGCTTCCAGAAGAACGTAGTCCCCGACGACGATATCCTTGCGCGATACCTCGGTGACCCGGCCGCTGCGGATGACCTTGACCATCACGTCATCGTTGACTTGGTTCAGGATATCGAACTTCTTGTTGGCTTTGAGTTCAAAGAAGAATCCTACACCGGTGGCGAGCAGGATGGCTACCAGGATGCCGACCGGCTCCAGGAACACATGTCCGCTTTCGGCTCCGCTGAAGAACTGGTAGCATGCCACCAGGAACGAAAGGGCGAGGGCCACCAAGAGGATGCGGATGATGGGGTCCTTGAACTTTTCAAGCAGCTGTTCCCAGATGGAAGTCTTTTCGGGGGGAGTCAGGACATTGGAACCGTGCTGTTCCCGGCTTTTGGCCACTTCTTCGGGGCTAAGCCCCTGAAAATGCGTAGGATTTTCCATTTTGCAGATTTTTTGGACGCGTAATGGCTCGGTCTCCGTTTTTTTTGCGGGCTGCACCCGCTTGGATTCCGAATGCGAAAATAAGCAAAATCGAGGAATGTTTTCCTTTAAGGTTTTACGATAGTTCTTGTTCGTTATCCCGATTGTATTTTCCTTTGCGTAGAAGCCTGTTGGCGAACAGGTGCAGGAAATCTTGGACAGCCTCTGGAATTATCCGACCGGCAGCTTCGCTTGATGGACGATTTTCCGGATTTGGTTTGCAATGGCATTTCTTCTCGTGACCTGCTGCAGTGTCAGTGGATTGATGCAAGCATGTTTGTTGGTTCCGCCAGATGTTTCTTGCTGAGGCCATGGTAGCCGCATCAAAATGCAACGGGTTAATAATCAGAATTGTTTTGCACTGGCTTGTAAGTGTTCTTCGGCGAAGCCTCCATTGCAAGTCTCAAGTAGTCGGCTGTTCCGGGCAATCTCGGTGCGGTTGCCATGTGCTGAGGTGGATTAATTCAAATAAACGAGTACCTCGAAAAAGCGATACTTTGCATTTTTTCGCGCCACCTGTAACTTTTCGGTATATTTGGTCGTCTTTGGATAAACGGGGCAGCAAGTCCGCAGGATATGCAGTCCGGCCGCAAGCAGTCACGACCATGGGCTTTGCAGGTTCTGTCTCTTTCGGGCAATCCGAAACCCGGCAAGCATGAACCGGAAGCAGCGAGAAACCAAAAGCGTATGGACAAGGAAGAGTACGAGGAAACTGTCAGGGACGTGGCCGATGCGCTTTACCGTTTCGCGTACCGGCTTTGCAAAGATCAGGACGAGGCCAAAGATTTGGTGCAGGAGAGCTTCGTGCGCTTGTGGGTCAACCGGGGCAAGGTCGGCATCCCTAAGGCGTTCCTGTTCCGGACTGCCTACCGCCAGTTCCTGGACTCCCGCAAGCACGAGAAAGTGCGTCAGGACTATGCCGGTTTCGCCTTCTACAAGTCCAAGGAAAGGGAGAGGACGCAGCCGCTTTTTCCGGAGAGGGGGGAACTCAAGGAGATGCTGGATCGAGCATTGGACACCTTGCCGCCCGTGCAGAAGGCCGTAGTCCTGTTGCGCGATTACGAAGGCTACAGCTACGAGGAGATAGGAGAGATAAGCGGTTTGAGCGAAGCCCAGGTCAAGACCTATATCTTCCGCGCCCGTGCGGCCTTGCGCAAGTACATAGGCGAACCAGGCAAAAACTTGGGATGAAAGGCTGACGGAAGGATGTCTTAATCTTGAGCAGAATCATAGATTACGCTTGCAAGAACAAAGGAAAAGCGAAACCATGAAGATAAGCAAAGACAATTACGAACCCATTCTGCTGGACTACTTGGAAGGCCGTCTTTCCGACAAGGAACGGAAAGAAGTGAAGGCATTCCTGGCAGGCGAACCGGCTTTACGCCAAGAGTTCATGGCTTTGCAGCAAGCCTGGGGCGAGCAGGGAGAAGGGCTGCAAGTAGAACCTTTGCCCGATGCCGGTTTCCCCGATAAGGAGAGTTTGCTGGCGATACCTGGCAAGATGAAATCCGGGTCTTCTGCTCGAAACCAATCGGAAACGCGGGCAGGGGTGGCCGAATCGCGGAACTTGCAAGGGCAACGGGAAACGGATGCACACAATTCCGTTGACCGACAAGTCCCCATGGCTGAACTTTATGAACGGCAAGACTGGAAACACGCTGTTTGGCAACGGAAAAACCGGGCGAGTATCTGGAAAGTGGCTGTTTCGATGGCGGCTTGCCTGTTGCTTTTATGGCTTTGCCTGCCCTTGCTGCAACGGGACGATATCCGGGATGCCCGATTGGCAGAACGCAATCCTGTTCTCGATACATTGCTGAATGCGGGACAGGAAAGTCCCGCCCAAGCTCCGGGTTCTTCCCGCCCAAGCTCCGTTCAGTCCTTGTTGTTGGGGGAAAATCGGGAGGTGAATGGAGAAATGGAATCCGCCTTGCATGGAACGCAGGTTCCGGCATCGGTTTCGCCAGCCATTCCTGCCGGACAAAAGGATTCCGGAAAAGCTAATGGGGAAACGGATAGGAAAGAGGTTGGCGATCATGATTTTATAATTAACAAAAAGCCTCAACGCGAGGCAATGGGCAAATCCTCCGCTGCGGGAGATTCTGTAAAAACGCAGGCCATTCCGGCGCAGCCTCGGCCAAGACGGGTCGATACCTTGCCGGAAATCAAGCTCACGCCCGCAGAATATCGCCGCCTTGTTACGCCGATGGCTCCGCCTAAAGCGTATTATGCTGCCAATCTGATGGAAAGAGAGTCGCACGAAGGCCAAGGCATTTCTCAGGAAGAAACGATGGATTCCAAGAATGAGGCTAAAGGAGGAAATGGAGCTTATTCATCGGAAATTAAACAAGACGATAGGATTGCATTGAACGATGAGGATGTTTTCGGCGCAGATAAGTCTTTTGCAGTGGAATTTGAACAAGAAGATTTGATAGCTTCAAACCAAGCCGATTGGGCCAATGCGATGCTGCCGGAGGAACAGGCTGAACGTTTGGATAAAAAACGGCGATTGGAGCGGTTCAAACAAATAGAACGCCAGCAGCGCAAAACGAAAACCAAATTATTCTTTGCCAGTCTTTGGCATTCCGTTACCGGGCCGGTAAAGGAAAACTGGGAGGAAACCAAGGCATTTTATAAGGAGCTTGCTGAGTGGAGTAGGCTGAATGTGATGGATACTATGATTGAATATCAGGCTTTTTGGGAAGAAGAAAGCCGATTCTGATCCGGAAGCTTGCCTTTTGCCTGCCCTGGTGCGTCAGATTCTCGCGGGCGAACAGGATCCGGGCATCGGGCATGGAAGACCGGCCTGCCAGGGACTGCAAAATCCAGACAGTATGTATTGTTGTTTGCCGAACGATTAATTGTTTAGAACAGAAGAGTATGAAAGCAAAGGTTTCGATTCTTTCCCTCTTGCTGCTATGCGGCTGCGAGGGTGCGATGGCTCAGTACGAACAGAAACTGCCGGAGTTCCGGAATCTGGAAATTACCGGCCGGGCCGTTGTCAAGATAGGGTACCTGCACGGAGATTCTGTGCCGGGCAGGCTTCGGATAGAAAACCGCCGGGGGATACTTTCGAGCCCTTGGCTGCAATACGATGAGCAAACAGGCACGCTGTCTGTATATGGCATGGAGGCCACTCTGATGCTGAACCCGGATTACAAGGGCTTGCAGAGGATAGCGGTTGGCAATTCCTCTCGCTTGGAAACCAATGTGGCTGAACCTCTTTCTTCTGAAGACTTGCATATCCGGGTATCGGACAATGCCGTTGCCAGACTGTTTTACCAGGCGATCCATTTGAATGTGACAGCTGTCAAGTCGGCCTCTTTCCAAGGATATGGAAGCGGAGAGATTCAATCGCAGACCCTTCGTTGCGATGGCGGCGCCTATATTGCCAGCGCGCATGCGGACACGGTGGAGGTAATGACGTGCGTAGCTGCCGGGATGGGGATTGTCGATGCCCGGGAGAGTCCGGCCAGGCTCGCTTTCGATACATTGTTCGGCAATGCATCGGTCACGGTCAATGCTTTGGAGTCCAAGGATGTGGTTAAGGGAAACGGCTTGCTTTTCAATGTTCGGGACGAGAACGGATTCACGCAAGACTCCTTGCTTGTGGCATCCCGATCTTATAACCGGGAAGTTGATAGGAGTTATGGCAAACCAGTGGCGATCAAGGATTTGGTGGCAGGAGACGCCGATGAGGATGACATTCTTGATTACTTCGATGCTTTGGATAACGATTGGGCTGACGGGAAAGCGATTTATCTGGAAGATTTTTTCTTTTGGGGCAAGAGGCAGAAAGAGCGTCCTCGTTTCAGAGGTCAATGGATGGGACTGGAATTCGGGTTCGCCTGCTGGGGCAGCGATTATGCCATGAACATGCAGATGCCGGCCGATTACCAGAACCTAGACCTGGATTTTCAGAAATCCGGTTCTGTCGGATGGAATGTGTTCCAGGTGAGTGTCGGTTTCAAATCGCCCCATTGGGGCTTTGTGACCGGTGCCGGATTCTTGTGGGAGAATTATTTCTTCAGTTACCCGAACACGGTCTTGTCCAAGGAAAATCACCGGTTGGCGGCGGATCTTGCCACGGATCCAGGCAGGCGTTATATCAAGAGCAAGCTGGGTGTTTCCTATTTCCGGATACCGTTGCTGTTCGAATATACCAATGCAAAGGGGATGTTCCGTAGCGTGCATGTCTCGGCAGGGGTGATTCCTTCGGTGCTGATGTGTTCTTGGACCAAACAGGTCTACCGGGAGGATGGCAAGCGGACGCACGACAAGCGTAAGGGGGATTTTTATGTCAATCCTTTTCGTCTGGATGCCGTGGTTTATGCCGGCTGGGGACCGTTGAGCCTGTATTTCCGTTATACCCCCACACATTTCTTCCGAGCTGGGAAGGCAACGGATATCACGCCTTTCGGCTTTGGCTTTTTGCTTGGTTTCCACTGAGGCCTGCATGCCGGTTTTTTCCCCGTGCCGGGATTGTTGGGAAGATGCGAACGGCAGCAGTTCATTCCAAGTGCAACTTAGAAGCTGTTTAAAATTTCTTGCAATCCTGAAAAGGCTGGATTTTCAGGGACCGGGTACAGGATTTTGTTTGCCCGTCGAGGGCTATTCCGGGTCTTGGTTGAGCTATGCTCGAAGATAGCTTGGCTATCCTCCTTTGAAAAACGCGGCGTCATACCGCGAAATCCCTTCCCGATGGCCTGAACAAATAAATTTAAACAGCTTCTTAAAACATAAAACAATGAAAAGGATTTTTAATTGCAGGGTTGTGTTGGTCAGCCTGTTGATTACCATTGGCATGTTGAGTCCGGGCGGGGTTCATGCCCAGCGCAGGAAGGTTTCAAAGGTAGATTGTTCCGGGAATCCTATCCGGGTCGGCTTTGATATTTCCGGATTCCATGGCATTGAAACCAAGAAGATTATCGATGTTGTACTGATACCTTCCGATGAAGAAAAAGTGGAAGTGGAAATGTCGCCTGGCTTCAAGGAACATCTGGAAGTGAAAAAGAAAGAAGGGGTGCTTTGTTTCGACTTGCATCCGGCAGGCCGCTTGGAGACATCCGGCAATTGCCATATTACCGCGTATGTCCATTTCGTGGACTTGCGCAGCATCTCCGCTTCGGAAGCGGCCGATGTGTCCATGAAAGGCGTGTATGATGCGGGCGGCAATCCTTTCACGATTCAGTTGAGAGGGTCGAGCGATATGCAAGGAAGCCTATGCGGCATCAGCAACTTGAACATACAGACATCCGGGGCGAGCGACTTGGATTTGGATTTGGACAGGGTTACCGCCCTGAAATACCTCGCTTCGGGTGCCTGTGATGTGAAAGGCTCTTGGTGTAACATCGGGCAGATAATCATGGATTGTTCCGGTTCTTGCGATTGCAGCCTCAGCGGCAATGCCGAAATGCTGAATATGCAGACTACCGGCAGCGCGGATGTCGGGATGGGAGACTTCTCGGTGCTTCGTTTCGTGGGTTCGTCTTCCGGGGCTTCTTCTTTGAAGATCCGGGTGACGGACTCCTTCCAGGCGGAAGCGTCCGGTTCTGCCGAGATTTACGTTACCGGTTCGCCCAAGACTACCGATTTCTCCACTTCCGGGGCTTCGGCAATCAAGATTCGTTAGGGGGCGGCAACGGCAGGCCGTTTTCCCGGCAGATTTTCTCCAATTGTTGCAAACGCCAGGCTTGGTCGTAATTGAAGAGCGAGCCGTAAGGTTCGGCTAACTTTTCTACCAGGCCCGGCGTTTCCTTTTGCAAGTTGAAGAGCCCTCGGCAGGCCGATTCCAATTCCTTCCAGTCCCGGCCGCCCAATTTGAGCGGGATGAATGCGTCCACATTATAGATGTGCGTCTCGATATTGTGAATTTCATCGGCTAGGATTTTGGCCTTGGCTTTGGTGATTTGCTGTTCGCCCACTTCGCAGAGCACATTCAGGTATTTCTCGTACAAGACATACTCGTTCAGCATGAAAGCCACCTCTTCGGAATCGAATTCCTTCCAAAAGCCTGCCGGTAGCGGCATGGCGAGGAAACGGCCTAACATGAACGAACCTGCATTCAGCCCCGAACGCTGGTTTTTCCGGCAATAGGCATCGGCTCTCTTGAAGAAAGAAACCTTGTGTTCCAAAGACAGAAGTTCATAGACCCGGTACTGGTCCTGGTGCGACCCCATATTGCTTTCCATCAGTTGGTTCACATAATCCTCGGCATGGCTTTCGAACCAATGGTTCACCAAGTCCCGGGCCGCTTCCGGGTGTTCGTTGAGGTCGTTGCGGATAAGCCGCGTGAGGGTGTTGAGGTCTACGATATCAGGCACCTTGATGGAATTGATGATGTCCATGTACTTCTGGTAGGCGGTCTTGAGGTTGATGAAGACTCGCTCCTCCTTAGGATTCATCTCTAACTGTACCCCGTGCAGGTAGTCCCAGAAGCGGGATGGACGGAACTTGGCTTTGCCTTTGAAGATGGTGGCGTTCTTGCTGGAGAGCGTGACCCAGTCGTATTCTTCGATGCGCAGCCCGTCCCGGTTCACCAATGAGTTCCCCTCCATCCGGATTCCGTTTTCTTCCAGGCTCAGGAAGGCCGGAATCCCGTACCCGCGGCAAGCCGTCACCACATGGATGGCCGCCGGGGTCATGCTCAGGATGGCGTCCATCTCGCTGAGCACGATGGTGTCTTCCGGAATGAACTTTTCTTTGCAAAGGCAGACTTTTTCTTCGTTCTTCCGTTTGAGTTCGAGCGCTTTGGCGGTGCTGAAACAAATCTTGGCCGAAACCGCCGAGCGCGGCAGCACATTGACCCCTTTCCCGAAGAATTGCAGTTCCGCAAAGGACGATTGGTCAATGCTTTCCGAGAAAATCTGCCGACGGTGGTAGGGTCGGACCAATTCGCTGACCCTTTCTTTGTGAATCAGCCCTTGCTCGTACAAGGCAATCGAAGACAGCAGGGCGGCCCGGCCGGTCAGTTCCGATTCGTTGATTTGCAGGACGGCGAACAGGTCGGCTTTGCCGGGGATGCTTTCCGCCCCGAATTCCACGGTGACCGGCGAAGCCAGGCGTTTTTCCAGCTTGGGAAGCAGGGGGTCGAAATGGTAGATGGCCGGGAATGCCTCCTTGATTTGCGCCCGGTCGAAGTATTCGTAATCTTTCGAGGACAGGTTGCCTGTCATGATTTCTTCGCCGAAGATGTCCGGGTAGCTTTCTATCTGCACGCCCAAGCCGGTCCGGGAATGCCGGCTGTAGAGTACGCCCGGATAGGCGAAATCACTTCCGATAGTCCAGACCATCTTCTGCAACAGCAGCGAGGGATAGGCGATGCGGCCTTGCATGAAGGTGGCCAGCAGCGACTGGTTGTTGCTGTAGAAACGGGCGATATGCAGCAGGTATTGGTAAATCTGCTCGAAAGCATCGTCCAAGACGGCTTTCCCGTTGGGATAGGTTTCGATGTCCGCCTCCACTTGCCGCAGCAGGTCTTTGTGCTGGGCGATTTGCCTTTCCTCGATGCCGCTTTCGTAAGGGTGCGCCTTTCCGGAAAGCATCTTGTATAGGTTCATCAGGTTGTTCCAGTAGATACGGGTGGCCATCTTTTCCGGGAACTGCCGGAGCAGGCTTCGATAGACCTGCCGGGTGGTGCCGGCGTTCAGTATCGTGGGCATCAGGCCGGGAATGTACTGGGGCATCGTGCTGCGTAAGGCCAGAATCAGCGGGAAGCGGCCGCCCCCGAGGCTGCATCCGGTCATGATTTCCAGATTGTGCAAGGCCTCCCGCAGGTAATGCCGCTGGAAATTTGTCTTGGCGGCATTTTCCTCAGCGGCCTGCAAGGAGCGTTTGAAGAAAGCCGAGCTGAGGATGCTGAAGTCTGGGACTGCGTATCCGGCCCGCATCAGGTCGGTCAGCATCACGCCTTTGTGGCTTATCTGGTCCACGGTGTACGAATGGGGCGAGAGGGCCGAGGTCACATAGGGGTTGTCTTCCAAGGGATGGCTGTCCACGTAGCGTTTGCAGGCATCGTAAAAGTCTTTGCGGATCCGGCCGAGTTCTTCCTTGGCATGGGAATCGCCAGTCTGCTCGGCTATCAATAGCCTCAGAAAGGATTGCAAATGTTCCCGTTTGGTGCGCAGCATCAAGAAAATGTCGTACCAGCGAGGGGCGATTTCCCGTTTCTGGCTTTCGCCCGGAAGGATATAAACCACCGTGCCGGGCTTGTTGCCTTCCGGCTCCCGGTCTTTCTCGAACTCCCGCCAGCCTTTTTCAACAAAGAGTTTGAGCATGAAATAGTTGGGGTAGCTTCCCCGGATGCGGAAGTCGATGGGGGCTTGGCTCGGGTCTTGCGGCAGGCAAGGTTCTTCTATGAAGTCGGGTCGGTTCATGGCATCAAGGCTTAAGGGGGTTCAGATAGGCTTGGAATGCTTGCCAGAGCACGATGCCGATGGTGACGGAAATGTTGAACGAATGCTTGGTGCCGAACTGCGGGATTTCCAAAGCCCCGTCGCAGGCATCCACCACATCCTGTCGGATTCCTTCCACTTCGTTGCCGAAGACGAAAGCGGTCTTTTCCCCGGCCGGGATGGCGAAATCCTGCAAGGGCGTGCTGTTTTCCACCTGTTCCACGGCATAGACCTTGTATCCCTTGGCTTTGAGTTCGGCCACGGCTTGCAACGTATCCTCGTAGTGTTGCCAGTCCA
This sequence comes from uncultured Bacteroidales bacterium, assembly GCA_944320265.1. Taxonomy (GTDB): domain Bacteria; phylum Bacteroidota; class Bacteroidia; order Bacteroidales; family P3; genus Pullibacteroides. Next base: position 4,315 of record CALUGT010000023.1, on the reverse strand, counting down.
CGCTCAAGGTCGCGCCCAAGGCGGCTTTCTCTATTTCCCGGTGCGGAGGCACGGCGGTAATCCCGCAAAGGCAGAGTTTTTCCACGCGGAAGGCATCGCAAGTCCGGAAACAGGAACCTATGTTGTGCATGCTCCGCACGTTATCCAGGATTATGCAGAGAGGGTATTTGTCAGCTTCCTTGAACTGGGCTGTGTTCATCCGCCCCAGTTCCTGCATGGTTTTGAGTCTATGTTGTGTCATGGCTTGGGTTTTGCAAGTTTTGTTTTCCTTCCGGGCAAAGGTAAGAATGTTTGAGAAGCTGTTTTAAATTTGTCTTTTCCGGATGGTAAGAAACTTTGGACAGCTTCTGGAATTTGGGAGTTGAATTTTTTGCGGTTCCGGGATAGGATTAGAGGCTGGAGCTTTGTTTTGTGTTTGGGGTGAAACGCTCGTTTGGGAGTGCCTGGTTCGGGTAAGGCGTGGGTAAGGGTCGTACCGGGTGAGCCGGAGGGATTCGGGGTGGTTGCCTTGGATGGAATCCGGCTGGAGGTTCAGGACAAGCATGGCCGGATTGCATCGCCATCCCTTGCATCGGCACATCCATGCGCCAAGAAGACCAAGAGGTTGGTTCTCGTAAACGAATTTGATGCGGTTGCTTTGGTGGAGGTCTGGATAATCTCTGGAAATGCGTATATTTACTATTTTTGTTTTCTTGGAAACAAGATGGAAAACTTTGTCCATCGTTTACGCCGGTTGTAGAGGTAATCAACAACTTCGCAATTTGGATTTTGTTGGTTTGTAGTAATTTGAAAGGCAAAAAATTATGTTATACCCGATTGGAGTCCAAGATTTTGAAAAAATCCGCCAAGGCGGTTACACTTATGTGGATAAGACAGATTTGATTTACGAGATAGTCAAAACGGGTGGATATTATTTCCTGAGCCGTCCCCGTCGTTTCGGCAAAAGTTTGTTGGTTTCGACCTTGGAAGCCTATTTCCAAGGGAAACGAGAGCTTTTCCAAGGCTTGGCCATCGAGAATTTAGAAAAGGAATGGAACGTTTACCCGGTACTGCATCTGGATTTAAGCGGGGTGACTTATACCGATGAAAACGTCATGGACGAGAAAATGGAGAACACCTTGCAGTGTTGGGAAAAGACATACGGCATAGATAACACCTTTAGAGTGGATAGTATTCGTTTTTCCAATATCATTGATGCAGCTTATGAGAAAACGGGCAAGCCGGTGGTGGTTTTAATCGATGAATACGACAAGCCATTGCTGGATGCGGCAGGTAACGAGCCGTTGCGGGAAGCCTTCCGCAGCCGCCTGCAAGGCTTTTACAGTGTGATGAAAAGCCAGGATGGAAAGCTCCGTTTCGGTTTTCTGACCGGGGTTACAAAATTGGGGAAACTCAGCATTTTCAGCGGGCTCAACAATTTGGAAGACATCTCGATGCTTCGGGCTTATTCCGACCTGTGCGGCATCTCGGAGGCCGACCTCCATGCGTATTTCGAGGGGAGCGTGCGGGAACTGGCTTCGGCCAACGGGCTTTCGGAGGCCGATTGCTACGCGCAACTGAAAAACTATTATGATGGCTACCATTTTGCGCCCGACACGCCGGGGATATATAATCCGTTCAGCCTGCTCCGATGCCTCAAGAGCCAGGAATTCGGGGATTATTGGTACGAGACCGGTACGCCGACTTTCGTCATCAAGGCCTTGAAACAGGGACGTTACAACTTGGAGGACTTGTCGTTGACCCCGGTGCCGCCATCCATGCTGAGCGGAGTCAATGCCGACGATTCGGACCCGGTGCCGGTGCTTTACCAGAGCGGTTACCTGACCATCAAGTCCTACAATCCCCGGACGCGGGAGTACACCTTGGGCTATCCGAACCAGGAGGTGGAGCGGGGATTCGTGGAGGGCCTGGCGAACGTTTACGTGCCATCGGCCCGCTACAACAGCTCGTTTGCGGTGCGGAATTTCGTTCATGATTTCGAGGCGGGCGACGCGGAGGGGTTGATGGTCCGCTTCGAGGCTTTTTTTGCCGATGCCGATTACGCTATCGTGGGGGATGCGGAGCTGTATTTCCAGAACACGATGTACGTGGTGTGCAAGCTGATGGGTCAATACGTGGAGGTGGAACGCCGGACCAGCGCCGGGCGGATGGACATCGTGGTCCAAACGGAAAGATACGTTTACGTGATGGAGCTGAAGCGGGACGGGAGCGCGGAGGAAGCCTTGCAACAGATTGAGGCCAAGGGGTATGCCAAGCCTTTCGCTGCCGACCCTCGCAAGCTTTTCAAGATTGGGGTCAACTTTTCCAGCAAGACCCGGCGGATTGAGGAGTGGAAGATTCAGTAACGCAGTGCTGTGTTCGAAGAGATAGAGTGTTTTTCTGCGCGGCATTGTTTTTAGAATCTGTTTTGATGAAGATTGTGGCTTCTAATGATAAGCGAACAATAAAGAAAGATGGTTATAGGGTAGATGTAGTGCCAATCACAGAGTTTTGAATATATATATGGATGTCCTGACGCATTTCAGAAGTATAGAAGAACTGACCAAAACACTCTCACGTGAGCAAGGATTGCTGAGTGAGATGTTTGAGAAGCGGAAGCTTATGAGGTTTCCGGTAGGACTTGCTATTGACCTTGTCGGAGGAAATGAACAAAGATTGAGAAAGCTGCTCGATTATGGTGTACTGGTGGAGTCCGGAAATGCGGTTGAGATTGAGAGTGATTATCTGAACTTCTTCGAAGAAGTGCTGAATGTCAATGAGGAAATCAGTGTATTGAGTGTGCAGGAATGTATCAATACTTTGAAGGAAAACATCGGTTATTTCCTGCAGGAGACCAACCCTAACCGCAAAGCCGGTTATCAGGATAATGTGCGGCAACTCTTAAAGAAGACCGGATTCAGGACCCTGAAGAATGTGGTGGATTTGAAGCGTAATATGGACAATGCCTATAAGCAAGAACCCAATTATGCTATCAAAAAGAAGAAATTGCAGAATTTGGATGAAAAGAGCCATAGCATTCGTGCCATGATACGTGAATGTGAAAAGTTGATGGATAATGAACATGCCTTTTTCATCATGGCCAATGATTCGCACATGGCAAAAACGTGTAGCGATGTGAAACATGATTTTGTCGAAGCCTATCATGCACTAATGGAAATTGACAGACAGATTATTTCATATATCAATCAGATAGACCAGCAAAATCAACTTTACAAAAAGATACGGAAGTTGAAGTATCTGCAAGATCAGTTACTTATCAAGACCGATACGAATCTTGTAAAAGTTCTGGAGGAAAGGAATCCTCTTTGGATGGAATCCCGTCAATACAATAAGATTCGCCTATCCTTAGAAATGCTGAGGGAAAAAGATCAGATAGTAAGATTGCTGAGACGAATTGCTGAACGGAATGGAATACAGAAGACTGCAAGGATGGAAGCCGAGCCTCTGATAGAGGAAGACTTGCAAGAACATATCCGACAGCTGAAGGAGGTGGATTCTGCCGAAGTTTGGAATGCTTTTTTAGCATCAAGTTATAATCTTTTTGAATTCATTTTGAGGTATGACTATAAAGTAAAGCGTAGCATAGAAGAACATGCGACTCTTTTCTGTCAGTTGGTTATCTTGCATCCTGATGACTGCCGGATGACAGGTGAATATGCAATTTATCAAGATATTGAATATCCTATAATTTATGCGAAATAATACTCAAAGAATATACGAGCAGTTAAGCCGGGGGGAATTCCTTTCGGTAGACAGTACAGATACCTCTGTCCGTCATCTGTATGAGGATATCGAGGAAAATTTGGAGGATTATACAGAATACTTCAAGGAAATCGGGCTGCAACTGGAATCTGGTAATGGTTACTTCTTTTTTTCAAGAATAGGAGAAAGTAAACAGACGATAGAACAGAAATTGGACGGCTTTTCAAAATGGCTTGACTATCTGGATTTTCTGAAGTGCTACAATCAATCGTTTACTGCAGGATATCAGTTTCGCAAAAGTCATTTGATAGAGCAGATTAGTCTGGATATCGAACTGAAGGAAAAGGCAAACCACCTGTTCAAGAAATACGGTGTGGGGTCCAATGTTGAGGTAGTAAACAAGCTGCTTCAGGAAATGCAAAACATGGGCTTTGCAGAATGCATCAGCGAACTTGATGAGACATTTAAAATTACTTCGGCATTTCGCTATATCGAAGAATTGGTTGAAATAATTCAAATAGCAAACGAAGATGAAGTACCTGAATAAGATTATTTTTATCAATAGTGCCAATATTCCGTATGCAGAGATTTCTGTAGACGGCAATGTGCATTT
>CALUGT010000022.1 GCA_944320265.1 uncultured Bacteroidales bacterium | reverse complement strand
CTTCCGTTCGGGGGTGCAAAAGTACACCTTTTTTCCGAACCGCCAAACTTTCCGAGAAAAATTTTTCGAAAAGTTTCTTTCCCGCGGCTCCCGCCCCCTCTGCCTCCCTCGCTCGCCCGCCCCGCTCCCGCGAAACAGGACCGCAAAAGTACTGCTTTTTCCCGTTCCGCCAAACTTTTTCCAAAGAATTTTTCGTGAACCACCGCCGAAAACGCCTTAACAGCCTGTCTTCCACCTCAAAAAAATCCCCGTCCCGCGGCCGTCCCCACGCGCCAAGGGCCCGGGACGCCCCCCCCGGCCCGGAAATCCGACGCAACACGCTGCAGGCCACTGGAACCAGAAGAAAACACCGCGGAAACAGAAGGCGAAGCAAGGACAAAACAGTGGGCAACGGATCCCTTAACGGGAAAGCAGACGTCTGCGGTCTCCGGCCGACAGGCGTTCCACCGCGTAACGCAGCATCGCCCGCGGCATCACTTCATACCTCCGCGCAGGCTGTTTCCTTATAAAAGGCTCGCAAAATTCCCCTTTTCCGGCAGGAACCGGAGCCGACCCGGACAGATAGGCAATCTCCCCGGCTTCCGAAACCCGCTTCCCTGCTTCGCGCAACATCCAGCCGACAGCTTTCTGAATCAAATCATGCGGATGGTAAAGCAGGAGGTCTGCCACGGCATAGGTCGGTCCGGCATCACCCGCCTTCAAAAAAGCGAAAGTGGAAACCATGGCGATACGTTGGGTCCACAAATGCGAAGACCGCGCATAAGACAGCAAATCGGCAGGATTGCCTTGGCGAAGCAGGTAGGCCCCGACAACGGAAGGCGCGGTCAAATCGACCAAATCCCAGTTGTTGACACGCGCCGCGTTCTCCATATAAAAACGGTAAAGGATTTCCCCTGGATCCTTGGAAACATCGACAGGCCGGGCAGCTTCCTTTCCCTGGAGTCGAGCCTTATCCCGGTTCCACCGCTTCTCAAGCTGCTGGCTCCACTGGACCAAGGCCAAAAGGGCGAAAAGCCGGCACTCATGGTAAGGCTCGTCCAAAAGTCCCTGCAAGGTTTCCCTATAAGGAATCCCTCCGCGGCTAAAGGCTTCGTGGCAAAGGAATCCGCCGCGCTGGACACCCAAAACATCCCGGTACTCCTTGAGCAAAGCCCGTACCTGGGGCACGCTCACGCCCAAAAAGAGGTCGCCCTGCCCGTATTGCCCGGGAGCTGTCTTGAAAAAACTCTGCAAGACCATGCGTTTTTCTGCTCCATTGGCTTGGCCCACCGCCTGCAAACGAGCCTTGATTTCTGCTGCTGAAAATTGCATTAAACCCAAATCGGTCATTAGACACGCCGTGTCCGTTTCTGATTGGAAAAATGAGGCTTCCGGGCATCTTGCCCGCTTCTGTCCGCATCCTGTTCCTCGCTACGCCTCGACGTAGCCCGCTACGCCTTCGGCTAGGCCAGAAGCATGCTGCATGACACAAGCGGGCAATCTCCCCAAAGTCTAATGACCGATTCGGGTTAAAAAATTATCAACCGATTACAAACTTGGAACAAACAAGGGAGGAGGATTTTCCCGTTTCCGGTTCGCCCGAGGCTTCTCCGGATTGCGAGCCTGGACATCGAGCTGCAAATCCCAACAACCGTCCAACCACACATAGGCCTGGTAAACGCCACCCTGCGGTATATAATAGGCATAATCATCGGCCATGGCCATCTGCTGGGGCATCAGCTTGTCGAAAATAATCATGTTGTCCTTCTTCTGCACCGCCTTTTTCCGACCGGTCTTGACAAAATAGGTCTGGTAGTCGTAACGGAGAATCATCCCGGTCCGCTTCCCGAAACGGAAGACGACCCGTTGCCGGTCTTCGTCCGGAATCGAGAGCCCGGATCCATCCAAGCCTGGAACCCGGCCATGGTTGGAAAAAACGGGTGCACCGAAACGGACTTGCCCGTCGGGCGTTATCGTCATGACCTCGATGACGCTTTGCTGGTAAAGGCCTTGCCCGGCATTCCACCCCAAAAAGGTGTAATAGGTCGTGCCTTTGTCCTGCTTCTCGATGCAAGCATAATAATAGGCTCCCCACCAAGTTTCCGGCGTGCAAACGGTTTGCTCCGGATAGGGCTGGTAGAGCGACATATCGGACATATCGTAAAGGATATGTCCTTGGGTTTCATCGTTCCGGACCTGCAAAAGCGCCTTGTAGGAAACCGTGCCGTCAGCCTGATCGGGAATGCCCCAGTTGAGGATGCGGAAACGGCCGTCAGCCGCCTTGAAATAGGAAAGGTTGCGAATCCGTTCAAAAGGAAAATCCAGTCCGGCGTACTGCGCCAAGACTTGCTTGGCGGCGCGGCAAAAGCTGTCGCTGACAACCCGACGCTGGCTGTCGTCACAGGCATAAATACGGGCAAACAAACGGTCCAGTTCGACCAAACAGGCATCCTGGGCCACGGAAAGGCTGTCGCCGGACATGGGAGGCAAGACAGCATGGGATCCCCAAGCAGCGCGGAGGGGCGAAACCGAACCGGCCCAAAGCAAGACAGGCAACCAAAACAACCCCAAAGCCTTGCAAGCCGGGATCCGTGTTGTCGAGAGATTCATCAAAAACATGCCAACAAATTTCATCATCGGCTAAAGTACGAAAAAGGAATGAACCGGGAGAATAATATAGGTGACCCGGATACGGCACAGACAACACGAACGCGCCCTCTTTCCCAAAAGACAACGACATTCTGACAGGAAACAAACGGGTTTTTTATCATAAAACCTTGAAAAACAAGTCATTTTTACAGGTTTTAGTGTCAAATTTTCAGCAAGACTCGCATGGGAAACCGCAAAAGATCCGGACAAGGGAATTGGCAAGGATTTTGATGAATGAATCTTGCCTCCGCTCCGTTGCGGAGGCCGCCCAGACCTATGGAGCCGCAAGCCCAAGGCAACCAGGGTGTTCGGAAAACGAAAAGTCAAGGCATCCGGAATCCCAGAAAACGCCCGGGCAGGGCATCCGGGCATAACCCAAGCGATGGGCATCACAGGATAAAAAAAATAAAACTATGACATTCAATAACTTCACAATCAAAGCACAGGAAGCCATCCAGAAAGCCATCGAGGTGGCTTCCGCCCATCAGACCCAAGCGGTGGATGATGTCCACTTGCTGAAAGGCTTGCTGATGGCTGACGAACATGTGCTTCCTTTCTTGTTCAAGAAAGTGGAAGCGGATCCCAACGAAATCAGCCGAAAGGTGGATGCAAGAATCGAAAGCCTGCCGAAAGTGAGCGGGAACGGAAGTCCTTACCTGACGGCGAATGCCGAACAGGCCTTGCTGAAAGCGCAAGGTTTGCTGAAACCATTGGGCGATGAATACGTCACCTTGGAAACCATGCTGCTCGGCTTGCTGCAACAGAACGCGGATGCCGGACGAATCATGAAAGAATGCGGGGTGACGGAATCAGCCTTGAAGATGGCAGTAAAAGAATTGCGCAAAGGTACATCGGTCAAGGACCAGAATGCCGAGGAAACCTACCAGGCTCTGAACAAATATGCCAAGAACCTGAACGACATGGCGCGCAACGGCAAGCTCGATCCGGTTATCGGGCGTGACGAGGAAATCCGGCGGGTATTGCAGATTCTGAGCCGGCGTACCAAGAACAATCCTCTGTTAATCGGGGAACCCGGGGTCGGGAAGACCGCAATTGCAGAAGGATTGGCGCAAAGGATAGTCAGCGGGGATGTTCCGGAAGGACTGAAAACCAAACAGATTTTCTCGTTGGACATGGGCGCCTTGGTTGCCGGTGCCAAGTACAAAGGGGAATTCGAGGAACGTCTGAAGAGCGTGGTGAAAGAAGTGGTCCAAGCCGAAGGGGAAATCATCCTTTTCATCGACGAAATCCATACCTTGGTGGGTGCCGGTGGCGGAGAAGGGGCGATGGATGCGGCCAATATCCTGAAACCTGCCTTGGCGCGTGGCGAACTGAGGGCTATCGGGGCCACGACCTTGGGCGAATACCAGAAGTATTTCGAGAAGGACAAAGCGTTGGCGCGTCGTTTCCAGACGGTCTATGTGGACGAACCGAGCGTGGAAGACAGCATCTCGATTTTGCGTGGCTTGAAGGAACGTTACGAAACCCATCACCATGTGCGTATCAAGGACGAAGCCTTGATTGCGGCGGTGGAACTCTCGCACCGCTACATCACCGACCGTTACTTGCCCGACAAGGCGATTGACTTGGTGGACGAAGCAGCGGCCAAGGTCCGCATGGAAATCGATTCGGTTCCTGAAAAACTGGACGAGGTAGAACGCCAGATCCGGCAACTGGAAATCGAACGCGAAGCCATCAAGCGGGAAAAGGACGATGCCAAGTTAGCCGAACTCAAGGAAAAAATCGCCAACTTGTCGGCCGAGCGCGACAGCATGATGGCCAAATGGAAGACCGAAAAGGAAACCGTGGAAGGCATCCAGGCGGAAAAGAACGCAATCGAGCAATACAAGTTCGAAGCCCAGCAGGCTGAACGCCTTGGCAATTACGAGAAGGTGGCCGAATTGCGCTACGGGCGTATCAAGGAGGCCGAAAAGAAGGTGGAAGAACTCAAGGCCCGCCTGCAAGAAGAGCAGAAAAACGGGGCCATGATCAAGGAGGAAGTGGGGAGCGAGGAAATCGCCGACGTGGTTTCGCGCTGGACCGGGATCCCGTTGAGCCGTATGCTGCAGAGCGAACGCGAAAAGCTGCTACATATCGAGGAAGAACTGCACAAACGGGTGGTAGGGCAGGACGAAGCCATCCAAGCCATCTCGGATGCCATCCGCCGCAGCCGTGCGGGGCTGAGCGACGAGAACCGGCCTATCGGGTCGTTCATCTTCTTGGGAACCACCGGGGTCGGCAAGACGGAACTGGCCAAGGCCTTGGCTGACTACCTGTTCAACGATGAGAAGGCGATGATTCGTATCGACATGTCGGAATACCAGGAAAAGCATACGGTATCCCGCTTGGTCGGCGCGCCTCCGGGATACGTGGGATACGAGGAAAGCGGCCAGCTGACTGAAGCGGTACGCCGCCGTCCTTACTCGGTAGTCTTGCTGGACGAAATCGAAAAAGCCCACCCGGACGTGTTCAACATTCTGCTCCAGGTACTGGACGACGGGCGGCTGACAGACAACAAGGGACGGATTGCGGACTTCAAGAACACGATAATCATCATGACCTCGAACCTGGGTGCCCAGTATATCCAGCAGGCTTTCGAGGAAATGAAACCAGGCGAGGAAGAGCAGGCCTACGAAAAGAGCAAGGAAGAGGTTCTGAACGAGCTGAGGATGCGGATGCGGCCTGAATTCCTGAACCGTGTGGACGAACTCATCGTGTTCCGGCCTCTGAGCCGCGACCAGATCCTGGACGTAGTCAAATTGCAGATGCGGTATGTGGAAAAACTGATGGAACGCAATGGGTACAGCTTGGAAGTGAGCGAGGAAGTGTACAGGGACATCGCCCGCCAGGCCTACAATCCCCAATACGGTGCGCGTCCTATCCGCCGCTTCATCCAGCAGAACGTGGTCAACGAACTTTCGAAGATGATTCTGTCGGGTTCGGTGAACAAGGAGAAACCGGTGAAGCTGGATGTGTTCGAGGGGAAGTACGTGCTGTATAATGAGAAGTAATGCGCCCTGCCGCACAAGAGAGCCGGGCTTCGGGAAACCGAGGCCCGGCTTTTTTTTGATTATCCCAAATCGGTCATTAGACTTTGGGTAGATTGTCCGCTTATGTCATGCAGCATGCTTCTCGCCTAGCCGAAGGCGTAGCGGGCTACGTCGAGGCGTAGCGAGGAGCATGATGCGGACAGAAGCGAACAAGATGCACAAAAGCATCCCTCTTCGAAAACAGGAAACACACTCGGCGAGTCTAATGACCGATTTGGGATTATTTGTCAACTGTTTTCTGGAACGCGGTACGGGGAGTGCCGTTCTCCACGTAGATGATGCCGCAACGGGCGAAGCCTTTCTTTTCCATCAGATGAAGCATGGGGCGGTTGTCGGCATGGGTATCGACCCGCAAGACCGGGAAACGCTGCAAACACCAATCGATGCAGGCCGAAGCAAAACCGTGGATGCCGGGAGCCGAAGCGATACGGTGCAGGACATAGTACGGCCGGTTGTCGGGCCAAGCCCCCTCTTCAATCCGGGCATAAGTGGAATCCGGGCCGGACTTATGGCAGAACACCCCGCAAAGCGGAGGACGCCGACAGCTGCCCAAAGTCCCGGCTATCGTCCCGGTCCGGGATGCCGGCCTGTCTTCCGAAGATTGCGATTCTCCCACGGAACTTGCCTTCTCCGGAACAGCCGGCACGTCCAGCGTACCTCCGCAGGGCAGCAAAGCAGAACGCCCCCGGCATTCCACATCTCCCGAATCCGGAAGCCATTCGCCCACAAACAAATCCCCGTTCTCCAAATCCCGGCGAACGACCGTTTCCTGCGGATAACCATCAATCCATTGCCCCGGATTGCCACTCCGCCGCATGAAATCCCGGGCTGCCGCGTAAATCTCCATGATTTGCGGTAGGTCGGTAAAGGAGGCGGGACGGATAAGGAACCTTGGCATCCCGGAATCTTTATTCCTATTGCCTTCCGAAACTAGCAATTCCCGGCAAACCTCACCCTGCAAAGAAAAACCCCGCCCTTCCATCCAAGCATTTTCAACCTTGAATTTTTGCCAAGCTTGCCGTTCCTCTTCCGCGTCTATGAACGCCAATATCTGGCAATTATCGATTTCCACTCCATCCGGAGCCTGCGTAAAACCCTCCGTTGTGTAAAAAAGGTATTGCCTCTTTTTAGCCATCTCCATAGTGTCCTATTTTGAAGCATCGTGCTTATGCAGCAACACAACCCCTACTTTTTCCACAATGCCTGTCACCAAAGCATTACCCATCAAAAAAGCCCGGCGCATGTCCGACGCCCCTTCCGTATGATGGTCAGGAAACATGTTCAAGCGTTCCAACTCAATAGGTGTGAGCCTGCGATACCGACCGGACGAAGTCAGCACCACATGCTTGAAACGGGAAGGCCCACTTCCGCCTTCCCCTGTTATAATGGTTCGGGAGGGTTTGTCAAGCGCATCCGGGAAAGCCATTCCACCTTCCGAATACTTGTATTCAAAACCTTCCGAACTCTTCCGGATTTCACTCTTGCTCCCTTTCAGGTACTTCCATTTAGGCAAATCTTCATCTTTAATAAAAAAAGCCTCTGGAACCTCAGATTCCGGCAAAAGCAACTGACCCAAGGTCAAGATTTCCCCTGTATAATCGGGAACCGTCTCAAGGGTAAACACTTCCCGGTCCCGCATCACTCCCGCATTCAGAAACACGTGTCTCTCCGCCGTCTTATTGAAAGTGGCTGAAATTTCATCCAAAGCCCCTTTAATCTCAAAACGCCTCTGCTTCAAAGGCATTTGGGGCTTCACCGGGAACGCGGTTGCCATGGTTCCGTCCTTCAAGACCCAAGCTTCAACATCCCCCAAGGCTTGCACCAAAGAAGTATCGTTCCTGTACGCAAGCATATACGTCCGCCGCCTGCGCTGCGGCATCCCATATTCAGCAGCGTTGATGACCCTCCATTCCACCACATAACCCAAATCACTCAGGGAGGCCAAAATGATAGCAAAATCCCGACCCCGCTGGGAGGCCGGAGATTTAAGCAACCGGTCCACATTCTCCAAAAACAAATAAGAAGGTCGTTCCTTGCTTTCTTGGATGATACGATAAATCTGCCACCATAAAACCCCCTTTTTCCCCTCTATCCCGCCTGAACGTTTCAAGGTGGTAGCCACAGAATAATCCTGGCAAGGGAAACCACCCACAAGCAAGTCGCAAGCTGGGATGTCTTCGGTAGGAACCGTTGCTATATCCTCATTGCTATGCCCTTCCGGCCCAAAACGATGGCAATACACCATCGAAGCATCCTGCCGCTTCGTCGAGGGTTCCCACTGGTTGCTCCATACGGTCTTGAACCGGGCAGAAGCCCTTTCGAGCCCGACCCGGAATCCCCCCACGCCCGCAAACAGTTCAACGACCCGCAAATCCGTAGGCAAGGTATCGACCTTTTCCTCTCCAAACAGGCTCGGTTGTTTGAACCCAGGGCGGGTCGCCTTGCAATACGCCAGGATAGGTTCGCATAATTTCCAATCACACAGAGTCCCTTGTGATATATCTTTTTTTTCTTTCATGAACGCTTTATCGTAGTATTCCACATTCCAATCTTACCCCAAAATGCCTCAATGATAATTCCCGAACCCCTCATCCGGCTGACTCGAATACGCTTTTTGCAAAATTTTCTTTACGTATCCCCCGTTGAACCAATAGGCTTTTTTCGGAACCTCCTTCCCACTGACCGGACTATGGCACAAATCCGTCCCTCTCCTGGCCTTGGGCCGGACATGGAAATCCTTGTTATCCGCAAGTCTCCAATAGGTATTCATTCCGTCTTGCAAGGTATCCTCCAGGACATTTTGCCGGATATTTTCCCAATAAGATTCCGCCTCCGCCAAGTCTTCCGGCGGCATCGTCCAAAAGAACACCTTGTCCAAGACATACCGGGTCTCGTTCCCTTTGGTTTCTTGCCGCGCTGCAAAACCGCGGAACACGACAAAAAGGAAACGGGAGGTCACAATTTCATACCAACGGGAATCAAGCCAATCTTCCGTCTCATAGACCTCTTCATAATCGATATTCTCAAAAGACATACTTTCTCTGATCCGCCCATTGGCCTCCACCCGGATTGTCTTGACGATAATTCCGGCCTTACGGATTTCTTCGGCATCTTCAAAATTCACCAAGCCTTCTTTCATGATTCGTTTGACCACACGGGCATAGCGGCTTTTTTCATAAGGGTTCACATCCATCCCGAACGCATCCGCAATTTGCCTGTAATCCATCCCTTTGAAAGCATTGAATCTACGAATCAAGACCTGTTCAAAAGAAGAGGATTCCAATTCTTGGACCGACACCAGCTCGACTTCCGGAATCCGGATATCCGTATTGGTCACCATGTCTTTCCCGCTGGATTTTACAAAATCCAGAATCGTCCTCATATAAGCCGGTTTGAGAGAAAAGGCCCTCTGAGGCGCACCTAGGGCATTGAAAGGTTGCTTCCGCAACGGATCTCCCTTCTGCCCTTTCCGGCAAGCCGCCAAATACAAGGTATCACCCTCGGACAATTCATGCGCTTTCCCTGCCTTTATTTTGGAAACGATTGTTTCATAGTCTTCCTTGATGACCAACAAGTCCTTATCTCCCAATTTCCACAAGACACTATACAAGAATTCCAAATCCCGCAAAGCAACGCCTTTGGCATGGAGATAAAAGATTATCAGCATCATCAATGATTTCTTGTAAAAAGGAGATTCCTCAAACGGAAGGTTGACAATCTGACAGAAATCAATCATGTCGCAAACCAGACGTTCCTTGATTTGCAGCCCGCCTTTGGCATTTTTCTTCAAAGGCGTGGTTTTCAATTCCAATCCCGCCTCCTGAAAATCCGCTTCCGGTTTACTGTTCGGGACATAACCGTAGTAGAATCTTTCCACCAATTGCCCCAAACCACCTTTCCCTTTACCCACCATGTCTTCCGGTTTCACCGCCGAATCCAAAGCAGCGACAGCCTCCGCCAAAGTCTTATGCAGCAATCCTTTGCTAAAAGCAAAAATGGATGCCGCATCTTTAGGGTCGTAATCCCGCTTGGATATATGTACGTCTGATGATGCCATCGTTGCAATATTCGCAAAAAATAGCGATTTCTCCAAAACCTGGAACGAACCCCATAAGCCCGCAGTTACTTTCCAAACCTGGAAACAGCGCACTCCGCTGCTCCCACCCCGGATTTTCCGGCTCGAAGGTTGCCTCCTTGCACAAGAATTGCGTATTTTCGCTTCCGGGTTCACAGGGAACCGGACGGGGTAAAAAACGCTGCGAACGCTTATGAAAAATGCCGCAATGCACATGAAACAAGGCAAGCCCGGAAGGAAAGCCGCCGGAATCCAGTGGTTCATGGTGCTGTTTTGCGTTTTGGCCTGCGGCACGGCAAAAGCCGCCATGGCCCCCGATACCGTGCCGGTAGGCCAAAGCCAAGGCGAAATGCTGCCGATGCAAATGCTGGAACAAGTGGAAGTACACCGCAGAACCCTGACTGCCGAAGAACGCAACGCCTACCTGCGCCTGGTTTACAATGTACGGCGGACCTACCCCTACGCTGTCCTGGCCAAAGAACGCATGGAAGAATACACCGCCATACGCGACTCGCTCCATGCCGCAGGCCGCAAAAAGGAATCGCGCAAATACCTCAAGGCACAGGAACAGCAAATCCGGGACGATTTCCTGGAAGACCTCAAGAACATGACCAAAAGCCAAGGTGCCATCCTGATCAAGCTGTTGGCACGGCAGACCGACACCACCGCCTATTACCTGCTCAAGGACTTCCGGGGCGGAGCCAGGGCTTTCGCCTACCAGACCATGGCCGTGTTCTGGGGCTACGACCTCAAAGCAGGCTACGACCCGGAGGGGGAAGACCGGGACATCGAATCCATCGTCCAACTGATTGAACAGAAAAAACTCGGCACCATTCCTCCAAAGAAAACCCCGGCCATGGAAAAGAACAGGAAACAGAAGAAAAAAAAGACAAACGGAGGACTTTCCGCCGGAACCGGACAATTGCCGCTTCCCAGGAAGTAGCCAGCCGGAACCTGAGCGCGCAAGCGGAGAAGAAAGCGGGGATGATGCCAAGGACACTTGCCGCCTTCCAGGAAACAGCCAGCCGGAAACCATCCCCGTGAGTGCAAACGGAATTCCCCGTAGCACACCAGAACAACAGCCGAAGCCCAAGAGGCCGCATCCGGAAAGAGCCGTCTTGGAAACCAACAGGCAGAAAAGCCACGGGTATGCCAAGAAACCGCAGACTAGCCGCTTTCCTTTGCCCCCCAAATACCCGAAAATAAAACCGAACGCCATGCCCCGAACCATCCCTTTTACCGAATATGTTTGCCAACACATCCGCCGATTCGACCTCCAGGAAACAGACCTCCAAGTAATCCTGCCCACCTTGCGCTTGCAACGGACCCTCAGCCGGAAACTTATCCTCAAAGCCCAAGAAGAAGGCAAGCTCCCCTGCTGGCTGCCCAAATTCGGAAGCATGGACGAACTCATTTTCCAGCTGGCCGGACTCGGCAAGGCAACACCTCTCCAGCTGCAAATCCGGCTGTACGAAGCTTACCGCGATGTGTACCGCCAAGACGGGGAAGAAGCCCGGAGCTTCGACCGTTTCCTGGATTGGGGCCGCATGTTGCTGTCAGACTTCAACCAGATAGACAACCAATTGGCTCCCGCCCAGGAAATCCTTTCCTACATTGCCGAAGACAAACGCATCGGCAGCTGGCACTTGGACCTCGGCAGCTCCAAGCAAGGAGCCTTGCAAAGCCATTATTTGGCGTTTTACCAGAAACTGGGCCGCATTCACGCAACCTTCACCCAGCGGCTGCTATCCGAAGGTTGCGCCTATACCGGGCTTGCCGGACGTATTGCCTGCCAGAACCTGCCCGGCTTGCTCCAAGACGGGCTGCCCCGAAATGGCTTCTACCTCTTCGCCGGCCTCAACGCCTTGACCGCCGCCGAACAACAGATTATCAAAAGCCTGGTCCGGGCCGGAAAAGCCGACATATTGTGGAATGCCGACCGTTATTACATGGAGGATTCCGAGCAGGAAGCCGGGCATTTCCTGCGCCGATACCGCTCGGATCCGGATTTGAACCGGCATTTGCAGGACGAGGACATCGCCGACCACCTCAAGGACATCCGGCTCCGGATCGTGGAATGCTCCCAGAACACCGGCCAAGCAAAAGTCCTCTCCAACATACTCCAGAACATGCCCCGGCAAGACCGTCGGCACACGCTTGTCGTCCTCAACGACGAAAGCCTGTTCGCCCCCCTGATGAACTCGCTGCCGGAAGGGACAGATTACAACGTCAGCATTGCCAGCCCCTTGTCGGGCACTTTCTCCGGCACGCTCTTCAGCACCTTACTGCAAGCCAAGAACTTCATTTACCAGAGCCAAAGCCGGAACCTCCAGGCCGGTTTCATCCTGAGCCTTCTACGGAACCCTCTTTTCCGACGATTGGTATCGCTCAAGGAAAGCCCCAAGAACAAAGATTTGCTCAAAAAACAATCCGGTTCCCAGGAAAATCCGAAGCCCGATGCCGAAAGCTGTACCGCCGACGAGATTGCCACCTGGCTGATTTCGGGCCACCAGCTGTATTTTTCCCAGACGGAATTCCGAAGCCTTTTCCCGGGCCGGAACCCGATGACCGACCAGCTCTGCCAGTTCATTTTCTGTTCCGGGAATCCCGCGGCAGAAGAACCTCAAAAGCCGGATCACCTTCCGTATTCCGGTTCCGGCATAACAGAACCCGGCACAGGCGGCAGCCATCCCGAAGCGGGGGAACCGGAGTCCCGGCAAAGCCAGCCCCATGGCAGCAGCGGGGAAACTCTGGCCCCAACCAGGCAGAACCACACCTCCGTGACGATGGGGTCGCCCTTGGCATCCCTCTCCCTTTTTACCGGCATCGCCCAAAAACTCCTCGAATCCGACAAGGGTAGCCAGCAAGCCCGGCAAACCGACCTCTTCCAAACCAACCCGGAAGAGAGGCTCAACCCTTTTGAAACCAGCTTCCTGCAAAACCTCATCAGCAACGCGCAAGAGCAAATAGCAACCCTAAGGTTCCTTCCCGAAGAAGAACTCGGCCCGCTCTCCACCCTCCGCCTGCTCCAAGACCTGTTATCGGGCATCAGCCTCAACTATACCGGCAACCCGGACGCGCCGCTCAACATCATGGGCATGCTGGAGACACGGGGCATGGAGTTCGAGCATGTAATCCTGCTGTCGATGAACGAAGGCGTGCTGCCCGGCACGCCCCCCCAGGAAAGTTTCCTGCTGTACAACCTCAAAAAGCACTACCATATTCCCACCGAGACCGAACAGATTGCCATGCAGGCCCATCATTTTTACAGTCTCCTGCAAAACTGCAGGCAAGCTACCCTCTTATACCTCGGAGCCCAACCCGGCTCGAACAAGGAAAAAAGCCGTTTCCTGCTGCAACTGGAACACGAGCTGCCGGGAAATATCACCCAAGGGGACCCGGCGGAAGCAAGTTTCCGCCTCCTCCATTCCCAATACTCTCCCCGCAAGCTGCATGTACCCAAAAGCGAAACCTTGCTGAAAGAGCTGCGGCTGATATTGGACAAAGGTTACGACAAATCCGGAATCTCGTTCAGCGCCATGTCCGCATTCTTGCACTGCCCGGTTCAATTCTATTTCAAATACCTGCTCCGTCTGGGCGAACCACCCGAAGTAAGCGACCAGCTGGACCACAGCCTCAAAGGCAAGGTTTTCCACCAAGCCATGGAAGACTTCTTCACTGGCAAAGGACCGGACAAGACCGGCAGATTAGGCCGGAAACTGCAACAGGAAGACGTGGAGAGCTTGCGCCGGGACCACGAACCCCTCCTCCGGCAAGCCCTGGAAAAGGTGTTTGCCGGAGGCCAATACGAACACGGGCAGAACTACTTGGCCTACGAAGAGTTGAAAATCTGGATGCAACGCTATGCCGCGGCCCTGGAAGAGGAAATCAGGCAGGGCGAACTCTGCATCCTGCGCTGCGAAGGCTTCATGCACCACCGGGAACAAATCGCAGGCACTTCAGTCAACCTGATCGGGTATGCCGACCGGATGGACACCTACCGTCCTTCCGGCTCGGACAAGACCTATGTCCGGATTGTGGACTACAAGACAGGCAAGACCCAGAACCTGAACCTGGATGATTGGGACCAGCTCAAAGAAAAGGACAGTTCCCAGGCCTTCCAGCTCCTCATGTACCTTTATTTATATACCGCCATGAACCCCGAAGAGAAAAGACCTCTCCAAGCCTGCATTTGCAGCCTGAAAAACAAAGGCAGGATGGTTTCCCTGGAGGGAAGCCGGATCGAAGAGGTCCCCATGCCCGAAATCATGGCGCATACCCGGCAATTCCTGGAAGAAACAATCGGGAACATGCTCGACCCCGCCCAGGACTTGCGCTGCACCGAGAATCCGGACAATTGCGAGTATTGCAAATACACCGGGTTCTGCCGCTTCCAGACAGCGGCCGGATAGAAGGAAGCCGTGTCGCGGGACGGATGCCCTCTATTCCGGCACTCCCCCTCCCAATGGACACGGCCATGTCTGGACCAATCTTGCCAACCCGAAAACAACCGCCATGCAAAACCTTGCAGACCTCGATACATCCAACGGCAGCCGCCTGCTGATTTACAAAGCTTCCGCCGGGAGCGGAAAAACCTATACCCTGACCCAGGAATACATGCGCCACCTGCTCGAGCCCGGCAGCTCGGCATTCCAGATCCTGGCCATCACCTTCACCAACGCCGCCACGGCCGACATGAAGCGCAAGATACTCGAAACCCTTGCCCAGCTGGCCAAAGGCGAATATCCCGATTGGGAAAAACTGCTCAGCCCCGCTCAACGGCAGCAAGCCAAAGCCGGCCCGGAAGCATCCGCCCGGATCCATGCCGACCTCCAAACCCGCGCCCGGCAGAAACTCCGCCAAATCCTGCACCAATACCAAGACTTCTCCATCAAAACCATCGACAGCTTTGTCCAGAACATAGTCCGGCCTTTCGCGTTCGAACTCGGCCTGCCCCAGAACTACACCCCGGACATAGAATTGGAGAAACTGAGCCAGGAAATCACCGACCGCCTCTTGGACGAATGCGGCCGCCCCGGCAAGGAAATCCAGACCGAAATCCTCAACAGGTTCCTTCAAAAACGGGATGAAGAAGAGAAAAGCCTCCGGCTCGACGAAACAATCCAGAACACCGTCCAGCTGCTGTTCGACGAGGGAAGCTTCGAGTCCTTGGAAAGACTGGAATCCATCCATGCCGACGATTTCAAAGGCATCATCGAAAAGCTCCAAGATTATTGCAGGCAAATCGAAAACCGAATCGAAACGCTCATAGGCCAAGGCAGGCAGATTGTCAGCGAAGCCGGCTTGGGGGCCGAGGACTTCCACGGCAAGAGCCGCAGCCTCTATGCCTGGTTCAAACCGGAAGCCCTTCCTGGAAGCATCGGAGCCTTGGAAATCGCATCTCCCTCTTCCAGCATCCTCAAATGCGTGGAAAAAGGCATCCTCAAGTCATCCCGATACAGCACCGAGGCTGAAGCTTTATTGCAATGTTTCAATAATTTACAGCAAATCGACTTTAGCCATTACATCCTGATCAAGGAAATCCTGGACAACTCCATTTACGCGCTCGCCTTGCTCGACCGTGCCAACGAAATCCTCGAAGAAATCAAAGAGACCACCGGCGCCATTCCCCTTTCGGAGTTCAACCAACGCATCGACAAAGCTTTAAGCGAAGAAAGCAACGATTTCATTTACGAACGTAGCGGCACGCGCTACCGCCATATCTTCATCGATGAGTTCCAAGACACGTCCAAGTTGCAATGGAAGAATCTCCGGCCCTTGGTCGAGAACAACTTGGCCCAGGGGAACGGATGCCTGATCGTGGGCGACCCCAAACAATCCATCTACCGTTTCCGCAATGCCGACCTGGCCCAGTTCGTGAACCTTTGCGAAGCCAAGGGCGGACTACCGGTGGAAGTCCGCGACCTGCAAAGCAATTGGAGGTCGGAACCCGGTATCATCGCGTTCAACAACCTCTTTTACGAGTTCATCAAGAACCGCTACGCTTTCTGCCCGGATTTCGACCAGGAGGAGAAGGAGGAAGAGGCCGGGAACCCGTCCCGGACCGGGAACCTTGCCCAACGGGTTTTCAAAGAGCATGAACAGTACTACAAGGCACATACCGGACAGCTGCCCGAACCCGATTTCGAGGCAGTCCGTTTCTATTTAGCCAAAAGCATGAACGGGGAATACCTGCAAGACTGGTATCTCCGCCATACCTTGGAAATCGTCCGCCAGCATCCAGCCGGAGAAATCGCCATCCTTTGCCGGAACAACGCCCATTGCCGCCTCGTGGCAGACTACTTGGTCTCGCAAGGCATTCCCGTTTCCACGCCCGACTCCCTGACCTTGGGTTCGCATGACGGACTCCGCCTCTTGATGGCTTCCTTGCGTTACATCGACCGCCAGGAAGAGTACTACAAGGCCGAAACCTATCATTTGGCCAAACAGCTCGGTCTCTGGCCTGGAAAGGAGGAAGATATTTTCAAGGGATGGAAATCGGCCGATACCGAGCGCCATTTCAAGAACCTGCACCAACTTGGCTGGCAGCAAGCCGATGTCTACGACACCGTGGAGGCGGTCATCCGTTTCTGGAAGATGCAGGACACGGCCGACCAGTTCCTGCTTACCTTCCTCGACCAGGTGCAGGGAAACCGTTTCGGACGCTTGTCGGACCTATCCGATTGGTGGGCTGAAAGCGGGGCGGACACGACCCTTTGCCCGCCAGCCGACGGCCAGTCCGTCCGGATCATGAGCATCCACAAATCCAAAGGCCTGGAATTCCCGGTTGTCATCATGCCGTTCATCTGCGACAGCCGCCTGCATCCCTCCGAACTGCATTGGCTCCGCCCCGGTTGCCTGCCCGATGCACTCGGGCTTCCGACCGCCTTGGTCCGTTACGTGAAACAGATTGCAGGGTCGCCCGCCGAAAAGGACATGGCCGCCGAGAAGCAGATGATTGAAATCGACAACCTGAACGCGCTTTACGTGGCCACGACACGGGCCTGCCGGAAACTCTATCTTTTGGAGGCCGTGCCGGACAGGGAATCCGAAAGTTTCAAGACGCCGGACGCCATTGCCCGCTTTGCCGAAGCCTATCCGCAATACATCGAGCTGGAGGAAGACGGGGGCGAACTCTTGGCGGTTTGTCATAACGGGCAATCTGCTGCGTTGCGTTCGAGTCTCGAACTCAGTCACGTACCTAAGTACGCTCCTTCGTTCTCGCTCTCAGCGCCTTGCATCTCACCCATTCTGACAAACCGCCGAACGTGTCATGACAATTTTATTTTGACACAGTCGCAAGAGGGAATTTTACCCCAAAAAGATACGGAGGATAGTCTCCAAGGGGGTTCCGAATCCGGATTCCCGGACAATGCCGATGCCGGAATTGGCGAGATAGCGGTCGGCGAACGAGTGTTCAAAGAAGAAATCGGCAAAGAGCCGGGATACACGGTGGACATTCCAGTTGAAACCAAGTTGAGCCGGTTCACCAGCACGGATTGGAGGCTCCAAGCCCAAACCACGGCCCTGCCGCCCGCCCTCCTGTCCGAAGAACAGGAATGGGGCAACTTCATCCATAAAACCCTGTCCCGCATCTTGGTTCATACCGAAACCCGCTTGGAACAGGCCTTGCGCACTACCCTTAACGAATACCCGGTTTTCCGGAAACGGGAATCCGAAGCCCGTTCGACACTGCAACAATTATTGAGCCATCCACGCCTTGTTCCTTGTTTTGCCGAAGGATGCCAGGCCAAGACCGAGATGCCGATTGCCCTCTCGCCGACCCTTACCTGCATCCCGGACCGGGTCGTATTCCGGAACGGCAGTGCCATTGTCCTGGATTTCAAAACCGGAGAAGCCCTGCCGCAATACCAAAAACAGATCCGCGGCTACATGGACGCCTTGAAGAGCATGGGATATGCTTCTTGCCAGGGAATGCTTGTCTATATCGGAAAGCAGATTCGAATCGAGGAGGTGGACGAAGCCTGAGAAACGACCATTCCGTGTTCCGGGAGCCCGCCTACCCAACGGAGCGTTTGGGATCTTTTTTGCATCGAATCGATGTAAAAGCCGGAATTTATATGTATGTTTGCCCATATCAACCAATATTTCTACGACACCATGGGAACCGAAGGCATCCGCGATCGCTACATCAACCCTTACACCGACTTCGGCTTCAAGAAGCTGTTCGGCTCTGCAATAAACAAAGAACTGTTAATCAGCTTCCTGAATGCCCTCTTGGAGGGCAAGGAAGAAATCAAGGACGTGACCTATCTCAATGTGGAACAGCTCGGTTGCCAGGAAATGGACCGCAAAGCCGTCTTCGATGTGTACTGCCAAAACAAAAAGGGTGAGCGGTTCTTGGTAGAAATGCAGAAAGGCGAACAGGAATTCTTCAAGGACAGAAGCCTGTATTACACCACTTTTCCCATCCGCGAACAAGCCAAACGCGGACAATGGGATTACGAACTGAAAGCCGTTTACACGATTGGTATCCTCAATTTCCGCTTCGATGAGAGCGAACCCGAGCGATACCGCCACGATGTGAAACTGGTGGACACCGGCACAGGAAAAGTCTTCTACGAAAAATTGACATTCATTTACTTGGAGATGCCCAAATTCAACAAGCGGGAGGACGAATTGAAGACCTTGTTCGACAAATGGCTCTTTGTCCTGCGCAACCTGGCCTCCTTGCTCGACCGCCCCATTGCTCTGCAAGAACGGGTGTTCACCCGGCTTTTCGAAACGGCCGAAATCGCCAAATTCTCCCCCAAGGAGCTCTACGACTACGAGGAAAGCTTGAAAAACTTCCGCGATTGGTACAGCGTCATTTCCACGGCCACGAAAAAAGGAAGGAGAGAGGGCCGGAAAGAGGGTTTGAAAGAGGGCTTGGAAGCCGGACAGACCAAAGCGACCTTGAATATCGCCCGGAACATGAAAGAACAGGGCATGACCACCGAACTCATTACCCAAATCACCGGCTTGGATGCGGAAACCATTGAAAAGCTTTGAACGTTTCCTTTCTAGAAAAAAACGGCCTCTGAATATGCTACAAAGGGGTTCATAATAATTTAACAAATCAATATCCTCGCAGCCGGGAAAATATGTAATTTCGCAGCCGGGAACAAACTCCCGATGAAAAATATCTTCTTGATTCTTAATTTTATAAAATAAAACCAAAATGAAAAAGACATCGATTTTCGGCAAATTGGCCATGGGCTTGTTTGCCGGACTGTTGACACTCAGCATGAACACCACCCAGGTGCATGCACAATTCTCCCCGGAAGATATAACTCCGGCCAATCTTCCTTTTGAATTTAATGGTGTAAGGAATGACATCAATGCAGCCAATGGGATTGTACATGATGGATTAGGTTCGGATTATAGTGCCAATGGAGGCCCAAATACACGATTAAAATTCGATGGAACGGGAGATTATGTCGTTGTCGCTTTTACATCCGCTCCTCAGACTTTAAGTTTCTATTACAAAGCCAATTCTGGAAAAAATAATTTTGAAGGTTCTTCTTTCTTATTGGAAAGTTCTACCAATGGAACGAGCTGGACAACATTAAAGACTTATTCCAAAGACAACATCACAGAATACCAAAAAGAAGTCCAAGAAACTATTGATGATTTATCAACTGATATACGATATTTCCGTTGGACATATACAAAAGGGGACGGAAATATGGGTTTCGGAAACATTTCTATCACTCCTGCACTTAATCCAAGTAGTCCCACGATATCTATCGCACCGGAATCCCTCTCATTCAACACAACAGCCAATGAATCTGCTACCGAAACCATTACCATCACAGGAGCGAATCTGACACAAAATATTACCGTTGCCCTTAGCGGAGACAATGCCGCTTATTTCCGTGCCGATGCCGAAACCTTGACCGCAGCCGACATCATGGCCGAAGGCGGCAAAACCCTGACCATCACTTACACTCCGACCGAAGCCGGTGTCCATACCGCCACATTGACGTTGAGCAGCGATGATTTGACAAACCCGGTTACCGCCACACTGAACGGTGTCGCCATCAAGGAAGTTGCCAACTTAGCCGCCCTCTACGAAGATTATGCAAACGTGAATGAAGACCAAACCTACACCCTCAGCGGAAATGTAGTCGTAACCCATATGGACAGTTACAATGAGCGCATCTGGGTACAGGATGCCAATCAAACCGATGGCGGTTCCATGCTTCTCTACCGATGCGGGAGTGTCGGCTACGATAACATCCATGTAGGCGATGTCGTCAGCGGATTGACAGGGACCATGTTGAACTATTACGATTTGCTGGAATTCCTGCCCACCGAAAATCTCAGCGTAATCGAAACCGGCCATGCACTTTACGCGGATACCGTGACCATTGCCGACTTGCAGAATGTTCCTGACCACCAGAGCGCCCTTGTCTGCATCAAGAACGTCAGCTTCTCTGCTTCCGGGACATTCGAAACCGGAGAAGATTACAATCTGAGCGATGGCTCCAACGCCATCGACTTTTACACCAATTTTTTCGGCGCGGACTATATCGGTGAGGCCATTCCTGAAGGCGAACTCCATATTACCGGAATTATCGGATACAGTTACAACAATGTAAAAATCACAGCCCGCAGCCTGGCCGACTTCAACACCCCGGGAACCATTATCATTCCGGCCCCGACTTTCAGCCCCGACCCCTCGGTAACCTATGCCGACTCAGTGGAAGTAAGCATTGCTTGCAGCCAATTCGATGCCGAAATCTTCTACGCCATCGACGAAGCCGAATTTGAAGCTTATGACCAAGCTTTCGTCATCAAGAGCAGCTGCAGCATCCGTGCCATAGCAGTCGTAGGCGAAGACAGCAGTGCCGTAGCCAGCGCCACCTATACCATCCGTGAATCTTGGACGCCCCAAGGCGATACAGTCCTGTACGAACCTTTCGACGGCTTCACGGCCGGCACCCTCGAAAATCCGAGCAGCGCTAGGATTGAAAGCCAACTGGACGAATATACCCTGATACCGGGTTGGACCGGTGCCGTTGTATACCAAGCTGGAGGAAGCGCCAAACTCGGCAGCAGCAGCAGCCAAGGAGGTCTTTGCACCCCTGCCTTGAATCTGGATTCGGAAAGGCCCTTCGCCGTTGCGTTCAAGGCCATGGCCTGGCGTAATGATGCCACAAATCTCTATGTGATTGTGAACGGAGACACCACGACCGTTTCCGGTCTCGACAATTCCGGTTCTTACACCGAAGCGAACATGAAACCTTTCGTGCTGAGCTTCGGCCCCGGCCAAGAAAACACCACCATCCGTTTCGAAGGAATCCGGCAAAGCGATGCCCGTTTCTTCCTCGATGATATCCGGGTTTTCTACACTGTGGAAGAAGCGTCCCTGACGGTTCCCGCAAATGTTGAAATAGCAAGCCTCACCGGTCAAACCACGACCCAACGTGTCAATGTGAAGGGGCTTTTCCTGACCGAAGATGTGAACATCGCTTGCCCGGAAGGCAATTTCAGCGTGGAACCTGCTACCTTGGATGCCGATTCGGTCATGCGTGTCAACGGAGCCGACTTCAACATTAGCTACAACGGAGCTTTGAGCGTGGATTCCGTGAACCTGACCCTGACCTCCGGTGAATTGAGCGAAACCATCAAGGTCTACGCCCGCGCCATAGAAAACACCCAGGTGGACAACCTCGCCGCCCTTTACGACTACTACGGCAACATTGATGCAGAAGAAGTCTTCAGCCTGCGCGGCAAAGTGGTCGTGACCCACAAGGATGATTACAACAGTCGTGTTTGGCTCCAAGACGAAAACATGGAAAACGGGGCTTCCATCTTGGCTTTCCGGGCTGAAAATTACGGCTATGCCGACTTGGAAGTGGGAGATGTGATTGAAAACCTGACCGGTACCTTGGAAGTTTACAACAACCTCTTGGAATTCATGCCTACCCGGACTATGACAGCTTCCGACAGCAACCACACGCTGTTCGTTGATACGGTAAGCGTGGAAGAAATCAACAACAATATCCTTGAATACCAAAGCGCTTTGGTTTGCGTGAAAGATGTCGTCTTCTCCACCGAGGAAACCTCGTTCACAGGAGGTGGAAACTATACCTTGACCCAAGGCGAGTCTTCTTTGACCTTCCGTGCAGACTATCGTAATGCCGACTATATCGGACAAGCCATCCCGGCCGACACGATTTCCATCATCGGCATCGTAACCCAATTCGGCAACAACGTCCAATTGAGCGCCCGCAGCCTGGCCGACTTCCTGTTCCCTGCCAGCTATATCCCGGCTCCGACCTTCAGCCCCGATCCTTCGGTACCTTACACCGATTCCGTGGAAGTAAGCATTGCTTGCAGCCGGGACGATGCCGATATCTTCTATGCGATAGATGAAGCCGGTTTCGAACCTTACACGCAAGCTTTCATCCTCAAAGCCAGCAGCACCATCCGCGCCATAGCCGTTGCAGGCGAAGACAGCAGTGCCGTAGCCAGTGCCACCTATACCATCCGCGAAGCCTGGGTTCCCCAAGGGGATACGGTACTTTACGAACCCTTCGATGCCTTCACGGCCGGAGACTTGAGCAATGAAAGCAATCCTGCCGATGGCGAGGATATCTCGTCCGATTTGGACATCTACACCTTGATGCCGGGATGGACCGGTTCACGGGTTTACCAATCGGTGGGCACGGCCAAGATGGGAAGCAGCAGCGCTGCCGGAGTTCTTGCCTTGCCGTCTCTGGATTTGAGCGGAAACAATGGAGCTTTTGCCATCTCGTTCCGAGCCAAGGCATGGAACAACGACACGACAGCTATCAATCTCATTGTCAATGGAGACACTACCACGGTAAGCGGTCTGGACAACCAAGGCAACAGCCAAGCCAACCTCCGCAAATACGTGTTCTTCTTTGAAAATGGCACGGAAAATACCACTATCAGTTTCAACGCTATCAAGGCCAACAAGGCCCGCTTCTTCCTCGATGATGTACGGGTTTACTTCGCCGAAGCCCCGGCTTGCGAAGCCCCGAGCAACCTGCAATCCGAAAATCCCGGATGCTCTCCCATCTACGTAAGCTGGGAAGGTTCGGCTCCTGCCTACTTGATTGCCCTGCTGAGCGCAGACGGCATGGACACCGTATTCCGCGATACCATCACGGAAAACAGCTACGAATTCTTCGAACAAATGGAAACAGAAACCGAATATGGCTGGGCCGTGGCTTCGCTCTGTGAAGACGGCAGGGTTCTTTGGACAAAAGCCGACCACAATATCCGTTTGGAATTGTCCAACGAAGAAATGGACTTCTTCCAGACCCGCATCTATCCCAACCCCAGCTCGGGCCTTTTCCATATCGAAATCAGCAACAACGCCAAAGTGGATGTATTCACGGCCAACGGCACCTTGATCCAATCGAAGGAATGGACCGCCGGTTTGCATGAAGTGGTTCTGGAAAACAACGGTATCTACTTCATCCGCATCAGCCAGGGAGGCCATAGTACTGTGAAACGGGTTGTTGTCCGCTAAACGATTAGCCTAATCTGGCGAACCCTGTTTTGCGAAAAAGGGCGGTACCTCGTGCGAGGTGCCGCCCTTTTTCGGTTATAGAAAAACATCGGAAACAAACACAGGCATCCTTCTATCAATTCACGGTACTCTAAGGCCGGATCCGCCCCAGAAGCCACAAAACCTTCCGGCTCCGGGACATGGCCCCCGGGTTAATCCCGGCTTCGCCTTCGGGAACCGGCATCGAATGGCGTTTGAAATAGGCTTCCCAGTCCGGCAGAGTCCTCCCTGTGGAATCCTTGAACGTCATGCGGTTCAAAGGGAAAACCTCCTGCCCCTGGTTGGCATCCTTCAAAATCTGGTAAATCAGTTCCGAACAATAATAAGACGAATCCCCCAGCACATAGCCGTAATCATAGGATTTCCCGATACAAGCCATACCCAAGGCCAAAGCCTTCGGAATCAATTTCCGGCAAGGAGGCTTCAAACGGGCCAGCACCGAAATCGGCGGACAGGCGGCGGAATCTAATTCAAGCAGATCTGTTCCGGCGGCACTGGCAACATCGGCTTCCGCGGCTTCGCCCGCCAGAGTATCGGCAGTACCGGCTTCGGCGGCATCCATCCCATCGGCGCCGGCCTCAAAAGAAACACCTCCCGGCATCAAAAAGGCTTCCAAAGGCGTCAGGCTCACCCGGGGCACATTGGCTTCCAGAACATAGGCTTTCCCTTCCCGGATACAGACCATGCCCACATGGGTAAAGGCGTACCCGCCCGCGCTTCGCGTCACCCCCTTGATAGCAGCCTCGGTCGTTCCATGGCAGGCTTCCTGGAAAATCAAATCCCCGTCCCGCAAACGGATTCCCTTATACGAATACCGTCCCCTGCCCAAATCCTGGAGTGAAAAAGAGACATCTTGCCCGGAAGCGGAAACCCGCCCGGAAACAAGACCTTTCTCCGGAACGAGGCTTCTCCCCGAAGCCGGAAGCAAGACCGGCAAAAAACAAAGAAGCCCTGGCAAGATACGGCAAACAACCTTCCTGCCAAGGGCTTTTCTATAATATGAACGCCTCTCCATAGGGTCGATTTCCGCTCCCGGCAGGAAGCGAAGAACCTGTTTCAGAAAGGAAGATCGTCTTCGGCACTGCCGCCTGCGGCGGTCGGGAATTCGGGTGAAGCCGGTGCGGCCTGGGCCATTCCCGGTTGTCCTGCCCCGTATTGGGGAGCCGCAGCTTGCGGAGCGGCCTGATAGCCACCCTGGGGGCCTTGGGGCGCGAAACCG
The DNA here is from genome assembly GCA_944320265.1 of uncultured Bacteroidales bacterium. GTDB lineage: Bacteria > Bacteroidota > Bacteroidia > Bacteroidales > P3 > Pullibacteroides. Next base: position 19,201 of record CALUGT010000022.1, on the reverse strand, counting down.
GCAGGAGCCTGAGATGCCTGGGGCAAGGTAATCCTCCAAGGACGCACATCGGTGTACCAACGCCCGTTGTATTCCCGGCTTTCCAAGTCGAAAGCCACATTCAAATAGTTACCAATCTGCATGATGGAAGGATCTTGGATGGCACGGTCGCCCCAAACCGAAACACAAATCTTGCGCGGGTACTGGCCCTCGGTCTCAAAGATGAATTCCTGACGCTTCCAAGGGCCGTTCTTGCCTTCACCTGTCACCGGTTCGTTAATCTGAATCAATTTTGCTGTAAAATCCATATCTTCATGATGTTATTAGACACATTCAAGCTTGTCGGAAGCTTGTTTTTCCCGACTTCGGAAGTTCCGGAACCGAACCGGTTTCCAAGGTTCCTCAAGCGGAAAACCGTTTCAAAGCCTTTGTTTCGAGCTTGAAATTCCAACATCCGGACAAACCCGAAACCGCCCAACTTCCAAATTTGCAAAGGTAGCAAGCCCGCCGCGTTTTGGCAAACCGTTTTTTCAACAGCCGATGCCGCAGATTCAAGTCAAATTGCCAGGCCGGTCTTTCGTCTTGCCTCCCTCGCCCAAGGATTCCGCTGAAGCTGCGGCAGCCGTCGCATTCCCCGGTTCCGAAACCCGGGAAACCGGACGGCCATTCCCGGCATCCCCCAACTCCACCCGCCTCGAATTCCTTACCTCTTCCACCACCCCGCAAACCATCTGCTTGAGCTGCTGCATGAACTGAGCCGCCGGGTATTTCCCGTCCGAAATCTCCCGCAGCTTCTTCTCCCACTGGCCTGTCAGTTCCGCCGATTTGAGCAAGCGGTTCGGAATGATTTCAATCAATTTCATACCCATCGGGCTTGGCAGGATCCGTTTCTTCTCCTTGTAAACATACTGGCGCTTAATCAAGGTCTCGATAATGGCCGCCCGGGTCGAAGGCCGACCTATCCCGTTGGCTTTCATCAAGTCGCGCAATTCCTCATCCTCCACGCTCTTGCCTGCCGTCTCCATGGCCTTGAGCAAATCCCCCTCGCTCATGAATTTGGGAGGCTGCGTCTGCTTGGCCACGATTTCCGGTTCGTGCGGACCCTTTTCCCCGGGCTTGTATTCCGGCAGCACGCTCTCCTTGCCCTCTTTTTCGTCCTCGTCCCCGGCTTGCGTCTTGGCGGGGAACACCACGCGCCATCCGGGAAAGACAATCACCTTCCCCGTAGCCTTGAACTGGATGGTTTCCTCTTTCTTCTTCGTTTTCCCCTCGGGGGATGCCAAAGCGGTTCCCGCCTCGAGCTCTGCACCAGCCATGGAGCCATCCGGGATTTTTCCCTCCGGCATACCACCTGTCGGCTCCGGTCCGCTCCCGCCCAAGTCCACCTTGGCCAGAACCGTGGTGTTCGCGTATTCGCAATCGGGATAAAACACGGCAATGAAGCGGCGTATCACCAAATCGAAGACCAGCTTCTCGTTCCGCGACAAGGACGAGGCTGCCCCGAACTCCCCGGTGGGGACGATGGCATGGTGGTCGGTTATCTTGGCATCGTTAAAGACCTTCGTGCTCTTGCGCAAAGGCTTCTTCTCCAGAATTTCCCGGGTCAAGGCCGCATAAGGGACCAAGCCCCGCAGGATGCCGGGAACCTTGGGATACATGTCGTTGGGCAGGAAATTGGTGTCAACGCGGGGATAGGTGGTGAGCTTTTTCTCGTAAAGGCTCTGTATCAATTGCAGACTTTCCTCTGCCGAAAAGCCGAACTTCTTATTGCATTCCACTTGCAGCAAGGTCAAGTCGAAAAGCTGCGGAGGGGCTTCCTTGGCTTTTTTCTTCTCTACCTTGGTGATTTCCAAAGGGCGACCCGATACTTCCCGGCACAAGGCACGGGCTGCGTCCTCGGTCGCGAAACGACCCTTGGTGCTCTGGAACATCCCGCCCCGGTAAAGGGTCCTCAGTTCCCAGAATTTTTCAGGCTTGAAATTCTCGATGGCTTTCTGCCGCTCCACCAACAAGGCCAAAGTCGGGGTCTGGACCCGGCCTATCGAAAGGACCTGGCCCGGAATCCCGAACTTCAAGGTATAGGCGCGGCTGGCGTTCATGCCCAGCAGCCAATCGCCGATGGCCCGGATGGAACCGGCGGCATAAAGGTTGTCGAATTCCGAAGCCGGACGAAGGTTGGCGAAACCCTCCCGGATGGCTTCTTCAGTCAAAGAGGATATCCAAAGGCGTTTCACCGGCACTTTGCATCCGGCTTTCTGCATCACCCAACGCTGAATCACTTCCCCTTCCTGCCCGGCATCCCCGCAGTTTATGACTTCCTCGCAACGGGACATCAAGTCGCTCAGGATCTGGAACTGGTTCATGCTGCCTTTTTCGGGAATGAGCTTGAGCTTGAAGGTGGGCGGAATCATCGGCAGGACTTCCATCCGCCAGCGCTTCCAGTCGGGGGTATAGTCGTCCGGCTCGAAGAGGGTGCACAAATGGCCGAATGTCCAGGAAACCCAATACCCGTTGCCCTCCATGTACCCGTTCTTGGAGGCCGTGGCTCCGATGACCCGGGCAATCTCACGCCCCACGCTGGGCTTTTCCGCGATGCAAAGTTTCATAATCTCACGCAGGATTCATTACGATACACATCTCCCACCTATCGACAAAAATACAAAAACCTCCCCGATTCCCGGAAAAACCGTAATATTGGAACTCGCAGATGAGGGTGTATCAAAATAAGGATTTGAAATAAATCTCATCTACTTGAACTTGCCATTGCTCTTCCCCGAAAACGTAATTTATGTCCTATAGCCAATTTGATAAATTTTGCCTATTTTAGAAGCCGTTTAAAATTTCTTACAATCCTGAAAAGGATGAATTTTCAGGGACCGGTTTCAGGATTTTGTTTGCCCATCGGGGGCTATTTCGGGTCTTGCTTGAGCGATGCTCGATGATAGCTTGGCTATCCTCCTTGGAAAAACGCCGCGCCATCCCGCCAAATCCCCTCCCGATGGCCTGAACAAATAAATTTAACCCAAATCGGTCATTAGACATTGGGGAGATTGCCCGCTTGTGTCATGCAGCATGCTTCTCGCCTAGCCGAAGGCGTAGCGGGCTACGTCGAGGCGTAGCGAGAAACAGGATGCGGACAGAAGCGGGCAAGATGCCCGAAAGCCTCATTTCCCCAATCAGAAACGGACTCGGCGTGTCTAATGACCGATTTGGGTTTAAACAGCTTCTTAGCTTAATCGCACCAAAACCGGAAACAATCCGCCTCTTTTAGACAGGTTAAAAAGGCATGTCCTATAAAACGAGGCAGGGGCAACAACCACATTTGACGAAACCTTACACATTATTCTCATGATGAGCAAGACAGACTTCAAACCCGGAACCATGATTTATCCTCTGCCGGCGGTGCTGGCGGGCTGCGGGGCGAACGAGGAAGACTACAATCTTATCACCGTTGCATGGACAGGCATCCTCTGCACCAACCCGCCCGTCTGTTACATCTCCGTCCGGCCCGAACGGCACTCATACGGCCTCATCAAGAAATACGGGGAATTCACCATCAATTTGACCACCAAGAAATTGGCCAAGGCCACCGATTGGTGCGGGGTCAAATCGGGGCGGGATTTCGACAAATTCAAGGAATGCGGCCTGCATCCTGTCCCCGGCAAAACCGTCAAGGCCCCGATAGTGGAAGAATCCCCCCTGAGCCTCGAATGCAAAGTCCGCCAGTGCCTGCCCTTGGGCTCGCACGAAACCTTCATAGCCGACATCCTCAACATACAGGCCGATGAGAAGTACATGGACCTGGAAACCGGCAAATTCGACCTGGCCCGCTCCGGCCTCTTGGTCTACGAACACGGCAACTACTACGAAACCGGCCCAAGAATAGGCCGCTTCGGCTGGTCTGTGCAGAAGAAAAAAAGGAAAACAAGCAAGCGCTCCCCAAAAGGAAGAAATGAAGAAAGCCTTGCCTAAGGAATCCGAAACCTCTTAGCGCAAGGCTGATGGAAACCGAAGTATAACTGCCGGCATGACAGCCGTCAAGCACAAAACTAAGCCTTCGGACCCTGCTGTCCCGCCTGAGCCGCCTTGCGCTTCTTTACCACCCGCTTCACTACAAAACACACAATCACTACCGCCACAATTGCCAGGATACCATAGCCAATCTCATGGCTGTAGGTCGAAGCCAGGTCGGACACATCCTCGGTAGTTTCGACATTGGGGAAAGAAACCCGTACCACATAGCCTAAAACGGCCAGGACGATGTTCCAAAGACCGGCCCCCAGCGTAGTGAAGAGCAAAAACGTATGCAGCTTCATCTCGGCCAGCCCCGCCGGAATGGAAATCAGCTGGCGGACCGCAGGTACCAAACGGCCAAAGAAGGTGGAAACGACCCCGTGCTTGCGGAAGTATTCCTCGGCATGAGCCACCTTTTCCCCATTGAGCAGGCAAAGATGCCCTGCACGGCTGTCGGCGAACTTGTAGACAATAGGACGGCCCAGCCACTTAGCCAGATAGTAGTTTACCAAGGCGCCCGCATCCGCTCCCAAGGTGGCCACCAAGACCACCATGACCACATTCATTTCCGAATCCGGCCCCAGAGCCAGCCAAGCGGCCGGAGGCACAATCACTTCGGAAGGGAATGGGATGAAAGAGCTTTCAATCATCATGCCCAGGAAAATCGTCCAGTAGTTCAGGTTGTCGAGGAAAAATTCAATCATATACCAGCCTGTGTTTGGAATTTAGAAAGCGCGAAGATAGTGCAAATCACAGTCAGAGCCAAACCCATATTTCGGTAAAAATCGAAAGTTCAGGCCACGCACACGCAGAGCAACAACAGACATCTCACATTCAAAACATTAAGCAATCCGTGACAGCCTTGGCCGACAGGATTTCGGCTTTTTCATCCCGATTCCCGCCCCCCGCACCCTCTGCGGCGGCTATCTTCGCCCGGTTTCGCCGGGGACATGGATTCCCTCCTGAAAACCGCATAGCAGCCGTGTCGAAACAAGACTTTCCATGGCACACCGCCCAAAACCTCCGGCTCCATTCATGAAGAACATGCGCCAGAAACTATCGACCTTTGCGTTCGCCTTGCTTGCCTGCTTGCCTGCCTGCCTGCAAGCCCAGTCCTTGGGTTCGAAAGCCGACGACATCCTCGGCAACTACGAAGTCTTCGTCAGGGAATCAGGAGAAAAAGTGCACCTGAACTTCTACCAGGCCGATGACGGTGACTACGAGGCACGGATTGTCTGGATGGAACACCCTTTGGACGACTTAGGCAAGCCCAGGACCGATGTCCAGAATCCCCGTGCAGACAGACGCCATATCCCGCTAACCCACGTCGCGGTCGTCCGCAAGCTACGCTATGATGCCAGAAGCAAGGAATGGAACGGCGGCCGCGTCTACGACCCCACCAGCGGCAAGACGTACCGCTGCGCTGCTGGATTCGAGAACGACAGCACCATGAAATTCAGGGCTTATATCGGGTTCCGTATCTTAGGGCGCAGCTTATACTGGAACCGGCTGTAAGCCATACGCTTCATCGAACAAAAACCGCCCAGCCGATATCCCCCCCTGACACATCCGCCTTCTGGATTCTTTTTCGTACATTCGCCAACCCGAATCCAAGCGATTACCCGGACAAGGGCATCGCTTGAAAAGTCTTTATCCCATGGTCTGCAAATACGGCGAACAAGTCAGAATCTACAACCATTACACTGACAAAAAAAGGCTACTCAGAATCAAGACCCTCTGCGACCTATTCAACGACATAGCCGAACTGCACACCTACCAGCAAGGCGTGAACGTGGACATCCTCAATCAGCAAGGACTCACATGGATGCTCAGGAGGATCCACATCTTCATCGCCGACATGCCCAAACGCGAGGAACGGATGCTGTTCGAAAGCTGGAACCCGGCCTGCGACGGGCTGCTGGTCCCTCGCATCTACAAAGTCAGCGACTGGAACCAAGAAGCAGCCGCCTTGTACGAAAACGGCACCACCGCCGACAAAGCCTCTACCGGAGCCTTGCGGGCTTTCGCCTATACCGACTGGATGCTGATCAACTTGAAAGGCCGGCGTCCCGAACGCCCTACCGCAATGATGAAGGATTTAGCCGGCCGATATCAAGAATGCCTGCCCTTCACGGCCTCGATGTTCGACCGCCGGGAACAGAAAGGGATAATCGGGTTCGACGATCCCGCCTGGCACGAAGCCTGCCGAGTGCAAGCCCATTACCGAGACATCGACTTCAACGGGCACGTGACCCAAAGCTCCTACATCCAATGGATGATGGATGCCCATCCGGACCAATTCATGGAAAAGCACCTACTGGAAGAGATGGAAGTGATTTACGCCCACGAGCTGAAGCCAGGCAGCGAGACCGGCATCTGGCTGCATGAGGCTGGGGAAAACCGAATCTCGTACGCAGTGCGCAGCCTGGACGGCACAATCCTCCACGCTTACGGCCGGGCCAGATTCAGAAGCATCTCCGGCCTTGCAGACGCTTTCCTCACGCTTCCATCCTGCTGACGATTCCGATCTACCGTTATTCCGCCCCATCCCCGCGGCTTCCCACGAAAAAAGCGCGGACCGGAGTCCGCGCTTTCCAACCATCCATTTCGCTTATAGCTGCAAGACAAGTTCTTAATATTCCGTATTCTGAGGATTGAAGTCGCACCACCCGGCCGTCCAGTCTTCCGTACCGAAAGCCCCGATGAAATCGACGGTTTCAAAGCCGGTCAGGCCGCTGAAGTCAGCACCGGAAAGCAAGCTGGAACCGCTTTCGGGCAAGAAGGAAGGAGAAGACAGGTTGAAAGCTCCGGCAATGCCCAGTTCGGCGTTGGTAGCCACTACACGGTTGTTCAAAGCAGCATTGCTGAAGTATTCTTCGGTAGTCATGGCAGCGCTTTCAACTTCCTGGTCGAAGTTCTGGCGCATACCAGCCAGAACACAGTTCTTCACAACCAAGTTGCCGGCAGGGCTGGAAATGCCCGCTTCAGCCGAATTCATGCAATTGTCGCTGTCGAGCAGCAGGCCCAACGGCCAGCCGGCGAAGACAGAGTTGTACACTTGCAGGCGGGTGTTGCGGCGCAGATGCATGGCAGCCTGGAAAGGCCCGTAGGCATTGTCGCTGGCATACGCGCTGCCGGTATTGGCCGTATCCGCCAAGGCAGCGTAAGGCCCGATCAAAGTAACATTAGAAAAACGCGGGTTGTTCAACGGAGTGTTGCTGGAGCCGTCGCCATCGTTATCGGATTCAAAGCCGTTTGATTTGGATTTGTCCGAAACCTGGATGTCGCGGACCGAAACCGCGAACTGGACTGTTCCACGATACCCGGCATCGGTATCGAAATCGTCGTCCCAGCCACGGAAAGCCACCAAGTTACGGCAGTTCACCGTACCGCCGAACCATTCAAAGCTGTCATCCTTGATATAGGAACACTGCACATGGTCGATAACCGTCTGGCTGCCCACGGCGCAAAGAGTCAAACCATTGATTTCCTTATCCGTGTCGAATTCGACACCCCCGAATTCAATACGGACATACTTCAGCACGCCGGAGTTGTCGTTATCGTCCTGGCCGCCGTACATGGTACGAGGACCGCCTTCCACCTGGGCTTCTCCAGAGTTGATCACAGCCTTCCCGCAAATAATCACACCGCCCCAGTCACCGTAATTACGCTGGCCTGCCGGCTTGTCAGAGGTGAAAACGATAGGGTCTTCAGCCGTGCCTTCAGCCATCAGCTTGCCGCCGCGTTCCACAATCAAAGCGGCTTTGGTACCGGATTTGCCTTGAATCACCGTACCGGCAGGAATCGTCAAAGTAGCACCGTCCACCACGTAAACAAAACCGTCCAAAGTGTAGACCGTATCAGCTGACAAAGTACGGTTGCCGGTGATGTCGCCCTTCAGCACTGGTTCGCCGGCAACATTGCCGCCATTGCCATTGCCTTTGTCTTTGTCTTCGCCACAAGACGTGAACACCAACATCCCTCCGGCCATCATGGCCATCAGGAACCACATTTTCATTTTGCTCATTTTCATTTGTAAATATTTTATAGGTTTATTCTCTTGCATTCTTTACCTCAGGCAAGCCCCAGCCGGAAAGGAATCACAGCTTGAAGGTCACACCGAGCTGGAACTCGACTCCCAGTTTGTACGAACGCGGAGTCTGGGTAACCGTATGCCCCACGCCTTCGGAATCCGTGTAATGCGCAAACTGGCACTCGGTATAATCCTGGTTCAGGAGATTGCTGGCGAGGAACTTTATTTCCCAATGCTTGCCAATGCTCTTCTTCAATCCGAACGACAAATCGTTCCGAGGCATCTCGTAAATGTCCGGGATATCCTCGTCCGGATTCTGGAACACCTCGCCCACCGCCAGGATGCGGCGGCCGTAACGCCCGTACATCAGGCTCAGCACCCAGCCCTTGTTCTCGTAGAACAAACCGGCATTGACCAAGTAAGGCGATTGCCCCTGCATGGCGCGGTCGCGGTCGAAATCCTCATCGCGGAAGCGGACCTGGCTATAAATCCAAGCCGCGTTCACCACCAAGGAGAAGTTCTTGAGCTTCATGAAATCGAGGTTCTTGCGCAATTCCAGCTCCACCCCTGTGGTATAAGCAAAGTCCGCGTTCTTGAAAGTATAAATCGCATTCCCGCCTGAAGAACGGATATAGGATACCTCGATAGGATCGCGGAAGTGCTTGTAGAAAGCCCCCACAGAAATCAATTCCTTGGGAGACGGATAGAACTCGTAACGCAAGTCCACGTTCTGGATCTTGGCGTTCTTCAAATCGGTATTCCCGGTATAATCGGCAAACTGGTCGAAGTCGTAATAGACGTAAGGCGCGATTTCCCGCAACTCCGGACGATTGATAGTATAGGCGTAAGCCGCGCGGACGATATGCTTTTCATTGAAATGATAGGAACCGTTGAAAGACGGGAACACATTCAGCTCGCTCCGGTTCACCTGCACAGGCATCGAACCATCGGCCGTATAGCCGTTCAAGACAGTACGCTCGTATTCGGCCCTGGCGCCAGCCGCCAAATGCCAGCCGCCGACCTGCACCTTGAATGACACATACGCCGCCGGAATGAAAGTGGTAGCCGTGTAAGCATCTGACTTACGGGTATTCTCGTCGATGAAATAGCCATCAGGCCGCAGGTTTTCCGGCTGGAAAATCTCGTTCAAGTCCCCGAAAAGGAAATCAGATGGCAAAGTGGAAGGGAAACCGGCAGTGTAAAGGAACTTGCGCCCGTCGAAAGCCCGGTTCTTGTACTGGGCCGCGGCTCCGGCCAACAGCTCCATCTTCACAGCCTTATCGACAAGCAGCCCCTTGTAATCGATTCCTCCCGCCACCAAATGCTCGTCCATATCCTGGTAAAAGCGGTTCACATCGGTAGCCTTGTACATCTCGTAATTCGGCATCGAAGGGTCGGTCTGCTGGCGGAAGGTCACCAAGCGGCGATCCGGCTCCTGGCGGTTCGTGAAGCCATAGGTCAACCGGTAATCCAGCTTATGGCCTTTGGCCGGCTCATGCGTATAGAGCAACTGCCCCAAGTAGAGGGAACGCTGCGTATAGATGTACTCCTGCTCGCGGATATGGTAATCGTTGTTGTAGTCGATACCTTGGCGGAAGGCCGTCTTGTCCTGGGCATTCTGGCTGAAAAGGTTCTTGAACTCGAAGCGCGAACCGTCCTCGAACTGGAAGCCGATGTTACCCAAGGCATTGAGTTTGACCTTGGTGCCATAATCCTCATCGGTATAAGCATTCAGGTAGCGCGGCTGCTCGTTGATCAAGTCGAACACCCCGAAGCGGTTGTTCTCGAAAGCCTCGCGCACCGTGTTCTCGTAACCGTAATTGAGCGCGAACAGGCTCCCGAACTTGACATCCTTGTCCTTGCCCACCATGGCCGACTTGTCCCACTGCATCGAGAAGCCTTGGGACGGCAAGGAGGTCCGGGTGGAAGTTGCCCAATCGTTGTCCAACTGGCGGGCGTATTCCGCCTTCTCCGCGTTGCTTGCCTGGCTGATATCCGAAGGGAAGCCCGCAGGCAGGTGCCGCGAAGCCCCGCCGAAACCTACCGCATCGGCCCCGTTGCCGTGGTAATGCACAAAATCCTTGCCGATGCTGGCCGTGTTGACACCTATATTATATGAAAAGCTCAAAGCATCTTCCGCAGGCATGCTCTTGGTGACGATGCTGACCAGGCCGCCGGAGAAATCGGCCGGGAATTCGGCAGATGCCGTCTTGTACAGCATCAAGTGATCGATGGCGTTCCCGGCAATGACATCCAAGGCGAACGCCCGGCTGTCGTTCTCCGTTCCCGGTGCCGTAGTCCCGTTGAGCAAGACGGTATTGTACCTCACGTTCAAGCCCCGCACGTTGACCATCCCGCCTTCTTCCACGCTGACCCCCGGAAGCTTGGACACCACCTCGGCAGCATCCTTCGACTGAGACCGGGAAATCAGCTGCGAGGAAGCCCCGGTGGCCACCACGTCAGCCTGCTTCATCGTGCTCAGGACCGCCGCATCAGTATGCCGTACCCGGCGTGCCGTCACTTTCACTTCTTTCAATTCCGTGGCCGTGCTTTCCATCGCTATGTCCAGATGGGTACTCTGCCCGGCTACAATCTTCACGCCAGGGATCACCTGGGTCGCATACGAGGTAAAACTGACCTTGATCGTATAAGTCCCCGGCTCCAGGCTGAACATGTAAGTCCCGTCCAATCCCGTCACCGCGCCTAAAGCTGTCCCATCTATCTGGACTGCGGCAAAAGGCAAAGTCTCAGCGGTACTCTTGTCGGAAACCACACCCCGCAATACCCCTTTTTCAACCCCGTCGACGGCGGCGGACGCATCACTGCCTTCGTTGCCCGTCCCGAATCCTTGGACTTGCCCGCCCCACAATCCCAGCGGCAGGCACAAGCACAAGGAAACAATCATCTTTCTCATCACTTATATATCTGATATTGTCATTTCCCGGAATCGCGGCGCAAAAGTAGAAGCAAGTTGTTACGTTTTCCTGCACATTATTATTGCCTTTATATGGATTATTTGTTACAGAAAGGTTTCGTCCGGACTGGCTCGCCCGGACGCGGGTGAAGCAGCCCACGCACCGGGATCATCCGCCATGCCATGCCGCCCGGCAGAGAAGGGACAGCCCCCTGTTAACATTCATTAACGTTTTTTAAACAAGGCTTAACAATTCAAGACAACACATTATCAATTTCTTAATAAAACATTTTAATCTTTTTTCAGAATCAGAGGCCGATTGTCAAACAGGATTTCCTTGGGTTTATGGAAAATTTATCTAAATTTGCTACCCTCAATTTAGTGCCGTAGAGCGGCCCGTCCGGTGCGCCTTGCCGGGCCAAGCCGGAGGAGAACCTGCCCGAGGCATTGGAAACCAACACGTAAAGACAATGGAACAGACATGATACTGTTCAATTTGAGTTGAACAATCCGAATGTATAATAACACAAATCCAAATCAGCTTTTTATGAAAAAACTAGTGCTCTTTGTGGTGTCCTTGTTCCTTATGGGAGCCGCCAACGTGGCTTTGGGGCAGCGCACCGTCACAGGTAAGGTCACGAGTGCAGATGAACCCATGGGGATTCCTATGGTGGCAGTCCAAGTAGAAGGGACAACCATCGGTACTTCCACCGACCTTAATGGTGTTTACACCTTGAACAATATCCCTGCTACAGCCAAGAACCTGAAATTCTCGGCCATGGGTATGAAAGACAAAATCGTCCCCATCACCAGCGGCGTGATCAACGTGGTCATGGAATCCGGGGCCATCGCCCTGCAGGAGGTGCAGGTTTCCGCATCCGGGTACGGTGTCCGCAAAAAGGTCGACAATGTGGGGTCTGCCGTACAGGTCGGCGAGGAAGTGATTCAACGCCAGACGGAATCCAACGTCATCAACTCCTTGCAAGGTAGCGTCCCGGGGATGCAGGTCAGCACGGCCTCCGGCCAGCCCGGTTCGTCCACCACGGTCCGTATCCGCGGTACAAGTTCTTTGTATTCAGGCAATGAACCTTTGTATGTAATAGACGGTGTCCCCATGCTCACGGGTGCCATGGGTATGACGAATTACAGCGGCGGCCAAGGTACAGACCCTCTGGCGGCATTGAACCCGGAAGACATCGAGTCCATCCAGCTGCTGAAAGACGCGAGCGCCACATCCATTTACGGTTCGCGCGCTTCCAACGGGGTTATCGTCATAACCACCAAGAAAGGGAAGGAAGGCAAGGTTTCCTTTGGCGTCAATGCCAAGGTCGGCATCTCCACGCCTCCCCAGATCAAAAGACGATTCCAGAAAGTCAACCTGCAGGATTTCAAGACATTCTTGTTCGAAAGCCGTTTGAACACGGCCACCAATGACGCAGAGCGGAATTACTGGATGAACGATCCGGAAAGAATCTGGGATTTGTACAACACCAATGCTTACCGCATCGACTTCAGGAACAACAACGGGTTCCGCAACGCGGAAGAAATCGCGCTGTACGGCCCCAACACGACCCATTACACGGATTGGTGGGACGAAGTGACCCAGAACGGGATCATCCAAGACTATTCGTTGACAGCCTCCGGCGGCACCAAGATCGCCAACTACTACGCATCCGTAGGATACTTCCAGAACAAAGGTATCGTGATCGGTTCCGACTATACCCGTTACAACGCCCGCTTGAACCTGGACGTGAATCCTACCGAATGGCTGAGCTTCGGCGTGAACCTCTCCGGCACCTATGCCGAAGTCAACACCGTTCCTACCGAGCTGGCTTACGCCGCTCCTATCTGGGGAGCTTCCATGCAACGTCCGACAGACCCTGTCTACACTGTAGACCCGGTAACCGGGGAATACACCGATGAATGGAATACCACCACGAACCCGTTCGGTTCCGGCTACAACCCGGTAGCCATCCGCAAGGATCGTTACCACGATGTTGCATTCCAGCAGCAATACAAAGCCTTGTTCAGCCCGTACCTGCGCGTGAAGCTTTACAAGAACCTGTATGTACAGTCCAAGATAGGAGTCGACTACACCATGCTGAAGGAAACGAACACCTGGTCCCAGGTAGTCAACCCGCAAGGTGCTTCCATGGGCGGTCTGACCCAGGTTCAGGACCAGAGCGTGGCGTTCATGAACATCACCAACACCATCAACTGGATGCCCTCCATCAAGAAGAACAACTTCAACATCTTGATTGGTCAGGAAGCCCAACGCTTCAACCAGTACGTAGGATACATGAGCGGTTACAACTATGCCACGCCTCTGCTGATGGACGTAGCCAACGCTGCTGAAACCGAAGGTTCGAGCTACGGAGCAGACGCCACCCTTGCATCCTACTTCGGTAACATCGAATACGATTACGACAACAAGTACTACGTATCCGCCAGTGTAAGGCGCGACGGTTCCTCCCGTTTCGGCGAAGACAAGCGCTGGGGTACATTCTGGTCGGTAGGCGCAAGGTACCGTATCTCTGCCGAACGCTTCATGGCTGCCACGCAGAGCTGGCTGAACAACTTGAGCGTCCGTATCAGCTACGGGACATCCGGTAACCAGAACGTAGGTTACTACGAAGCCCGCGGGGTTTACGGTTCCACCCGTTACGGCGGCGCTACCGGTTTCGGTCCTTCCCAGCTTGCCAACACCAACCTGGAATGGGAATCCAGAAACAAATTCGACGTAGGTTTGGAATTCATGCTGTTCAACGTGTTGACCGTTGAAGCCGATTACTACAACGACTTGACCACGGACATGATTTCGAGCCGTCCTCTGTCTATCGGTACCGGTTTCACCGCCATCACCCAGAACCTCGGGAGCATGCGTAACCAAGGGGTTGAACTCCAGGTGAACGCTTTGCTGATGAACCGCAAGAACTTCCGCTGGACCTTGGGCTTCAACCTGACCACCAACTACAATGAAATCGTGGAATTGCCTGACCACGCTTCCGTGCAGAACGGGACTATCGGGATTTTGGAAGAAGGCCGTCCGTCCAGCCAGTTGTGGATGCCCGAATGGGCCGGCGTAGACCCTGCCACAGGCCGTCCCCGCTGGTACGGTGCCGATGGTGAATATGTCTACACCTACGGTGAAGCCGCTTACCGCTATGTAGGTACCAGCGACCCGAAATTCTACGGAGGTATCCAGATGGGATTCGAATTCTACAATGTAGATATCAGCTTCCAGTTCAATTACAACTACGGGAACTACATCATGTCCAACGACTTGACCTACCTCGAAAACGAAGGCTGGCAGCCTGGCCAGGTCACGACCTACTACGCGATGGACAACCGCTGGCAGCGTCCCGGCGATGAAGCCCAGATTCCCCAGCTGATGTTCGGCGGGAACAACGGCGCCCAGAACCTGAGCACCCGCTATCGCGCCGATGGTTCGTACATCCGTCTCAAATCCATTGTCGTAGGCTACACCCTGCCGAAGAAGCAATGCGAGAAAATCTTCCTGAACAGCTTCCGCGTGTACGCCAGCATCGACAACGTATGGACTGCTTGCAGCAAGGAGTTCCGCGGATACGACCCCGAATCCGGTCTGAGCGCGATCCAGACCTCCAACTATCCGGTACCAGTAAACTACGCCATTGGTATCAATGTCGGATTCTAATCTAAAAAAGCAGAAACAAAAAAAAGAGAGAAACAATGAAAAAGATTCAAAATATTTTGACTGCGACGGCCTTGGTACCCGTGATGCTGTTCTCTTCTTGCTCCAACGACTTTTTGGAGAGGACTCCGGAAACAGCATTGGATACCGAGCTCGTCATGAACGACCCCGACCTCCTGCCGTCCACCGTGGTCGGCACCATGGGTGTCTTGACATCGGCCGCGTTCAACGGCCGGGACTTGACCGTCATCGGAGACCTGACCACCGATCTGGTCACTACGGCCATCCGGAGCAGCAACGGCACTTTGCGCGATTTCGATGAATGGAACATCAACACCAACTCGACCGACGTGGCCGGGCTGTACACCCAAGGACATGGCGCTGCCGCTTATGCGGCCCGCACCATCGAAGCGGCGCTCCGTCTCATACAAGACTCAGCCTCGCTGGAAGACGGGCAGCTGACCAATCTCTACAACGCGTTAGCCACCTCGTACACCATCAAGGTCTATGCAGAGTACATCATGACCCAGTACTTCTGCGTGGATGTCAACTACGAGGGACGCATCGGGAACAACGCGCGCCGGGTAGGCTTGATGCTGCTTGTCAACAAAGCGCTGGCCAATACCGACCCCGCCAACATGAGCACGCTGGAGGATACCTACAGATTCATGGAATACGAGTTGGGACAAGCTCTGCATTACTATGAACGCTCGCAGAATACCACGACCTTGTCTGCCAGCGATCCACGGTTCTATCCAAGCAAGGCTGCAGCCTACCTGCTGCAGGCCCGCGTGGCTTTGGCGCAGGGACGCAGCAATCCGGCCAAATTCTCCGAAGCGCTCACCGCTGTCGAAAACGCTTTCTCCTGCCTCGGCGACGTAGGAGCGAACCAGGAATTGATCAGCGACCAAGATGGTTTGCTTGCCGCTTACGGGACATCGCCTTCCACCGAGGACATCTGGCTGCTGAACTATACCTCGCAGGACAACTTGTCCGCCAACAGCCTGGCCAACCTGTTCGGGGCTTACGGTTTCAATGCCAGCGAATACGCTACGGGCTTGTTCCACACGGCCGATATCCGGAAAGCCTTGTACTACGGGGAAAACGCGATGGATGAAGACCACGACTCCCGTTGCCTGAAGTATCCCAACGATGACGGAGTGTTCAACGTGCCTGTTTTCCGTGTGCCTGAACTCTACCTCATCAAAGCGGAAGCCGCAGCGTGGAACGGAGACCTCTCCACAGCCCAGGAAGCCCTGTTCGCGGTAATAGGCGCCCGAGACACTTCCATCGGAAGCATCGAGGATATGATGAGCAGCTACCGTCCGTCCGACATAAACACGAATCCCGATGTCAACAACGGGCAGCCGGTCGGCATCCTGAACGTGATCATGGAGGAAAGGGCACGCGAATTCCTCTGCGAAGGGCACCGCTGGTTCGACTTGCGCCGCAATGGCTTGAGCCTGACCCGCGAAGGGGATCTGGCCAATCAGCAATACTCTTTCCACTTCCAGAACTACCCGATATACGCCTTCGCATTCCCGATTCCTTTCTCGGAAACGAACACGAATCAATGGCAAAACGGACGCGGCATCGTGTCGTACAATTCCGACTGGACCATCAATCAAATGGACAACAGCAACAGGAACTGGCAGAACAACGCCTGGGATCAGTTAGACGGGACTACCTACAGCGCGACCGTAGGCCTTCCGGCCAATTTCTCGGATGCCACTCCCCACGACTGGAACAACCAGAATCCAAGATAACAACGTACCTGCGGGTATGTCATGAAAAGAAACGGCGGATAGATGATATCCGCCGTTTTTTTTTGCGCCCGGAAAACAATGACGGAGAAAAGCACATTGAATTCCTGCGGGCCTCTGCCATGCAACCCGCGGACGCGCATTTCCGCATACTCTGACATCCACAATCCCGGGTACCCGGCAAAAACATCCCGGCCGGATTCCGGAGCCCGGCATAATAGAAATATTTTTGTAACTTTGCGATTTGTCCGTGCAATGCCTTTGTTTCATTACGGACAAGATGCTACTTTTGCAAACTGGAAACGCAAGCCAAAACAAAATGAACATCATTATAGGCGCTAGACTGGCCAAAAAGATAGTAGGCACACCCTATATAAACAGGTGGTTCGTTTTTGCTTTCGATTTGGTTATCTCCACGGTTGTCACATTAGGCACTTTCGCTCTATCGTGCTATATTTTCCGCAAAGATGTCGTTTCGGAATCCGTCGTGCAGATCGGCTTGTTCAGCGCCATTTCCAGCGCCATCGGTTTCCTTCTGTTCAAAACCTACAAGAACATCATCCGGCACTCTTCCTTCCAGTCCATCTGGAGGATAGCGGCGGCATTGTGCATCAAAGCCATCTTTGTATGCATGGCCCTGATGCTGTACGCGCATTTTCCCGCGCTCTACCTGGCTGTTGCCATGGCCATCGATATCGTGTTCACCTTCTTTATCCTGGTGCTTGCCAGACTGTTCGTCGTCCTCTCCTACCAGTATACCATAGACAACTGCAACCAGGCGAAACAGAACATACTGATTTACGGAGCCAACCCCAACGACATAGCCCTCAGCAGCGTGCTCAATCTCAACACGCAGACAGACTATACCATAGTAGGATACCTCCGCTTTGCCAATCGGGAGGACACTTACCCTATCGGGAATCTCCCGGTATACGTGCTCAAACGCATTGCGGACCTGAAGAGAATCATTGAGAAGAAAGACATAGAAGGCATCTTGTTCAGCCGGCAGGCTGACATCTGGAAAGAAAGGAACCGCCTGATTTCCTACTGCCTGGCTAAAAACCTGAAATTATTCACAGTCCCCCCCATCGGCAAATGGCGCCACTCCATCCCCCAAGTCCGGAAACTGGACATTTCCGACCTGCTGGGACGTGAAGAAATACAAATCAACACAGTGCAGATTGCGGAAGACTTGCACGACAAGACCATCGTGGTCACCGGAGCCGCGGGATCCATCGGAAGCGAACTCTGCCGCCAGATCGCCTCTTTCCAAGTCCGCCAGCTCGTGCTTTTCGACAACTGCGAAACAGGCATCCACAATCTCAGGCTCGAACTGGAAGAAAAATTCCCCAAGCTGAAGCTCATACCGATGGTCGGCGATGTCCGCTTCAAGGAGCGCATAGAATACATGTTCGAGACATACCATCCGCAAATCGTGTTCCATGCCGCTGCCTACAAGCATGTCCCCTTGATGGAAATCAACCCCAACGAGGCGTTCATGGTCAATGTCGTCGGTACCCGGAACATCGCGCACATCGCACTGGAACACGGCATAGAGAAATTCGTCATGATCTCGACGGACAAGGCGGTAAACCCGACCAATGTAATGGGCGCGTCCAAGCGACTGGCCGAGATTTACGTGCAAAGCCTGAATTACGCCATCAAGGCAGGCAGGGTCGCCGGACGGACGCAATACATAACGACCCGCTTCGGGAACGTGCTTGGAAGCCAAGGTTCGGTTATCCCGCTCTTTGAATCCCAGATCGCCAAAGGCGGCCCTGTGACAGTGACCCATCCCGAAATAACCCGCTATTTCATGACTATCAAGGAAGCATGCCTGCTCGTCCTGGAAGCATCCAACATAGGGAACGGAGGAGACATCCTGGTATTCGACATGGGGACCCCTATCAAGATTGCCGACTTGGCGAAAAAAATGATTCTCCTTTCCGGCTACAACCTGGATTCCATCAAGATAGAATATACCGGCCTGCGTCCGGGAGAAAAACTGTACGAAGAAGTGCTCAGCTCCGTCGAGCACACCCATCCCACCTCCAACAAGAAAATCCGGATTGCCGATGCCCGGATCTACACATTCGAAGACCTGCTGCCGGACTACGACCAATTGGAGAACCTGGCTCGCAATTGCAAGACAGAAGCCGCTGTCAAGAAAGCCAAGGAAATCGTCCCGGAATTCATCAGCAACAACTCCTCATTCTCGAAACTGGACCATAAAACCGTGGCAGCCTGATGCAAGCCTCACCCGCCCAAGGGAGAAAAGGCGTTTTCCATATGTTCCACAACCACGTACTTCCCTTTGCCTCGCCGCTCTATCCAAACAATATCGAAACGGATTTCCGAAACCAAGCCATGATTCCGCACATAAGCCGCGGCAGCTGAATACAAATACATCTGTTTCCGCCAATCCACCGCGCAAGGAGCCGATTGCAAAGCATCGGCCGAGCGGGTCTTGACCTCGACAAATGCCAGCACTCCGGCTTTCTCCACTATCAAGTCTATTTCGCGATGCCGATAGCGGTAATTGGCATCGAGCAGCTTATACCCCTGTCCCGCCAAATAGCCGGCAGCTATCCGTTCGCCCTCGATTCCGGTAGACCGTGCCGCGGATTTCTTGTATTCCATGTCGTCCTCCTTCCTGCGCTGGACATCGCGCAATTTACATACGCTTCCCCCGGCTTTTTATCGAACTCTGCGCTCGACTTTCACTATTTCTGAGGGGCTTCGCCCTCGAAAACAGGATGCGTCTCGGCATAGCTCAAGCAATCCCTTGCTTGGCTCTGCGCTCGACTTTCACTATTTCTGAGGGC
>CALUGT010000021.1 GCA_944320265.1 uncultured Bacteroidales bacterium | reverse complement strand
AACAAGATGCACAAAAGCATCCCTCTTCGAAAACAGGAAACACACTCGGCGAGTCTAATGACCGATTTGGGTTTATCCGGGGCTTTGCTCGGAAGATGGCATTGTGGCGGAAGGGCAGGATGGGGCATTCCATGGAAAATACCGGGAGGGTTCCCGCCGGGGGCGGCGAAGTTCGAGTGAATCGTGCAGTACCCTTGTGGCACGGGATGCGGGATTTTTTGCGGTTGGAGGAAAGAAAGGCAGCGCGCGGTGTTCCGTCGGCACGCCGCCTTGGGGTGATGGCCGGGCAGGAAATGTACCCTTGGGTTAAAGTCATGCCCGGTGTCTTATTCCTGCCGTTGGCGGATTAGCCGGGCTACGATCTGGACGGCATTGGTGGCCGCTCCTTTGCGGATGTTGTCCGAGACGATCCAGAGGTTCATGCCGTTTTCTACCGAATAGTCGCGGCGGATACGGCCTACGAAGACTTCGTTCTTGTCGTAAGCGTAGAGCGGCATCGGGTAGAGGTTCCTGCTGGGGTCGTCCACGACTGCTACGCCGGGCATTTCAGCGAGCATTTTTCGTATGTCGTTGATTTCAAATGGTTCGCGTGTTTCTATGTTGACTGCTTCCGAATGGCCGCCCGATACCGGCACGCGGACTACGGTGGCGGTCACCGCGATGTCAGGGTCGCTCAGGATTTTGCGTGTTTCATTGACCAATTTCATCTCTTCGGTGGTATAGCCTTGTTCATCGAAATCCCCGCCGTGCGGGATTACATTGTGGTGGATGGGGTAATGGTAGGCTTTTACCGGGCTATCGATGCCTTTCTCCTCGTTTTCCATCTGTTGCAGTCCCTTGATGCCTGAACCGCTGACGGATTGGTAGGTCGCAATGACCAGACGCTTGATGCCGTAGGCTCTGTGTATGGGGCAGAGAGCCACGACCATTTGAATCGTGCTGCAGTTGGGGTTGGCAATGATCCTGTCTCCGGGTTTGATGGCATCCATGTTGACTTCAGGGACGACCAGAGGAACGTCCGGGTCCATGCGCCAAGCGGATGAATTGTCTACGACGGTGCAGCCTTCTTCTGCAAAAAGCGGTGCGTATTGCTTGGAAGTCGAGGCACCTGCAGAGAAGATGGCGTAATCGGGGACTTCGTGGATGGCCTCTTCTACTGACATGACTTTGCATGTCTTGCCTGCAAATCTGATTTCCTTTCCAATGGAACGGGGGGAGGCGGCAGGCAGGAGTTCTATGTCTGTGATACCATATTCTTCCAAGAGTTGGAGCATCTTGGAGCCGACCAGGCCGGTGGCTCCTACAACGGCGATTTTCATGGCTTTATCCTTTTGGTGTGTTGATAACTTTTTTTGTTTTATTTCAATGGGTTGCATTGCTTTTCCTGTCGATGTCCCGATAAAACCCTTTTTGAGCGAATAGTCATTAAAAGCGGATTCTGCGAATCAGAGCAGGGTAGGCAGGCCCATGGTTGCTGTTCCGTCCGCTTTTGCATAGGGAGACTCGGATAGGCTTGCCGTTCATCCTCCCGCATGGGACATGGGGCTTGCTGCAGGATTCTCTTCCGTTGGCGTTCGGTTCGCCTAAGGCTCTGCAGTGTCCAGGCTGACCGGATGGAAATCCAATGCCTTCCATGAAAGCGTGTTCCATTGAGGAAAGCAAATGTACAAAAAGAGACGCGCTTGGGCAAGAGTCGGGAATGGCGCGAGACCAAGCGCCGATGGATAATTAAAGTTATTGATTATGTGTTTGAAGACTATGTGTCCGGCTTTCTCCGGACTGGAAAGGCCTGGATTGAGCAGAGGCCGTTTGTACAGCTTGCTGAAGATGGAGGCAGAGAAAGGCGGGCCGGGAAGCAAGCAAGGAGCAGGAGCGAAATACAGGCAGGAAAAACAGAAAAGGAAGTGCTTGCATATGGTGTGGATATTGTTTGCTCTTTGGGGCGGCATCGGTTTCCCCGAGGTTCGGGCCCAGTGGCTGGAGTCTTTCGATTCGGTTCTGGATCCGTCTTGGCAAGGCATGAGGGATTTTTTCCGAGTGGAGGGAGGTCTTTTGCGAAGCCAAGGGCCGGAAATCGCGTCCACACTTTATCTGAGCCGGGCATTTTCTCCGGTGTCGGCATCGGATATAGCCTATTATCAAGGTTTTTTCATGGGGGATTCGGTTTTGTGCCTGGAATTCGGCATCGATTTGGGTTTTGTGCCTTCGTCCACCAATTTGCTGCGTTTGTACCTGTTTTCACGGGAGACTGTGCTGAACGATTCCTCTTGCGCCTATTATTTGCAGTTGGGGCGGAAAGGGAGCGAGAATTACTGGCAGTTGTATCGTTCTTCTCCGGACACGTCGGTCTTGCTGTGGCAGGGGAACAAGCTGTATTCCAAACAGGGAGACATGCGATTCCGGCTCAGGGCGCTTTGCCGAGGGGCAGGATCCGGAGCAAGAATGGCTTCTGCGAAGCCTGATGATGCGGGCGGAGCAGGTTTGGAGCAGGTTGCTGAGTGCAGGCAGGGGAATGCTGTTATGGACAAAAGCTCGTTGTTCGAGCCTTTGTGCATGAAGTTTTATTCGGCTTCCGGGTTGGACGGCCCGGCACAGTGGGTCTCGGAGGGTGATAGTGTGGTAGCGGATGTGCTGGGGCATGTGCTGGAGAGTCCGATGGACCGGTTCTCGGTAGGCTTGCTGGCCCGCTACCGCACCTCATCGCGTTCGTCTCTGTATGCGTTCGACCATGTCAGTGCCGGGAGGCTCCCTTGGGCAGACGAGGATGGCGGGGATTCCGTGCATCCGGGCGGGGCCGGGACGTTCGCCATGCCCGATTCGGCATCGGTCAAGATAACGGAAGTGATGTTCGACCCCTTGCCGGCTCAAAGCCGCTTTGTGGAGTTGTACAATGCATCGGATTCTGTATTTGCCGTGCATGGCTTGTATCTGGGGGCTCCTTTTGAGGAAGGGTGGCGGTATTTTCCATTGAGCCTGGATTCGGGATTCTGCATCGGTCCGGGACGTTATCTGGCGGCCGCCAAGGATGGAAGGACTGTGGCTCCGCATTCTTCGGCTTGCCGGGAAAACATTTTCACTGCCGAGGCTTTCCCTTCATTGGACGACAAGGCTGGGCATTTGCGTTTGGCCTGGATCGGGGAGTCAGGGGATACCTTGGTACTGGATGAGGTCGTGTACGACGAGGCGTTCCATCATTGGCTGCTTCCTGACCCGGAAGGCGTGTCGATAGAACGTCTTGACGAGGAGGCTTCGGGTATGCTGGCAGAGAATTGGATGTCAGCGGCGGAGACTTCTGGCTATGCCACGCCGGGCTGCGAGAATTCCCACAGCTGGAGCGGGAACGAGGGGGAGGAGGGAGAGGCTTGGTTCACGATAGAGCCTCCATTGGTGACACCGGACAACGATGGGAGGAACGATTTCGCTACAATCTGCTGGAATCCGGTTTTGTCCGGATTTCTCTGTTCCATTACGGTTTATGACGAATGGGGACGGAAAATGGCCATGTTGTGCACGGAGATGCTTTTGGGCAGGAGGGGCAGCCTGCGTTACGATGCAGTGGATGCTTCCGGACGGGTCTTGCGGCCTGGATTGTATATTCTTTACGTGGACTTGCTCCGGCCGGACGGCAAACGCAAGCGGTTGAGGTATCCTTTGGCGGTGGGATGAATAGTCCGATTGCTTTGACTATTATGGAGCAGCGTTATTTTGCAGGGGAAAAGCCCTTTTTCCGGCAGGGAATCCCCGGTGGGCGCATTCCGGTCTGATGCTCCTTCCGGGAACCGGTTTTCGAAATCGCCATCCTTCCGGGTGGTGTTCGTCAGGGCTCAACCGGATCCCGTCCTGGCGAGAGGAATCAAGCTTGCATCCTTGCTTTGGCAGCACCGGGACAAGGTTTTTCGATGCTGCCGCTTTCAGGGAAAGCCCCCATTCCTCGGGATTGTCCCGATGGCCTTGGACGATTCCAGGAACTCCTTGCCTTGGAAGCTGTTTGAAATTCCTTGTAATCCGGAAAGGTGGATTTCCAAGGGCCGGTTCCTGGATTCTGCCTGCCTGTCGGGGTGTTTTCCAGAAAAACCGTATCAAAATTCAAAATATTGGCAATCAATATATTTTTTGCCAGTCTGTAGGTGTTCTCCGGTGCAGCATCCATGGCAAATCAAGCAGTTGGTTGTTGCGGACGATTTTGATGCGGTTACCCTGGGATGTTCCGGGTCTTGCTTGCGTTTTTCACGTCAGATAGCTTGGCCATCCTCCTTTGAAAAACGCCGCGCCATCCCGCCAAATCCCCTCCCGATGGCCTAAACAAATAAATTTAAACAGCTTCTTACTTTGGACTCTGGCTGTCGGTTTCGTCCATTTTCCCGTTCATGCCGTCTTTGAAACTGCGGACTCCTTTCCCTAATCCTTTCATCAGCTCGGGGATTTTGCGGCCGCCGAAGAAAAGCAGTACGACAAGGCCGATCAGCAGGACTTCCTGCATGCCGATGCCGCCAATCAACAATGGGATCTGCAGCATTTTATTTGCGATTTAGAAGGTTAATGACGAGCCATCCGCCGAAGACCTGCAACATCATGCCCGGCAGGCCGATACGGAAATCCTGGATGGCGGTGTGGAACGAACCGCAGAGAGCCCATTCGGCCATGGTCCCCAGAACCTGGTAGAAAGCCACGACAGCTGCCAAGAGTCCGAGGCTCGCCTTGTGGAAACGTGAAGCGGCAAAACTGGCTCCGGCCACTATGAGGGTGGATTTGATCAGTATGGACGGAAGCGCGCTGGCTGCTGGCATCCCGAACAGGAGGGAGTTGAGGACGGGCGAGGCCAAGGCTGTCAAGAGTCCTACCCTCCAGCCGTATTTGTAGGCGGCGATAAGGGTGAAGAAGTAGATGGGAAGAAACCGGAACCCGCCTTGCGGGACCAGATGGCAAAGTTGCGGAAGGGCAATGTTGCCGATGATGAAAGCAGCTGCGAAGATGTAGGTCTTCGCATTGCTGTAGTCCAAGGAATAAAGCCGGATGTTTTGTTTGGTAACTTGCATGGTGTTTTATTTTATTTCGATGCAGGATGTTTGCCCTCGGCGCATGGCAGCCTTTATTGGCAAGTATTGGCAAGACTCCGCCGCAAGGCGTTCATCCAGTTTGCAAAAGTATATCAGAAATGCCGAACCGGCATATCTCTTTTACAGGAAAATTTACACAAATTACAGCTCGGTATCCAGATGGTCTATGCGGTACAGCTTGTCTCCCCGATGTACTTCGCGCAGGGTCTTGATGGAGCAGAAAGTGCCTTGGACGGTTTCCTGCACCGGGAGGTCGTCCATCCTGATTTCCTTTACGCTGTCTTCGTAGACACCGGTGGTATTCCCTATGATCATGTATTTGTCCCCGATTCTGAGGTTTGAGGCTTCCACTTTGAGTTCGGCTACGCTGAGACGGTCGAAGAAATTGGCGATTTTCCCCACGTAAGTTTTCCTGGTCGTGGCACTGGATCCGTATCTTGGCGCCCATTCTCCCATTTTCTGCCCCAAGTAATAACCGCTCCAGAATCCTCGGTTATATACAGTCTCCAGTTCCTTTGTCCATCTTTCAATGTTTTCTTTTGTGTAATTTCCTTCTATGTATGCCTTTACGGCATTTTTGTATACACGGGTCACCGTCATCACGTAGTCGGCCGACCGGCCTCGCCCTTCGATTTTGAGGACGCTGACCCCGGCTTGGAGGATTTTGTCAAGGAAGTCTATGGTCTTGAGATCTTTGGGGGATAGCAGATATTCGTTGTCCACCTCTATTTCCACGTCCTTTTCCCCGTCGGTCTGGCTCAGCTTGTAGGGACGGCGGCAAAGTTGCAGGCAGGAACCCCGGTTGGCCGAGGAGTTGTAATAGTCCAGGCTTAGGTAGCATTTGCCCGACACTGCCATGCAGAGGGCTCCGTGGGCGAAGATTTCAATCCGGACTGGCTTCCCGGAAGGTCCGCAGATATTCTGTTCGTGTATTGTGCGGATGATTTCCGCCACTTGGTCCAGTCGCAGTTCGCGGGCGGTTACCATCACGTCGGCAAAGCGGGCATAGAATTTTACCGCTTCTATGTTGCTGACATTGCATTGTGTGGAGATGTGGACTTCGAGGCCGATTTTCCGGGCGTAAGTGATGACGGCCCAGTCGGAAGCAATGACGGCATCGATGCCATTGGCTTTGGCAGCCTCCAGCACCCGATGGCTTTCCTCTATCTCCTCGTTGTAAATGATAGTGTTGAGGGTCAGGTAGGTCTTGACGTTTTGCTCATGGCAGATCCGGGTGATTCCGGGCAAGTCTTCCAGTTGGAAGTTGAGCGCAGCCCGGGCTCGCATATTGAGTCTTCCGACACCGAAGTAGACGGCATCGGCGCCGGCTTGGATGGCGGCATGCAGGGCAGGATAGGAACCTGCCGGAGCCATGATTTCTATGGGGTGTTTCTTTTGCATGTGCTTGTTCTTTTTCTGGTTATGTGGCTTCAGGGGAGGATGGCGGCAGGCGTGTGCATTCTTGCGCCGCGCTGCGTTTCCTCCTTGGGCTTCTGTTATGAGGTCAGGGTATGAACCAGGCCGGGCCGCGTTTATGCCGGGAGTGCGGGATTTGACGGGTTGCAGGCTCCATAGCGGTTGTGCGAGTGGATGAACCGGACCCCGATGCGCTTTCATGCGCGAAGAGTGCATGGAAGAACGCATGAAAGAGAGGCATGGCCTGCCGGGATTCCGCTCCTGATCCGTGGATATGTCCTATTGTGCTTTGCGGACAAAAAATTGGGCATTCTCGAAGCGGTGGATCTTGACTTTGCCCCCTTTTTCGATGAAGCCGCTTTCGGACATGGCATCGTACAGCTTGCCGTCGATGCTGATTTTCCCTGCGGGCCGCAGTACGCTTTCCGCGATGGCTTCGCGGCCTGCCAAGGCTTGGTATTCGGCAAGCCCTGCAACGGAAACGAAGCCCTCTTCCTTTTTCTGTTCGCTGTCGAGGGCCAGGGCACGGCCTCTGACACGTCTGCCAAAAAGCCTGAGGCTTAGTTTGTAACCTATGATGAGTGTTATCACGGTGCTGACAACTACCACGGCGGCGGCTTCGAGCAGCTTTAGCGGGTTGACCAAGCTGAAATTCAGCCCCCAGTTGTCGATCAGGGCGAGTGTCAATCCGGCGCAGACAAGGAAAATGCCGCTGATCCCGGCTACTCCGAAACCGGGTATCACAAAGATTTCAAGGGCAATGCAGACTAATCCGATGAGGAAGACAAGGATTTCCCAATGAGATGCGAGTCCTTCCAGGTAATGGGGCGCGAAATAGAGCAGGCAGCCGAGGACGGCGACGCCTAAGGCGAATCCGATGCCGGGCGTTTGCAGTTCAAAGTAGATGCCTCCTATAATCATCATTATCAGAATCCCGCTGACAAAAGGATTGACAAGGAAATGGATGATCTTGTCGATGGTTTTCAGTTCTTGTTTGATTTGGAAGCTCTGGTCCAGGCCAAGAGCTTGCAATGCGGCATCGGCATCGGGGTATATTCCTTGGCAATACCGATGCATCATGGCTTCGGAGGCGGTGAATGTGAGGACTTGCCCGCTATCGCTGATTCCTTTTATGCGGAGACGTTCGTCGACCATGGCTTCGGCGATGCGGGGATCTCTCCCTGTGGCTTCAGCCGTGGCTCGCATCATGGCTCGCATGTACGATTGGTATTTGTCGGCTTGTACTTCGCCTTGGGCATCGACTATGGTGGCGGCGCCGATGGTCGCAGCCGGATTCATGTATATGCTGTCGCAGGCAATGGAAATCAAGGCTCCGGCGGAAGCGGCATTGATATTGATATAGACCATGGCGGGAATCGGGCATTCCAGAAGCATGGTCCGGATTTCGTCCGCTTCTTTGAGCGTTCCTCCGAAAGTGTTGAGCTCGAGGAAGATGAAGTTGGCTTTTTGTTCTGCGGCTTCTTTTAGCGCTTTCTGGGTAAGGCGAGCGGCAGCCGGGCCGATTTCGTCATCGATGGAGAAGCGGTATAGGACAGGTTCGGTCCGGATGCTTGCTGGAGGGATATTGTTTGCCAGGATTCCCGTTCCTGTCGTGGATCCGGATGGCATGGATTCTGGCTCCTGGCATCCATTCTGGAGCGATGCTTGCTTTTCCGGTGTGTTGCCGGATGGGAAGGTTTGGCATCCGGTCGTTCGGGGGCTGGTTCCAAGGCTTCCGGTCTCATGCCTTATTGCCGCTGGGCATGGAGCAGGAGCTGCGGCAGCGGGCGCCGGCGTGGCAAAGGGCAGCAGGAAACTGAACAGGCAGCAGATTGTGGCCAGGAAATGGGATGAGACATGCTTTTGCAGCATTTTGAGGAATTTGCCAAGGATGCCGGGATTCCCGCAGACGATTTCCCGTCCATGCAGGTATCGGTTTCCTCCGGCAAAGTCGCATACTTGTCCTCCGGCTTGCTTTACAATGAATTGGCCGGCAGCCACATCCCAAGGCTTGAGGCTGTATTCGAAGAAAATTTCGCTTCGCCCGGCAGCCACGGAAGCCAAGTCGAGAGCGGCAGATCCTAAGCGGCGGACACCGGCGGTGGAGCGCATGGTCTCTTTCAGCAGATCCATATATCCTTCCAGCCGTTCAAAGTCGGAATACGGGAATCCGGTAACAATGAGGCTGGTATCCAAGTCTTGCATGGGGCTGACCTGGATGGGCCTTCCGTTGAGGAAGGCGGGACTCCCCCAGACGGCATGGAACTTCTCGTCCATGCTGATGTGATGTACAAGGCCGAGGATGATTTCTCCTTCAGGGATTGGTTTTGGCTGGATATGCGGATATGCTGGAGTTTTGCCTGCATTTTCCGTTTCCGTCTTTATGCCCGCATGAGCGGCAGGCCGGGCCGGCGCTGCCGGAAGCGTCTGTGCCATTTTGTCTTGCAGGGCTATGCTGATGCAATAGAACGGGATGCCGTGAATGAAATTCGTGGTTCCGTCCAAGGGGTCTACAATCCAGTTGTATCGCGAACCTTCTTCCTTTTCCGTCCCTTCTTCGGTAATGAACCCCGCTTCGGGCAGGATTTTCCTGAGGCCGTCCACCAGCATCTTCTCGGAGGTCTTGTCCACGTAGGTCACGTAGTCATGGCTGCCTTTGGTTTCCACGTCCTTGCTGCTGATTTTTTCCGCTTGTCGACGGATGAATGCGGCTGCGGTCTCACTGAGATCAATCACTTTCCGGGCCATCCCATCCAAGCCAAGTTCGGGTTGATAAGTCATGGTGTGATGATTTTCATGTGTTTATGGCGGGTGGAATCTCCTTTCGCAGAATGCAAAAATAGATTTTTTCTCTGTATTCAGGGCACGGGCAGGGCAACCGCGTCTGAATTGTCTGTAATGACCGTCTGCTTGTAAGGCAAAGGGTCTTGCATGAGAGAAAAAACTACAGGGCAGTGCAGGATAATAATGATTAGATGATGATTATTGCTTTCTTGCATTTTGATGCGGTTGTCCCGGGAAATCGTGAGATGTTCGAGGAATACGGCGATCCGGCATGCGCTGTGTCGGACAGTTTTCATATCTTCGTGGCATGGATTGCAGTATTATGGACAGGTGCCAGCAATTTATCGATTACATCCGTGCAGAGAAACGTTATTCTCCTTGCACGGTGAAAGCGTACGCTTCCGATTTGGAAGAGTTTTCCCGTTATCTGAATGAGCGTTACGGGGACACGGACCTGTTAGAGGTCGATTCGGGGATAGTGCGTTCGTATGTGGTGGATTTGGTGGAGCAGGGGTTTTCGTCCAGCAGCGTGCACCGCAAGATATCTAGCTTGAAGTCTTTTTATAAGTATGCGTTGAGGAACAACCTGATAGCATTGAACCCGACTTTGAGAGTGCCGTTGCCTAAAATGCCGAAACGTTTGCCGGTCTATGTGGAAGAAAGCGGTATGGAGAGGATCGGATGCCAAAAGGTGGATGCCGATGATTTCACGGCTTACCGTAATTATTTGATTGTGGAAATGTTTTATGGGACAGGAGTGCGCTTGGCGGAACTTATCGGGATGAAGGACCGGGATGTCGATACGCGGATGATGAGGGTAAAAGTGCTGGGAAAGAGGAACAAGGAGAGGATTGTCCCGATTGCTGCTGCCTTGGTTCCGGAAATCGAGCGTTACCGTCTTTTGCGTTCGCGTTGCCTTGGTGAA
Organism: uncultured Bacteroidales bacterium; assembly: GCA_944320265.1. Classification (GTDB taxonomy): domain Bacteria; phylum Bacteroidota; class Bacteroidia; order Bacteroidales; family P3; genus Pullibacteroides. The sequence continues at coordinate 40,836 of CALUGT010000021.1, read as the reverse complement.
GGAAGCGGGGCTGTCGGGAGCGATGCTCCGTCGTCGAGGCATGGCGGCCTGCCATCTGGATCCGGCGGGGAGGCTTCGGAATCGTCCGTTGCCAAGGATATCGCCTTCTTTGTGACCGAGCAGGGGCTCCCGATGCCCAGAAGCTCTGTCTATTATATTGTCAGACGTTGTCTTCGTCTGTATACGAATTTGTCCAAGTGCAGCCCTCACGTGCTGCGGCATACGTTTGCGACCCATTTGCTGAACCAGGGCGCGGATATGAATTCGGTGAAGGAGTTGCTGGGGCATAGTTCTCTGGCTTCGACCCAGATTTACACTCATAATACGATTGAAAAGCTGAGAAGGTCGTATGCTTCGGCTCATCCGAGAGCTTGATTGCCTGCCAGACAGGGAATCGCGAATAGGGACGTTCCAGATGAAGCGTTGTCCGGGGAAGGCCGTCGTGGCAGGGCTTTATTGCGTTTCCGACGGGGGCGATGGGGGCTGGCATGTATTTATGCCGGTGAGGCTTGATGTGGTGGTTTGATGTCGTTTTGCTGAGGATGAAAGTGGCTTGGGGGCATTGCCTGTTAAAAAAAGTTAAATGCGGGCGCGGTGTGCAGGCATTGGGAAAAAATTTGTAACTTAGACACAGTTTTAAGACCGGGCTTTAAAGTTCCGGGTCGTGGAGTTCTCTCAATAATAACCGTTTGCCGAGCCGGGAGGTGGAATGGCGGTTGGGCCGGGTGCGATGCCGGTTGCGTGGATTCGGGTTATTCGTAAAACGGACTTGAAGAATCTGGCGGGTATTGTGCTTGGAACGTTCGATGGCTATGCCGGTTCCGGGTTGGGCAGACATAAAACAATGATTATGGAAGTGTCTTTGAATGCGGTTAAATTCAAACCGACAAGCGTGCTGACGGAATTTGTCGACAAAAAGGTGAAGAAAGTTGAAACACTTCTCCCGCAGGCAATCAAGGCGGAAGTGACCTTGAAGGTGGACAAGGAACATGATGTCTGCAACAAGGTGGCGGATGTCCGGATTGTGATACCTGGCGATGACTTGTATGCTTCCAAGCAGTGCGACACCTTTGAAGAGGCGGTGGACCAATGCGTGGATGCTTTGAAAAAACAGATTGAAAAGTTGAAAGATAAATGGAATAAATAGAAGCCTTTCGATTCGGCTGTTCGGGTTCGGGCATTCAGGTGCAGCGGCTTCAGGTACTGCTTGAGGCCGCTGCACCGGCGTGAGCCGCGAGCAGACGGCCGTGGTTCCGCTCTCTTGCCCGGATGCCGGAGTCGATGCTGGAAGGTTTTGGGTATTGTCGGATTTCTGTCTTGGAATGAGGGCAAATGGCTTGACCGGCGGCTTTGTCAGCGAGACTGGCGAGGCTGCCGGTTTTTGCGGGAATAGCCGGGAGGTGTCCACCGGCCGGTTCGTTCGGGTCTGCCGAGGGCGGGTAGGTGTCGGGGCTTTGCCTGCCTGAAAGTGTGGAAGTGGTTCGGGGAGCGTTGCGGTTTTGGCTTTTCGGGTACATGTGGAGGGCTTGGGGACTTGAGACCCGTTTTGCGTTTTTTCCTGAATCTGGAAAAAGCTTTTTGATGCTGCGTGCGATTGGAAATGTGCGAGGAGATTCCTTGGCTGTTCCCTTTCCGCTTGCGGCAGGAAATCTGCGGACGGCATACGATAAGCGATATCTGATTCCGTGAGTGCCTTTCATCTTTTCTCTTGCGGCCGCGTATGTCCGGCTGGCACTGATTCTTGGGAAAGTGGCATGGATGTGGATTCTTTTGATGGAGGATTTAATAGAGTAGGACAATGCAGGAAGAGACTATTTGCGCGCCGGCCACTCCGGCTGGCAAGGGGGGGATTTCGATAGTTCGGATGAGCGGCCCGGAGGCATTGCGGGCTGCTTGCTCGATAGGAGGCGAGGCTTTGTCCGGGATGGCTTCGCATACATTGCGTCTGGTTAGCCTTAAGGATTCTGAAGGTGTCATAGATCAGGCGGTTGTGAGCTATTATAAGGCTCCGCGTTCGTATACGGGCGAGGATGTGGTGGAATTTTCGGTGCATGGATCCCCGTATATTGTGCAGCGTTTGATGCAGGCTTTGTTTGCGTTAGGTGTGCGTTTGGCGGAAGCTGGGGAGTTCACGAAACGGGCTTTCTTGAACGGACGGATGGACTTGAGCCAGGCGGAGGCGGTGGCGGATTTGATTTCGGGCGAGACCAAGGCTGCGCATGATTTGGCCTTGAGGCAGTTGCGGGGCGGGTTTTCATCCGGAATAGAGACTTTGCGGCTGAAGTTGCTCGAATTTGCCAGTCTGGTGGAGTTGGAGTTGGATTTCGGGGAGGAAGATGTGGAGTTCGCCGACCGTTCGCAGCTGAGGGCTTTGTTGAAAGAGCTTGGTTTGAAGGTGGCTTCGATGCGGGCTTCGTTCCGTTTGGGCAATGCGATCAAGGAGGGGATTCCGGTGGCGATTATCGGCAAGCCGAACGCGGGAAAGAGTACGTTGATAAATGCATTGTTGCACGAGGAGCGGGCTTTGGTCAGCGATGTGCCTGGTACGACACGGGATACTATTGAGGAGGTGTGGCATATCGGAGGGGTGAAGTTCCGTTTCATCGATACGGCCGGGCTGCGGGAAAGCGAGGATGCGGTGGAAAGGATGGGTATCGATCGGACGTTGCAGAAAATGCGCCAGTCTGGAGTCTGGTTGTATGTGTACGATGCTTCGGCGATGACTCTGGATATGGCTCGTGACGAGGTTCGGCTTTATGTGGAACAGGTTTTAGGATATCAGCCTTTTCCTGAAGCCGGATCGGTCGCCCTCGAGGGGATGGGAGACCGTGAATCGGCAGGTGTTCCTGCCGGCTTGCGGGATAGGAATCGTGAGTGTATCGGAGGGGAGAGAAAGCGGATTGAGGGAGGGATGAAGGTTGGCGGAGAGGTTGCAAGGGGATTGGAAGCCCCCGATATAATAATGATTGCCAATAAAGTGGATGCAATCGGGAGAGAGGCTGGCCGTGAAGGCGATGTGTTGTACCTGTCAGCGAAGCAGGGAATGGGCATGAATCTGCTGGAAGATGCATTGCGAGCGTTGATTCCTTCTTTGCCGGATGAAAATGCGCTTGTTTTGAGCAATGCCCGTCATTACGAGGTTCTAGGTTTGGTTGAAATCGATTTGCGCAAGGTGGAATCTGGCCTCGATTCCGGACTTCCTGGCGATTTGCTGGCTATGGATATCCGTTCGGCCATCGATCATTTGGGTCTGATTACAGGGAGAATATGGGCGGATGATATATTGGGGACGGTGTTCAGTAAATTTTGCATAGGGAAATGATATATCGAAATTAACTGCAACGAATTAGAACCAACCATAATGAAGCCGCTGATTTTCAGTGGCTTTTTTATTTGTCCAAAATCTGGCTATGTGCAGCCGGATATAGTTGTCCGCCATATTTTTCTACCGTATTTCTACCGCGGAACATTTTCGGGATTTGCCCCGATGTCACGATGACGCAGTAGTTTACGTGTGTTGGCAATGGTTTACGTGAGTAGACAAAAAGGGAAATAAAATGCAAGCCGAACGAGTGCCATAAGCGCAGCTATATGCACACTTGCCACCGATGGCCTTGACCAATGCATACCCACGTAGCCCCCCATTGAACATAGCTGCCGGTATGAAACACAACCAGATTGAGAAAGATTTCAGGAGATTCATCATTTCTTGATAATGGACATTTCTTGAATGTTTCACTGACTGCTTCCAACTTGGCATCGAGATAATCCTGAAGGTACGTATTCCCTTTTGCAAGTCCTTCCCTTGGTTTCAGCCCATTCCTCTTTTGTCATTCTCATGAAATGCTCGGTACGGACATCGCCCAGTGGTGAGGTATTACCTTCTTCGGTATGATGAAAACGAAAACCGCATTTCTCCATCACCCGACGCGACTTTGTATTGCCGTCATAATAGCCGCACCATGCGGCAGTCATGCCCAAATCCACGAAACAACGTCTCAACAAACAACGCACAGCCTCGGGTATCAGCCCATTGCCCCAATAGGGTACCCCGATCCAATAGCCTATTTCAGCCTCGCCCTGCTTCATGGATGCGCTATGAAGCCCCTCGCCAAACATGATTCCGACACTGCCCACAGGTTCTCCCGTGGCTTTCAGGACAACAGCGTATGTTTCAGGAGCTGCAAAAACCGTGCGGATGACATTCAGACTATCTTCCACAGAAGTGTGCGGAGGCCATCCGGCTATAGGGCCTACCGCCGGGTCCTGCGCATACTTATATAACGATTCTGCATCTGCCTCTTCCCAAGGACGAAGTATCAGGCGTTCGGTCTGCAACTGGCATGTATTCTTTTCCATTGTAATAAAGCTAAGTGAGCGAGCCGGATAAAACTGGCACGAATATAGTCTTTTTTATTGAGAAGCAAGATGAAATGCCCATAGAGGTAAGGTGAAATGGCAATAGAAGTTTTGCACCTGCTGGTTACTTCAATTTACAGTGCCATTCTTTTTTTAGATTTTGTTCTCTTTCTATCAGGCATCGCAATTAGCTCTTCAGCTTTCAATTTCCCCTTCTCGCAGCTAGTAGGCTCCTCATTATAGGGACATTTTCCGTTTAAAAACATGAGTAAAATATTCTTGTTCGCTTTTCGTAATACCTAATCGTTTTGCCAATGTTTTCCATTCTTTAACTGCATCCAAGACTTCACTGATGATTTCATGACCAGTCTGTTTTTGAAGCATGTATTCCTCGCAAGAATCCATCAACTCATTCAAATCCGATTTATTGGTATAGCTGTTGATTAACAGACTCTGATACTCATTCAGCGTTGGATTCATATCGTAAGCCGGAGCCAAAGTCCACCCTTTGGCAGTCAGAAGAAAACCATGATTGCGGAAATGGTCATCGCTATTACCAATGCAGATATTGAATGCAACTCTGCGATACAGTTCTTGCAGATTATCCTCCACGTTGGTACAGTTCTGAAGTATGAAATCGACAATATCCAGATAGCCATGGCCGGTATTGGCATTGTCGCCATCATTCAAGCCCAAAAGAGTCATAGCTGAAGCAAAGTGTATGCGCCTACCGTCTTCCTTCCTGTCAAATCGTCGGGAAAGCAATGTATGGTATTTGTCGTTTGTGAAGATTGCTTTTGTGTCTGCTGCGTGTATGCCGGCCTTCTTTGCCAATAGGTGTGAGAAATGTTCCCAAAGCCCAGTATCATAATCATCTTTGCGGGACGGAAACTTTGCTATATGCAGGATCTTGTTCTCGTCAATTACGCTTGCCTTTGGACGCGCCCCGCCAAGGGACGAACCCGGTTGTACAAGCTGCTCGATCCAGCGTCTTTCAGGCAGGTGGTTCTCCTCTTCACTTTTTTCGATCTCAGAACTGGCAGCAATTAGTTCTCGGATATCGGTTATTGGCGGAATCCGTAGAACTTCACTTGCATTGATATATTCTCCGTCCAAGGAGTCCTTAAAACGGAGACCACCCATGCGGGAGTAGTCTTCGATTCCGACAAGATAGTCAAAGGATGAAAGACGGCGGACAGGACGGTTCTCCTCTTTTGCCAGGATTTGTTCCCTGCAATTTATCAATGTGCGTCCCCATCTGTCCGGGAGGGCATCAGAAAAACATCCGAAAATATCCTTGCCTGGAGCTGTATATTGCTGCCCTGGATAGTTGTTCAAGTCATCACTAAGAAACAAGTTGCCATAGTCCCTTAGCCAGTCGTCACTATAGCAGAATCCATAACTGTCCGAGCCACGGAGTGATTCATAGCTCAGTTCTCCAATCAGCCTTGCTCCTTTAAGCCAATCAAAGTCAGCAAACACATATAGTCGTTTCATGGCTTATTCTTTTTTAGATGCTCTCTCGCGCTTTTTCAAACTTAAATCCTGTAAAGCCTTTCCCATTGTGTCTTCTTTGGCAAGGAGAAGTATGTCATCATCCAGTTGAAGCGCATAGAGGACTCTGAGATAAATGCCGATAGCTACTGTCGGTGCCCCCTTTTCTATCCGGCCAACCGTAAGCGGCGAGCAGGTTGCGCGTTCGGCAACCTGAGCCATGCTGAGATTCCTGCGCAGTCTGGCCAGTTTGATCTGCTCACCCACTATCTGCATCTTCTGCTCCAGTTTTCTTGGCAACTTGGTTCCCATTGTATTCTTTGTCATGTTCAACATATCATATAATATGCAAATGTATTACTTTTTATCTATTTAATGATGTATTATAGGTGAAAATCGCAAGAATAGAGGATATGGCATTTAAGCGGTTCTACATTTTTTCAAGTGAATGAGGGTCCATTTATACATTTTTCTATCAAAATTGAAGCTTAAAATCTACACTTTTCCATGAAATCAGCAACTTTACTTTATCCCCGTACTCATATATACGTCAATTAAACCCAAATCGGTCATTAGACTTTGGGGAGATTGCCCGCTTGTGTCATGCAGCATGCTTCTCGCCTAGCCGAAGGCGTAGCGGGCTACGTCGAGGCGTAGCGAGAAGCAGGATGCGGACAGAGGCGGGCAAGATGCCCGAAAGCCTCATTTTCCTAACCGAAAACAGCCCCGGCGTGTCTAATGACCGATTTGGGTTAAAGTAAAGTCAGAACGAAGGGATGAAAAGAAATGACTCTGCCAAACAGACCAGCCGATTTGCCGGAATCTACCAATGATACAGTCCGTTTTTTCTTTGGACTGCAAAGTCTTCGTGACTGCATTTTGCTTTTACTAGACATCAGTTGGTGGAAATCCCGCTTATTTTCGTAACTTCGCAACGGATAGGAAACAGGTGGACTTCGGACGGGAAAAGGAAGTTTTCCCGTTGGTTCTGATTCAAGTGAAAATGAGGTAAAACGAACGGTTCGGAGGCCTGAAAAACAAGCGAAAAAGGCTTTTCTGCTGTTTTAAGACACAACTCTTTCACATTCAGATTGTTCGGTATGCTGCATCACTTTGTTATTAACTTGAATATGCGGATATGGAAAAATTTGCCGGCATTGTAGTGGATTTGGTTGTTGAGCTAGTGAAGCGTTTGATGAAGCATGACCGTCATTTGCGAGAGCGGCAAGCTGTATCGATAATTTTTGCATCGGAAACATATAGGCGGTTGATTGATGAACGGAGTATGCTTTACATGCAGCATACGGATTATCTTTTTATATTGTTGCTGAAAGAGTTGAGGCCGAACGGGAATTTTTGTTAGGAAGCCATGAGTCTGTTTTGCAAGCATTGGCGTACAGAGGGTGGCTATGCTTTAGGTGTTAGCGGTTGCGCGAAAGGGGGAGCGGTTTTGCCTTTGGAGCCGGCTTGCACTGCTATTGCTTTGCGAATGTGGCTGCGCTTCGGGCTAATGTCAGCAAGGGCAGCGGAGTCCGGCTTTCGGCGTGCCTGGCTGTTTGCCTCTTTTCGCTATATTTGACCTTCGGTGAATATAGGATGCGTCTCGGCAGAGCAAATCGTGCAAGCCCGTTTGCTCTGCGCTCGACTTTCGCTATATTTGACCTTCGGTGAATATAGGATGCGTCTCGGCAACGTCAATCAAACAAGTTTGTTGCCATTGCGCTCACCTTTCACTATATTTGCCCGGGCAGCGGATATGGCATCCGAGATGCTCCTGCGCTTCAACGGAGGTGCGCAGGGTGGATGCAGAAAAAAACATGACGATGGAAAGAATCGAAGACTATTTCGGGAACATAGGGTGCGCCATCACGGTGTGCGATGCCGATTGCAACATCGTGTACCAGAACGGCAGTTCTGTTTCCGTGAATGGAAACATGGTAGGCAAGAATATGTCAGGATGCCATAACGAGCGGTCTCGCGCCATCATCCACCGCATCCTTTCGGAAGGGATTTCCAATACCTACACGATTAGCAAGAAAGGCCAGAAAAAAATCATTCATCAGGCCCCTTGGCAGAAAGAGGACGGGGCTATAGCAGGAATTATAGAGTTTTCTATCGTTATCCCGGAAGAGATGCCTCACTACGATAGGGGTTAGGACAGGGTGGAGTGTTTTGCGCGATGCCAGCCGGTGCGGCAAGGCACAGGGTGGTTTGTAATCCCGTTTTGCCGCGGCCATTGCCGTTTCCGAGCTTATCTTTAGCGTGCATGGCATTCAAGATGCTATCCGGATTTGCAATCCAGAGGAGCTGTTCTGGTCGGGATTGGCGGTTCCAGCCTGCCAGAGTCGGGATGGTCGGGGGACTTGTCTACGCCGGAAAAAGTGTATCTATCTGATTCAGTTTATCTTGTCATCTGTCTGGCAGGGGAATCCAAGGAAGCGTCGAGGGCTGTATCTGTGGCATCAACCTTTCCTTGGAGCCTGTTTGTCAAATCGGGAACCAAATGAAGACAGCCGCGTCCCAGAGTGCGTGCGAGAGGATGATGGCCGAGAAACGATCCGGAAAGAAACGGTAGAGCGTCCCCCAGACGATGCCAGCTACCAAGGCTGCCATGATAAGCATGAAATTGAGCGAACCCGCATGGACCGCCGCGTACAGAAGCGTGGTTGCGGCAAATCCGGCATTGGCTCCCCAGCGTTGGGAAAGCGTCTGTTGCACGTAGCCTCTCCAGTAGATTTCCTCGGCCGGTCCTATCAGCAACAGCATCAAGGCTGATAATAGCCAAGGCGATTCCCCTGATTTCATCCCGTAGATGGCATTCACCTGCGGTCGGGCAAAATCGAAAAGCCAAGAGGAAATCTTGTCTCCGAGCCAGAAGATGCCCCATAGACCCACGGCTATGCCGATGCCGGAAAGGATATTCATGGCATTCCAATGAATCCTGAGTTTCCAACCAGGATTGAACCAAGTGGACAAACCGCAGAGAATCAAAGCAGAGCCAGTCATCGTCCACCAAAACGGGATATGCGGGGCCGTCCAAGGCGAGAACATGGCTGTCCAAAGGCAGAATGCCAGGATCAGTGTGATGATAAGATTTTTCATTTCTTTGGATTTCATTGGTTTGCAGGCATTGCACCTTGTCCCGGTTCGATTCGGTCCCGTAGCAGCCATTGGGACGCAGGATGTGGGTTTGTTTGTTGTCTGTCTGCCAGTCCGGAAGCTCTTTCCTGCATGGCATGCTGGCTTTCCATAATTATAGATGGCAGCAATCCTGCTGGAAAAGCCGGAGTGTTGCATCTTCGACTACCTTTCCATAGTTATGGCGGCAGCAATCCGGATGCCGGCAGGACGGAGATGCGGAAGCCTTGTGCCTTTGATGTGTGGCATGGATGCGTCTGGAACCGGCACGATGGAACGTGTTGGTCTGGCCGGCTTCCGCAGGCGGTTGAAGCCAAGTCTCGACCCGGCCGGAATCAACGAGGCAAGCCCGGCCGGTGGTGCTGGAAGCTTGGATTCCGTTTCGGGATGAGGGCGAGCCGAATAGGGCTGTTGGCGCATCGGGTAGTCGGTGCTTTTGCATTGGCGGAAGGACGGTCTTAGCCGGCCAGTCTTGCCAAAGCAAAGGATATTGTAAGTAAAACACTGAAAATCAACTGGAATTTGGCTGTTTCTTGATCCAAGTCGGCAATAGCGCTTGAACCATCCTTGAAATAGCGGAGTGCTTTTCTGGTGTTTCTCAGAGCTGGAAGAAACGCCGCCCAGACCAACAGGCACCAGGCCGGCAGCACCTTGGCTGCCACACAGCCGGTCAGCCAAGCGAACGGGAAGAGTATTTCGAAGCAATACAAGCGTATGGAAGCTTTGGCTCCGATGTTCATGGCAATGGTCCGGATGCAGGCCCGGCTGTCGGTTTGGATATCCCTTGTGTTGTTGCAGTGCAAGATGGCTACTGTAATCAGCCCGATGGGCAGCGCGATGTACAAGACTTCCGGGGATAACTGCGAAGACATGGCATACACCGTGCCTACGGTGGGCAGCAGGCCGTAGGCAATGAAAATCACAAAATCGCCCAGCGCACGGTATTTCAGGCAAGGATAGAGAATGGAGCAGGCCAGGCCGCCCAGCCCTATGTACAGCAACGGCATTCCGGTTCGAAGCCAAAGCCCGGTGCCGCCGGCGACTGCTGCAATCAGCAGCCCCCAGGACAGATGATAGATTTCCTTGGGTTTGAACAATTTTTTTGTCAATGTCCTGACACCGAAAGTGTCCTCGGCATCCACTTTGTGCTTGTAGTCGAAATAATCGCTCCAAGTATTGCCGGCGGCATGGAAGATTATGATATTGAGCAACGCCCAGATTCCATTGATCCAATCGAGGTTTTCGTGATAGGCGTAGGTGGTGTAGCCCATGCTGGCAATGACAGGCATGGCCGAAGCCGGGAATGACCAAGGTCTGACGGCAATGATCCAGTCTTTGAACGAGTGCTTCATAAAAGTAGTTTTATGCTGGAGCGGGGCCGGGAAACCGAGCTTGTCCGGTGCAGGCCTGTTCCGGCCTGGTGCCAGGAATCGCTGCGGGATGTGTCCTGGGTTCCGTTCCAGGAAATGCTCGGCATCGGATTCTTCCGCGTTTTTTTCCAGCAGGGGCGCGAAAGTACAAAAACCGCGAAAAATTCCATGTCCCTGTCTGCATCACCCAGGACAGCCGGCTTGAAAATATTGCATACCGGCAATCATGATTTGTCCCAGGCTGCAATGCTTTTGTCGATGACCCAAGGGGATTGTTGGTGGCTGTTTCACGCCGAGTGTTCTGCAAGCCATCGGTTTCCTGAGGAATCGTGCAAGCTTTTGGGCTGGATTAGATAGTGAATGTGATTTTCGATCGAGGGTGTCTGGGCCGGATGCCATGCCAAGGCATCGCCTTCTTCAGGATGCTGGGGCGCGCGGTTTTCAGCCAAGCCGGCGATAACGGAATCACGCGCAGATCAGACGAGCGCGTGATTCGTTTCGATATAATGTGGTCCCAGGAGGCTATTTCAGTTTCTTCCCGTCCGAAAAAGCGTTCCCGGCTTTTTCGCCTACTTTCAGGTACGTATGGTTGAAGGGGTCGAAGATTATGGGGTGCGCCTTGGCCGGGTCTACTTTGCCGTCGGCATCCAGGACGCTTTCATCCACGCTGACGTTGAGGATTTCCCCACGCAGGATGCAACTTTCCGGGTTGTAGTCGATGAGTTTGCATTCAAGCGCGATGGGCAGTTCCTCAATCAAGGGCGCGTCCACGAATTCGGATTTCGTGGCGTGGAAACCGGCTTTGGAAAATTTGTCACTGACTTGGTTGCCCGATACGATACCTACGTAATCGCAAGCTACCACTTGGTCCGCGGTGGCCATGCTGACCGTGAAGGCTCCTCGTTTGAGTAGGTTCTTGACCGTTTTATGCCCGGCACTCAGGCAGATGCTAATCTGGTTTTCTTCGCTGATGCCGCCCCATGCCGCGTTCATGGCATCGGGAATCCCGTCTTCTCCGTAAGTGGCGATGATGAAGACCGGTTGCGGGTAGGAAAGGGGTTTAGCCCCGAAATTCTTTCTCATTTTACAATATGTTTTTTTGTGACAGGGCGATGCCAATCGGGGAGTCTCTCGACATCGCCCTTTGGGATTCCGTTTGGCCGGGATTCCGGCTTGATAATCAAGAAACCGTATCCATGCAACAGTTTCAATACAGAAACTCCTTATGGCTGCTTGGGTCTAAGCGCATACTTGATGATGGCTGGTAGCCAAGTAGTTGATGTTGCAGACGGTTGAGATGCGGTTGCTTGGCTTGAGGATGGCTTTCCCGTTCGTGCAAGAGCTTATTTCAGCCATTTTTCGATTTCGGCTTTCGGGTCGCCATTGAGCAGCTTGCCTTCCTGCCAGTTGTAATCGGGATAAGCCTTTTTCAGCTCTTTGACAGAGTTGCTGATACTGCTGCTGCCGGATGTGGCGAACGGAATCAGCACCTTGCCCGACAAATCGTAGCTTTCAATGAATGTGTTGACCGCGTGCGGGGCCACGTTCCACCATATCGGGAAACCGATGAACAGCGTGTCATAGTCTTTCATGTCTTTTTCATGCAGTTCCATGATGATAGCCGGACGCGATGCCGGGTCCTGCATTTCGAGCGTGCTGCGGGAGGACTTGTCGGTCCAGTCCAGATCGGCATCGGTATAAGGTTGTTCGGGACGGATGGGGTAAAGCTTTCCGCCTGTGGCTTGGGCGATTTGCTGGGCCACTTTGTGGGTGGTTCCGGTCGCGGAGAAATAGGCGACCAAGGTCTTTGTAGTTTTCATGTCTTGTGTGTTTTTTTGGGCGCAAGCCGTCAAGCCGACCAGCGTCAAGCTCATCAAGAATAAGGTGATTTTTTTCATATCGTTTGTTTTTTGTCTGCAGTTGAAAAAGAGTTGTCTCAACGCAAGAGGATTCCCTGATGACCATCAAGCCGTGTCGGCCGTGGAGAATGTTTTGCCGGTCTTAGCGGCACGGCGCATTCAGCCGGGTTGGGGAACAGGAGAACCCGCGTTGCAAAGATAAACGTGAAACAGCCAGGAATGCTTACCCGGATTACGGATTTTGAGACCTTTTTCGGGTTGAGTGGGTTTTGCCCGTACTGTCCTTGGAACCTGTGCGGCAGATTTGGCGGAATCTTATTCCATTCTCCCGAATTTCATTTCTTCGCCCTCCTTGTCGTATTGCTTGCGTTTGCCCGTGGGCGGTGCTGAGAGCCGGATCCGGACCACGGCAGTCCGGTGCAGGCTTCGTTGGACAGCTTCATCGAAGGCATCCATGTGCTTGGACAGGAAACGTTGGCAGATGGCCCGGAGCGCGGTGATTTTCTCTTGTTCGTCCGAAACCAATTCCGCGATGCCGAAAGCTATGGCCGACTGGTATTGCAGCGTGAAAGAGCCGTCTTTGGGGCCGATAGTGGGCATGCAGCGGGAAACTGCTGAAAGGCAGACTTCCGGATGGGTGGAAATCGCCTCTAATTTCTCTCCTTCCGGGGCGCAATGGAAGTACCAGGTCATGTCATCGGTACAGGCTAACGAGAGCGGCAGCCCGTAGGCCCTCCCGTCCGCCCGGCGGAAGCTGACGGTGATATAAGGCGCTTTGCGCATGACCGCCAAGGCCCATTCGGAATCCATTTCTCTGCTCTTTTTTCTCATGGTAGTGTGTTTTATGCGAAACCCACATCCCAGCTTCTATTGCCGGAATGTGGGTTTCAAATAAGAGTTCTAACAAAACAGATATTTACTTCAAATTGACTTTCAGGTTCAACTCGTCCAATTGCGCCTGACTAATCGGCGAAGGCGATTCGCTCATCGTGTCGCGGCCCGCGTTGTTCTTCGGGAAGGCAATGTAGTCGCGGATGCTGTCGGCACCGCCGAAGAGGGCGCAGAGACGGTCGAATCCGAAGGCCAGCCCGCCGTGAGGGGGCGCGCCGTATTCGAAGGCGTTCATCAGGAAGCCGAACTGGGCCTGTGCCTCTTCATCGCTGAAACCCAAGGCCTTGAACATCCTTTTCTGCAGGTTTTTGTCATGGATACGGATGGATCCTCCGCCCACTTCGACCCCGTTGATTACCATGTCGTAGGCATTGGCGCGAACCTTGCCCGGATCGGTTTCCAGCAATGCATCGTCTTCCGGCTTGGGTGCCGTGAAAGGATGGTGCATGGCAAAGAAACGCCCGGCTTCCTCGTCCCATTCCAAGAGCGGGAAGTCAACAACCCATAAAAGCTTGTAATTGAACGGGTCTCGTAAGCCCAAGCGGTTGCCCATTTCCAGACGCAGCACGCCTAAGGCCGTCTTGGTCTTGGCCGCTTTGCCCGCCAGAATCAGAATCAGGTCGCCCGCCTTGGCACCGCAAGCCTGGGCCACGGCTTTCAGTTCATCGGCATCGAAGAATTTGTCCACCGACGACTTGAAGCTGCCGTCCGCGTTGCATTTGATGTAAATCAGGCCGGACGCGCCCACTTGGGGCCGTTTCACGAAATCGGTCAGCTCGTCCAACTGCTTGCGCGTGTATTCGGCAGCGCCCGGCACGCAGATGCCGCCGACCCATTCGCTTTGGTCGAAGATGCTGAACTTGCCTTGCGGGAAGACTTCCTTCAAGGCCGTGAATTCCATGCCGAAACGCAAGTCGGGCTTATCGGAACCGTATTTGTCCATGGCCGTCTGCCAGCTCATGCGTTGCAACGGCGGCACGTCGATGCCTTTTTCCACCTTGAACAGGTAGCGGATCAGGCCTTCGAACATCTGCAGCACGTCTTCCTGCTCCACGAACGACATCTCGCAGTCCAGCTGCGTGAATTCCGGCTGGCGGTCGGCCCGCAGGTCTTCGTCGCGGAAGCAGCGCACAATCTGGAAATAGCGGTCGTAACCGGCTACCATCAGCAATTGCTTGTACTGCTGCGGCGATTGCGGCAGCGCGTAGAATTCGCCCGGGTTCATGCGCGAAGGGACCACGAAGTCGCGGGCACCTTCCGGGGTGGATTTCACCATGAAAGGCGTCTCGATTTCCATGAAGCCTTGGCCGTCCATGTACTTGCGGATTTCGATGCTCAGGCGGTGGCGCAGTTCCAGGTTCTTGCGGACGCAATCGCGGCGCAGATCCAAGTATCTGTATTTCATTCTCAGCTCGTCGCCGCCATCGCTGTGATCTTCTATCGTGAAAGGCGGCGTCTTGGCCGGGTTCAGGATATTGATTTCATTGGCAATGATTTCAATGTCCCCGGTAGGAATCTTGTTGTTCTTGTTGCTTCGTTCGGCCACCGTGCCTTTGATCTGCACCACGAATTCCCGGCCCAAGGTACGAGCCTTGGCGCATAAGCTGGCATTGGTTTCCATGTTGAAGACCACTTGGGTGATGCCGTAGCGGTCTCTCAAGTCTACAAAGGTCATGCCTCCTAAGTCGCGCGAACGTTGCACCCAGCCGCAGAGGCTGACTTCTTTTCCGGCATCCGAAAGCCGGAGTTCGCCGTTGGTATGTGTCCTGTACATTTTCTTATATAGAATTAGTGTCCGATGCCAAAACGGCATTGAACCAGGCGGATGTGAGCCGGCTGCGATTCATGCCGTTTTGGGGTCGGGCTATGGGTTCTGTCCGTTTACTTCTTGGCTTTGCCTTGGTTGGCTACGGCTTCCATCAATGCCTTGATCTTCTCAGGGTCGCCGAGGAACTCGTCCTTGAGCAGGTGCATGTCATCGTCGAATTCGAAGAGGTAGGGAACGGCGGTCGGCAGGTTCAAGCCCACGATATCCTCGTCCGAGATGCCTTTGATGTATTTGATGATGCCTCGCAGGGAATTCCCGTGGGCGGCAATCAGGATTTCGTTGCAGCTCTTGAGCGAAGGCACGATGGTTTCCTTCCAATAAGGCACGATGCGGGCCACGGTATCCTTGAGCGATTCGGTCAGCGGCAGCAGGTTCTTGTCCACTTTGGCGTAACGGGGATCCAGAAGCGGGCTGCGGCTGTCGTCCGGAGCTAATGGGTCGGGTGCCACATCGTAGCTTCTGCGCCAGATTTTCACTTGGGCATCTCCGTATTTCTCAGCGGTTTCCGCCTTGTTGAGACCTTGCAGCATACCGTAATGCTTTTCGTTCAGCCTCCAGGTCTTTTCTACCGGAATCCACATCTGATCCATTTCTTCCAGGACGGTGTTCATGGTCTTGATGGCTCTTTTGAGATAGGAAGTATAGACCATATCGAAATGGAAGCCTTTTTCTTTGAGCAATTTACCGGCTTCGCGGGCTTCTTCCACCCCGTGCGGGGTCAAATCCACGTCGGTCCAGCCTGTAAAACGGTTTTCCTTGTTCCAAGCGCTTTCCCCGTGCCTGATGAGAACTACTTTTTTCATGGTATGAAAGGTATTTGTTTGTTAGCAATTAATTCGACATTACAAGTAGGTTGCCATCTGCTGCTGCATCCGCCGGGCTTCCGCTGCGGCGGCTTCGGCAAAGTCCTCGCCTTTGGAAGCGTAAATGATGCTGCGCGAGGCGTTGATCAGCAGTCCGGCCTCGCCTTCCACAAAACCGTTCTTGCAGACTTCTTCCAGGCTGCCGCCTTGCGCGCCTACGCCGGGCACCAGAAGGAAATGCTTGGGTACGATACGGCGTACTTCCTTCAGCATCTCCGCTTTGGTGGCACCCACCACGTACATCATGTTCTCTTCCGTCCCCCAGTGCTTGGATACCCCCAATACTCGCTGGTAGAGCAGGGGGGCGGCGTTTTCCCAAGTCTGGAAGTCGGCCGAACCCGGATTGGAGGTCAACGCTAACAGGACAACCCATTTGCCGGGAATGCCCAGGAATGGCGATACCGAATCCGTACCCATGTAAGGTGCTACCGTGATGGCATCGAAATCAAAGTCGCCCTGCGGCGAGAGGAAGGCTTCCGCATAGCGTGCCGAGGTGTTCCCGATATCTCCCCGTTTGGCATCGGCTATCGTGAACACGTTCTTGCCGTGCAGGTATTGGATGGTTTTCTGCAAGGAAATCATGCCTTTGATGCCGTAGGCTTCGTAAAAGGCTGAGTTGGGCTTGTAGGCCACCGTGTATGGCAGGGTGGTGTCGATGATCCGGCGGTTGAAGGCGAAGATAGGGTCTTCTTCATGCTTGACGCATTCGGGCATTTTGGCCATGTCCGGGTCGAGTCCCACGCAAAGGAAGCTCTTTTTCCGCTGTATCTGGTTTACAAGTTCTTGTCTGGTCATCTTTGGGTGTTTTTTGGTTATGAATCACGGCAGGACATGGGGAATCTAATGGCAATTATTTGATAGTCAATATACAATAATTATAATTCTGTAGATTCCGGCCACTGTCCCGATGGCGTGTCAGAATGGGCGGGATGCAACGCGCAGGTTGCCCATTGCCGCACGCCCTTGCTAACCTACCGACTCCTTCATCTTCTCCGCATTCTCCGCCAGCTGCAAGGCATCGATCATCTCCTGGATTTCCCCGTCCATGAACGTGCCCAAGGCGTGGGTCGTGTAGTTGATGCGGTGGTCGGTGACGCGGCTCTGCGGATAGTTGTAGGTCCGGATTTTGGCCGAACGGTCTCCGGTGGACACCATCGTCTTCCGTTTGGAGGAAATCTCGTCCAGATATTTCTGGTATTCGATTTCGTAGATACGGGTACGCAGTACGCGCAAAGCCTTTTCGTAGTTCTTGATCTGGGATTTCTCGTCCTGGATGGCAACTACGATGCCGGTGGGGATATGTGTCAGTCGCACCGCCGAATAGGTGGTGTTCACCGACTGGCCTCCCGGACCGGACGAGCAATAGGTATCCTTGCGGATATCGCTGGCTTTCAGTTCCACGTCGAACTCGTCGGCTTCGGGCAGGACTACCACCGAGGCGGCCGAAGTATGGACACGCCCCATCGTTTCCGTTGCCGGGACCCGCTGCACGCGGTGCACGCCCGATTCGTATTTGAGCGTGCCGTACACTCCGTCTCCCGATACGTTGAAAATGATTTCCTTGTAGCCGCCTGCCGTCCCTTCGGTATAGTCCACCGTCTCCACTTTCCAGCCCTTGCTGTCGCAGTAACGGGTGTACATCCGGTAGAGGTCGCCCGCAAAAATCGCGGCTTCGTCCCCGCCGGTCCCGGCACGGATTTCCACAATCGCGTTCTTGGAGTCCTGCGGGTCGGCCGGGATCAGCAGCACGCGGATTTTTTCTTCCAGTTCGTCTTTTTGCTTGGTATAGGAGGACAGCTCTTCCTTGGCCATGTCCCTGAATTCTTCGTCCTTTTCGGTGTTGAGGACTTCCTTGGCCGAGGCGATGTTGGAAAGCAGGTTCCTGTAATCCTTGTAGGCAGCCATGACCGGCTGCAGATCTTTATAATCCTTGCTCAGCTTGATGTACCGCTTCATGTCCTGCATGACATCAGGCTGGTTCATCTCTTCCTCGATTTCCTTGTACCTGACGCTCAGCGCGTCAAGTTTCTCTAACATATTATCCATGGGTTCTTCTAACTTTCTCTTCAGGCAGGCACTGTCCCTGAATTTACGGAACATGCCTTGATGCAAGGCGGATTCCTTGGGCGATGCCGACAGGAGCGATGCGTTCCCTCCTTTAGGGGGAATCCCGCCGGCAAAAATACCGGAAGCCGAGCGCAGCATCAAGCTTCTTTCTTGCAAGAGAAACGCCCGTAGGCTTCTTGTTTATTCCTGTTGGCAAAACAACAAAAGTACATAGATTCTGCCTAAAAAGCTACAGTCTATGCTAAGGGACTTTGAGTGAAGTTATTGCACTGAACTGGAATCAAGGAAGCAAGCCTTGTATGGCGGGAATGGATAAGACCCTATGAGTGGGAATACCCTTCAGACCGCGAACGATTTGGCTCGTTTCAAGGTGTAGTGGACCCCGTTGTCCAAGAGGAAATCCAGAATCTCCTGGAAAGTCTTTTCCATATCGGAAATGCCGGGAAGAGTTTTGGGTTCCTTAGGAAAGTTTTGTTGCAAAAGGTCGGGTAAGTCCAATACCGATTTCTGTATGCGTCCGGCCATTTCCCGGGCTTCGTCCATCTCTACTGTAGCCCTGATCAGGTAGTCCCGTTCAGGTTTTTCGTAATCGTTGAACTCGAATTCCACCACAAAATCCTTGTTGTCGTCGAATCCGGCCACTACCGAAGCTCCGATCGGCATGTCATCGTCCGAACCGGCAATGAATTTTTCCATCAGTAGCATAAGGGTCGTTCTATTGTATAATAAGCTGAAGAGTAGGTTCTATTTGAAAGGTTGCTCTTCTTGGCATCGGAAGTTGGAGCATGCAATCTATCGGATAATCCATTCCTCGATGCGACGGGTCTTGGCGGGAAACTGATGCCGATTTTGAAGAGCTTCCGGGTGTCGGCGGCATAAGGACGGGCATGACCTTTGCCTTCAATCTGCTGCAAGGCTTCGTCCGCGCTGGCGTTGATTTTGAGTTCGAGGATGTAAACGTAATCCTTGTTTTCGATAAGCACGTCCATGCGTCCGTTGCTGGTCTGGCATTCGGTATGCACATGCTGGCCGAGGAGGTTGAAGATGATGGACATGGCGTACTGGACGTTTTTTTCCGCTTTGCCTTGAATCTGGTAGTTCTGCTTGGCGAACAGTCCGCCCGGGATTTTCATCATTTCTTCGGGATTGCCGGATACAAGGGATTGGTAAAGCCTGAGAATCAAGACATCGCTATCCATGCCTCCCTTGGGGGCATAATAGGAGAGCTGCATCCGGAGAAAGCCGTTGCGGACTTCCTGATTGGGGAAGCCGAGCGTACAGGCGTTGAAGTCCGGGAAACTTTCCTTGATGGTCAAATAACCGCACTGGTACAGATCCAGGTGCAGCACTGGATAGGAAGCCCAGTCCTTTTCCAATTTCCCGATGGCCAAGCCTTCGAACAATTCCTTCTTGCCTTGGAAATAAGCCTCCAAGGTGGAGAGCAGGAGGCTTTTGCCGAAGCGGCGGGGACGGCTCAGGAAATAGTACCGGCCGGTCGCAGCAATCTGGTAGGCAAGGTCTGTTTTGTCCACGTAGGCAAAGCCTCCTTTGCGGAGGCTTTCAAAGTTTTGGATTCCAATCGGGTACGGCATGGCTCGATTCGTTTTTGCTTAGTTGGGGTTGCGAGGCCTTTTGTGGGTACTTGCCGTTTTTGGGGCTTGTCGGCAAGGTGTGCCGCTATGCAAAGCTAAGGAAAAAGAGGGATTCAGGCGGAAAGGCGGAAGCGGCGGGGAAATGGAAGGAGGGGAGTTGGGGAAGAGATGCCCTCAGAACGTGATATCCAGTTTCAAGTTCACCTGCAGCGGGGTCAGGGTGTTGGGTACCGCGTAGCTGGTGCCGTCCACGGTGGGAATCCACATATAAGAAATGGTGTTCCGCATCTGGAACATGTTGTAGAGTTCCAAGGTCAGCCAAGCCTCTTTCAGGTAATTGAGCGGATTTTTCCGGTTTTTGAACTTGCGCTCTTCACCTTTGAGCCGGAAAGCCAGGCCCAAGTCCACGCGCTTGTAATCGGGCAGTTTGGTTTTCCTGCCGGCAAACTGTTCGGGATGCTCCAGGCGTTCGGAGTCGCCGGAGGGCAGCCCCGTGGCATAAACGGCGTTCAGGTAAACTTTGAAGGCTTTTTGCAGGTTCTTGTCCTTGAACAGGAAATCCAGGTAGTCCTGCACGTACAGGTTCAAGGAGAACAGCTGGTTGGTCGGCCTCGGGATCCAGCCAGTCTGCCTCGCTGTACCGTCGGCATCATGATACGTGATATTCTCGCGGGTGTTCATGAAGGAGACGCTCACCCAGGAGTTCACGCCCGGCACGAACTCCCCGTCGAAGCGCAAGTCCACCCCGGCAGCGTATCCTTTGCTGTCGTTATTGGCCATGTACCGGATGCGCACGTTGTCGATTTCATAGGGATTGAGGTCGTACAGGTACTTGTAGTATGCTTCGGCGGTCAGCTTGAACGGACGATCCCAGATCCGGAAGTAGATATCCGAACCGAAGACCGCATGGATGGCTTTCTGCGCCTTCACGTCCGTATGCAGGTTCCCGTAGATGTCGCGGAGTTCTTTGTAGAAAGGCGGCTGCGCGTAATGCCCGAGCGCGATCCGGAAATGGACTTCCCGTTCCCATTGCGGGTTTATGTTGAAGTTGAACCGGGGGCTGTATGTGAACTCCTTGTTCAGAGTCCAGAAAGAGAAGCGGATGCCGGCATCCAGCACGTACGTTCCCCCGCTGTTGAAATCGAAACGCGCCTGCGCGAAGGCGTTGAAGCGGTGCGAACGGGTATGATGCCGGGCCTTGTAGACTTCTTGCAAGGCAGGCGGTGTCAAAGGAGGATCCAACGTGCCTGGCTCTGATTGTTCAAGGGGCAGGTTGTAGCCCGCCGAGTCTTCCATGTGCCATTCGTTCAGATGGTCTATAATGTCCTCGTATTGGTATTTGAAGCCCCATTGCACGTAAGCGGGGCGTGTCTCTGCCGACCCGTGGTAATCTATGGAGCTCACGATCCCGTTCAGGTAGTTCCGTGCGTGATCCATATAGTGCCCGGTCCCTAAAGTCTCCCCCTCCATGTAGCCGCCTTGGCCGTCATCGGAAATCTCGCTGAGACGGTAGAATCCCTCTATGTCGAAATTCTCGCTTTCGACCGTATTGAAGAAGCTGTATGTCAGGCGGTGCTGTGTCCGCGAGTCCTGCTGGTGCGTCCAGCTGAAAGCCCCGAAATACGTGGTGAACCGATCAATCTCGAACCCTTCGAAATCGACCCAGAACGCTTTGGCGTCTCCCAGGCTCCCGAATCGGGTCTCTTGGCTTTGCGGCGTGAATTTGTAGCGGTTATGCGCGATGTTGCCCAAGAGTTCCAGCTTGTTCTTGCTGTCGATCCGATAGCTTAGCAGAACTTGGAAGTCAGTGAACGAAGGCTTGTACTGGCCCGTTTTGTCCAAGCCTTTCAGCACCCATTGGGAATTGCGTTGGCGAAGGCCTGCCAGGTAAGTGAATTTCTGATTCTTGGAAGCTCCTTCCAGATGCAGGTGCCCGCCCATGAAGTTGATGCCGAACGAGCCGGCGAACTCGGTCGGGTTCTTGTAGCGTATGTCCAGGACCGAGGACATCTTGTCCCCGTACTTGGCATCGAAACCGCCGCTGGAGAAAGTCAGGTTCTGGACCAGGTCGGGATTGATGAAGCTCAGGCCTTCCTGTTCGCCGGAGCGGGTCAGGAACGGGCGGTAGACCTCTATGCCGTTCACGTAGACCAGGTTTTCATCGAAGTTCCCGCCGCGTACCGAGTATTGGGAACTCAGCTCGTTGTTGCTGTTGACTCCCGGCAAGGCCATCAGCAGTCCTTCCACGCCTCCGGTGATGCTGGGCAGGCTTTGCGCTTCCAAGGGGGAAATGGATACATACCCGGAACCCCGGTCGCGTGTCCCCTGCACCTTTACCTCTTCCATCTGCACGGCGGCTTCTTGCAGGCTGATATCCACTGTCCGGGTTTCGCCCGGCTGCAATCGGATTTCTTTTTGGGCCGGATGGTAAGAAGTATGGCTGAAGGAAATCTTCAGCATGAGACCGGCTGGCACTTGCAGGCGGTAATGCCCGTTTTCATCGGTAGCCGTGCCTATGGGCCTTTCCAGATTGACGATGCCTACGGCCACTACCGGGATTCCTTGGCCCCGGGCATCGGTGACCCGGCCTTCGATCCAGGATTTTCCTGTTTCCCCTTGGGCCGATGCTGCCGGATGGAAGAACAGTAACGCCAGCAGGAAAAGGACATACCTGCCTTTGGCGGTGCTTCCAGCATGTTTGGTCAGGATGCCGGGATGGCGGAGGCTGGCACCTCTCCGGGCCGCATTTCCGGGACTGCCGCATCCTGCAATCCGGAGACGGCAAGCCGGACGCTTACTCGTCGTACTGGTAATCATCGCTGGAAGAGGAACTGTTTTCGTATTGCTGGTAACCTTGGCTTTGCTGCTCTATCATCTTGTCGGCATCTTTGCGTCTTCTCCATTGCTTGATGAACTGCGCCCATGCGAAAGGATTGAGCAGGTTGTTAGGCGTGACTTGGTTCTGGTAATAAAGCTGGGTCGTCTGTTGCTGCATCAGGCTGCGGTAGTTCATGTCGGCATCCATCTTTCCGTGGCTGGCCTGTTCCCTGATTGCCGCCAGGTTGAAATTTTTCCGGATGATGTCGGATTCCGTTTCAGGGAGTTTCAGGCTGAGGAATGCTTCCCTGAACTTCTCCCGGCTCGGCCACGGGTAGATGACCGTTTCCATCAGCATGACGGTATCCTGTTCCAGCGGCATGACAATGGAATAGGCATCATGCCGTATCGTGTCGGGTATGACAAGCTGGCGGGGAGCGAATCCCACCATCGAGAAATCCACGGTGTCGCCTATTACCGCGACAAAGGAGAAGAATCCGGACGCATCGGCCACCGTGCCTCGGTTCTGGTTCCTGATAAGCACGGTGGAGAATGGCAAAGGCTTGCTGTCCAACCCGTTGACTACGACTCCCGAGAATTGGATGACTTTGCCTTGTGCGGCGTATTCCCGGCTTTGGGCTTGCACATCCCCTGAATGGATCCAGCAGAATAAGACGCATGCCAAAGGCAGTATCCGGGACAAGGCCAGGCCGTTTGTTCCGGGTTTGGCTTTTTTCCTTGTAAGCAGGAGTCGGGACAGGTACATGTTCTTTGCCATATGACGGGTTTTCTTGGTCTTTTCATGCCGGTATTTCCGGATTGGCGCGGTCGCTCTAAAAGCTTCCAGCTCGCGAAGATACGCTTTTTTTGCGTTTTGGCTCGAATCAGTCATGAGAGGCCCCGGGGCGACCGCATCAAAATCGTCCTCACTGGTCAATTGTTTGATTTATAACGGATTTTATGCGGCGGAACACCTGCGGGCTGTTACAAAACGATGTTGATTGTTAATCTGTTGCATTTTGATGCGGTTGTCCTGAGAGGGGCCGGAGGCTTCTGTCCTGCGGCGGTCAGGCCGGCTGCTGCCTCTGCCGAAGCGCGGCGGGATGCATCAGGGGGAAGCGGCGGCAGGATGCGCGAAAGGGGCGGGTGCCTCAGGGAATCCTTGAGGGCGGCACCGGGCATTGTCCGGCGGCCTGACGGCCGGTCTGGGGCTGGCGGTCTGATTCCAGCAGGCATTTTAGCGGGCTGGTTTCTTCCTGGGGCGGGGCGTGCCGGCTTCGGGAAGGGAATCTTTCTTGCCGAGCATCTTTTTCCGGGAAAGGATGAGGATGGCGATGCCTGCCAGGAAAAAGGGTATGCTGAGCATTTGCCCCATGTCCAGGATATAAGCCTGTTCCCATTCTTCCTGGACTTCTTTGATGAACTCTATCAGGAAGCGCATGCCGAAACAAGCTACCAGGAACCATCCGAACAGTTGCCCGTTGCGGATATTCCCCTTTTTTCTCCAATAGTAGGAAAACAGGATGATGAAGATGCAAAGATAGGTGAGAGCCTCGTATATCTGGGTGGGATGCTTGGGAATCGTCTCCCCGTTGCGTTCAAAGATGAATCCCCAAGGCATGCTGGTCGCGTGTCCGTAAATTTCCGAGTTGAACAGGTTCCCCATACGGATGAAGAATCCGCCTAAGGCAACGACAAGCACTACCCGGTCGAGCAGATACCAGACCGACACCCGGTATTTGTGGGCTACCAGCCAAAGGGCTATGGGGATGCTGATGGCCGCTCCATGGCTGGCCAGCCCTCCGTCCCGGATTTTCAGGATCTCGACGGGATGGCTCAGGTAGTATTGCGGGTCGTAGAAGAGGCAATGCCCTAAGCGGGCCCCGATGATGACCGCTATGGCCACATACCACAGCAGCACATCGGCTAGTTCTGGATTGCGTCCCTCCCTCTTGAAAACCCGGTTCAGGATCCACCATCCGCACAGGAAGGTGAGCATGAACATGACTCCGTACCAGCGTATTTCAAGTCCGAAGACCGTGAAGGCCACCGGGTCTGGGCCCCAATGGATGAAGTTTAGCATAAGTCTCTCAATTCTAATAGGTTCGTCTTTATCTTGCGCAGGCTTTCTGCAATTTCCATTTTGGCGGCTCCTGCTGCCACCGGCTTGGCTTTCAGCTGATCCTTAGCACCTTGCAAAGTATATCCTTTTTCTTTGACCAGATGGTAGATCTGATGGAAATTGTCCACGTCTTTCGGGGTGAAGAGCCGGTTGCCCTTTTTGTTCCGGTGTGGCTGGATGATGTCGAACTCTTGTTCCCAGAATCGTATCAGCGAAGTATTGACACGGAACATGGCCGCTACTTCGCCGATGGTGTAAAACATTTTTCGTTTCGAGTATTCTTCCATTGCTGTTCTTTTCAAAGGTAAGCTGCCTCTGCTTCCCGCAAGGTGCCGGAAGACGGGGGTTCCCCGTCTGGCTACGACAAGCTTTGGTTGACTTCTTGCGACTTTTCGAAGATTTCGAGGAACTCTTCCGGTGAAATGTCGATGAAGAAGTAATATACCGGGTTTACCCGGTTCCCGTTCACCAGCACCTCGTAATGCAGGTGGTACCCGCTCGATGCCCCTGTAGTGCCAACGTAGCCGATTGTGTCTCCCCGGCGGACTTCCTGCCCCTTCTTCACGGCGAGTTCGTCCAGATGCGCGTAAAGCGTCTCGTAGCCGAAGCCGTGGTCTACCCGGCAGACCACCCCGTAGCCGGAATAACCGGCGGCGTTGCGGGCGGCTACGGTCACGGTGCCATCGCCGGTAGCGTAAATCGGCGTGCCTTTCGGCGCGGCGATATCCACTCCGGTATGCATACGCAAAGTCTTGTAGATAGGATGGAAGCGATACCCGAAACCGGAACTCATCCGGCTGGCGTGCTTGCTCACGGGGTAAATGGCCGGGATGCATTCCATGCGCCGGTCTTTCTGCTTGGCCAGCTCGTAGATTTGGTCAAAGGAAAGGGACTGTGCATACAGATCGTTGGCAAACCGGTCGATTTTTTCCGATGTGCGGACGATGGCATCTGCGATTTCGTTGCTGGAGAACTCCCCGTAATTCCGGTTCAAGGCATGTTGCGGATGGTTGGGTTCGGCCTCGAAGATAATCCGGTACAGGTTGTTGTCCCGGTTCTGGATATCGCTCAGGACTTTTTCTAGCCCGTCCACCCTTTGGCTCAGGTACCTGTACTGGTTTTCTGCTATGTACAGGTCCTTGGCAAGCTGTTTCTCTCGGGGAGACTCTATATAATAGGTAGAGATGAAGAACGCGACGGCAAAGATGAACGCTCCTACGAAGAGGATGCGTAGCCAGTGCAAGACCCGTTGGCGCATGCTGGTTCGCACCCTCTTGACACTCAGCGTGGCCGGATCCAGATAGAAGACATCCGTTTTCTTCTTTGCCATGGCTCTCTTCAGCGTTTCGGATTACAATACGTTGTTCACGCCATTGAGGCGAAGCACTTCGCGGACAATGTCCAGCAAGGCTTCGGGCTTGTTGCCGGAATAGGTGGCAAACGAAGCCTGGCCGCCACCGCCGCCGCCCATCTGCTTGGCCAGTTCCTTGATGGTGTTTCCGGCATGATGGCCTTTCTTGATCAGTTCGTCCCCGACCAAGAGGTTGATGAAGGTGCTGCCGTCCCGTTCCCCGGCCACGAGCACAAGGCCGTCGGCCATGTCCTTGCGCAGCGAGAGGGTTACCTGCTTTGCCATTTCCACCGGAAGCCCGCCCCGGAAAGAGAGGATTACCGGAATGCCGTCTATTTCCTTCTTCTGTTCCAGCAGCTTGTCGTGCAGTTGGGCGACTCTTTCGTTGACGTAATTTTCCACATCCTTGCGGAGCTTGGCATTGCTTTCCACCAATTTGCGGATATTGCCCATCAGGTCGGCCCCCGACTTGAAGATTTCCTTGGCTTCGGCAATCTGGTCAGCCATGCTGTATATGTATTGTTCGGCACAGGCTCCGCAGAAAGCCACGATGCGGCGGATGCCGGCGGCTACGGCTCCTTCACTGACGATTTTGAAGAACCCGATCTGCCCGGTGGCACGGACATGGGTTCCCCCGCAGAGTTCCACCGATTCACCGTAGCGGATTACCCGGACCTTGTCGCCGTATTTTTCGGAGAACAACGCCATCGCGCCCATTTCGCGGGCTTCTTCGATTGGCATGTCGCGGTGTTCGTCCAGCGGGATGTCTTCCCGGATTAACCGGTTCACGATTGTTTCCACCTTCCGTATTTCCTCCGCGCTCATCTTCTGGAAATGAGAGAAGTCGAATCTCAGTTCGGTCTCGTTGACCAAAGAACCCTTTTGTTCCACATGGGTGCCCAGAACCTGGCGCAAGGCATAGTGCATCAAGTGCGTCGCACTGTGGTTGCAGGCGGTTTGCGTCCGTTTTTCCTTGTCCACGACGGCCTTGTAGGCATGCCCGGGTTCGACCGGCAATTTGCTGAACCAGTGGACGGGCATATTGTTTTCCTTTACCGTGTCGATGACCGGGTAGCGTTCCCCGTTTTCCAGGTCTTCGATGTAGCCCCGGTCGCCCACTTGGCCCCCGGACTCGGCATAGAACGGGGTGGGGGACATCACTACCTGGTACAGGTCTTTGCCTTTCTTGTTCACCTTGCGGTAGCGCAGGATCCGGGTCTCGCATTCCAGCTGGTCGTAGCCGGTGAACACCACTTCGTGGCCTTCATGCACCTCTGCCCAGTCGTCCGAGCTGACGGCGGCATCGTGGCGGGAGCGTGCCTTCTGCTTCTGCATTTCCTTTTCAAAGCCGGGGACATCCACTTTCAGGCCTTTTTCACGCAGCATCAGTTCGGTCAGGTCGAGCGGGAAGCCGTAAGTATCGTAGAGTACAAAGGCATCGGCCCCGTCCAAGGTGTCCTTGCCTTCGGATTTGAGCTTGCTTACCAGTTGATCCAAGAGGCGTTCGCCGGTTTCGAGGGTTTTCAGGAATGTGTTTTCCTCTTCGCGGATTACTTTCTCGATAAGTCCCTTCTGCTTGTTCAGTTCGGGGAAGTGGCGGCCCATCTGCTTTTCGAGGATGTCCACCAATTTATAGATGAAGGCATCGTTGAAGTGCAGGAAGCTGTAGCCGTAGCGCACGGCGCGGCGCAGGATGCGGCGGATCACGTAGCCGGCCTTGTTGTTGGAAGGCAGCTGCCCGTCGGCAATGGCGAAGCTGACCGCCCGCACGTGGTCGGCAACGACCCGCATGGCCACATCGCATTGGGCATTGGAACCATAGGCGATGCCGGAGGCCTGGGCAAGAGCCGAAATCAGCGGTTGGAACACATCGGTATCGTAATTCGATTTCTTTCCTTGGATTACCATGCAGAGCCGCTCGAAGCCCATCCCGGTATCGATGCACTTGGACGGCAGCTCTTCCAAATGCCCGTCGGCCATGCGCTTGAACTGCATGAACACCAGGTTCCAGATTTCGATTACCAAAGGATTGTCCTTGTTGACCAGATCCTTGCCGTCTGCCTTTGCGCGTTCCTCGTCGGAACGCAGGTCGATATGGATTTCGGAACAAGGGCCGCAGGGGCCGGTGTCGCCCATTTCCCAGAAATTGTCGTGCTTGTTGCCGAACAGGATGCGTTCCTCGGGAATATGCTCCATCCAGTAGCCGTAGGCTTCCATGTCCTTGTCGGTACGGTCTTTCTCGTCCCCGCCGAACACGGTCACGTACAGGCGGCCCTTGTCTATCTTCATGACCTCCGTCAGGAACTCCCAAGCCCAAGCGATGGCTTCTTTCTTGAAATAGTCGCCGAAGGACCAGTTCCCCAGCATCTCGAACATGGTGTGGTGGTAGGTGTCGTGCCCTACTTCCTCCAAGTCGTTGTGCTTGCCCGATACCCGGAGGCATTTCTGGGTGTCGGCCACGCGGGGGTACTTGCGTTCGGTGTTCCCGAGGAAAATGTCCTTGAACTGGTTCATCCCCGCGTTGGTGAACATCAGGGTAGGGTCGTCCTTGACGACCATCGGTGCCGACGGCACGATATGGTGCTGCTTGGAGGCGAAGAAATCCAGGAAGGCTTGCCGTACAGCTTGTGATGAAGTGTCCATAGTGATTCTTTTCATTATTTTTCTGCGAACCGAAAGGGAGGGCAAGCAGTCCGGTGGCACGTTGCATGCAGGCTGCGGCTGTGTTCCGGGGGTGCCTTCCCGCTTCGGCGGGTCCGCAAAAACCTGTAAAAGTAGTATAAAATCGCCGTGTGGCAAAATTCTGGTTCTGGCCGGACTTGGCTTGGCGAATGCTTTTCGTGTAATTCCGAAAAAAGTATTACTTTTGCAGGCTAATTTTGACCTGTATGCCGAAGAAGAAGCCTGAATACCGTCTGCCTTTCTCAGGGCTCGAGGATGGGGTCCATGGTTTTGAATTCGCCATAGGTCAAGACTTTATGGAGCTTTTCCCCGATACGGACGTGCTCTTTGCCCCCCGAGTCCATGTGGATGTGGAGCTGGTCAAGAACGACCGCCTGATGGAAATGGATTTCCGTTTCAAGGGCGTGGCCAGGAGCTTTTGCGACCGTTGCCTCCAGGAAGTGGAGTTCCCTGTGGAGGCGGAAGAGAAGGTGGTGGCCAGGATTTCCTCGGACGCGGCGGAGGTGGCGGAAGAGGATGGATTCTGGGCCGTGCCCGAAAAGGACAGCAGCCTGGATTTGGCTCCTTATTTCCATGAAATGTTAGTGCTGAGCCGTCCGATGCAGCTGTTCTGCCCGGAAAACGAAGAAGGCGGGCCGACCTGCGATCCAGGGATGCTGGCTTTTTACGAGCCGCAGGAACGCGGGGAATCGAGGCCGGAGGCCGATCCTCGTTGGGCGGCTTTGGCAGGGCTGAAAGGGAAGATGGATGATTGACGAGATTTATAAACCGCTAAAAAAATAAGATAAAATGCCTAATCCTAAATGGAGGTTCTCCAAGACCAGAACCAGAAAAAGAAGAACCCACGACAAATTGGAAATGCCTACCTTGGCTACTTGCAGCAACTGCGGTTCTCCGGTATTGTACCACCACGTTTGCCCCGAATGCGGTTATTACCGTGGCAAGCAAGTGATGGAAACCAATACGGCCAAGGCTTGATTTGATTCACGGCGGGCTTCCGTGCATCCGGGCAGGCCTTTCCCTTGCTTTCGGATGGAGAGATTCCGTCCCGTATGGACGGAAGGCCTGTTTTCCCAAGGGAGCGTTTCCTGATGCCTTGTCCCTTGCCTGGAGCTTTCCGTGCTGATGCACGGATCGCTTATCGAAAATGACGCATATGAGATTCGGATTGGATGTAATGGGGGGTGACTTTGCTCCCGCTGCCACCATAGAAGGTGCCGTCTCTGCCTTGGATTCAATCGGGGACGGTAACCGTATTGTCTTGCTCGGCCCGGAAAGTGTGATTCGCAAAGAGCTGGCAGAGAGAGGAGTGGAGGCAAGCCGTTTTGATATTTCCCATCAGCCGCAATGCATTGCCATGGACGAGAAGCCTGTGAAGGCTTTATCCGAGAAGCCTGATTCGGGCATCGCGGCCGGTTTCCGCATGTTGGCCAAAGGCGAATTGGATGCTTTTGCCAGTGCGGGCAATTCCGGTGCGATGCTGGCCGGCGCGGTGACTTATCTCAAGTGCATCCCGGGGGTGTCGAGGCCTTGTACCTGTGCCTGTGTCCCTCAGGAAGAGGGCGGTGCCTACAGCGTCCTGCTGGATGTGGGGACTACTCCCGATGCCAAGCCGGAAGTGATGGTCCAGTTCGCGGTCATCGGCAGCCTGTATGCGGAATATTTGCTGGGACATTCCGAGCCTCGTGTGTGCTTGATGAATGTGGGGACCGAGGACGGCAAAGGCAATCTTCAGTGCCAGACGGTCTTTCCTCTTTTGAAAGAATGCCCTCATATCAATTTTACCGGAAACATGGAACCTCGCGAAATCTTCAAGAACCGGGCTGATGTCATGGTGACGGATGGTTTTGTGGGGAATATCTTGCTGAAGGAGGTCGAGACATTCTACCGTCTGATGCAGAAGCGGGGCATATCCGACCCTCTTTTCGATAGGATGAACTACGAGATTTATGGCGGAAGCCCGATTCTGGGCGTGAATGCTCCTGTGATTCTGGGACATGGGATATCCAGTCCGCTGGCAATCCGGAACATGCTGCTGCAGACAAAACGGATGTGCGAATTAGGCTTGACGCAGGCTCTGCGCAAGCTGTTTGCAGATTATGTACACGAATCGGAGTCTTGATTCGGGTTCGGTTCGGGGGAGGGATTTATCTCTTTAAAAGAATCTGAAGATGGAAAAAATACATGCTATCATAACAGGTGTCGGTGCTTATCTTCCCGATTATCGGTTGACCAACGAAGAGCTGAGCAGGATGGTGGATACCAGCGATGAGTGGATCATGGAGCGGATCGGTATCAAGGAAAGGCGGATCCAGCGTGAACGCGGCAAGGCTACTTCGGACATGGGCGTTGAAGCTGTCCGGGATTTGTTCGGCAAGACGGGGACCAAGCCGGAAGAGGTGGATTTGCTGATATGCGCCACGGTGACGCCCGATATGCGGTTCCCGGCAACTTCATGCTTGATTGCAGACAAATTAGGTATCCGTAACGCTTTCGCATTCGATTTGACATCGGGTTGTTCCGGTTTCGTCTATGCCTTGTCCACAGCGGCCCGCTATGTGGAGTCCGGACGTTACAAGAAAGTGGTGCTGGTGGGGTCGGAAAAGATGTCGTCCATGATTGATTACACGGACCGGGCTACTTGTCCTATTTTCGGAGACGGGGCCGGGGCTGTCCTGCTGGAACCGACAACGGAGGAATACGGAGTCTTGGACGAGGTGATGGGGACTGATGGCTGCGGGGCCAAGCATCTTCACATGAAGGCAGGCGGCTCTCTCTATCCTCCCACGCACGAGACAGTGGACAAGCGTTGGCATTATGTGTATCAGGAAGGCCAGGCTGTTTTCAAATGGGCGGTGGTCAAGATGGCCGATGTGGCCGAGGCCGTTGTCAAGCGGAACAACCTGGATCCTGCCAAGGTATGGATTGCGCCGCATCAGGCGAACCTGCGTATCATCAATGCGGTTCAGCGTCGTTTGGGCGTTGCGCCTGAACAGGTGATGATCAATATCGACCGTTACGGGAACACGACGGCGGCTACTATTCCCCTTTTGCTTTGGGAATGGGAAAAGAAATTGAAAAAAGGGGACGACATTGTGGTTTGCGCGTTTGGTGCTGGATTTTCCTGGGGGGCCATTTGGCTCAAGTGGGCCTATTAGTCAGACATTGGGGAGATTGCCCGCTTGTGTCATGCAGCATGCTTCCGGCCTGGCCGAAGGCGTGGCGGGCTACGTCGAGGCGTAGCGAGAAACAGGATGCGGACAGAAGCGGGCAAGATGCCCGAAAGCCTCATTTTCCAATCAGAAACGGGCACGGCGTGTCTAATGACCGATTTGGGTTAAACTGCGATAAACGATTCAGGATGGAACCTGCTTCGTTGCGGGCCTTGTCCAAGTCGGTCATGTACGCAAGCACGCTCCCTCCTTGGACTTCGGCGCGATGCCTCGCATCTGCTTGGCTGCGAGCCGGATTCCGGATCGGTTGCGTACGGAAACGCGCCCTCTTGGTTTTTGGCTCGCGTCGCGAAGCTGCTTCTGCAAGATAGTTCTTGTGAAAAGCGCCGGTCTTCAAAATAGAAGCCGGCGCTTTTTTTTGTCGAGGCAGTCCGCTGCGTGCAGACGGCAATCCTATCGGACAACGATTCTTGTTGCGGAAACTTGCGTTCCGTCATTGATCCGTACGATGTACATTCCCGGTGTTTGGATCGAGACATGGATAATGCCATCTGCGCTTTCTATTGTCTGAAGGCATTTTCCATGGAGACTGAGGATTTCCACGTGGGCTTTGCCGGGGAGTTCGAGCCAGAAATCGCCTTGGTTAGGATTCGGGTATGCGCGGATTGCGGCCATGCGCCCGGACTGGTTGATTGTGGTCGAGATTCTGAATGCAGGACCATCCACTTTGTTGGAGGCGCTGCCTTCAAGGCTGGCTTCCACGCTCCATTCGTACTCCCCATCATCCAGATTGCCCAGGCATAATATCATCTCATCCGCACTGTAGGCTACGCCGCTTTGGTTGAACACCTCTTCCTCTGTGGTAATGTTGTTTACAATCACATGGTAAGTGTGGCCTTCTTCGGCATTCCAGCTCAATGCCACACTGTCCTCGATGACGGAAGCTTGCAAGTTGGCCGGGGCTGTCGCGCTTGTTTTCTCGTCAATGGCGATGTTGTCCAAGTGGATGCAGTTTTCCAGATCGGAGAATCCTAAGAAACTGATCCGGAGATTCTCTTCTCCGGCAAGAGGCGAGAGGTCTACGGCATGTCTTTGCCAGCCTTCCGTTTCGGCGCCCCCTATGCGGATGGTGTCGGAAAGGCTCTGGAACCTGCCGTTGTTGCGGGATGCTTCCACGATGACGGCCGCTTCTGTCGGTCCGGTCTCGATATGGAAAAGATGGAAAGTCAGCACAGGGGCTTTCAAAGTGCTGATGTCTATTTTCTCGCTGCTGAACCGGACGGCATCGCCTGCATTGACGGTTTCCAGGACCAGGAAGGAAGCCAGTCCACCGTCGCCGTCCTGCGGCTCGGCTTCGGGCGAGGATGCCGTGCTGCCGATTCCCCAGGCAGCATCGATACCGCTGACGATTTCGTTCATCCACAGATGGCTGCTACTTCCTCCGGCAAAGGATTCTGCGAACGGAGCCGGGCTTGCTTCCCCGATGAACAAGAGCTCGGAGACGGCAACGTCCCCTTGCCCGCCCTCGTTGGAGGCTCGGATGGAATAGAACACATAGGTCTGCCCTTCGGGAATGTCCACGGCATCGGTAAAGCTTGTGTCCTTGATGCCTTCGGCTACGATTCGGGCATTGTTGCGGACGATGGTATAGGTTATGCTGCCTTCGGCGCTTTCCGGCGTGTTCCAGCTGAGCAGGACCGAATGGTCTTCATTCTCCTGGGCTTTGAAGTTCCTTGGAGCGGAAGCTGCCGCGATGCCGGCGATGACGGAGATTTCGGCGGCATCGCTCCGCAGTCCGTCCGCATAGGCAAAGATCCGGTAAGTGTTCAAGCCTTCGGCGGCTCCT
Source organism: uncultured Bacteroidales bacterium (assembly GCA_944320265.1). GTDB lineage: Bacteria > Bacteroidota > Bacteroidia > Bacteroidales > P3 > Pullibacteroides. The sequence continues at coordinate 7,384 of CALUGT010000021.1, read as the reverse complement.
TGGTCGATGAAGCGGGTTTCCAGCGAGGAATTCATGGTTCCGGTAGTGTGGATAGGCGTTTCAGTCCCTGCGCGGTATACTTCCATGCTGTCCACTGCCCGGAGATATTGGCCGTCAAGCGTATAGACCGGGGCGAACCATCCCAGCCGGACTTGAAGGCTGCCATCGCGGGCAGGGATAGCTGTCAGGTTGTACGGCGGCATGGGCGTGCTGCTGGAACGGTAGTTCTCCACTTTGACGCTATCGGCGGTTACGACCGTGCTGGCACGTTCATTGCTGAAGCAGAGGGCGACCCGATATATGCCTTCTCTTTCGGGAATGAAGCCGATGGTATGGTTCTGTAGTTCCGTCTTGTCGATTTTCATCGTGTCCGGCAGGTATTCCGCTACGGTGTTGCTGTCGTTGTTATGGCAGAGTGCCACCCGGATGAAGGCGGGAAGAGCCGTGTCGGCCACGCCGGCATGGAAGCTGAGGCGGATTTCGCAATCTTTGGCCAGGTGCAATGCCGGAAGGTAGAGGATGTCTTCCTCCGGGCTTCCGGTCGCGGTGCGGCATTGGAGCTTGCCGTCAGCTATCGACCATGTGCTGCTGTCCTTGTTGCCGTCTTCTATCGTGAAGCCTTCCAAGTCGGTTTCCGAAGAGAATGGCTGGATGTAGGGGAGTTCCAGGTAATCGCTGGCGTTGACGTAGTGGTGTTCGTAGCGGAGCTGGTTCGTCATTTCATAGGCATCCATGTAATCGCGGTAGGTGGAGTCGGTCTGCGTGAGGATATTGCCATGTTCGTCGTAGGTGTACACGTGCTTGTAGCTGTACATCAGGCTCAGGGTGATGGAGTCCCCTTTGGCTTGGCTGCCTTTCGCCCACGGGTCCCAGTCGTCCCCCCAGGGGTCTTCCGGTTGGTCGGAAGATACTTCTATGACGTAGGCGTCTTCCTGGATGATGCTGCCGTGGCTGTCGTAGGCGTACCGTGTCATGTCGAGCGGCATCCAGGAGTATTCGTAGGACATGAAGTCGAACATGTACGAGTAGACTGTCTTTTCAACCGGCCTGCCATCGGCATCGTAGACGAAATCATATCTCTCATAAGGGTCGTTCTGCCAGATCCCGTTGACCGACTTGTAGCGGGTTTCCGTGCTGCTGTCAAGGTCATAGGCATAGATTCCCCTGGTGTGTATTTCCCATGAAGAACTGGCTTCGTCCCATTGGAAGTATTCAATCTGGCTGGTGCGGCCTTCGCTGCCGTAGGTCTTTACCGTCCGGGCATCCACAGCGGCATTCCCGATATAGTCGAACACGGCATCGCTCCAGATGTAGTTCTCGTGGAGGATTTCCCGTTGCAGGCTGTCGTAGCCGAAAATTTCCTTTGTATCGTTGACGAAGGCCTCGGGATCGGCAGGCGAAATGCGTTGGTGGACTTTTTCTTTTACAAGGTTGTTCGAGTCGTAGGCATAGGAGGTCATGCCCACGACAGTGTTCCCCGAATACTCGATGGTGAAATCCAGGATCCGGTTTTCTTCAGGTTGTTCGGATTGGGCAAACAGTGAGACTGATGCGGCAAGGAAACTTGACAAGATGGTTGCTCTTTTCATATCCATAGATTTATTGTCATTTATTGTCTGTTTTGGCAAGTCGTGGATCAGGCCGCGGCGCTTTTCCTGCCGGGCGAGCGCGGTTCGTGTCTTCGAGTGCATGGCAGGTTGTGCGCAAGCCTTGCAATCGGAGGATTTCGCGCTGCTGCCGGCCGGTCCCTCGTTCCTGTCCCGATGGCGAATTGACATATAAAAAACGCGGATTGCAACAAAATAGTGTAATGATTTTATCATAGGCATATAACAATGATATCATACCTCGCTGGGAATAGTAATGGCGTGATTGTGTATTTATTTTGAAATCAGGAAGATGTATGATTTATTCGGATTCGGGGAACGTACTTGCGCAAAGACGGGGCATTAGATAGGGCGAGGTCTGCGCAGGCGGGTCGCCGTGCCGGCAATGCGGAATCGCGGATGGGGATTCAGACTATGTTTTTCAGAAACTCGGAAAGGTTGGCGCCTTCCTGTATCCCGAGTTTCTTGCGGATCCGGGAGCGGGTGTTGTTCAGGCTCCGGTCGGAACAGTTGAGCACGCTGGCTATCTCTTTTGTGGAAAAATCGGAAGAAAGCATGGCGCAGACCCGCTTTTCGGTAGCGGAAAGATTGGGGTAACGTTTGGATATCTTCTTGAGGAAATCCCCGTATTCCACATCAATCATGTTATTGAAAAAGGATGAGTTCTCTGAAATGATTTCATTGAGTTGCTGGCAGCTTTTCCGGATAGCCTGGTTTTCCTTTCCGGTGGGTATGTCCTTTTCGGTTTCCTTGAGCTGGGCGATGACAGAGGCGACGATATTCCTCATTTCGTGGAAATAGACGGCCGTGTCGGTGATTTTTTCCTCTTTTGTCTGAAGTTCTTCGCTCAGTTTTTCCATCCCTTGCTGGTTCTGGCGGGCTCTGATCTTGTTTCTGCGGTAAAGGATTATGAAGATGATGCATCCTGTGAGGATGATAGGAAGGATTATTTTGTATATGTGGATTTTGGAGTGGGCTTCTTCTATTTGCTTGTCTTTCTGGGTCAGGTCTTGGAGGAATTCCATCTCGTAGATGTTCTTGCGGTCGATTAGCCGGTCCAGACTGTCTTGGTACAGGATGATGGAACGGTGGCAGGAAGCGAGCAAGTCGTAGTTTTTTTGAGCCAATCCTATGTCGGCGAGGCATTTGAGGCAGGATAGGATAGCGTCCAGGTCTCCGGAGGCTTGCGCTAGCTGGAATCCGTTCTGGAGGTCTTTTTCGGCTTCTTTCAGCCGTCCTTTGGACAATAGCAGTTCTCCCCGGTTCAGGAGGTAAGCCATGCGGTACACTTCGTTGAAAAGGGAGTCGGGGATTCCATGTCTGATGCGGTCCAATGTGTTTAGGGCCAGATCCGTTTCCCCGGCATTGGTATAGGTTCTGGCCATGTTCAGCAAGGTGACAAGCTGCATGTTTTGCCACTTTTGCTTGCCGGAGAGGTAAAGTACGTCGTTATAGAGGTCTATGCATTTCTCGTATTGCTGTTCGTAGCTGTACATGATGGCCATTTCCGAAAGGGTCTGGAGCCGTTTGGCGGTGTCGTTTGCCTTTACGTAATGCCGGTAGGCTTTGTTCAGGTAGGAGTAGGCGAGTTCGGTATTGTTCAGGGCCAGGTAAGCGGCTCCGGCTATGCGATGGGCTTCGGCAGCCTGTTCGGGATTGTCAAGTTCCTGGCTTAGGGCTATGGCTTTATACACGTATTGGAGGCATAAATCGTATTTTTTGAGCATGAGGGTGCCTCGCGCGAGTTCCAGGTATCCGTGTGCCATGATTTCAGGCTTGTCGAGCAAGTTCCCTATCTCGAGGATGCGGTGGGCGAGGCTGAGGTATCCGGTGATTTCAAGGCCGGGGCTGTTCATAGCGTTCCGGCAGGAATCGTAGCTTTGTTCCCATTGTTCCCGGAGCTGTTTCCTGTCTTGCATGGCATGGCTTTGCGGGGCGGACAGAAAAAGGAACAAGGCGGTGATTATGGGGAAAATGAGTATGTTTTTATGCATTGTGCTGGTTTCTACTTTGTTTCTTTGAGTTCTCTTGTGGAAGGCTGGGCTAAGGTACGGAAATTTCCGGGTCCGAGGTTTGCTTGGGACGACGTGTTTTTTCGGTTTGTTTGCATCAAAATAGCCTGCAATAATCAACTATTTGGCTTGCAATGGGTTCTGCACAGGGGAATACCTGCAGGCTGGTGTAAGGCAAAGCGGATTGTCAAGCTGCCGCATTTTGATGCGGTTGCGCAAGTTCCGCAAGTTCAAGTAGAAAATGCAATGGATGTTGCAAATATATTCCGGTTTGCTTACCTTTGCAGACTCTTTGCTGAGATTGCAAAGGGTTAAGTAGTTGATAACCTTTAATTAATTAAACAATGAATCAGTACGAAACCGTTTTCATTATGACTCCCGTTTTGTCTGACGAACAGATGAAGGAAGCGGTAAAGAAGTACCGGAGCTTGCTCGTTGAGCAAGGTGCCGAAATTGTCTACGAAGACAACTGGGGTCTGAAGAAATTGGCTTACCCGATCCAGAAGAAGGGGTCAGGATTCTATTACCTGATAGAATTCAAGGCGGAAGGCAAAGCGATCCAGGTTCTGGAAACCGCTTTCCGTCGCGATGAAAAGATGCTGCGTTTCTTGATCACGAAACTGGACAAGCATGCTATCGCTTACAACGAGAAAAAGCATGCCAAGAAACAGCAAGAAGCGAGTGAACAACCTGAAAACAAGTAAAAGCGATGGCAGTAGATAACGACATTAAATATCTGACCCCGATTGCGGTAGATACCAAGAAGAAAAAATGGTGCCGTTTCAAGAAGAGCGGTATCAAGTATATCGATTACAAGGATGCCGACTTCCTTTTGAAGTTTGTGAACGAGCAGGGCAAGATCCTGCCCCGCCGTATCACGGGTACATCCGCCAAATACCAGAAGAAAGTGGCCCAGGCTATCAAGCGTGCCCGCCACTTGGCTTTGATGCCTTATGTAGGTGACTTGTTAAAGTAAGGAGGAAGAGAGATGGAAGTGATTTTGATCAAGGATGTAGCCAAGTTGGGTTACAAGGACGATATTGTTGTAGTGAAGAACGGTTATGCCAACAACTACCTCATTCCTCAGGGTTATGCCATCCTGGCTACCCCGAGCATGAAGAAAGTGCGTGCCGAAAACCTCCGTCAACGTGCATTCAAGGAAGAAAAACTGCGCAAGGATGCCGAAGAACTGGCAGCTAAGCTCAACGGCTTGGTTGTGAAGATTGCCGCCAAGGCCGGCACTTCGGGCAAGATTTTCGGTTCGGTCAACAATATCCAGATTGCCGATGCGCTGAAGGAACAGCACTCGATTGAAATCGACCGCAAGAAGATTTCGATTCTGGGCGATGCCATCAAGGAAATCGGCCAGCACAAGGCGCAAATCGACTTGCACCGCGATGTGAAGGCTGAGATTACGTTGGATGTTTACGCTGAATAGTCGGAGCCGGATGGCATCAGGCAGATTCCCTGATGCTATGATGGCCGGGATACAGGAGCCGCTTCGGGAACGGAGCGGCTCTCTTGTTAGAATCAGGAGCCTTTTCCGGCTGTAATGTCCCATCTCGTGGGAAAACCGTTCCGGCTTGGTTTGTCCGGCGGGCGGCTTATCAAATGAAATTGCTTGTTCTATGCTTACGAATCAGCAGATTAAACAATTCAAGTCCTATCAGCAGAAAAAATACAGGCGTCAGGACGGCGTATTCGTGGCCGAAACCCCCAAGGTGTCCGAAGTCTTGTTCCAGGCGGACTTGGGAATCCGGGTGGTGGCGGCTTTGGATTCCTGGTGGGCGGAACCGGGTAACGAAGTTCAAATCAAGATGTGGGAACGCAAGCATGACCGTCCGGTGGAGCGTTTGGTTCTCAGCATCAAGGATCTGGAGCGGATCAGCGGCTTGAAGGAACCCCAGCAGGTCTGGATGTTGCTCGACAGTCCGGAAGTTTCGCTTGCGGCCATGGAGCGGGACGCCCGGGAGGCTTTGTACCGGGGGTGCTACTTGCTGTTGGACGATTTGCAGGATCCGGGCAATATGGGGACTATCCTGCGGATAGCGGATTGGTTCGGCCTGGACGGGATTTTGTGTACTTCCGCCTGTGCCGATGTTTTCCAGCCCAAATGCGTCCAGGCTTCGATGGGGTCGGTCGGCATGGTCCCGGTGGTTTATGCGGCTCGGGAGGATTGGATAGCCCTTGTCCGGGAGAAACCGGAGGCTTTGAGGGTGTACGGGACTTTCATGCGGGGAGAGGATATTTACGGCCAGACCTTGCCCAAGGAGGCGGCTTGGTATGTTGTCGGGAACGAGGCGAAAGGGATTTCCCCAGCCTTGGAAGCTTGTGTGGATACCCGTTTGACGATACCGGCCCATCCCCGGCATCGGACAGGGGCGGAGTCTTTGAACGCCGCTGCGGCCACGGCGATTCTCTGTTCGGAAATCATGCGGAGGTAGGGAATCGGTTCTGTTGCTGGTGCTCGGAGCAGGAATTGTATTCCCATCCTGTCCGAGTGAGGAAAAAAAACGAGGATTTCTTGAGGATTTCTGGCTCGGCAGTTTGTTATTTTTATGGAAAGTATTACTTTTGCACTCCCTTTCAGGGACGGGATGTAGCTCAGCTTGGTAGAGTACACGTCTGGGGGGCGTGTTGTCGCAGGTTCAAATCCTGTCATCCCGACGCTTCAACTCCTTGGTTGCGAATGCAGCCAAGGAGTTTTTTTATGTGTCCTGCTCGATGTGGACGACCCCGACCACCAGGGTGATGGACTTGATATGCTTCCGGTGGGGCTCAAAAGGTTCATAGTCTGGATTGGCGACTGGGCCGGATTGTCTGAAACGATGAGCAAGGTATCTTTCTTGCCGCTATCCTTTGCCCTCTTGGTCAAGGCATGTTTTGTCGTGCTATTCAAAAGCTACCGAGACCGAGGGGAACGATAGCCGATGCGGCCAGGGGGGGACGGAAGGCATCGGCATCTCTGCGGTGAAGGGGGTGGGGTGCAGTGTTGGAAAAGCGCTGAAAGGGCCTGGAAACCGCAGCCTCGGTCGGCTATTGGTTGAAATGCGTAATTTTGCGCGGCAATACCCCTGGGTGTCAAAAAATGCTTACCTTTGCGGGGTTGGGAAACCAACAACGTGTGAAAGTGTTTGTTTCATCCTTGAGAAGAAATCTGGTAAATTTGCAATTAACAAGGGTTTTACACATACAATTTATTTATAATCAGCATTCTAATGTTTTTCACCCCCTGATTAAGAAACAACACAGAAACAAAACAATCAATTAAAGTCATCCATGCTAAGGTTGATGACCGTGAACTGGCAAAGGTAAACCAATGTTCTGCCGACCACATCAAGGCAGAGAAAAAACTTTTGGAGGAACATAGTAAAAAGTTAGCCAAACACCTTCAAAAGAATGAAGGTATTTGGCTATCAAGTTTTTGGACGAAAATTATGATGTCCTTTTTTATATTTTACACTATTCTACTTCTTATTTATGCTTACATAAAATAAAGTCCAAAGTATATATTGGATATTGTAAAATCCCTAAAAATAGGTATTGCCGGATAAATTTAAGCCCCGTACATTTGCAGAAACAAAATCAGAAACATTGTTCATTATAAATGCAAGTGCTGAAAGAGGACATACGGGGTCGGATATTGACGATTGCCAGGCAGCAATTCGAGAAGAAAGGCTATTCCAAAACTTCCATGCGCGAAATAGCGGAGTTAGCTGGGGTTGGTGTCGGGAATATCTATAACTACTTCACAAGCAAAGATGA
>CALUGT010000020.1 GCA_944320265.1 uncultured Bacteroidales bacterium | reverse complement strand
AAACTTTTCGAAAAATTTTTCTCGGAAAGTTTGGCGGTTCGGAAAAAAGGTGTACTTTTGCACCCCCGAACGGAAGAGGGGGGGATGAAGACCGGAGCGGCCGGGAGGCCGGGGTGCCGGGGCGAGGCGGAAGCCGGGGCGGGAGCCCGGGCGGACGCGGAACGGAGAGTTCATTGACAGACTGCGACAGAAGCAATAGCAAGAAGCGAGCGAGTAAGCCGGGCCGGCCGGGAGGCCGGATCCGGGCGAACGAGCGAGAGGGAATCCCGGAGACAGACAGACTTTAGATAGTAAGAGATAATTACCATGAAGAGTTTGATCCTGGCTCAGGATGAACGCTAGCGGCAGGCTTAATACATGCAAGTCGAGGGGCAGCAGGCGGCAGCGATGCCGTGCTGGCGACCGGCGCACGGGTGCGTAACGCGTATGCAACCCGCCCGCCACAGGGGGATAAGCCGGGGAAACCCGGTCTAATACCGCGTGAGCTTGGGAGGAGGCATCTCTTTCCAAGGGAAGATTTATCGGTGGCGGAGGGGCATGCGTCCCATTAGCTAGACGGCGGGGCAACGGCCCACCGTGGCGACGATGGGTAGGGGATCTGAGAGGACGGCCCCCCACATTGGTACTGAGACAGGGACCAAACTCCTACGGGAGGCAGCAGTAGGGAATATTGGGCAATGGGCGGAAGCCTGACCCAGCCATGCCGCGTGCGGGAAGAAGGCCTTACGGGTCGTAAACCGCTTTTGGGCGGGGGTAACACCCTTGTCGTGGACGAGGGATGAAAGTACCGCCAGAATAAGGATCGGCTAACTCCGTGCCAGCAGCCGCGGTAATACGGAGGATCCGAGCGTTATCCGGATTCATTGGGTTTAAAGGGTGCGCAGGCGGGACGCTAAGTCCGCGGTGAAAGGTTCCGGCCCAACCGGGACACTGCCATGGATACTGGCGACCTAGATCGGGGACGGCGCGGGCGGAACATGTCAAGTAGCGGTGAAATGCGTAGATATGACATGGAACGCCGATCGGGAAGCCGGCCCGCGAGACCTCCGATGACGCTGAGGCACGAAAGCGTGGGGATCAAACAGGATTAGATACCCTGGTAGTCCACGCGGTAAACGATGAACACTCGTTGCCGGCGATAGACGGCCGGTGGCCAAGCGAAAGTGATAAGTGTTCCACCTGGGGAGTACGTTCGCAAGTATGAAACTCAAAGGAATTGACGGGGGCCCGCACAAGCGGAGGAGCATGTGGTTTAATTCGATGATACGCGAGGAACCTTACCCGGGCTTGAACGCAGGGGGGATGGGGGCGAAAGCCCTCAGCCGGAGACGGCCGCCTGCGAGGTGCTGCATGGTTGTCGTCAGCTCGTGCCGTGAGGTGTTAGGTCAAGTCCTGCAACGAGCGCAACCCCTACCCACAGTTGCCAGCGCGTAGCGGCGGGGACTCAGTGGGGACTGCCCGCGCAAGCGGAGAGGAAGGCGGGGATGACGTCAAATCAGCACGGCCCTTACGTCCGGGGCGACACACGTGCTACAATGGGCGGTACAGAGGGGAGCCAGGCCGCGAGGCCGAGCGGATCCCGAAAGCCGTTCCCAGTTCGGATCGGAGTCTGCAACCCGACTCCGTGAAGTTGGATTCGCTAGTAATCGCGCATCAGCCATGGCGCGGTGAATACGTTCCCGGGCCTTGTACACACCGCCCGTCAAGCCATGGGAGTTGGGGGTGCCTGAAGTGCGTGACCGGAAGGAGCGCCCTAGGGCAAAACCGATGACTGGGGCTAAGTCGTAACAAGGTAGCCGTACCGGAAGGTGTGGCTGGAATACCTCCTTTCTGGAGAGGGTTTCCCTCTTGTGCTTCTTGCTGTTGCGGACGCGCAGGGTCGGGCAAGTTGGACAGGCCAGTCCCGTAGCTCAGTTGGTCAGAGCACCACACTGATAATGTGGGGGTCAGCGGTTCAACTCCGCTCGGGACTACAGTTCATGCAAGGACTTTCCTTATCAAGGGGGGGATTAGCTCAGTTGGCTAGAGCACCAGCTTTGCAAGCTGGGGGTCAAGGGTTCGAATCCCTTATTCTCCACAGAGTGTGAGAGTCGGATATTTTCAAGCTGCGATTTTATCGTGGCTTTTTTTTTATTAGTCATTTTCCATTGTGGAATCGGATCCTGTGTGAGGGGCAAGATGGAGAGATGTTCTTTGTGCGGGCGTGGAGTGCCGCAGTCTTGCGTTTCCCTTTTTGTTCCGGCGGGATGGATGTGTTTCGTTCTTGATATCGCGGACAGGTATGAATCTCTTTAGGAGGCCTTGGGGGTTTTCGGAAGGTTTTTGCTTGGGAGCCGGTTTGCTGGCCGCAGGCTTGCTGCTTCAGTTCCTCCTGGGGGCTGTCCGTTGGGAAGCTTTGGCGTGGCCTCTCAATATCTGCCTGGTGTTTGTCTTTACCGGTTTGCTGGCAGCGGCTTTTCTGTTCCGTGGCAAGATTTATGCTGTGCGCTGGGCCATGACAGGCAAAGCCGCGGTTCCTGCTATTGTCTTTGTCCTGTCACTGACGTTGCTGATGGGATTGATCCGGCAATTGCCGGATTTCTCGCGTTCTCCCAGTGCGGGAGGCTTGCGGAAGATGCTTTCGTTCTGGCCTTTCGTCCTGTCTTATGCATGGATGCTTTGCATATTGGGTTTGGTGTCGATGCATCATTTCCGGAATCTTGCCTGGAAGAGACTGCCTTTCTTTCTCAGTCATTGCGGGCTTTTTGTGGCATTGTTGTCCGCAGCGGCAGGCAAGGCCGACATGCAACGCTTGCGGATGCGGGTCGGGGAGGGGCAGGCTGAGCGGCGGGCCTTTGATGAAAAAGGCGAGCTTCATGAACTTCCGTTTTCTATAGTGCTTCATGATTTCAGGCTGGAAGAGTATCCTCCCAAGTTGGTGGTTGTGGACAACCATGCTGGCACGGTGCTGCCAGAAGGAAAGCCGGAATGGATGGAACTTGGGCATCTGCCGTCGCACGGGTGTTTGTCCGGTTGGCAAATCCATGTATTGGAATCTTTCGACAAGGCGAGGCCTGTGATGGAGGATGACAGCCTGCGGTATGTCGAATGGCCTGGGGACGGGGCTGTCACGGCGGCATGCGTCCTGGCTGTATCTGCGGATTTTCGGGATAGCATCGCGGGCTGGGTCGGTTGCGGGAGCCATAGATTCCCCTTGCAGGCTCTTCTGCTGGATAGCCGGCATAGCCTTGCAATGCCGGTGCGGGAGAAACGTCGCTATCTTTCAGAGGTGGTTGTTTGTACTCCGGATGGTTCTGAAATTCCGATGGAAATCGAGGTCAACAAGCCCGCAGCTGTCGGAGAGTGGAAGATTTACCAGGCCGGCTATGATGCCCGGAAGGGGCGATGGAGCGATGTCAGTGTCTTTGAGATTGTCTCGGATCCTTGGTTGCCGGCGGTGTATGCAGGCATCGGGCTGATGTTTGCCGGAGCCTTGGGCATGTTCGTTGCAGTGCAGCGATGCAGGAAGGAGGTTGTCTGATGTGTTGGGACTATCTGCCTTGTTTTTCCTTTGTGGCGGTATTGGCTTGGAGCGTGGGTGCTTGGGCGGCATGGGTTGGGAAGAGAAAGACGGCTTTGCGGGCTAGCATGGCTGGGCTGGTGGTCTTTGGATGTTTCATTGGCCTTTTATGGGCGTTTCTGGATCGTCCGCCGTTGCGGACAATGGGAGAGACCAGGCTGTGGTATTCCTTTTTTCTGCCGTTGACGGGTCTGTCGGTCTATTACCGCTGGCGGTACAAATGGATACTGTGCTTCAGTACAGTCTTGTCCTTAGTGTTTATCGTAATCAATCTTCTCCGCCCCGAAATCCATGACAAGACCTTGATGCCGGCCTTGCAGAGTCCTTGGTTCGTTCCTCACGTGATTATATACATGTTTTCCTATGCGATGCTGGGAGTGGCTACGCTGACAGCGATCCGCTTGCTGTGGTTCAGGCCCATGCCGGGCAAACGCAAGGCCGGAGCTGTCCATGCGGCTTTGCCGCCGGGTTCGAGCCGTTCCCCCTCATGCGCAGAGATGGCATCATGCGACGATTTGGTTTATGTGGGTTTTGCTTTCCTGACTTTGGGAATGCTGACAGGGGCGTTCTGGGCAAAGGAAGCGTGGGGGAGCTACTGGTCATGGGACCCCAAGGAGACTTGGGCTGCTGTCACGTGGTTTTCCTATCTGCTGTATATCCATTTTAGAGTGGTTTCCCGGAACAGGCCGCGTCAGGCTCTCTACATCTTGCTGGTTTCCTTTGTCTTTTTGCAAATGTGCTGGTGGGGAATCAATTATCTTCCTGCCGTCCAGGGTGTGAGTGTGCACGTTTACGATTGACGGGAAAAGATAAGCAGCGCAAGGAAGCAGAAGGAGTTTCATCCTTGCAGTTTTTTTTCTGGCTGATTATACCGTTAAAAAAAAAGGGGACTATTCCAAAGCGGAAATAGTCCCTTTTTCTTCAGACTTGCTGATTTTCAGGTTTATTTGTGGAGTATAGGGGAGTCGAACCCCTGACCTCTTGACTGCCAGTCAAACGCTCTAGCCAACTGAGCTAATACCCCGCGAAAGAGGCTGCAAAGATACATCTTCTTTTGGAAATAGCAAATTCGTGGGGAGAAAAAATGCGGAAAATGCAAGAAAAATGCATGGCGGATTTGCAACGAAAAATTCGTACTTTTGCAAAATCCGGACTTCCAGAGAAGTAGGGTTAGGCATTGGATTGCAGGGCCGTGTCTGCAGAGAGGGACGGTTTCCTGCGCTGGAGTGCGAGAGGGCGTGCGGGTTGGTTTTCCGGTCCGGACAGCTGGCTGTTTTGTTTGGAAATCGCAGGCAAGCATGTTCTTTCCCTTTGGAACAGGGGAATTCCCGATTCTCGGTGGCTTGGGCGGAGATGCCTGGAATCTATTTGGTGGCCGTTCATTGGCGTGTTCTGTGAATCAGGGTTGCGTGCAGGGATATTTCAGTAATCATCAGGAGAATCGCACGCACTCTCTGCGCAAGGCGACAGGGAAAAGAAAGTCTGGCAGGTTTTGTTTGAGGCATGTCCTATGAATGGGAATAGTGCTTGTTCATGGGAAGGGGTGTCCGATCGCCCGGCGGAAAATCGCTTCGACCCGATTTACAGGACCTGCCTTGAGCTTTTTTTGAGAAAGTTTGCAAATGACCATGATAGATCAGAAGGAAAGAGATGAATGCTTGCGCTTGTTGCGTGAATCGGGGTGTTCCTGTGTGGTAAGCAACGGCAAGAGCCGTTGGATTGGATGGGAGCGAGGAGTCAAGGATCTGATGTGCTTGCTGAAGACAGGCTCGCGCCAGATGCAAGGCTCTTTTGTCGCGGACAAGGTAGTGGGGAAAGCAGCAGCATCCTTGATGATTCTGGGTGGAATAGCGGAGTTGCATGCCGGAGTGTTGAGCTTGCCGGCATGGTGGCTTTTGCAGCAACATCGGATTCCTTGCAAGGCAGGAATCCTTGTGCCTCATATCGTCAACCGTGCTGGCAACGGTTGGTGCCCGTTGGAGGAACGGTGTTTTTTTGCCGAAAGCCCGGAGGTCTGCCTGCAACGGATAGAGTCGTTTCTCTCTATCTGAGTCCGTCTGCTGCGCGCATTGGAGAACATAATTGATTATCGGATATGGAACAGTTGTTTCTGGGAAGCATAGGGATGCCGGAGATTCTTGTGCTGGCGTTGATCATATTGCTTGTCTTCGGGGGAAAGAAGATACCTGAGTTGATGAAAGGCTTGGGTAAGGGAGTCCGGAGTTTCAAGGATGGCATGAAGGGATTGGATGATGAGAGTGGAAATGCAGGAAATCAAAGGGCTATAGTTAAAAAGAGGGGGACGGGAGCGGAAAAGGGCGAGCCGGCAGCGAGGTCGGAGAATCCGTCTGGCGCGGATGGGAACGCAACAAGTGGAGCATCGGAGAGGGAGAGGTAGCATATGGGGGAATCGGGGAGAGCGAAAATGAATCCGGAGGACGACGGACGGCGTGGGACTGTTCGGGAACAATCCGGAGCCGTGATGTCTTTCTGGGATCATCTGGATGTGTTGCGGTCCAGCCTGATACGTATCGTCGTAGTCAGTCTGGCTTTCGGAATCGTGGCTTTCTGTTTCAAGAAACAGCTATTTTCCATTGTGCTGGCACCGGGGAGGGACAGTTTTGCGACGTACCGGTTATTCGATTGGATCAACGGCCTCGGGGCTCTGCGTCCGATGCCGTCTTCATTCAATGTGGAGCTGATAAACACGGGTCTTGCAGAACAGTTCATGATTCATGTGAAGACGGCTTTCGCCTTTGGTTTCTTCTGCGCGGCTCCCTATGTCTTGTATTCGATATTCAAATTCGTATCTCCGGCTTTGTATGCCAATGAACGCCGTTATGCTTTCATTGCGGTGGGGGTAGGATACATGATGTTCCTGGCGGGGGTATTGCTGAGCTATTTTTTGATTTTCCCGCTTACGTTCAGGTTTTTAGGGACGTACCAGGTGGATGAATCCGTAGAGAACCTGATTTCTCTGCAATCGTACATGGGGACGTTCTGGATGCTCAATCTGATGATGGGGTTCGTGTTCGAGATTCCGATTCTGTGCTGGCTGTTGGGTAAAATGGGCGTTTTGTCGGCTTCGTTCCTGAAAAAATACCGCAAATACGCTATTGTCATTGTCTTGGTTTTGGCTGCTGTCATCACGCCTACATCCGATGTGTTTACCATGTTGCTGGTAGCTTTCCCGATATGGCTGTTGTACGAGGCTGGAATCTGGATCTTGAGGCATCAAGCAACAGTGCGGTCTCGTTAGATCCGGGGCGGCCATATCAAAATACAATGGAATCAATAATCAGCATTGCTTTATGTCGGTTTGTGTGGTTGTATGATGTAATGAATTAAAAACCAGATTTTACTGATTCTGGCGATGCGGGTGCGGTGCTTGGGGAGCGGGAAGAGGGAATTGCAGAATTTCGGCCAGATTCTTACCTTTGCAAATTTTCGGGTCGGCCATGGGAATGCAGGGTGCGCAGTCCTCTTTATGAGGAAGTTGCCCGTTTTGCGCACTATTGGGGCGTATGGATTGGCAGGCCTGGCGGAGGCCGTACCGGGTACGGACTTTTCCGGATTTGAGGTATTCGACGACATTAAAATAGAATTGATTCATGACAGAAATCAGGAACGTGGCCATTATCGCGCATGTGGACCACGGTAAGACTACATTGGTAGACAGGATTTTGTATCAGTCCAACTTATTCAGGGAGAACCAAGAGAAGAAAGAGCTCATCCTCGATAATAACGATTTGGAACGGGAAAGAGGCATAACCATTCTTTCCAAAAATGTGTCTGTCCGTTATAAAGGCGTGAAAATAAATATTATCGATACTCCGGGACACGCTGATTTCGGCGGAGAGGTGGAGAGGGTTCTCAATATGGCTGACGGGGTGCTTCTGGTCGTGGATGCTTTCGAGGGGCCTATGCCCCAGACCCGTTTTGTGCTGCAGAAAGCTATCCAGTTGAATTTGAAGCCGATTGTTGTGGTCAATAAGGTTGACAAGCCTAATTGCGACCCGGAACTGACCCAAGAGAAGGTCTTTGATTTGATGTTCAGTCTGGGCGCAAGCGAAGACCAGCTGGATTTCCCGACTGCCTTCGGTTCGTCCAAGCAAGGCTGGATGAGTGAGGACTGGAAAAAGCCGACAACCGATATTACTTATCTTCTGGATTTGATTATCAAATATATACCTGCTCCCAAGCATCCGGAAGGCACTACCCAGATGATGATTACCTCCTTGGACTATTCATCATATATAGGCCGTATCGCGGTGGGTCGATTGACCAGAGGCACGTTGCAGGCAGGGCAGAATGTGAGCCTGGTGAAACGTGACGGGACTGTTGAAAAGCAGAAGATCAAGGAATTATATGTCTTTGAAGGATTGGGCAAGGAGAAAGTGAAGATGCCGGTCGAAGCGGGAGAAGTCTGTGCAGTGATGGGACTGGAAGATTTCGAAATCGGAGATACGATTGCCGACTATGAAGCGCCGGAAGCATTGAAGCCTATCTCGGTGGACGAGCCGACGATGAGCATGTTATTCACGATAAACAATTCCCCTTTTTTCGGGAAAGATGGCAAGTATGTGACATCTAGGCATATACGTGAGCGCTTGGAAAAGGAATTGGAAAAGAACCTTGCTTTGAAGGTGGAAGATACCGGATCGCCTGACTCGATGCTGGTCTATGGTCGTGGCATCCTGCACCTGTCTGTCTTGATTGAGACCATGCGGCGGGAGGGGTATGAACTACAAGTGGGGCAGCCTAAGGTGATTATCAAGGAAATAGAAGGTCAGAAATGTGAACCCATGGAGGAACTGACCATCGTGGTTCCGGAAGAGTTTTCCGGCAAGGCTATCGAACTGGCCACCCAGCGCAAAGGTGAAATCAAGTCTATCGAGACTCAGTCCGACCGGACTCATATCATTTTCAGCATCCCGGCTCGGGGTATGATAGGCTTGCGGAACAATGTGTTGACCGCAACCGAAGGCGAAGCTGTCATGGCCAGCCGTTTTGACGGCTATGGGCCCTGGAAAGGGGAAATCGGCATTCGTCGCAACGGGGCATTGGTTGTGATGGAAACCGGTACAGCCTATGCTTATGCTATCGACAAGCTGCAGGACCGAGGCACGTTTTTCATAGATCCCAATGAAGAAGTGTATGCCGGTGAAGTCATCGGGGAGCATATCCGTCCCGACGATTTGGTGATCAATGTCTGCAAGAGCAAGAAATTGACTAATATGCGTGCTTCGGGTTCGGACGAGGCGACGCATATCGCTCCGGCCAGGAAGATGTCACTGGAAGAATACATGGAATACATAGGCCCGGACGAATATCTGGAAATCACGCCGCATCATTTGCGCTTGCGCAAGATCATTCTGGACGAGAATGAGCGCAAGCGTTTGGCCAAGAGGACGGAAAGTGTCGAGAACCAATAATCTTGTAATCTTGGATTTATGGAAAACAGCAGAAGGAAGCCTGATTGGCTGAAGATAAAGCTGCCGATGGGCGATTTGTCGCGCAAGGTTCAGGATACGATCAAAGATAACGGATTGCATACGATTTGCACAAGCGGCCGTTGCCCGAACCAGGGGGAATGCTGGGGCTGCGGGACTGCTACTTTCATGATCGGAGGGGATATCTGCACGCGTGGATGCCGGTTTTGCAATGTGAAGACAGGCAAGCCTTTGCCACTGGATCCGGGCGAGCCTCTGCATGTGGCCGATTCAGTGCGTCTGTTGCAATTGAAGCATGTTGTCATAACATCGGTGGACCGGGACGACTTGCCTGACTTGGGTGCTTCCCATTGGGCATCGGTAATCCGCGAAGTGAAGCGGCTGAACCCGTCCACGACGATGGAGGTGCTGATTCCGGATTTCCAGGTTCGGCCAGAACTGGTCCGGATGGTGATTGCTGAGAGGCCCGAGGTGATTTCCCATAACCTGGAGACGGTTCGCCGTTTGACTCCTTCAATCCGGAGCAAGGCCACTTACGACGGTTCCCTATCCGTCCTGGAACAGATAGCGGATAGCGGGATCACGGCCAAGAGCGGGATCATGCTTGGCCTGGGTGAAACGAGGGACGAGATACTGCAAGTGATGGATGATTTGCTGGAAGCGGGATGCAGCGTGATGACAATCGGGCAATACCTCCAGCCAGCCAGGAAAAATGTGGAAGTCCAGGAATATGTGCGGCCGGAGACTTTTGCTGAATACAAGGAAATCGGTCTGCAGAAAGGGTTCCGTTTTGTAGAGAGCGGGCCTCTTGTCCGTTCCAGTTACCATGCCGAGCGGCATGTCGGGCGGAAATAGGAAATGCAATAACGATATCGCTATGGTACCGTGTTATTTTGAAAATCTGGGACGGCGGGATTACCGTTCTGTCTGGGATTTGCAGGAAAAGACCTTGGAACTGGTCAAAGAGGCCAAGATGGAAGGCCGGACGGGGATGAACCGTCTTTTTTTTGTGGAGCACGAGCCTGTATTCACGGTGGGGCGCAGTGGCAAGGACAGCAATATGTTGGCTGGGACAGCTTTGTTGCAGGCCAAGCATGCCGAATTCATCCATGTGGATCGGGGCGGGGATGTGACGTACCACGGGCCAGGACAGATTGTCGGGTATCCGGTTTTCAATCTTGAGGAACTGGGGTTGGGCGTGAAGGCCTATGTGGACGCTCTCGAGGAATCCATCATCAGGACTATGGCATTATACGGGATTGCTTGCGAACGTCTTGCCGGTGCCACTGGAGTCTGGATCGAACCCCGTTCCAGCCGGGCCCGGAAGATTTGCGCTATTGGTGTCAAATGTTCCCGTTATGTCACGATGCACGGTTTTGCTTTGAATGTGAATACGGATCTTTCTTATTTCAAAATGATTAATCCTTGCGGGTTTACTGACAAGGGCGTGACTTCCATGGCACAGGAGTTGGGGCATGGACTGGATTTCCATCAAGTGCAGGATAGGCTTCTTTCTGTATTGGCAGATGTGTTCCAGTTGGATATTGTCGACCGTTAGGGGATTATTTTGACGTGCGCGTTCCCGTACAGGGACTGCAGTGTAATCCTTCTTGGTCTTTCATTCGATTTTAACCCAAATCGGTCATCAGACTTTGGGGGAGATTGCCCGCTTGCGTCATGCAGCATGCTTCTGGCCTGGCCGAAGGCGTAGCGGGCTACGTCGAGGCGTAGCGAGAAACAGGATGCGGACAGAAGCGGGCAAGATACCCGAAAGCCTCATTTTCGTAATCTGGAACAGATCTGGCGAGTCTAATGACTGATTTGGGGTTATTGACGCAATGGGCAACCGACTTGAAAGAATAATCTTCTTTCATCATAGGATTCTTGCGTGAGGGGACTCACGGGATGATTGTCCAATGGCAAGACGGGCCGCCGAGAGAAGATTGCGGCTCTCCCGGCTTCATTGGTGGCAGCTTGCCCGTTCTTCTGTTCCTATATGATTTCCACGGACGAGACAGGAATCCACCCTTTGCTGCCGTCCTTGATTCTCACTTGATAATAGGGGGAGATTTCGTCTTCTATCGAGACTTTGCTTCCTTCGTGCAATGTAATGGACGACGGGCTGGACGCTTCGGGTAGTTCTTGCAGGGGAACGGCACTTTGCATGACAATGGCATGCTCGTGCAGTGATTGATGGTATGCGCTGCCTCCTGCTATGAAACTGAATACGAATAGCAAGAGGCTTGCTGACAAAGCATAGAATCCCGCTTGTTTCCGGATGTAGCTTTTGCTTGTCCGGTACAACAGCGCGCAAAGCAGGCTGCATAGCATGAATGCAAGTATCAGTACGGCCCAGACCCGCATGGAGAACATCTGCGTGAAGTCCTGCCACGCTTGGGTCAATGCGAAAGCTGGCATGCTCTCGAACCGGTCTGTGATTTTGAGTTCGGCCAGGGCCAGGTTATTCCGGATATCTTCCTGCTTGGGGGCAATTTTGAGCGCTTTTTCATAATAGAGGATGGCTTCCGGGTATTCACCTTGGTTGTAGTATGCGTTTCCCATATTGAAATAGAGTTCCCATGCTTCGTAACCGCTTTGGATTACCTTTTGGTATTCTGTCAAGGCACTATCGTATATGCCTTTGGCGTAAAAAGTATTGCCGTTTTCAAAGGCGCGGTCTGGCGATGGCTGCGCTGCGAGCATGGTCATGTTTATGGCCAGCAGGGATAGGCATGCCACTGATTTCAAGGGTGTCTGGGAAAATATCTTTTTCATTCTCAAACGTTTTTCCGGCTTATCTTATTGCGCCGGTTATCTTGTAAATGATTTCGTAGGCTTCTTCGTACATTCTTTTCATGCCGTCATCTTTCAACGTCTGGGGCGAGAAGCGTTCAAATTCGCAATGCTCCAGCGTCTGGATGAATCGGGCAGTCAGTTCGTCTGCAACTTGGCGCCTGTGGAGTTCGTCCCGCACAGTATCCATCGACAGGCTGGCAGGAGGGATGTTGAATTTGTTTGACAGGAAGCCCCACAGTGCTTGGGATATTTCTATGAAGAAGTCTTCTTTTTTGTTCTCTTTAAGCAATGTGGATGCTTTTTTGAGGCAGCGTTTGGCTTCTTTGGCGGCTTTGCGGTTCTTGATGCCTGCGATGTCGGCTTTGTTCCGGGCGTGCTGGCGGAAAAGGAACAGGCCAAGACCGAAGAGGAGCAGTTCCGTGCCCATGCAAACCCAGAATGCCGGAGAGAACAGGAAATTCTTTCCGGCAGGATGCCACTTGTCCACTCTTGGTTTTATGTATTCTATGTCGCTTCCTGTCCGTGTGTCCAAGCCGCCGCTGGCTGCCATGGCTGTGTTTTTCCCTGCTTCGACATTCAGGACTACTTCGTGGATGTTCTTTTCTTCGTACTTTCCGGTGGACGGATTGAAGAAAGAATAACTGAAGGCATCTATCTTGTAAATCCCGGGATGACGGGGGACGACAATGTATTCGAATACCGCCTTTCCGCCAACACCTTCGGCATTGTTGCTCTTGCTATAGGAAATTTTGGGTTCGTAGACTTCGAAATCTGGAGGAAACATTATCTGGGGGGCATGGATCATCTCGATATTCCCTTGGCCGCTGACGGTGAAACGGAATGTAGCAGCCTCGTTTGTCTTGATGGATTGCAGGTCGCAATCGAAGTCGATATCGAAATCTCCGACCAAGCCGTCGAACGACAACGGCCTGCCTTCTTCGGGAAGAGGGCGGGCGTTGATACTGAGCGATGGGGTTTTCAGCTCTTTCTTGACAGTCTGCATTGTTGCAAAGAAAGGGTCGTCGAAGAGATCCCAGATGCTGTTGGTTCTCTGGCGCTGCACGGCAACTTGCGCCAGAGCTTCCACTTCCATCGGTTCCACGGTATGCAGGCCTTCGTTCTGGGCAAAGAGGGCGACCCGGCGTATGTCGGCATAGACATAGTTGCGTCCATCGATTACTTCCTGGTTCTGGGATTGCGGATCCACTTCCAGTTCTTCTACCCAGAATCCTTTGTTGGAAGGGGTTTTGTTGACGACGAATTGTTCCACAGGGACAGATGTGTAGATCCTGTAGTTCAAGATTACTTGTTCCCCTATGTACGGGTTTTTCTTGTCGGGGTGCACAGTGATGAAAAGATCCTGGTCGCTTACTTCTGGAGGAAGGCTGTGCCGGCTTTGCCTGTCGGCATGTTCCGCATTGTCCTGTGTACGGGGGGAGGCAGTGGGCGTGCTTGCTGCTCCGGCTTGAGCGGGGTTGCCCGGATATCCTTGCGTCACATTGATCGTGAATGGCTTGGATTGATAGGTCTTCCCGTCTACTATGATGCTGGCAGCTCCCACGTTCACAGTCCCTTCTTTCTGAGCCTGCAGTCCATAGGTGAACGAGAGGCTGAAGCTTTGGGACTGGCGTCCGTTGACGAACTGGAAACTTCTCGATTGGGATTGGTATGGGCCGTACAATAAGTCCAAGCCTTCAAAAGATGGAGCTTGGAAAGATTTGGAGCCTTTTACGTTGATGGTATAGACAACTTCGAAGGTTTGTCCTGCCGGTACGGAACTGGGAGCTTTGACGCTTAGCTGGGGCTCTTGCGCCTTCAGCAAGCCTGTCCAGCTTAAAAGGAGAAGAGCGCATAATGCTGCGCTTCTCCATCGGCTTCGATTTTGTTTTATTGCTTTCTGCATTTTATTCTGTTTTACCAGTCCTTTTCAGGTGAGCCGACACCTCCTTGGTCTCTTTCTTTTTTGAGTTTGTCCAAGGTGTTTTTTTCTTGGTTCTCCATGGCTCTCAAGATTCGTTCGGCTTCTTGCTGTTTCTTTTTGTCCGCTCTTTGAGCTTGTTGTTGCTGTTGTTGTTGCTGTTGCTGTTGTTGCTGTTGTTGCTGTTGTTGCTGTTGTTGTTGCTGTTGCTGCTGTTGCTGTTGCTGTTGCTGTTGCTGTTGTTGTTGTTGTTGTTGTTGTTGTTGTTGCTGCTGTTGCTGCTGCTTCAGCATTTTCTGGGCATATGCGAGGTTGTACCGGGTGTCTGTTTTGCCAGGTTTGTTCTGCAAGGCTTGGATGTAGGATTCTATTGCTTTCTGGTAATCTTTTTTCTGCATCCAGGCATTCCCCATATTGTGGAAGAGGTCGGCTTTTTCCTCTTTGCTCAAAGATGGGTCTGTGGCTATTCTTGAATAGTTTTCAAGCGCCTGGTCGTAATTGCCTTGCTGGTATTTTGCATTGCCTAGGCCGTATCGGGCTTTGTAATATGTACTGTCTTGGCTTAAGGCTTTCAGATAGGATATTTCAGCCTGGTCGAACACGGAGTCGTTGTACATCTTGTTCCCTTGATGGGTCGGGATGGCTTTTTGCGCTTGCGCCGGTTGCAGGTTCCCGCAGGCCAGCATGGCAAGCAAAAAGGTGCTCAGGGCCGTTTTCATTGCTGTCTGGCTCGTTCTTTTTCCTGTTCTTTTCTTTTCCAGGCTTTTTCTTCCAAACAGATGGGATCTGTTGAATATCCTGTTCCGTTTTTCAAAGATAAAAATTTCAAGCAAGAGGAGCAGGAGCGCTGCGCCTAGGAAATACTGGAACCGAGTTTCGTAGCCGGAAATGTTTCTCGATTCGAATGAAACTTCATCCAGGCTGGCAAGTTTGGCGAAGACGGTTTCCACCCCTGACGCGATGTTGTTGTCTTCTACATAAAACCCTTTTCCAGCTTTGGCAATCTGTTGTAGCATTTCCCGGTTCATCTTGGTGACGACTACATTCCCGTCTGCATCTTTTTTGTATGCGACCACTTGGCCGTTCCGGATTTCAGGGATAGGCGCGCCTTGCGGGGAACCCATGCCGACAGTATTGACCATGATCCCTTGTCTGGCCGCGTTTTGTGCTGCGCTTACGGCATCGTCCTCGTGGTTTTCTCCATCGCTGATGACGATGATGGCCTTGTTGTGGGCTGTAGCGTATTTAGGGTCGAAGTTCTGGACGCAGAGGTCGATGGCCGATCCGATAGCTGTGCCTTGGCGGCTCAGGTCGGAGGTCTGGACATTGTTGATGAACAGTTTGGCGGCCCCATAGTCGGTAGTCAAGGGCAGCTGCATGTAGGCATCGCCTGCGAATACGACTAACCCGATACGGTCCGATTCCATTTTGTCCAGGATACGGATTACAGTCTGTTTTGCCCGCATCAGGCGGGATGGCTGTATGTCATTGCAATTCATGCTGTTGGAAATGTCCAAAGCGACCATGATATCGATGCCTTTCCGTTCGGCTTTCTTTACGGTCGTTCCCATTTGGGGATTGGCTGCACAGAACACAAGCAAAGAGAAGGCAAGCATGGAAAGAATGAATTTCAGGTAAGGCTTTCCTCCTGAATAGCCTGGAATCTGGCGCAACACGCCTTCGTAGTCTCCAAAGCATGCTAGCTTCCTGCGTCTGCGGGCCATATTCCAGAGGAATGCCGCTGAGAAAGGGATTATCAACAGCAGCAGGTACAGGATTTTGGGGTTTTCTAGGATGAACATGATTACGGCAATGTTTTGAATACGGACAATCTTCCGGCCATTTCCAGCAGGAACAGGCATAAGGCCAGCCACAGCAGGGGCTTGTATTCCTCGGAGCGGTGTTCAAAGGAAATGACTTCTATCTTGGTTTTTTCCAGATTGTCGATTTCATTGAAGATTTCTTTCAGGTTGTTTTCTGTCGTGGCCCGGTAATAGCGTCCCCCTGTCTCTTCGGCAATCTGGGTCAGGAGGGATTCATCGATTTCCACCTTGGTGTTCTGGTACTGGATGCCGAAAGGCGTGCGGAAAGGGTATGGGGCCAGGCCTCGGGTACCGACACCGATGGTGTAGACTTTTATTCCATAGGTTTTGGCCAGGTCGGCAGCAGTCAGGGGGTCGATCGAACCGGCGTTGTTCACGCCGTCGGTCAGCAGGATTATGACTTTGCTTTTCGCATCGCTTTTCCGGATACGATTGATGCTGACGGCCAATCCATCACCTAATGCTGTGCCATCGGGTATCAGTCCGCTGCGTAATTCTTGTATCCGGTTTTCCAGAATGCCGTGATCTATGGTCAGCGGGCATTGCGTGTAGGCTTCCCCGCTGAAGGCCACCACGGCAATCCTATCGTTCTCTCTCGCTCGGACAAACTCTTTGGCGATTTCCTTGGAAGCTTCCAGCCGGTTAGGCCGGAAATCTTCTGCCAGCATGCTTCCAGAGATGTCCATTGCCATGACAATATCTACGCCTTCGATGTTTTTCCGGCTGTCTTTGCTTTTGGCTTGGGGGCGCGCCAAGGCAACGATGAGCAATCCGATGCAGAGCAGGCGCAAGACATTCAACATGGGATAAAGACGCTGCTTCCACGTCTTTTTCAAATCCTTGCTGAAGTCTGTCCCGGAATAATGCAGATAGGGACGGGTCCGTTTGTCTCGGGCAAAAAGCCAGTATCCGGCAAAAGGCAGTATGATCAGCAACCATAATGATTCCGGGTTGGCAAAAACGATGTTTTCCATGATTCTCATTTCGGTGAAAGCAGGGGATGGCAAAGTTCCATCCGTTCCTTATTTTCCTGTAGGAGCCTCCTTCTCCTCTTGGTTCTCCGGTCCTTTGGGTGTGCTATCATTCGGTTGCCCGCAAGGTGTGTCTGGATTCGAGGCGGAGTGCAGGTTCCCGGCATCCGGACTTGGGGCATCATCGGGCTTTGCCGCAGCATCCGCAGCATCTGCGTTTCCTGCGCTGTTTGCATTTTCCGCTGCTCTGGCTTCATCCTGCTCTTTTTTCTGTGATTCCAGGAAGTCTTTGACGATATCGTAGCAGTTTTCGTGTTCAGCGATGCCGGGGAGCACTTTGGCGAATTTTACCAAAGTGGCTGTATCGAGCACATCTGTCAGTTTCTGACCTTCTCCGGGTTTTGCCGGGAAACGGTTTTTCAGGGCAATTCGGAGTTCTTCATTGGTCATTTCCACCGCCGGGATACCCATCGCTTCTGAAAGGTAAATCCGCAAAATGTCGGTCAGTTCAGTATAATAATCCTTGATTAGGTTGTTCTGCCACAATTGCTTTTCCTTGAGTTGCTTGAGCGATGCCAAAGCCCTGACGACAGGAGGCACGGCCGTTTTTCTGGGCATGAACAGGGGTTCTTTCCGTTTCCATTTCCTGCAGATGCAGGCAATGGCCGCGCATGCCAAAGCGGCAGCCAGTACGATCCATAAGCATATATCGTATTTGGCCCAGTATTCTTTGACCAATTCCTTTTTGCTGACATTGAAAGCAGGAGCGATGCCTTTGATGCTTGCAGTGGTGTCCACTTCCGGAGCATAGAAATGCACGGTGCCGGTATCCGTGCAATAAGTCAGCAGGCTGTCTCCTGCCGGATATTCAAAACAGAAGGAAGGCATCGTGTACCGGCCCTCCCGGTAAGATGAAAACAGGTAGGATACGGTCTTCGTCTTGAGTCCTCCAGCATCGAAAGAAGTGTCGACACGCAGGCTGTCGGTCGGAATCAGGCTTAAGTCGGTTGAAATCTGCCCTTGGAGAAACGGAAAATTCACGTTCTCCGGGTTCGTGCTTTCGCAGCGGAGACTCAGTTTCATCGCGTCGCCGATCATGCCGGCTGTGTCGTATTCCACCCAGATGCGGGGAGGTGTGTGCGTAAAACCTGCAGCAGGTAAAGCCAGAAGGCAGCCGAGCAGGCATGTGGAAATTCTTTTCATCTTTTCAAATCAAAACATTAGGCGGTTTTCCCGGACACGTTTACAGCTTGCTGAACATGTTGATGAGCGGTTTCACGTAATCTTCCTGAGTGGAAATGCTGGCATGGGCGATGCCGTAGCGGCTCATCAAAGACTCTCTTTCTTGTCTTATCCGGTTCTGGTAGCGGGCGAAGGCTTGCCGGTTTGCGGCAGAGGATGTGTCTACCATCATTTCAAGCCCGTTTTCATTGTCGTGAATTCGGACCAGCCCCCAATCAGGCAGCTGGGCTTCCATCGGGTCGTGAATCTGGAGAGCGATCAATTCGTGAGCTTTGCTGGCTATTTTCAGCGCATCTTCGTAGTCCGGGCACATGAAGTCCGATAGCAAGAAAGCAGTGCTGCGTCTTTTTTGCACATTGCGCAGGAACTTCAGGGCCTCGCTGATGTCCGTTCCTTTGTTTTTGGGTTGGAAGTCTATCAATTCCCGGATGATGTGGAGCAAATGGGTTTTCCCTTTCTGGGGAGGGATGTATTTCTCGACTTCGGAACTGAAGAGCACGGCTCCTACTTTGTCGTTGTTCTGTATGGCTGAAAACGCCAAGGTGGCGGCGATTTCGGTGAGGATTTCCCGTTTTGGGCGTCCGGAACCGAAGTCTCCTGATGCGCTGACGTCGACTAACAGCATCACGGTCAATTCCCTCTCTTCCTCGAAAACTTTTATGTACGGGCGGTTGAAGTGGGCAGTGACCTTCCAGTCGATGAACCGTACTTCGTCGCCTGTCTGGTATTCTCTTACCTCGCTGAATGTCATTCCCCGGCCTTTGAAAGCACTATGGTACTGGCCGGAAAAAATCTGCTTCGACAGCGTTCTGGTCTTTATTTCTATTTTCCGTACCTTTTGCAATAATTCGGATGTTTCCATCGTGATAGGTTTTAACCTGTTGTGAGACCCTTTGCATTATCCGGTTTTTGCGCGCGAAAGGCGGCAAGCGCCAGTCCCAGAGGCTGGGAGGCATTGTTACGGGACTTCGACGGTATTGAGTATTTCGTTCAGTATGTCTTCGCTGGCGACATTTTCGGCCTCGGCTTCGTAGCTCAGCCCGATGCGGTGGCGCATCACATCGAAGCAGATTGCGCGGATATCTTCCGGGATTACGTACCCGCGATGCTTTATGAATGCATAGGCTTTGGCTGCCAACGCAAGATTTATGCTGGCGCGAGGAGACGCTCCGAATGCAATCATCCCTTTGAATTTGTCCAGTTTGTATTGTTCAGGGTAACGTGTGGCGAACACGATGTCGGCAATGTAGTTTTCAATCTTTTCGTCCACGTAGATTTCGCGGGTGAGTTCCCTTGCCCGGATGATGTCGGCGATGGACACCACTTTGTTGATTTGGGGGATAGAATTCGTGATATTTTGGCGGATGATCTGTTTCTCTTCTTCTTTCTTCGGGTAACTGATGATTACCTTCATCATGAAACGGTCCACCTGGGCTTCCGGCAGCGGGTAAGTGCCTTCTTGCTCGATCGGGTTCTGGGTCGCCAATACCAAAAACGGGTCTTCAAGCTTGTATGACTGCTCGCCGATGGTCACCTGGCGTTCCTGCATGGCTTCCAGCAATGCGCTTTGCACTTTGGCCGGGGCACGGTTGATTTCGTCTGCCAGGACGAAGTTCGCAAAAACCGGGCCTTTCCGAGTCACGAATTTTTCGTCTTTCTGGCTGTAGATCTGGGTTCCGATTACATCGGCAGGCAGCAAGTCAGGGGTGAACTGGATACGGCTGAACTTGGCATCGACAGCGGTTGCCAGAGTTTTGATGGCTAATGTTTTGGCAAGCCCCGGAACGCCTTCCAGCAAGATGTGGCCGTTGGATAGAAGGCCTATCAGAAGTCGTTCGACCATGTCTTTCTGCCCTATGATGCTCTTTTTCATTTCCATCGACAGAAGGTCTATGAAAGAGCTTTCCCGTTGGATTTTTTCATTGAGTTCTTTGATGTCGATTTGTTGTTCGCTCATGGCTTTCGTTTTTTATGACGTGCAAAAGTAGAGATAAAGCATTTCCCCGTGTTTTAAAAAATCTTAAATAATGTTAATTTATGTTAAAAAGACTGTTTTTTTTCATTCACAGTCCGTGGTGGGCATTTCGGTTCGGCACTTGCCATGCAGCATCGTTTTTTTTCCTAAATTCGCGCTCAAAACTTACGGGAATGGGGCGGATTTTAGCTGTGGATTATGGACGGAAACGTTGCGGGATAGCAGTGACCGATGCTTTGCAGCTGATAGCCACACCTCTTGCTACAGTAGAGACGCATGGGTTGTGGGATTTCCTTGAAGGCTATATGGCCAAGGAAGAGGTCGAGTGCGTGGTAGTGGGCGAACCTCGCCAGATGGATTATACTCCATCGGAAAGCGAGAGGTACATACGGCCGTTCCTGTCTCGGTTCAAGAAAGTCCATCCGCGGATCCGGCTGGAACGGGAGGACGAGAGGTTTACCTCCAGGATGGCCATGCAAGCGATGATAAGCGGAGGTTTGAAGAAAAAGAAACGTCAGGACAAGGCATTGGTAGATGCCACCAGCGCTGTGTTGATTCTGCAATCCTACATGCAGAGGATGGAGTTCAGGAAGAATGTTTCGGATGAGGAATCCTCGAATCGAGCATAGTATATGGCAATTCTTTGGAATTTAGAAAAATAAAAATCATGATATACCCGATTGTGGCCTACGGCGATGCTGTTTTGCGCCGTCAGGCAGAAAAAATCGGCCCGGATTACCCGGGTCTGGCAAAGTTGGTTGAAGACATGTTCGAGACTATGGAACATGCCGATGGCTGCGGCCTTGCTGCTCCTCAGATAGGCCTGTCGATCCAGTTGATTGTGGTAGATGCTGCTCCTTTCGCGTCGGAAGATGCCAAAGCAGCTGATTTCAGGAAAGCTATGTTGAATCCGGAAATTTACCGGGAAGAAGGGGATGTGTGGTATTTCAACGAGGGATGCCTGAGTTTCCCCGGTTTGCATGAGGATGTCCCTCGCGCATCGGTCATTCATATCCGTTACATGGATGTGGACGGGAGCCTGCATGACGAGATTCTTGATGGTTATGTGGCCCGTGTTGTCCAGCATGAATGCGACCACTTGCGCGGCAAGGTCTTTGTGGATCGCTTGAGCCCGATGAGGAAAATGCTGCTCAAGCGAAAGTTAGACAATATTGCTAAAGGAGATGTCTCGGTGGCTTATAAGATGCGGTTCCCGGTATCCCCGAAACATCGTTAAAACAACAAGAAGAAAGTAATGAAGAAGCGACTCTTCCTGATTATGGCAGCATGCCTGGTTTCATCATGCATGCTTGGCTGGTCTCAGAATACGGCTAATTACGAGGCTCCTGAATACGAATTCTCGCAAGCCGTCCGGCTTTACGAGAACAGTAAGTTTTCCGCAGCCAAGCGTGCTTTTGCCTCGATGCAGCGGCATCTGGGGGAGGATGACGATTATCTCCGTTCTGAATCCATGTATTACAAGGCCATGTGCGATGTGATGTTGTACCATAAAAGCGGAGCCAAGGCCTTGAGGGAATTTGTCGAAGCCTATCCGAACAGCAGCCGGGTGAATAGCGCTTATTTCCGGTTGGCGAATTTCGAATACGACTACAAGAGGTACGAGGATGCTTGCAGTTATTTCCGGCAGGTCGACCCGGAAGAGCTGGATGCCAAAAGCAAGGAGAAAGAATTATTCTATTTCCGGGCTGCCTATTCCTTTTTCATGATTCATGATTATGATGAGGCCAAGTTGCATTTCGCGAAGTTGACGGATTATGAAAACAGGTATCAGGTCGTTTCTATCTATTATTATGCATATATCCTGTACAGGGAAGGCTTCTACCAGAACTCGTTGGAGCAATTCGAGAAGATCAAGGATGATCCCGCTTTCGCAAAAATCGCCCCATTGTACATGCTGCAGATATATCATGTCTTGGGAGAGTCCGATTCGGTCATTGCCAATGGCCCGGCTTTGATGGCGGCTGCATCCGAGCAGCGGGCGGCAGAAATCGGCCGTCTGTTGGGAGAGGCTTATTACAA
This sequence comes from uncultured Bacteroidales bacterium, assembly GCA_944320265.1. Lineage (GTDB taxonomy): Bacteria > Bacteroidota > Bacteroidia > Bacteroidales > P3 > Pullibacteroides. The sequence goes on along the minus strand of CALUGT010000020.1, from coordinate 31,363 downwards.
GGAAGGCCGTTATCGGGAGGCATTGCCCTATATGACGAGTTTTTATCGCAATTCAGCAGATATTCCTGATGCTGAGGGATGCTATATATTGGGCTATTGCTATTATAAACTGGATTATTACGATTCCGCTATCTATTATTTCCAAGGAGTGATGCCTTTGCATCCTTCGGAGGGTCTGGAACAGTCTGCATTGTACCATCTGGCCTATTGCTATGCTCATCAGAACAAAAAGAAGTTTGCCATGGATGCTTTCGCCGAAGCTTCCCGCATTGAAGGCCAGAATGATGTGTTGGCGGAAGATGCCATGTACCATTACGCCCAGCTGGCATACGAGTTAGGATTGACACCGTACCATGAGTCGTTGAAAGTCTTGGAGGATTTTCTTGCGAAATATCCTAATTCTGTGTATGCCAAGAAAATATATGCTTATATGGTGCGGATGTTCATGACGACTCGGAATTATGACATGGCATTGGCTTCCTTGTCCAAGATCAGCCAGAGGACTCCTGAGCTTGATAGGATCGAGCAGCGTTTGTATTTCAACAAAGGAACTGAATCCTTTTTGCGCCGGGCGTACGGGACAGCTTTGTCATATTTTGAAAAATGCGCTAAGGTCGGGATCGATCCGGCTTTGACTGCGCGGGCGTATTTCTGGCAAGGGGAATGCTATTTTTCAGCAGGAAGTTACCAGAGGGCATTGGGATTGTACACGCAATGCCTTTCATTCGGGCAGGCCAGGTCTCTTCCCGAATATCCTGAGGCCTTGCTCAATCTGGGTTATGCCAATATGGAGTTGGTGAATTACCCGCAAGCGCGTCATTATTTCGAAGAATTCATCTCATCGGAGAGAGGAAGCGGGTCTCCTTGGCTGGCGGATGCATACGCCCGGCTGGGAGACTGCCAGTACATGATGGAAGAATACTCTGCGGCCGAGGATTCATATGACAGAGCCATAGCCAATGGGTACGAGCCTGCAGATTATGCATTTTTGCAAAAAGCCTTGTGCGAGGGGGCTCTCGGCCGTTACCAGCAGAAGGAAAAGCTTTTGGCATCGCTGGAGAACCGTTTCGTCGAATCTCAGTATATGCCGCAGGTTTATGATGAGCTTGCCTCGACTTACCTGATGCTGGGGCAGGATGCAAAGGCTCTTCAATATTACCGGAAGATAAAGGATTTCTATCCGAATTCATCCAAAGCGGCTTCCTCTTGGGCAAAAATGGGGTTGATTTATTATAACCAAGGGGACAATGACCAGGCGTTGCAATGCTTCAAGGCCGTCGCTAAGGCTAACCCTTCGTCGGAAGAAGGCCGTCAGGCCTTGCGCAGCATCCAGAATATCTATATGTCGATGGGGAAGATAGATGATTATTTTGCCTATGTGTCGACATTGCCGGATGTGAAGCTGGAGCAGCAGGAGCAGGATTCGTTGAGTTATATGACGGCAGAGACCGCCATGATGGAGAACCGCTACGCGGATGCATTGGGGGCCCTGAAGAATTACCTGGATAAATATCCTCAGGGATTGTTTGTCGTGGATGCTTGGAAAAGCGCCGCTTATTGTGCTGGAAAAATCGGGGATAAGGAAAACCTGAAGCGTGCGTATGCGAAGCTTTCCCAGCTTAATGTCGAAGAGTCGGAAGCAGCTACTCGCGCATTGGCTGATTTGTATTTCGCCGATAAGGAATATAAACCAGCCTTAGGGTATTACGAGCAGTTGTCGCGGACAGGCATGAAGCCTGAAAACTTGGTGGCAGCCAAGCTTGGCCGTATGCGTTGCTTCCGGGCTCTCGGGCAATCCAAGGAACTCGTCGAATCGGCGTTGGATGTCTTGCGTACGGACGGCATTGCCCGGCAGGATGCCGACGAGGCTCGTTATTTCATTGCGCATGCGGCTCCCGGCATTGGAGAGAATGAATTGGCGATGCAGCAGTACGAGATGTTGACGAAATCATCCAATCCGGATTATTCATCGGAGGCTCGTTATGTCATATTGGAGCAGCGTGTGAAATCCGGGTTTTATGATGAAGCGGAAAGGATGATTCTGGATTATATTCAAGATGAGTCCGTTGACGACTATTATCTGGCCAAGACGTACCTTCTGTGGGCGGACATATATTATCAGAAGGGCAATATGCTGCAAGCCAAGCAGACATTGCAAAGCATTGTGGATAATTACGAAGGTGAGGATCTGAAGAGTCTGGCCCGCCAGAAACTGGATATGATCGCACAGAAGGAAGCAGCGGATCTTGAGCAGGAACAGCTTTTCCGTTCTTCACGTTACGGTAGCGAAGAGGAAATCATGTTGCCTGCGATGTAGTCGTGTTTAATTTGAGAGAATCGAGAAAATGGATAAGAATAGAATCATCGTAATGTCTTTGGCCGCTTGCGGTGCGCTTTTCGCGCAGGCACAGGACACGGTTGGCTCGTCGTCAGGTTATAATGAGAAAGTGGTTGTGACGGCGCCCTACCAGCCGGGCCTGACGATGCCGGCCAAGCCTGGCTTTTCACCGGAATTCGTGGATACGGCCATGCCGGCGCCTCGTTTTGATTATGACATCATTTCACGTCCGTTCGCTACGGTCTATCCTGTAGAGAATATCAAGCCGGCCAAGATTTTGGGAGAACCTATCCCGAAGCTGTGGAACAATAGCGTCAAGATTGGATTCGGGAATCATTTGTCCCCTTTGGCCGAATTGAATTTCGCGATGGGACGGAGCCGCAAGTATGAACTGGCTGCGTATTACCGGCATCATTCCGCGTATGGCAAAATCAAGGGGTACGATAGGTTCAAGACGAACCATTCGGTTAATGAAGCCAATGTGATCGGCCGGATTTTCTCCGACAAGTTCGTTTCATCATTGAATATATTGTACAGCCAGAAGTCGGTTTCATGCTATGGCTATGGGAATCATGATACCGTTCCGTCCGACATCGACATGCTTGAACCCTATCGCGATCAAGAGAAGCGATGGTACCAGAATGCCCGAGGAATACTGTCTTTTACGGATAACGCTCAGGATCCGACGGATTTGAGGTTCAATGCGGTATTGGATTATAACCTGAATCTGACCAATTGGAGGTCCGCGGAGAATACGATCATAGCGGATGGCCGAGTATCCAAGGTCCTTTTGGCGGACCGGAAATCGGTGGACATGTTCGAGCTGGGCGGTCGTTTGCGTTTCGAAGACAATACGTACAGGGACGGGATCAAAGACGGTTACTGGTTGCCAGAGAGAGTCGGCGATGAGATTGTGATGGACGAGTACATCCAAGGCAATGAGTTGCTCAATGCGTGGCATTTGACCTTGCAGCCCGAGTTACGGTATAAGTACAGGATCCTGGAGCTGGATGCGGCGTTTGCGTTCCATCTGTACGGTAATTCGGCTTGGAGCAGGTATGTGGATAAAGGGACTCATTTCCAGTTTAATCCAGTCGTGGATCTGCGTTTGCATATCATAAAGGGTATTTTGACGTTCTTTGTGGGAACCGGTGGCGGCGTGGAAAGGAATACTGTCGATAAGATTTCTTCGGTGAATCCGTTCCTTCATCCGTTGCTGTTCACGGATTTGGAATTCACGAGGGATAAGTTCAATGCATATGCGGGCCTGAGCGGGAATCTGAGCAAGAGTATCGACTACCGTGTAAAGGTATCGGCCCATTTCATGGAAGACGTATTGACATTCGATTATTACAGGTACGATTACGGGCCTCATGTAAGCTATTACGGATACAATGATTTCCAGCCGTATTATACGGGCGATGTGTTCAATCTTCGTTTGCGCGGGGATTTGAACTTCCGTTTCGGCGAGAAGATACAAGCGCATTTGGATGCCACGTACAACCATTACGACAAGCGTTTGTACTATAGCCCTGAGTTTATGGCAAATGTGTCGTTCAAATACAACATCATAGAGGGGCTGTCTGCCTATACCGGCATCCGGGCATACACCAATATGAAGGCGCTGGACAGGATCGGCCAGGAACAGACTTTGAAGGGATGCTTTGATTGGAGCATAGGGGCGGAGTATCGCTTTATCAAGAGGATGACGGTTTTTGTCGATTTGAACAATCTGTTGTCCCAGCGCTATTACATGTGGTACGATTACCCGTCGTACCGTTTCAATTTCATGGTAGGGCTTACTGTCGATTTTTAGTAATGGAGGTAATCAGAGGTCTTGAGAATTGGAAACCTGTCCGTAATCCAGTGGTTACGGTGGGTTCGTTTGATGGTGTCCACGTGGCGCATAAGGCGGTTATCAACCTGCTGAACCATTATGCGGATGTGGATGGGGGAGAAAGCGTTCTGGTGACATTCAGCCCTCATCCCCGGATGGTTTTGCATGCGTCCGATGCCTATGACCATCGTTTCCGTTTGTTGACGACCGATGAGGAGAAGGTTTCCTTGCTGGCCAAGACAGGATTAGGGCGGGTTTTGATTATCCATTTCGACGAGGCGTTCTCGAAAATGTCATATTCGGCATTTATCGAGAAAGTGCTGGTGGGGACTTTGGGGGTAAAAAGGATGGTGGTAGGTTATAACCATAATTTCGGGCATGACCGTAAAGGGAGTTACGACCAGATGCAGGAATATGGCAGGAAGCACGGTTTTGAAGTGGATCGTTTCCCGGAGCAGTTGTTCCATCATCAGCATCTGAGTTCTACCCGGATCCGGAGTCTTTTGCTTTCCGGACATATCGCCATGGCTAATGAATTTCTAGGATATAATTATGGAATACACGGACATTTGAAAGGAGGTGCGTTCATTCCGGATAATCCTTGCAAACTGTTGCCTGCCAGTTCCTCCTGCCTTGTCAAAGTCAAGAAAGGCGATAATTTCAATTTCACGGTTTGCGAATGCGTGGATTACGTTTCTTTCCCGGACTTGAAAGTCTTGAAGGAAGGGGATGCTTTGAAGGTGGAATTCATCAAAGAGGTGTCTGTAGCGGAATCCGGCCTGGAATGAGATGTATGGGAGCATGGTATGCTGGAAAAGGATTTAGGATTTTTTTAAACGACGGGACTCAGTACCCGTCGGGCATGCCCTCCTTTGCGATAATATTTCTATGATCATGGATAAAGAGAACTACGAGAAGATTTTGCAGAGCCTGAAGCCGGGAGTCCGTTTGGTGGCTGTATCCAAATACAAGCCTCTAAGCGACATACGGACTGTCTATGATTGGGGACAACGTGTTTTCGGGGAGAATAAGGCTCAGGAAATGAGGGCTAAGCATCCGGAACTGCCATCGGATATAGAATGGCATTTCATCGGACATCTCCAAAGCAATAAAATCAAGTATATTGCTCCGTTTGTCACCTTGATACACAGCATCGACAGTTTTGCGCTTCTGCAAGAGGTGGACAAAGTGGCCTCTAGATTCCAACGGGTAGTCCCTTGCCTGTTGCAGTTCCATATTGCCCGGGAAGAAACCAAGTTCGGCTTTTTGAGGGATGAAGCCGAGAGAATGCTTGATTCGAGTTCTTTTGCTGACCTGAAGCATGTCAGGGTAGACGGAGTGATGGGGATGGCCACATTTACTGATGATGTGGCGCAAGTCCGCTCGGAGTTCGCCGGCTTGCATGAGGAATTCGACTATTTGAAGGCTCGTTATTTTTCCGGAAAAGATCATTTCAAGGAGATTTCGATGGGAATGTCGGAAGATTACCGGATTGCGATGGATGAGGGGAGTACGATGGTCCGTATCGGCAGCTCGATTTTCGGCCCTCGCGATTATTCCTTGAAACTCGATGACCTCGTGCCAGCCGGCCAGTGAGAAAGAGGGCGTGGCAGAACGGGCGATAGGCTGCGCTTTGCGCTTCGTTCATTCTGCCATGGAAGCATGGGAAAGGCCAAGATTCTCTGCGCAGCCGCGAACGGGATCCCTGTATTGCAAGCCGGGCAGATTGAAGCTCGATCGAAGCTTCAATCTGCCCGGCAAAGAGAGGGAACAGCAGTTTTATGCAAGAGTGGCTACCATCACGGCTTTGATGGTATGCAAACGGTTTTCAGCTTCGTCGAATACGATGCTGTGCTTGGATTCGAATACATCTTCGGTCACTTCCAAGCCATTCATGCCATACTTTTCGTATACTTCGCGGCCGATGGTCGTTTCCAGATTGTGGAATGCCGGCAAGCAGTGCAGGAACTTCACGTGCGGGTTGCCGGTCTTCTTGATAACGTCCATATTTACCTGATAGGGCTTCAAGGCCTTGATACGTTCGCCCCAAGCTTCCATCGGTTCGCCCATCGAAACCCATACGTCGGTATAAAGGAAGTCGACACCTTTCACTCCTTCTTCCACGTTTTCCGTCAAGGTAATCTTGGCTCCGGTTTCGGCAGCAATCTTGCGGCATTCTTCCACCAGTTTTTCGTTAGGCCAGAATTCTTTCGGAGCTACGGCACGGAAGTCCATGCCCATCTTGGCAGCACCTACCATCAAAGAGTTCCCCATATTGTAACGGGCATCCCCGAGGTAGGCGAAGCTCATCTGGTGCAGCGGCTTGTCGCTGTGTTCCATCATTGTCAAGAAGTCGGCCAGGATCTGGGTCGGATGGAATTCATTGGTCAGGCCGTTCCAGACAGGTACGCCGGCATATTCGGCCAAGCTTTCCACGATGCTTTGGTCGAATCCGCGGTATTCGATGCCGTCGTAGATGCGGCCCAGTACGCGAGCGGTATCCTTCATGGATTCCTTTTTGCCCATTTGCGAGCCGGAAGGGCCGAGGTATGTCACATGAGCGCCTTGGTCGTGCGCAGCGGTTTCAAAGGAGCAACGGGTACGGGTAGAGTCTTTTTCAAACAACAGCACGATGTTCTTGCCTTTCAGCATGGGCTGTTCAGTTCCGGCGTATTTGGCAGCTTTCAGCTGTTTAGCCAGGTCCAACATGTACTGGATTTCTTTCGGAGTGAAATCGAGGAGTTTCAAGAAACTCCGGTTTTTCAAGTTAAAAGCCATTGTTATTGAGTTTTATGTTAACTATTCTTTTACGATTCGAGTGCCGGCATGGTCTTGTCCCAGCATCCCGGCTTCAGTGATGATGCATTCGTGGCCGCCATGTTCCAGAAAGAAGAGTGCTGCCCGGATTTTGGGAGCCATCGAGCCTTCGGCGAATTCTCCATCGGCCAAGTATTTTTTAGCTTCTGCCACTGTGATTTGCTCCAGTTTCTTTTCGTCCGGCTTGCGGAAACGGATGCAGACATTGGGTACATCGGTAAGGATGAAGAACGAGTGAGCCCCGATGCGCGATGCCAGCAGCGCGGATGCCAAGTCCTTGTCGATGACGGCTTCCACGCCATGATACATCCCTTCTTCCTGTATTACCGGGATTCCGCCGCCTCCTACCGTGATGACGATATTGTCGTTGACCAAGGCTCTCAGGATAGTCCCGATGTGGTTGATTTCAATCGGGGTGGGAGAGGGGACGACTTTCCTCCATCCATTGCCTTTCGGATCCTCTTTGAAGATAGCCCCGGTTTCGGCAGCATACCTGTCCGCTTCTTCTTCCGTGTAATAAGGGCCTACCGGCTTGGTCGGTTTCTGGAATGCCGGGTCGTTCTTGTCCACCCTGACTTGGGTCAAGAGGCAAATCACATCTTTGGTCAATCCGGCTTTGTGCAATTCGTTGTACAGGCAAAGCTCGATCAGGTACCCGATCGAACCTTGGGTTTCAGCAACGCAGAAATCCATCGGCATGGCCGGCAAGCCGAATTCTTTTTTCCCGGCCTCGTGTTGTAACATGACATTGCCCACTTGGGGACCGTTCCCATGACCGATGCAGATGGAATATCCTTGTTGAATCAGTTTTACCAAGGCTTGGCAGGTTGTGGTCACGTTTTGCATTTGTTCAGAGAAGGTTCCCTTTTGCCCGCTGCGGAGCAAGGCATTACCTCCTAAGGCGACGACAGCTGTCTTCATTGTATATAATGTATTAAAATTTTTCCCTGTTCAATCAAAAGCCAGAGGGCGGACCGGGAAATTTTCGATCCGCCCTGCGCTTCGGATGCGAGGCTGTTCTGTTATCCTCTTCGAGAATGGGCGAAACGGGTTCGCAATGCCATTCTCGTCTCATACCAAGTTGGCGAAGCCCATGAAAGCCAAGGCCAGTATGCCGGCTGTCACCAAGGTAATCGGGTTGCCTTTCATTCCTTTAGGCACAGAAGCCAGTTCCAGCTGTTCGCGGATGCCGGCCATGATGACCAAGGCGAAGCCGAAGCCGACAGCGGTACCGAATCCATAAACCACGCTCTCCAGCAGATTGTATTCCTTCTGGATGACCAACAGAGCCACACCTAACACGGCGCAGTTCGTCGTAATCAATGGCAGGAAGATACCTAAAGCCGAGTACAGCGAAGGGCTCACTTTCTTCAGGATGATTTCCACCATCTGTACCAAGGCGGCGATAACCAGGATGAATACCAAGGTCTGCAGGAAAGCGTCCAGATGCAGAGGCACCAGGATGTATTGGTTGATCAAGAAAGTAATCAATGTGGCAATCGTGATGACGAAGACTACCGCGGCCCCCATCCCGACTGAAGAGGAAATCTTGCTGGAAACCCCTAGGAAAGGGCAAATCCCCAAGGTCTGGGCAAAAACGATATTGTTGACCAATATCGTGCTTATGATAAGAAGAATATATTCCATGACGTTTGTTTTTTAGCTTTAGGGAAATTAGTGTTTCTTGCCCGATACATAGTGAATCAGCGCAATCAGGAATCCAAGGACCATGAAAGCGCCCGGAGCCAGGATGAATACGATGATACCGTCCCCGTCGATGAACTTGTTGCCGAAGAACGAACCGGCACCCAAGGCTTCGCGGATCATCCCGAGGATGGTCAACGCGATAGTGAACCCGAGTCCCATGCCGAGTCCGTCCACGATAGAAGAACCGACTCCGTTTTTCGAGGCGAAAGCTTCAGCACGCCCTAATACGATGCAGTTCACTACAATCAGGGGAATGAACACGCCCAAGCTGGCAGCCAAAGCGGGAACATATCCTTGAATCAGCAAATCCACGATGGTCGTGAAAGCCGCGATGACCACGATGAAGCACGGGATACGTACCTTATCGGGAATCTGGGATTTCAGCATCGAGATAAGCGCGTTGGAAAGCGTCAGAACAAAGGTGGTAGCCAAACCCATCCCCAATCCGTTCTGTGCCGAGGAGGTCACAGCCAAGGTAGGGCACATCCCCAAAATCAAGGAAAAAGTAGGGCTTTCCTTGAGCAATCCCTTACTGAAATTCTGCCATTGATTAATTTTTGCACTCATGTCAATCGGATTTATTTGGTGGATACGATTTGGTTAAATACTCTGAAAGCCCGATCCAAGGCATCGCAATAGGCGCGCGAGCTGATTGTGGCCGATGTGATGGCATCCACATCGCCGCCGTCTTTCTTCACTTTGAAGTTGAACGAAGCCGGATTCTTGCCTTCGAATTGGGTATAGAAACCCGGATCTGTCATTTTCGTGCCAAGACCCGGGGTTTCATTGCAAAGTAGGACGGAAACCTTGTTCATGGTTCCATCGGGCAGGATGCCGACCATCAGGCCGATCTCACCGGAAAAACCATTCATCGAATAGGTATTGACCGCAATTCCCACCAATTGGTCTCCATTGAAAGCCGCAGAGTAGGAGATGGAATCTTTTTCGCCTTCGATCAGGATTTTCCCGTCTACTTTGCGTTCAAAATCGGGTAATACGTTTTTGATAGCCTGCTCTTCCTTGGCTTTCTTGGCCGCGCTGATTTTGGGTTCGGTGATGTTATAGACGAATCCCAAGGCAAGCCCGGAGATGCCGGCAATCAGAGCCGTGCTGAGTATCATGTTTTTTAATGTCGATTCTTTCTTTTTCATAACGGCAGGTTATTTTGCGTTGGCAAAGCGTTTGGGGGTACAGCCACGGTTGATCAGAGGAACAAAGGCGTTCATGATCAGGATGGCGAATGAAACTCCTTCCGGGTACGCGCCGAAAGTACGGATCAGGATGGTCAATACGCCGCAACCGACTCCGAAAATCAGTTTTCCTTTGTTGGTCATAGGCGATGTCACCATATCGGTAGCCATGAAGATGGCGCCGAGCATGATGCCACCCGTCAGCAGGTGGAACACCGGATCCATGAACTGGGCAGGGTCGGCTAACCAGAGGATTCCAGCGAAGATGAAAGCGCTTCCCAAGAAAGCAACCGGAATGTGCCAGGTGATGATTCGGCGGCAAAGCATGAAGATACCGCCTAAAAGGATGGCGATTGCGGAGATTTCCCCCATCGAACCGGCCATGTTCCCGAACAGCATGTCGGAATAGGCGGGCAGCTCGCTCATGATTTGTTCCGGAGTCTGTCCTGTCTTGAGTGCTTCCTTGGCGATAGCCAGAGGCGTCGGGCCTGTAATGGCATCGGTGACTGCGCTTCCGCCGAACAAGGCGTGCGGCAGCGGCCAGGTCGTCATGGCCACCGGGAAGGAAATCAGCAGGAACACACGTCCTACCAAGGCAGGATTGAAAGGATTCGATCCCAATCCGCCGTATGCCCATTTGGCCACACCGATAGCAACCAAAGAACCTACGATAGCCATCCATAACGGCAGGTTCGACGGCAGGTTCAAAGCCAGCAGGAGACCGGTAATCATCGCTGAACCGTCTCCTAAGCAGCAAGGTCTTTTGAAAAAGAACTTATTGATTAAAAACTCGAACAAAAGGCAGGAAGCCACGGTGACCAACGTCAGCACCAAGGCTTGCAGCCCGAAGAAATAGACACTGACAAGGAATGCGGGAATCAAGGCAATGACCACGCCCCACATGATTTTGGTAACGGAATCGGAGCCGTGTATATGGGGGGCGCCCGATACTACCCATTTCGTATTTTCAGCCATATCGCTTAAATTCTAAAGGTTCTTAATTCTTTGCGTTTCTTGCACGGATGATTTTGCCAACGGTGGACTTGCCTAACTTGATGGCATCCAATAGCGGACGATTGGACGGGCAGGTGAAATGGCAGCAACCGCATTCGATGCAGTCCATCACTCTGGCTTTTTCCGTCAAGTCGAAAGCTTTGGCCAGGCTGGTGGAGGCAATCAGATAGGGTTCCAACCCCATCGGGCAGGCTTCCACGCATTTGCCGCAGCGGATGCAGGGATATACCGTGTTGCGGTGGGCTTGCTTTTCGGGCAATACCAGGATGCCCGACATTCCTTTCACGGAGCTGACTTCGGTATTGGCTAAGGCCTTGCCCATCATGGGACCGCCGGAAATCACTTTGCCGGTATCTTCCGGTACGCCGCCTATGGCTTCGAGGAAAGCGGACACCGGAGTCCCGAGGCGGGCCAGGAAGTTGGTAGGCTGGGGAACACTGGGACCTGTCACCGTGACGATTCTCTGTACAAGCGGCATGTTCTTCTGCACGGCTTGGTACACCGCGTAGCAGGTGGCTACATTGTCCACCACGCATCCCACGTTGATAGGCAATTTGCCGGAAGGAACAGCACGTCCGGTCAAGGCTTTGATCAGTTGCTTTTCGGCTCCTTGCGGGTATTTCATTTTCAAGGCTTGCACGCTGATGCCCGGGAATTTCTTTGCCATTTCGCTCATGTGGGCGATAGCCTTGGGCTTGTTTGCTTCGATGCCCACGATGGCTTGCGGAACATTCAAAGCCTTCATCAGAATCTGGGCTCCGATCATGATTTCCTCGGCATGATCCAGCATCAGGCGGTAGTCGCAAGTCAGATAAGGTTCGCATTCCACTCCGTTGAGCAAGAGGTATTCGGCTTTGGCATCCTTGGGCGGCATGAGTTTCACATGGGTCGGGAAACAGGCCCCGCCCATGCCGACAATTCCCATTTCTTTGATTTTCTGGATAATGGCCGGACCGTCCAAGTTGATTTCCCGTTTGATTTCAGGACTGCGGTCGATGCTTTCTTCCCATTCATCCCCTTCCACATCGATGAAGATGGCCGGTTTCGGATAAAGCGAGGCATCGACCACATCGGCGATTTTGTTGACCGTTCCGCTGACCGGAGAGTGGACTACGGCACTCAGAAAGGCATCGTTGGAAGTCAGGACTGTGCCGACTTTTACTTTGTCCCCTTTCTTTACAATGGGTTGCGAAGGGGCTCCCAGATGCTGGCTGACCATGACGCAGACCTGCTTCGGGATGGGCAGCTCCTGCATCGGCGCATCGGCGTTGAGCTTGCTGTCGTCGGGATGAACCCCGCCTATGTTGAATGTTTTCATATTCATTTTGTCTTTTTACCGTTAGAAATGGAATCAAGCTAGCGTTTCTGCTTTTTGCATGGGTTCGGTAGCGGTTGCTGGAACGCTTGCCGGTTCAGCCTTGGGCGTTTCAGGCAGTTTCTTGCTGAGCGGCATGATGGTCATGGCCTTGGTCGGGCAGGCTTCCACGCACTTCTGGCAGGAGATGCAGAGGTCGTCGTTGACGTAGGCCAGGTTGTTGGCCAAGGTAATCGCGTTTTGCGGGCAGACCTTGACGCATTTGCCGCAGCCGATGCAGGAGATTTTGCAGACTTTGGTCGAGTATACCCCTTTTTGCTTGTTCATGCAGCCGACATATACGCGGCCGGTAGCCTCTCTTCTCTTGCGGATTTCGATGATGCCTCTCGGGCAGGCTTTAGTGCAGGCGCCGCAGGCGGTACATTTATCCGGATCCACTTCCGGAAGACCGGTTTCCGGGTTCATATGGATGGCATCGAACGTACAAGCCTTTGTGCAATCGCCGCAGCCCAGGCATCCGAACGGGCAGCCACCCTCGGTTGTGAAGATGCTATTGGCGAAACTGCAGCTTTGCAGGCCTTCGAACTGGACTTTGGAAGGGGAATTGACTTTTCCGCCCTTGCAGCGTACCACAGCGATGCAGGGTTCTTTTTCTTCGGGTACCCGTCCTAGGATTTCTGCAATCTTGGCGATGTTGTCGGCGTTGCAGACCGGGCATCCGGTGTAAGAAGGATCCTTGACAATTTGCTCGGCCATGTCGCGGCATCCTGCTTTCCCGCAAGCACCGCAATTGGCACCAGGGAGAGCTTCGGCAACCAGATCGATACGTGGATCTTCCTCGACCTTGAATTTTTGGGCCACCAGATAAAGGATTAGCGCCAGCACCAATCCTAAAACGGCCAAAAGCACAACGGAAAAAATGACTGTTTCGTTCACGGTTTTTGTTTTAGAAGGTTTGTGTATTCATGTTCGCATCCGTGCTGCCCTCTTCGGTTCTGCAAGGCATGCGGTTCTGTTCTGCATCCGCTCTGTCCGGGACACCCCATTCATTGTTCCAGCATGTTTCCACCTTGTCCAGGACAGGGAATTCTCCGGGTACGGCTCCCGTTATCCATTTTTCGATTGCCAACGGGAAATAGGCCTGTTCCAGCGCATGGACTTTGCTGGCGACAGTCCCGGCGGTTTCGTCAGGTCCCATGGGAAACGAGGCTTGGAAAAGAGTTGTTCCATGGTCGTACTGACTGTCTACTAAATGGATAGTAATCCCGCTACGGCTTTCTTGCGCTTTGACGACTGCTTCGTGCACATGCATCCCGTACATTCCTTTCCCTCCGAATTTCGGAAGCAGGGCAGGGTGGATATTGACGATGCGGCCGTCGTAAGATTCCACCAAGTAAGCCGGAACCCGGCAAAGGAATCCGGCCAGGACAATATGGGTGATGGAATACCGGCGCAACACAGGCAGCATGAATCCCGGATCCTTGATCTGGGCTGGACTTGCCATGACAGCAGGAACGGACAACCGTTCCGCCCTCTCGAGCACATAGGCTTCGGGGTTATTGCAAATCACGACGGCAGGATGTATGGAAGGATGGCCTCGGAAATATTCGCAGATCCGTTGCACATTGGTCCCGTTGCCGGAAGCAAAGAGCGCCATATTGCAAATAGCCTCTTTCATGCCTCGATAAGACGTTTTTGATTCCAGGCGGGTTTTATGAATCAGTTTCGCATGCCATGCCGGGAGCATCTTCCGCCCGTCTGGCGAAAAATCGCTTCGGCCTGATTTATGAATTCCCGTCTTTTGGTTTTTAAGGTTTTATGCTTCATAAGAGGCTGAGCCCCCCGAAAACAGGGTGCAAAGATAAACATAAAAAGAGAAAAAGGAAGCGGGCCAGCAGAGATTCGGGCACCGTGCTGTGTACATGGAAGCTGCTTTGACCCGAATCGGTCATCAGACTTTGGGGAGATTGCCCGCTTGTGCCATGCAGCATGCTTCCGGCCTAGCCGAAGGCGTAGCCCGCTACGCCTTCGGCTAGGCCGGAAGCATGCTGCGGACAGAAGCGGGCAAGATGCCCGGAAGCCTCATTTTCCCAATCAGAAACGGACACGCGTGCCTGATGACCGATCTGGGTTTAATCGGGAGAGGAATGCTGCGTTTCATATGCCCACCGTACAGTGGCGCTTTTGCATGGAACTTATGTTGATGGTTTGTTTTCTTTAATTTTTTGTTTTTTATGCAATTAACATTTTTTAGTTAATAAAAGCCATGGCAAGAGTTGGCAATTTTCCAAAAAAGACGTTCCTTTGCACTCAGTTTAACCCAAAAAATTTAAGAACATCATGTCAGAAATCGAAAGCGAAGTAAAAGCTATCATCGTCGATAAGCTTGGCGTTGACGAAAAAGAAGTTACACCTGATGCAAACTTTACAAACGATCTTGGTGCTGACTCACTTGATACCGTTGAGTTGATTATGGAATTCGAAAAGAAGTTCGGTATTTCCATCCCCGATGACCAAGCCGAGAAAATCGCGACGGTAGGCGATGCCATCAAATATATCGAAGAAAACAAGAAATAATTCCGGATTTCTTGATATCGGAGGAGGAGGCGGGGAGCAAGCATTGCTTTCCGCCTCTTCGCTCTTGCGTGTGCCTTGCCGTCGCCGGCGTGGCCTATATTAAAATACTGTTGACTTTTATGGAACAAAAGAGAGTCGTTATTACCGGGATGGGGGCTTTGACTCCTATCGGGAACAATCTCCAGGATTATTGGAATGCTCTTTTGGCTGGTACCAGCGGTGCCGCTCCGATTACTCGTTTCGACGCATCCAAGTTCAAGACGCAGTTCGCTTGCGAGCTGAAAGGTTTTGACATATCCCAGTACATGGATCGGAAGGAAGTGCGCAAGCATGATTTGTATTCCCAGTACGGGATGGTTGCTTCCGACGAGGCGGTGGCTGATTCCGGCATCTTGGAGTACTCCAAGTTGGACAAGGACCGTGTCGGTGTTATTTGGGCTTCCGGCATAGGAGGATTGATCAGCCTGTTTTACGAGGTGTGCGATTACGCCAAGGGGGACGGGGTCCCTCGTTTCAGTCCTTTCTTCATTCCCAAGATGATAGCGGATATAGCTGCTGGGTATATCAGTATCAAGAATGGCTTCCATGGCCCGAATTTCGCTACGGTTTCCGCTTGCGCGTCTTCGGCGAACGCCTTGGCCGATGCCTATATGTACATAAAGACAGGCAAGGCTGACGCTTTTGTATGCGGCGGATCGGAAGCTGCAGTGACCCCCGCCGGAGTAGGCGGCTTCAATTCCATGCATGCCTTGTCGGTGCGCAATGACGATCCCAAGACGGCTTCGCGCCCCTTTGACAAAGACCGGGACGGTTTTGTCTTGGGCGAAGGTGCTGGTGGCCTGATATTGGAAGAGTTGGAACACGCCAAGGCCCGCGGAGCCAAGATTTATGCGGAAGTGATCGGCTGCGGCTTGACGGGCGATGCCTATCATATGACGGCTCCCCAGCCTGAAGGCTTGCATGTGGCAAGGGCGATGCGTCTGGCATTGGAAGACAGTCATTCCCGACCGGAAGAGGTGGATTATATCAATACCCACGGCACGTCCACGCCTGCGGGCGATGTTCCGGAGGTATTGGGCATCAAGCAGTTCCTGGGCGAACACGTGTATGATGTGAATATCAGTTCCACCAAATCCTGTACCGGGCATTTGCTGGGAGCTGCCGGAGCTGTCGAGGCAATCGCGACGGCCATGGCTGTGAAGAATGGCGTTGTCCCTCCGACGATCAACCACTTCACGGACGATCCTGACCTGGATAACAAAATCAATTATACCTTCTGGAAACCGCAAGAGCGCAATATCCGTGTGGCATTGAGCAACACTTTCGGGTTTGGCGGGCATAATGTGTCGATTGCGTTCAGGAAGTACGGAGACTAAAGCGGATTTCTTTATGTTGGGATTCATAGCAGTCTATTTTTCAAAGGAAAAGAAATTATATAAGGCTGTAAAGAATATTCTCGGGTTTTATCCCGGGAATATTTTTTTATATCGTCTGGCTTTCAGGCACAAGTCTGCTTCCCGGGTTTCCGGCGGGATCAAGAGCAATAATGAACGGTTGGAATATTTGGGGGATTCAGTCATAAGTACGGCAGTGGCCCATTATTTGTTTATGCGTTACCCGAACAAGGATGAAGGCTTTTTGACGGAAATGCGTTCCAAGATGGTAAGCCGGGCCACTTTGAACAAGGTGGCATTGAAAATGGGGTTGCATGAGCTGCTGAATATCGATGCCAAGGCTGGAGGTTTCAAGTCTGTAGACGGGAATGCTTTGGAAGCGCTGATGGGAGCTGTGTTCCTTGACAAGGGCTACCGTTTTACGGAAAGGGTCATACTCAAGCGGGTCGTGGCAGTCCATATCGATATGGATGAGATTGAAAAGCGGGATTGGAATTACAAGAGTAAATTGATCGACTGGGGGCAGAAGGAACGTTACAAAGTGAATTTCCAGGTTCTGGGTACTATGAACCAGAAAGGAAAGCGGCTGTACAAAGTGGCAGCTGTGGTGAACGAAGAAATATGGGGCGAGGGTATCGATCAGTCTATCAAGGCATCTGAACAGATTGCGGCAGAGAATGCATACAAGAACAAGGTCTTGGCTTTAATTGAAAAACAGTTTAAGCAAGGTTACAGAGAACCATTGCCTGATGAGAGGAAGACTGGAAGAGCCAATGTTTCCGCGGAGAAAGGGGAGAAGTCTGAACCTGGACTGCATGTTTCTGCAAGCCAAGCGGATGCATCCTCGGTTGATCCTGTTCGCAATCGAGACCTGCAAGAAGGAAATAAGATGCCTGGACCTTTGCCGGCAACGGATACGATATCCTCCTTGCTCGGGTTCGGCGAATCGTTTTCTTCTGGTGTGGTTTCCTCATCGCATGGTACCATGGGCAGCGTGACCGAAATTGTCCCATTGGAATCTTCCGGTAATCCGGCGGATATCCGGCAGGATTGAACCGTTCGGGCGTTTGACGGCAGTCCCGCTCGACTGCCGGCTTCCTTCTTCATGATTCTGTTCCGCCGGTCTTGCGATTTCGGTCTTGGCTCCGGATGGCTTCTTTCCGGACTGCCGAGGCTCCATCAGAAGCTGTGTGGAATCTCTTGCAAGCCTGAAGAATTGAATTTCCAGGGACCGGTTCCATGATTTTGTTTGCCATCGGGATTATCCGGTTTTTTTTCGTTTTTCCACGTCAGATAGCCCGGTTATCCTCCTTCGGGAAACAGGCAAAAAGTTGTGCAAGCCGGGGCGCTGGGCCAAGCTCGCCTGCGTCGTAATGCGGAAACAAAGCAAAGTTCCGATTGAGCCGGGAACCCTGCCAAGCCGGATCCCAGCGTGGATAAGGCCGAGACGGAAGTGCTTAGGCGAAGCCAATCTTCACTTGCTTTGGCGTTTCGAGATTTCCCCTTCCGATAGCTGGACAAATAAAAATTCATACAGCCTCTCGGGATAGATAGAACTTTCCATGGCACCTTCCGCGGTGCGTCGGAATAGCTGGTTCAAGTGCTGGGAGCGAGAAAGGAGGAACGCGCTTGCTGCATCGCAGCGAACGCGGGTTTCGCCGCATGGTGCAGGCAGGCTTTCCCTCCGCGTTCGGCTCGCATTGCGGTTCATGGCACAGTCCGTGCCTCGAAGCCGGCGAAGCAGGTTGCCATTCCGACACACCTCATGTCGGGATGATTCTAGCCTTGGCTTGTCTTCATTGCCGCTGCATTTGCCCCGGCAAAAAGATTCCTACAAGAATTCCATGTTCTCTTTGGTGGTGAACTTTTCGCAGAAATGGCATTTGAGCTTCACATCCGGATTCTGGACCACTGTGAAGTTGGTTTCAATCGCTTCGTGGTTGGTGATGCAGTTCGGGTTCATGCATTTTACTATGCCTTTGACGGTCAACGGAAGTTCAACTTTCGTTTTCTTGGTCACTTCGAAATTCCGGATTTCTATCACGGTGGCGTTGGGGCTTACCAAGGCGATTTTGTTGAGTTCTTCAGGTGCGAAGAATCGGTTGGCTACCTTGATGATTCCTTTTTTCCCTAACTTCCGGCTTTCGAGGTTTGATCCCATGTAGACAGTTTCTTCGCATTTTTCCAGGTTGAGCAGGCGCATTACCCGGAAAACCTCGCTGGATGCGATATGGTCGATGACGGTTCCGTTTTCAATAGCGGAAACGATTAATTCTTTTTTTACCATTGTCATTTGAATTTTTGCGATGAATGGATATGTGAGCGGCGACAGTATCCAGGGAAATGCCCTGGCTGGCTGCGGTGCGCTGCTTTATTCCTTGGCTCCCAATATCAGAGACATTAAGGCTTGGCGGACGAAAACCCCGTTGTGCGCTTGCTGGAAATAATATGCGTAAGGCGTGTTGTCCACATCGGTCGCTATTTCGTTGACACGTGGCAGCGGGTGCAGTATCTTCATGTTTTCCTTGCAATCTTTGAGCATGGCTTTGTTCAGGATGCAGCTGTTTTTCACCCTTTCGTATTCCATCGGGTCGGCAAAGCGTTCCCGTTGGACTCGTGTCATGTAGATGATGTCGGCAAAGGGAATTACTTCGGAAAGCTCCGTATATTGGTGGTATTCCAGCTTATTGTCTTTGACTATCTGTTTCACATAGCTGGGCATCTTGAGTTCCACGGGGGAAACAAAATGAAAAGTGCAATTGAAGTTGCAGAGTGCCTGGGCCAATGAGTGTACGGTTCGTCCGTACTTGAGGTCGCCGACGAAGGCTATGTTCAGATTGTCCAGGCGGCCTTGCGTCTTGCGGATCGAATACAAGTCGAGCAGGCATTGAGTCGGATGCTGGTTGGCTCCGTCTCCGGCATTGATGACAGGCACTTTGGCTACTTCGGATGCGTAACGGGCGCTGCCTTCGCGAGGATGGCGCATGACAATCAAGTCAGCATAATTGCTTACCATCAGGATCGTGTCTTTCAGGGTCTCGCCCTTGGTCACGCTGCTGTTTGATGCATCCGAGAATCCGATAATCCTGGCTCCGAGTTGATTAGCTGCGCTTTCGAAACTGAGGCGGGTTCTGGTGGATGGTTCAAAGAACAAGGTTGCGACAATCTTGTCGGCCAGAATCCGTTGGCGAGGATTCCGGGCGAATTCTTCCGCCACATCCAACAAGTGCAGCTGTTCTTCCTTGCTGAAGTCGGTGATCGAGATTAGATTTTTATTCTTCATATGGCACAAATATTGGGTTTATTGTCATTCGAAAGATCATGGTTCGGATGCTTTCTGCAAAAAAAAAGCGATTCCGAAGGAATCGCCTGAAATAAAAAGTCCAACAACGGGAACAGTTTGCCCTTTTGCAAGGAAGCGGGATGTACTCCTTCCGGAATCCGATAACGTCTCATTGTTCCCATATCGAGGAGCAAAGGTAGTCACATTTTCGGAAAAGCGTGCGAAAGCGGGGAACATTATTTGTTAACATATACTTAATAGTTTGTTGATATTTCTATTTGGAAGCTGGTTTGAAGTTCTTTGTCAAGCCCATCGGCATTGGGAGGGTAGTCCCGATGCGCTTTCGCCGCCTCTCCCAGAGGAGGGAGATCGGCTGTCTGGATGTAAAACGCGGGGAGGTGACCGCAGGAAAGATCCGGGACAGCCTGTTGAAGACATATCTTGAACCAGCCTTTTTCAGGATTTCAGGAAAGCCAGATTCATGGAAATCGCCTAGAAACAGCTTTTTGCCGTATTTCATGGATATGCCTGGAGTCGCATACCCCGGTTGCTGCTGGGGATGGAAGTCGGGATTTTTGCGAGTCCCCTTTGCGGTTTCAAGATAGAAGTGCATGACTGTTTTTTTCAAAAATCCGTATCTTTGCAGAAAGCAGGCGGTCCGGCTTGCTTTTCAGATGTGGTGCCGGATATGATGGCGAGCATCTGGGAGGATAAACTTAATTTTTTATATCATGCAAGAACACAGAGGAATTATCACAATGGGCGGCAATCCGCTTACATTGGAAGGCAACATGGTCAAGGCGGGCGATGCGGCGCAGGACTTCACTGTCCTGGCTCCGGATTTGAGCCCAGTGAAACTGAGCGACTACAAGGGCAAGGTCCGGATCATTTCCGTAGTGCCTTCTATCGATACGCCGGTTTGCGATACCCAGACCCGGCAGTTCAATAAGGCTGCTGCCGATTTGCCGGGCGTGGAAATATTGACTATTTCTTGCGACCTTCCGTTTGCGTTGGGGCGTTTCTGCGGTGCGGCCGGCATCGACAAGGTTCATACTTGTTCCGACCACAGGGATTTGGAGTTCGGCCATAAATACGGTTTTGCAATCAAGGAATTGCGTTTGCTGAGCCGTGGAATCGTGGTTGTTGACAGGGATGACAAGGTAGTTTATGTGGAATATGTCAAAGAAGTGACGAATCTGCCGGATTTTGAAGCGGCTTTGGAAGCTGCTAGGAAATCTTGTTAGGATTCTTGCCGCATTTGCCGCATCCATTCATGTGCAGCAGATGCGGCATTTTTTATCAAAAACATATGGAAATGCGGGAACTTCAGGCATATATAGAGAAGGCTTGGGAAGAAAGGGATTTGTTGTCGGATTCGCTTTATGCGGATGCAGTGCTGGAAACGGTATCCTGCCTTGACCGGGGAGAAGTCCGGGTGGCAGCCCCGGTATCCGGCGAGGACTTTTCTGGCGACCAGGAAAACCCTTGGCAGGTGAACCAATGGGTCAAGAAAGCCGTATTGCTTTATTTTTCATTGGCAAAGATGCAGACCATGGAGGTTGGGCCATTCGAATTCCGCGACAAGATTCCTTTGAAGAAAGATTTTGCCAGTTCTGGCGTCAGGGTCGTTCCGCACGGCATTGCCCGTTATGGTTCTTTCTTGGAGCCAGGCGTTGTGATGATGCCTTCTTATGTCAATATAGGGGCCAGAGTAGGGGCTGGCACGATGGTGGACACCTGGGCGACTGTCGGGTCTTGCGCTCAAATCGGGGCGCATGTGCATTTGAGCGGCGGTGTCGGGATAGGCGGTGTCTTGGAACCGGTGGTAGCCAATCCTGTTGTCGTCGAGGATTATTGTTTCATCGGCTCCCGTTGCATCATTGTAGAAGGCGTGCATATCGGCAGGGAGGCTGTCATCGGAGCCAATGTATGCCTGACTCGTTCCACTCGTATCATTGATGCAAGTTCCGAGGAAGCCAAAGAGTACCGAGGATGGGTTCCGCCTCGTTCCGTAGTGATACCAGGAAGTTTGCCGAAGCGATTCCCGGCAGGCGTTTATTATGTCCCCTGCGCTTTGATTATAGGCAAGCGCAAAGAGTCGACCGACCGTAAGACAACGCTCAATGATGCGTTGCGGGATTTCAATGTCAGTGCCTGACTCGGATAGGCATTAGGCATCCAGGAATGTTTCCGGAAGGAAAACTTCTTGGATTTCCGTCAAGTAAGCCTCTGTTTGGTAGCAAAGGCTGAGTATGATATCCTCCATGCCGGCATGCAGGGGATCGTAAGCTATGCTTTTGCACCCCGATCCATGCTGAGGCAGGATGCGGTTGTAGAAAGCGAGCCTTCGGCCATCATGATATCCATAAGGGATGCGGTTCCCGCTTTTGCCGTCAATAGCGGATAGGACAGGGTACAAGGGGAGGTCTGCGCCAAGGCCGCATCCGATGTATTTGAGGATGCTTTCTTTGCAAGTCCATAACCGGATGAATTCCGCAAGGGCTTTTCCGGGTATCCTTGTTTCTATCTCTTCCACGCTTTTCCTTTCGTCTGGAAGGAACCAGCGGTTCAACAAGTCCTGGTAAGGGCGCGGTTTGATTTTTTCAATATCTATGCCGATTTCCGAATCCGATGTCCCAATGGCCATCCACTCGCCGGAGTCGCTCTGATTGAAGTGGAAAGAAGGGTAATCCGGAAGGTAGGGTTTCCCTTTGTCATGGCGGCTGATGGTCAATGCTGCATCTGTGGCCAAGCCGATTTGCTGTCTCAGAGTCTTTTCTGTGATTTGCTGCCGGATTTTTCTTTTACACTCCCTTTCGAGCAGGCGGGAATCTTTGTACCAGAAAATCTTGATCATGCTTACTCTTTTTTTGCAGTGCCGGTATCCTCCGCTTTGGCCGGGCTTGCTGTGGGAGAGTTCCCCGGCGGCAGATGGAAATAGTTGAATACCAGTCTTGCTTTAGCTTTTCCTGTGACTTTTCCTATTTCTTCCAAAGATGCTTCTTTGATGCGTTTTGTCGATTTGAAATTTTGGAGCAAAAGCATCGCGGTTTCTTCCCCGATGCCTTTTATGTCTGTTAGTTCGGTGCGAACCAATCCTTTAAGATGCCTTTTCCGATAATGAGCGATTCCGAAACGGTGTACTTCGTCTCGCAACAGAATGATGTGTTTGAGTGCTTCCGAACGTTTGTCCAGGATGAGCGGATGCGGATCTCCGATTTTGTAGACTTCTTCTAATCGTTCGGCGAGGCCGATGAGGAAGATTCTCTTTTCCAGGCCTAGTTCTTTGAGTACTTTGTATGCCGATGAGAGCTGGCCTTTGCCTCCGTCTACGATGACTAGTTGCGGCAGTGGCTGGCCTTCATCCAAGAGTCTCCCGTAGTGCCGTCGGAAGACTTCTTCCATGGTGGCGAAATCGTTCGGGCCGACAACAGTCCGGATATTGAAATGACGGTAGTCTTTTTTTGATAGTTTTCCGTTTTTGCTGACAGTCATTGCTCCTACGGGGTAGGATCCTTCAAAATTCGAATTGTCGAAACATTCGATGTGGATCGGCAGTCTGTCCATGCCTAAGGCTTTTTGCAACTGCACCAGCATCTCTTTGTTATGCCGCTCAGGATCGGCCAGCTCCGACCTTTTGGATTTTTCGAGGATGAAATATTTGATATTCTGTTCGGAAAGTTCCAGTAACTTCTTTTTTTCTCCCGCTTGCGGAACCGTGTAATCCAAGCCTTCCAATGCGAATTTCGGTTCTGAGGGGAGGATGATTTCTTTGGCATCGCTTTTGAAGCGTTCCCTGAATTCGCAGATTGCTTGTTCCAGCAAATCAGCCGGGCTTTCGTCCAGTTTCTTTTTCACTTCTATGGTATGAGCTTGCACGACTCGTCCGTCTACTACTCGCAAGTAATTGAAATAGATGCTATCGGTATCCTCCAGTGTGCCGAGCACATCCAAGTCAGCCAGGGTGGCATTGACGACAGTCGATTTGCTCTGATAGTTTTGCAGAAGTTCGTACTTCTCCTTGAGTTGCTGGGCTTTTTTGAACTGCAGATGCTCGGATGCCTCCATCATTTGCTGGTACAAGCTTTGCAGCACAGGCCGGATATGCCCCTTGATCAAGTCTTTGATCTGGCCTATTTGCTTATTATACTCGTCTTTGCTCTGCAAGCCTTGGCAAGGCCCGGCGCAACGTTTCATCTGATATTCCAGGCAGAGCCTGATTTTCCCGGATTCGACAGTTTTATTGTCCAGTTTGTGCTTGCATGTTCTGATAGGGTAGATATCATGTATCAGGTCCAGGAGGGCATGCATGGTCCGCACGGAAGGGTATGGCCCGAAATACAAGGATCCGTCCTGGACATACCTTCTTGTATGGAACAGGCGAGGGTATTCTTCGCGGGAGATGCAAATCCAAGGGTAAGTCTTGTCATCTTTGAGCAAGACATTATAGCGTGGCTTGTATTGCTTTATCAAGTTGTTTTCCAGAAGTAAGGCATCGGCTTCGGTTTGGACGACGATATATTCGAGGTGGTCTATTTTCCGTACCAGAGCTAGCACTTTCCCTTCTTGGTCTTTGTTGAAGTATGAGTTGACCCGCCGTTTGAGGTTTTTGGCTTTTCCTACGTAAATGATTTGATTGTCGGAGTTGAAATACTGGTAAACGCCCGGCTTTTCCGGCAGGATGGGCAGCAGGGCTCGGACTTTTGTGGGGGTTGTCGGCATCATGGTGTTGCAAAAGTAAAGAAACTTTGCCATCCTGTGTCATATCTGGGACAGGCCGTGCCATCGCATCGAGCTTGTCATGGCATCGCAGCTATTGATCACGGGGTTCGTTTCCGCACTTTTGACTGATGGGACTGCTTTGCCGTTCCGGTAGCCGCGCTTCCCTGTTTCGGGCATTGTGGCTGCACCGAGGCCTCAGAGGATGATGAATTTCAAGATTTGTTCCGATGCGGGGTGATTGCCGTAATGCAGGGTGAAAAATCCTTTCCGGGCAAGTGAAAAAGCCGTAATCCCTTGAGGCAAGTCTCTGGAAAAGACGCATTTTCCTTGGGCATCCAAGATGCGCACACGGCAGGCAAAAGGAAGGTATAGCTTGAAATTCCCATTGGAGGGGTTAGGGCTGACGAAGGCTTGCATCAGTTTGTTTCCATCGTGGCGCCTTTGGCCGGTTGACGCGGGAATTTGGAAGGCCGGTCCTTGGGCAAGGGAACTGGTGTCTCCTGGAGAGCAGATGGCGGCCACATCCCACCAGTAAAATGAGCCTGCTTCCAGCGAGTTGCTTTCAAAGAAGGGGGCGTCTACGCAACCTTCATAGGCGATGGCGAACAAGTTTCCAATGCGGACTCTGAACTGGCTGGCATCGGATTCCCATTCCAGCCGGATGAAATCAGGCCTGTTTTCTGTGACTTCGAGCCGGATCGGGGCTGTGCATTCTGCCATGCTTGTATCGGGGAAGGATTCGTTTTGGACGAGGATTGGGATTTCTGCCAGCGGGAATCTGTCTTTTCCATGCAATCCGAGGATTGTGTATTTTTTTGGGATGCTGTCTGTCTGTACGGATACGATGACAGGGACAGGGCCGTTTTCCAGACTGTCTGAACGCAGGATGATAGGGTAGGCAGCCAAAGCCTGGTCGGGACCTTGTGCTTGGAGGCGGATGTCGGTATCAAGGTTCCGGCCGGAAAAGAAAAGGGTGTCGGAAACTCGTTCGCCGGCGGGTCCTTCCAATGCGAGGCAAGGCGGATTTGCGTTCAATACCGGCTGGCTTCCGGACGATGACAAGTACAACGAGTATTGATCCAGGAAACATTGACCGTTTTCCGCTGCTTGTATCTCGAATCGGAAATCAGCCAGATTGCTTCCTTCCGGGCATTCCCACGACAGAGTGTCGGAGGAAGCGAACCCGTTTCCTCCTTGGGTCATGGAATCATATTGCCGGTAAGGCTCGGAATCACCATCCTTGTAGTAAGAGACGAATCGCAAAGTGTCTGTAAGCAGAGTGTCCTCCTTCCGGATGATTTTGCATAGCAGCAAGGAGGCCTTTCCTTTGTCGTAGCGAGCACCGCGGAGAATGAGCGTGATATTTCCGTGCAGCAGGCGGTCTTCTGGAATCTGCCAGTGAATGCTGCCAGTGCTGCTGGACGAAGCCAGTTTCAGACATCGTCTGGATTTGTAGACAGCTCCGTCGAAAAACTGCTCCGGGCGTGGGCTTTCTGCTCTTTTCGAACTGTTCCATGCGTTGTCCGACCAATTGAAATCCTCATGGAAAAGCAGAGTAGTTGTTTGAGCCTGCGATATGCTGAATAGGAGGAAGAACAGTAGGATGCTCGGCCAGAGCAGGGGTATCGGGATCCATTGAGAGAGTTTCCGGAAAGACTTTGCCTGCGATTTCACGGACAAGGAGTCTCTCTTGCATGCAGCGGCGGTTCGCGATGTTTCCATGGCGTTTCATTTTAGCGGTTTTGCATATAAAACGCCTGGATATGGATTTTATCGGGATTGTTTTGTTTAAAAGATTGTAAAATAAACAAATATTTTGTTTGCAAGACAATCCGGCAAATCCGGAATGCCAAAAGGCAACCTGGATCAGACCGATAGGCCGACGAGGTTGCCTTTTGGCTTCGACGCTCCATTTTCCCGGGTGCGACCGGAGTTTTGCCGTAATCCCGGAACGGCGGCTGGCCATGACGGGAATCCCTTGGCATCACGTGAGGGACTTGCGTCTTGCTAGCGTGGCCGCACCGTCTGAGACCGATTCCGGCTTCCTTGCACCGTCATGGACATGTCCTTGGCATTCGGAATCATGCATGCGCATCGGCTTCATGCCCCGGATTTGCTCTTGGCGGTGCAAATGGATGATCTTATTGCTTCCCGCCAAAGTACTTGAGGAACTGCGTGCGTTCGAATACAGTGGCTTTTTCCAGATCCTTGGCCTGCATTTTTCCTCGAAAACTGTCAATGGACTTGAACTGGTGGCGGACCATCCAATCCTGCACGGATTTCAACATGGTCTCTATCTGTTTCTCGCCGTCTTTGTACAGGGCGCTGCATATTTCCACAGCAGACGCACCGGCCAGCAAGCATTTGACAATGTCGGTACCGGTGGATACTCCTCCGGAAGCTGCATAGCTGATTGCAGGGACAGCGGCAGAGGCAAGGCCGATCCATCGCAGGGCATTGGCCAGCTCTCCTCCATCGCTCAGGATCTGCCCGCTGCAGTAGCTCAGGTTCTCGATGTCGATATCGGTCTGGTAAAAACGGTTGAAAAGCACGACCGCTTTGGCTCCGTTGGCATGCAACTGGTCTATCAAGGCGATAGGATTGGTCAAATTATTGCCTAATTTGACAATCACAGGGATATTTGTCTTGGCAGCCACATGCTTGAGGATGTTTATATGGCTTTGCTCGAAACTGCCGTATTCATATCTGATGCCGGTCTGTATCGCCATCAGGTTCAATTCGATGGCATCTGCACCGGCATCTTGTATCATGGCAGCGAAGTTTTCCCATTCTTGATCCGTGTAGCAGTTGATGCTAGCGATGACGGGAATGCTGCATGCATGCTTGCTGTCCTTGATGAGTTTCGTATATTCGTCCAAGTAGTGAGCCCGGAGGTATCCTTGCAAGTAATCCCCGGCATCTGGATGCTCTTCGCTCATGATATGGGAACTTTCCCAAAGGATTTGTTCTTCAAAAAGCGATTTCAAAACAATGGCACCTGCTCCGGCTTTTTCCCATGCAAGGTTCTTTTCGGCGCTGTTTGTGAGGTTGGAACTGCTCACAATAAAAGGATTCTTTAACTCCAAACCTGCGAAGGTTGTTTTTAATTCGCTCATAATGATTATGTTAATATTGTTAATACAAATCTTTCGATTGGCAAATGTACGTATATTTCTCCAATAGGATTCAAGCGTGTTCTATAAATCAGGTTTGCATGCCATTGCCGGCCAGCATCCGGCTTCTCTTCCCTCCGGCGGCGTATTTTGTCCCGCGGAATCGATTGCATGGCCGCTCTGCCCCTCTTGCGGGACAAGTATTCTCTACCCGGCGGAAAAATTCCTCGGCTTGGTTTAACCCAAATCGGTCATCAGACTAGCCGTGTCCGTTTCTGATTGGGAAAATGAGGCATTCGGGCATCTTGCCCGCTTCTACCGGAGCCTAATGACCGATTGGGGCTTATGGAATGGTTCATGAAACAAGCCATGATTTGTTTTTTCTATTTATATTTGTATGCTCAGCCATGCGGTATGGGATGCATACCGGCAAGAGCAGTGTTGGATTCACGATCCATTCTGGCTGGAGGGGAGGCGGATACCCGCGCTTCTGCCGCAGGGTGGATGAAAACAGATGTCTATGAAGAATGGAAAACTGAAACAATTCCCGGCACTGAGTGCTGGATACGGGTTCTTTTTCTGTTCGTGCCTGCTGTCGTTCGGATTGCTGCTCCTTTCCTCGTGTTCCTCTTCTCCTGAAAAAGCGGAGAAGGATTTCATGGATTTTATAAACAGGCATGAAGAAATGATGGCTCCTTGTGCCATGGCGCTGCAAGAGGCTCGATGGCGGTATTTCGAAAGCGGCTCTCCGCAAGATTTGCAAGTCCTCGATTCCTTGGCGCGCGTCCGTTGCCGTCATTTGCATGATGAACGGGCTTTTACTTATTTGTCGGAACTGCGTGCATCGGGGCTTATCCAGGATCCATACCTGCATCGGCAATTGGAAATCCTGTACCGGGATTTCCTGCCTTGCCAGGTTCCGTTGGAATGGCAGGACAGCATAGTGTCATTGGAATTGAAGCTGAAGTCATGGACAATCTCGGGGCTTGTGGATTCCGGGATGCAGGAAGCCGACCATGTCTTGCGGAATTCGGACAAAGAATCGGAATTGGAAAAAGCCTGGTTGTATATCAAGTCATCCGGGGTGGAAAAGGGCAGGTGCATCAAGGAGCTGGTCCGACTCCGCAACCAAGCTGCCCGCCGTGTGGGTTTCGAGAATTATTTTGATATGGCGTTGTTCCTGGAAGAGCAACAGGAAACGTGCCTGGACAGCCTGTTCCATGATTTGGAACTGAAGACCGAATCTGCGTACATTGCCATGCGGGCTCGTATGGATAGCGTCCTTTTCCCAAAGCGGCGTCTGGAAAAAGGAGCCTTGAGGCCATGGCTGCTCAGGGGGAAATTCTTCCGTCTCGGGCAGAGGGCATACGGGTCGGGCAGGGATGACTACTATAGCTATGTCAGCATGGAGAATGTCGTATTGCGTTTCTTTTCCAGTATCAATCTGGATTTGAGCGATGTTTTTGGGAAAAGCATGATTTCCAGCCAGTCTGTGTATCTGCCTTGGCTGGAATGCTTGGATATGGATAGGAGACAGGATATTAGGATTATAGGCCACTTGTCAGGAACGGAAAGCGACATGCAGATGCTGCTGGCCATGGCAGCGGAAGCAGCCTATTGCAAGAATATTTCAAATACACTGCCTTCTTTGCTCAGGAAACCATCTTCTTCCGTGATTTCTTGCGGAATAAGCGCTTTTTTTGCCAGGATGGCGGCTTATCCGAACTGGGTGTTGTCGATGGGCATCTTTTCGGCAGGCCAGTCTATGGATGTTCAGGAAACTTCGCTTTTGGCAATGCGGCAGGACCAGCTGTTCACATGCCGATGGTGGATGCTTGTGTATTATTTTGAAAAGAGCATGTATGAGAATCCGGAAGCTGATCCGGATGCCATGTGGCGGGATTTTTTTGCCCGTTATCTCAAGATAGAGTCCGGGGAAGACAGGATCGGCAATTCGGATTGGGCTGTGGAAAACTACTTTTCGCTTTATGCTGTGCATGCCCATAACTTCATAATGGGGGAACTTTGGGCATCTCAGTTGCTGGAGCATTTGTGCCAGAATGATTCCCGCCTTGGGAAAGTGGAAAATCCGAATGTGGTAGGAGATGGAGCAGTGGGAAAATACCTGAGGAAATATATTTTCCAGTCCGGAGCGAGCGTTTCATGGCAAGAGCTGACTGTCTCCGGTACCGGCGCTCCGTTGGCGAACACGGCTTTTTTGCATCAGTTTGCCGATTGATGGCATGGGGCCCCCAAGGCCTTCTTGCCGAGCAGGCCTCTGTGCTGTGTATCCGAATTTGAAGTACCTTTGGCTTCGCAAAAAGTAAGCCATGACACCGACATTGATAACGTTTGTTTTTGTTGCCTACACGGTTATTCTTTTCTTGGTATCCTATATGACCGGGCGGAAAGCCACCGATGATGCCTATTATCGCGGGAACCGGAAGTCGCCCTGGTTTGTGGTCGCCTATGGCATGGTCGGTGCATCCTTGTCCGGAGTCACCTTCATGTCGGTACCGGGCAACGTGCTGAAAGAAAACTTCTATTATCTTCCCATGGTGTTTGGGTTCGTCGCCGGCTATGTCGTCGTTGCCAAAGTGCTGCTCCCTATATATTACAAGATGAACTTGACTTCGATTTACGGCTATCTGGACAACCGTTTCGGCATGAAGTCGTATAAATCGGGCGCTGCCTATTTCCTCTTGTCCAGGGGATTGGGGGCGACATTGCGTATGTTTTTGGTGGTTAGCGTGTTGCATGAGTTCGTCTTCAGGCATATGGGAATCCCTTTCTGGCTGGCAGCTTTGATTTTCATCTTGCTGATATTAGGGTATACGTTCAAAGGGGGGATACGGACTATTGTCTGGACGGATACATTGCAGACTACATTCATGCTGGCTTCTGTATTCATTTCGATCGGATGCATCACGCAGGCCATGGGATGGACTTTCATGGATATGGTGCAGGAGGTCGGGAAGAGCCCTTTTTCCGCGGTATGGGATACAGACCCGATGAGTCCGCGTTTTTTTGCCAAGCAGTTCCTGAGCGGGTTGTTCGTGACGATATCCATGACGGGTCTCGACCAAGATATGATGCAGAAGAATTTGAGTTGCCGCAATCTCCGGGAAGCGCAAAAGAATATGTTCACATTCAGCGGTATCTTATTGGTGATGAATTTCTTCTTCTTGGTGCTCGGGGCTTTGCTCGGCATGTATGCTCAGGCAAAAGGCATTTGCGTGGCTGATACAGACCAATTGTTCCCGACTGTAGCTATCGGATACCTTACTCCTCTGGCGGGTTTGACTTTCATCATAGGTGTCCTTTCTGCGGCCTATTCCAGTGCGGACGGGGCTCTGACAGCCGTGACAACCAGCTTTACCATAGATATCTTGGGGGTGGAAAGGAGAGGGCTGCCAGAAAAGGGTCGGCGGAGAATGCGTTATGTGACTCATTTGTGCATGGCATGCGCATTCTTGATTTTGATCATCGTGTTCAACTGGCTGAAGAATGATTCAGTCATAAACATGGTTTACGACATAGCTTCTTATACGTACGGCCCGTTGCTGGGATTATTTGCTGCCGGGATTTGCACCCGGTGGCAAGTCAGGGACGGGTTCGTGCCGTGGATCGTGGTCGTTTCTCCGGTATTGAGCTTCATTGTCGTCCGGCTTTGCAAGTCTCTCTGGGAGTATTCTTTCGGTTTTGAACTTTTGCTTCTGAATGGCATGCTGACTTTCCTTGGCTTGTTCCTGGCTCGGAAGAGGACACTTTCATGATATGATTAACGAAATGGTTGACAATGCCTTAATATATCACATCGAACTTTTTTCCAAAAAAAGTAGCAGAAAGTTTGGCAGAATTAAAATTTGTTGTACTTTTGCACTCCCGTTTCGGGAGCCGCATGCTTCCGGGCGGGAAGGAAAGTCCATAAAAAGTTTTTAGTTGTTGAAGATATGGAGGTCTGTTCCTCCTTATCTTTCGGAGGCATGGGCCGCGGGGTCGCGGCCGTGCCGGGAGAGTTCATTGACAGCGAGGGAAACAGAGAACACGAGCCGC
>CALUGT010000019.1 GCA_944320265.1 uncultured Bacteroidales bacterium | reverse complement strand
CGTCCAAGGCGAAGGCTGCGGCGGCGAAGAAAGCGACCGCGGCGAAAGCGGCAAAGAGCGTCAAAGGAGGACGCGCGGATGAAGATACGACCGAGCTTACGGCCAAGGAACTGGGGTTGTCTTCCGAGGAATACGGGAAGATTTGCCAGCTCCTTGGCCGGAATCCTGGTCTTGCCGAACTGAGCCTGTATGCCCGGATGTGGAGCGAAGAAGTGTCTTTCAAGAATTCCGTCAAGTGGCTGAGGACGTTGTCCGCGGAAGACGGACGTCTGCCAGTGGGGGCGGGATGGACGGATTTGGGGAACGGGCAGTTTTGCATTCTGGAAGCGGAAGCCGGTTCTGCTCTCCCCGGAGCAGGCACGGCAGCCAGCAGATTGTCGCGCTTGGAGGCTGCTGTCATGGCAAGCGGCGGACGGCCTTTGCTTGTTGCGGCTTGCGGAGTGGAAGGCAATGACCTGGCTTCGGTTCCTGCACGCTGCCGGATAGCGGCATCTCCCTTTCAAGGCAAGGACGCTGTTGAAGAGGCGGATCCTTTCTTTCGGGACTACGGGGACATGGCTGCTCTGGACATATTGTCCGTGGGCATAGCATCCGACAGTCCAATGAAACGGGTAGAGAAAGCAAGCAAGGGAGATGCGTTCTATCTGGTCGGTTCCACCGGGGACAAGGGGCGGCAGCCTATGCGGCAGATAGCCGGCTCTTTGCAGCGGGACAAAGCGGTGCTGGCTGTGGCGGAGATTGGGCGTTCCGGCTTGATCGAGGCGTTTTCGCGGCTTTGCAGCCAGTCCGGTCCGGGTGTCCGGATTGATTTGTCCGAGGCATCCATGTTCTTGGAAAACGAGGGGAACTGGGACGGCTTGCTCTTGCATGTCCCGGCTTGCTATCTGGTCTTGGCCCGCCAAGGCGCGCAGTTGCAGTGCGCGAAGGATCTGGCTGTATCTTTATGTCCTGTGGGCGAAGTTATCGGCGAAGACCGTCTGCGGTTTTACGAACAGGGGCGCCTTGTGGTCGATATTCCGGCTTCGAGCCTGGCACCGGGCGACGGCGCACCGGTGTATGACCGCAAGTACAAGGAGGCCAAGCTTTTTGCACAGTGCAAGCGGTTCGATATGCACGCGGTGGAAGATATCGGTCTGGACGAGGCTGCCAGAGTGGCTCGATTCTTGTCTGCGGGCATGGAACGGGATGGCCGGGTCGGGGTCGCTCCGCTTCCGGAGGCGAAGGAAGGAGAGGATAGTCTTGTCTTGACGATGGGAAGCCGTGCGCGGTATGTCCTTTCCAATCCGTTGGCTGGCGCGCAGATTGCTGTGGCAGAAGCCTCTCGTGGATTGGTTTGTTCAGGCGTCCGCCCCTTGGGCATGGCCGCCTGCTTCCATTTCGGGACACCTCGGAATCCGGAGGCATACTGGCAGTTCGTCGGTGCGGTGAAAGGGGTGAAGGCGGCCAGCGAGGCGTTGCGTGTGCCGGTGGCAGGAGCGGATGTGGATTTTGCCAAGCCCCAGGCAGAGGATCCTAAGCTGGATACTGTCCATCCGGCTGTGACAGTGGGGATGGTCGGTGTCGCGGCAAGCCGTGATTTCCCGGGAAGAGGTTTTGTCAAGGAAGGACATGCGATTTACTTGCTAGGGAAATGCGTGGAAGATATAGGTGGCTCCCGTTATTTGTCTGCATACCGCAAGCAACCCTATTCGCCGGCTCCTTATTTCGACCCGGATGAAGAATACAAATTGCAGCGCGTGGTGCTGGACGCGATTGATTCGCATCTGCTGGAGTCTGCCTGCCCGGTATCGGAAGGCGGCTTGTTCATGGCATTGCTTGGAAGCGCCATGGTAAATGGATTGGGTTTCGATATCATGGTGGACGACTTTTTCCGTATGGATTCCTATCTTTTCGGGGAAAGCCAAGGGCGGGTCGTCGTGACCATAGACCCGGCAGTGGACACCGAGTTCAAGGACTTGATGATGGAGACCAAGACCCCGATGGTCTGCTTGGGCGAAGTGACCGGCGGCGAGATTCTCGTGGATGATCATGATTTTGGAAAAATAGAGGATTACAAGCATTGAAAGCAAAGAAGGACAAGACCGGGCGGAGTCCTGGTCCGATGAATTACATTCTTCCTTGTATGGCGGCCAGCCTGCTGTTGCTGGCAGGCTGCTCGACCAAGAGGAACACTTTCCTGAGCCGCAATTTCCATAACCTGACCTCTTATTATAATGTCTACTGGAATGGGAACGAGACCTTGCTCGATGCGGATTACTTGCTGCAAGGGCAGTCGGTGGATAATTATTTCAATGTGATTCCGGTCTTCAAGTACGGCAATCCGGAAGATACGGCCCTGATAGCCCAGCAGACCCAGCGGATGATAGAAAAAGCGTTGTTGACCATAAAGAAGCATTCTATCTCGATTCGGGGAAAGGAATATGTCAAGACCATAGACAATGCGTATATCCTG
Source organism: uncultured Bacteroidales bacterium (assembly GCA_944320265.1). Taxonomy (GTDB): domain Bacteria; phylum Bacteroidota; class Bacteroidia; order Bacteroidales; family P3; genus Pullibacteroides. The sequence continues at coordinate 51,144 of CALUGT010000019.1, read as the reverse complement.
CTGGGTAAAGGCTTTTTTTACAAGCAGGATTATTCCAAGGCCCGGTCCGTGTTCAATTTCGTGCTTTCCGAATACCCCAAGAATCCTGAGAGGTTCGAGGCAATGCTGTGGATCGCCCGTACTTACATGCGGGAAGAAGAATACGGGATGGCATCTTCCTTCATAAGCCAGGTGGAGGCTCAGCCTCAGTCGGGCTTGATGAAGGAGACTTACCGTGATTTGCCTTTGGTTCAGGCTCAGTTGTGCATCCAGCAGGAAAAATACAAGGAAGCGGTTCCTTATCTGCAGCAAGGCTTGCAGCGAGCCAAGAAGGCGGACGTGAAGTCTCGGATCATCTTCATCATGGGGCAGATAGCCCAGAACGACGGCAACAAGGCGCAGGCTGTCAACTATTATCGGGAATGCTTGAAGCTCAATCCTCCTTTGGATTTGGTTTTCAATGCGCGTCTGAACATAGTGCTGTGTTCGGAAGGCAATTCCGTTGCCATGCATGACGTGCTGAAGGACTTGCAGAAAATGCTGAAGGACCCCAAGAATGCGGCTTATTTTGGACGTATTTACTATGTGATGGGGGAAATGGCTTTCCGTCAAGGCCGGGAAGAAGATGCTGTACGCTACATGGATCAATCTATTGCGGCCAGCCAAGGAGACCCGGCCCGGACTTTGTTGGCGGCCAAGCGTTTGTCTGCGTACTTTTATGAAAAGAAGGAATACATCCGCTCCCAGCAGTATTACGCGGCGGCAGCTGAAGTGGTAGAAGTGGAGGATCCCGATTATTATACTATCGTGAGCCGGGCTGAGAATCTGGCGGACCTGACAGGATATTACACCCAGCTTACGGAGGCGGATACCTTGAGGATGGTAGGGCGTATGGACGAGAAAGGCCAGAAGAAGTATGCCGAGCGCAAGGCGAAGGAATACCAGAAGGCCCAGGAGGCCGCCCGCCAGGCCAGGGAGGCATCGGGCGGGACGGATATGTCCACGCCGGGGCGGTCTAATTGGTATTTTTACAATGCCCAGACCAAGAACGCAGGCTTGGCAGAATTTAACCGGTTGTGGGGGCGCAGGACTTTGGAGGACTTGTGGTTCCTTTCCGCCAAACCTGCAGCGGCCATGTTGCGTCCGCCAAGCCCGCAGGGAGAAGAGGAGGAAGTGGTCGAGGCTCCCAAGATTATCACGCAGGCCGACCCTGAATATTACTTGCAGAATCTTCCGGCCACCGACAGTGCCTTTGCCCGTTTGGATTCGATCATAGAGCCCGCCCTTTACCATGTCGGCATGGTATATTCGGATCAGTTGAGCGAAACCGAGGAAGGAAAGAAGTACCTGACCCGTCTGATAACGGAGTTCCCTGAATCGGACTACTTGCCATCGGCTTGCGAGACACTGTGCAAGATTTATCGCCAGGAAGGCGATATGGCTAATTACCAGCAGTATGCCAATATCCTGGCGACCCGTTACGCGGGCACGATCCAAGACCAGAGAGTGAACAATCCCGATTATTACAAAGAACTGGAAGCCAATTCAAAAACGGTGGAAGGTCTTTACACGCAGGCGTATGACTGCTTCCTGCGTAATGATTTCCAGGGAGTTCTGGCTATCGTCGGGCAAGTAGAGGAAGAGTTTCCGGTCAATACTTTCCAGGAACAGTTGTCGTTCTTGAAAACCATGGCGACAGCCCATGTGAAAGGGTATGGCGAGATGGTGCCGATGGCCGACAATTTCCTGAAGTCGTATCCGGAAAGCGAGCTGAAATCCAGGATGCAGTCGGCCTATGACCGGGCGCAGGCCGATTTGAAGAAGAATATCCTTTTCCCCGATTCCGACCCGGTGCTGCCCGAAGACATGCCTATGGCACAAGCTTCGGCATCGGATAGGACAGAGGCCCCGGAGGAAAGAGCCGGGGCGGGAAGCCAAGGTGCAGGGGAAGGCGGAGAACCGGCATCGGAGCAGGAACAGTCCGTAGCGGAATCGCAGATGACGGGTGCGCAAGACACAATGCCGCCCGAACCGGTCCATGTGGATTATGTCCAGCCTAAGAGTTCCGAGAAGCATTATATCATAGCCGTCTGCGACCCGTCGGAACGGGAAGCCGAAGTGATGATGCTCCGCATGGAGGAATTCAATGACCGGCATTACGGGCGGATGGGGCTGAAGATGGAAGTCGTTCCGGCAAAGGGCAAGTATATGGTGATTGTCTCTTCGTTCCCTGTGCTGCGCGGGGCATCCGGCTATCTGAACATGATCAAGGATGACGATTATGTCTTCGGGACGCTGGACTTCAAGATCCTGTTTCTGGCCAACGAGGCCAATACGGAATTGCTGAAGGAGTATGGGGACTACGAAGGGTATGATGCGTATTACAGGAAGACCTACGGGATTTCTGAATAGGCAGCCGCGTCCCATATAGGATCTTTCCCCTGCGGAACCGGGTCGTGCCGCATTAAGAAGAGAGGAAAATGGAAGAGAAAAAGTTGTTTTTGCTGGATGCGATGGCGTTGATTTACAGGGCTTATTTTGCTCTGAACAAGAATCCGCGCATTACCTCGAAGGGCGTGAACACTTCGGCATTCCTCGGTTTTGCCAATGCTTTGCTCGAATTGTTGAAGAAAGAGAAGCCGACGCATCTTGGCGTGGCTTTCGATACGGTAGCACCTACCGCCCGGCATTTGGAATTTACGGATTATAAGGCGAACCGGGAAAAGATGCCGGAAGATATCTCGGTGGCTATCCCGTATATCAAACGTCTGTTGCAGGCATTGAACATCCCGATCCTGTATGCGGACGGCTACGAGGCCGACGATGTGATCGGGACCTTGAGCAAGAAAGCGGAAAAAGAAGGTTTCAAGGTCTATATGGTGACTCCGGACAAGGATTTCGGACAGTTGGTGGATGAAAATGTGTTGATTTATAAGCCTTCCCGTTCGGGGAATGGCGTGGAGATCATGGGGCCGGCAGAAGTGTGCGCCAAGTTCGGCATAGAGGATCCCAGGCAGGTGATAGACATGTTAGGACTGTGGGGCGATGCTTCGGACAATATCCCGGGAGTGCCCGGCGTGGGGGAAGTGACGGCTCGCAAACTGTTGGCCAGGTTCGGTTCGGTGGAGAATCTGCTGGAGCATGTGGATGAGGTGGAGAACGAGAAACTGCGCGAGAAAATCCGGCAGAACGCTGCTCAGGCTATGGAATCGAAGATGCTGGCCACAATCATCTTGGATGCTCCGGTGGCCTTTGACGAGTCGGCTTTGCGTTTGTCCGCCCCGGATATCAAGACTGTTTCCGATTTGCTGGATGAATTGGAAATGCGTTCGTTTGCTGCCCGTTTGTTGTCTTATTACAGGGTGGACGCTCCGGTAAGCCAGCAAGAGGAAGCCAAGCCTGCGGTAAAAACGGGCAGAAAGAAAACGGAGGTGCAGGATACGACTTTGGATATGTTTTCCGAGGAGGCGATGATAGAGGAGAAGCCTTTCGTCTGTCCGGATTTGAATGGGGTGGAATATTGGAAGGACGAAGCCGGGTTGAAGGCCGGGCTGGAAAGCCTTTCCCGTTTGCTGGAAGAAGGGAATGGATTGGAGAATGGTCCGCATACGGCGGCCGGTTTTTACTTGATGCCGGTTTCGGCGGCTTCGGTACGGCATTCGGCCATCGCATGCATGGCGTTTTGCGTCTTGGAAAATCCGGCGGGGGCTGCGTCTGCCGGGGACAGTCTTATGTCTTTCGGTAAGATTCGTTTCCAGGCTTATTATATCCCGTCCTGTTTTGCGGACTCAAGACCGGAGACGGCTTCGGATGTTCGTTTGGATGAAGCACAGAGGTTTGCTTTGACTTCTGATGAGAAGGCTTTGCTGGCAGCGTTCTTCAGGAAGCATGCCGCGAGCCGGGACTTGGTCTGCCATGATTTGAAGAACCAGTTGCATCTGCTGGCGAACCAAGGAATCGAATTGGAATTGCAGGCATTCGACATCATGTTGGCGCATTACCTGATGGATCCGGAGGGGAGCCACGATTTGATGCGCCTGACCCGTAATTACCTGCCTTTTTCCTATCAGGATTCGCCTAAGCCGGAACTTTTATCCGCATTGACGGCATCTTCAGCAGGTTTATTGGAAACGGAGGTTCTCTGGACCGACCCGGAAAATCCGCTGCGGAGCGAGGCCGTCCGGTATTCGTTGCAGAATGCCAAGGTGGCCTGTCTGTTGCAGGTATGTTTCAATCCGGCCTTGAAGCAGGCAGGGGCGGAAGAGTTGTTCTGGAATGTGGAGATTCCCTTATCGCGAGTGTTGTGTCGGATGGAGCGCGAAGGAGTCAAAATCGATACAGGGCGGTTGAAGCAATACGGGGATGCTCTTCAGGCGCAGATTGGCCAGGTGGAAGAGGAAATATACACGCTGGCCGGGGAGAAATTCAATATCGCATCGCCCAAGCAGTTGGGGGAAGTGCTGTTTGAGAAATTGCAGATTACCGACAAGCCCAAGCATACGCGGACCAAGCAGTTCAGCACGGCCGAGGATGTATTGCAGAAGTTGAGCCATAAGCATCCTATTGTGGACAAGGTGCTTTTTTACCGCAGTCTGACCAAATTGAAATCCACTTATGTGGATGCGCTGCCTCTGTTGATAGACCCATGGACAGGCAAGATACATACTACCTACAACCAGGCAGTGACGGCTACCGGGCGTCTGAGTTCGCAGAACCCGAATTTGCAGAATATCCCGGTCCGCTCCGATCTGGGCAGGGAAATCCGCAAATGTTTTGTCCCGGAACATGAAGGCGAGAGCCTGCTGTCGGCCGATTATTCGCAGATAGAGCTGCGGATTATCGCCCAGCTGAGCGGGGACAAGACCATGTTGCAGGATTTCAGCAAGCATAAGGACGTGCATACGGCTACGGCGGCCAATGTCTTTGGCGTGAAGCCGGAGGATGTGACTGCCGCCATGCGCCGTCAGGCTAAGACGGTCAATTTCGGCATCATTTACGGCATCTCGGCATTCGGCCTGGCCGAAAGGCTCCAGATCCCGCGCAAGGAAGCGGCTGGGCTGATTGAGCGGTATTACCAGAATTACAGCCAGCTGAAATCCTATATGGACAAGGTGGTGGCTGATGCCAAGGCGAAGGGCTATGTCGAGACTTTACTGCATCGGCGCCGGTATCTGAAGGATATCAATTCCGGCAATGCTGTGGTCAGGGCGTATGCCGAGCGCAATGCAGTGAACGCGCCGGTGCAAGGTTCTAGCGCGGACATGATCAAGCTGGCCATGATTGCCATCGACCGGCGGATCCGGCAGGAGGGCATGGCTTCGCGGATGATTCTGCAAGTGCATGACGAACTGGTCTTCAATGTGCCGGATCCGGAAGCGGAAAGCTTGGCGGCTTTGGTGGAGAAGGCAATGAAAGAGGCTTTGCCGATGCAAGTGCCGATCGAGGTGGAGGTGGGGGTCGCTCCTAATTGGCTCGATGCCCATTAGCGGCGTGTGATAATGGGCGATCTGCGGCGTTGCCTTCGGGATTCGGACTCGGTCACGTACTGGAGTACGCTCCCTCGTCCTCGCCCTTGGCGGCCTTGCATCTCGCCCATTCTGACACGCCGCTCCGGCGCGCAAGGACGGGCGGGAGAACCGATTGAAGGATTGATGTGTCGGTGTCGCGGTTTTTGATTGCCGCCCCAGTGCGCATGGCGGGTCGGGGAATTCGGTTGCTTGCCGGATTGTGGGATTCGCCATTTGTAAGATACAATGCAAGCTGATTGCGGGCCGGACGGAGTTCGGCCTTTGCCGAGGCGGAGCGTTTATTTCAAGCGAAACTTAAAACAAGAACGATGAGTTTCTTTTCGTATATGAGGACAGCCGATTTCTGGAAACAGATAGGCTTGATTATCGTGGCCGGTGTTTTGGTTGTAACGATAGTGATGTGGTCGCTCAAACTGTTCACCCGCCATGGGGAAGAAATAAAAGTGACCGATATCCGGGGCATGAAGATGGATCAGCTGGCTCCTTATACCGAGGAGTTCGGCTTCCAGTTCGTGGTCCGGGATTCGGTCTACAGTCCGGAAATAGAGGCAGGAACGATTATTTCCCAGTCACCCCAGCCCGGCTCGGTGGTGAAACGGGATCGTACCTTCTATTTGGTGGTGGCCGCTGCCTTGCCGCCTTCGGTGCAGATGCCCAACTTAGTGGACCTTTCGATTCGCCAGGCGGCTTCGCTGCTGGAAACCTACGGGCTTCGGATAGGCCAGCGGATTTCCGTGCCATCCATAGCCCATGGGGCGGTGATCCGTCAGTTGTACCAGGGCGAGGATATCGAGCCGGGAACTCTGATCCGCCGCGGGGAACTGATTGATCTGGAAGTGGGGGACGGTGGCGGCGAGCAGCCTATGATCCAAGACAGCATCATGGTTGATTCATCGGATGTGGAATACATGGAAGAATCTATGCTGATAGAGGAGAGTGCTGAACCGGATTGGGATGCCGAGAGCTTTTGATGGTCATAGAAGTACTGGGCGGGTTTTGAAAACAGAAGCACGAATGAAGGAAGAAACAAAGGTATTGCCGGCAGGCGGGCAAGCGCCCGAGGAGGCAGAGTCAGGAGACGTGATGTATGCAGGGGTGGATTCTTCCCTGACGGCTTCCGGCCCCGGGATTCCTCCAGCGGAAGCCGTCAGGGAAGAGGAATGCGCCAGCGGCGTTCCGGCTTGCGGAGTGAGACCGGGCAATCTGGCTGAGGCGGAGCAGGAGTCCGGCATCGAGGAAGACGAGCCGGAAGACGATGAGGAGGCTCAAGGGCTGTACGAGCATTTCAGCGTCAAGGCTGACCCAGGGCAAGCCCCTTTGCGTCTGGACAAGTTCCTTGTGGATCGTTTGCAGAAGACTGCGCGGAACCGGATTCAGAACGCGGCCAAGGCGGGCAATATTCTGGTCAACGGCAAGGCGGAGAAGTCCAATTACAAGGTGAAGCCGGGCGATGTGGTGAGCTTGGTGCTGCCCAATCCGCCCCAGCATGTGGAACTGGAACCGGAAAACATCCCGATCAAGGTGGTCTATGAAGACGAGGATGTCTTGGTGGTAGACAAAGCCCCTGGCATGGTGGTGCATCCGGGCTTCGGCAACTTCACCGGCACGCTGGTCAATGCCTTGATGTACCATCTGAAGGGCGAGAAGCCCTATCTGGTGCATAGGATCGATAAGGACACCTCCGGACTGCTGTTAGTGGCCAAGACCGAGGATGCCCAGACTTATCTGGCTCGTCAGTTCTTCGACCACAGCACCGAGCGTTGTTACCGGGCCTTGGTCTGGGGCAATTTCAGCGAGGATGAAGGCACCATCGAGGGCAATATCGCCAGGAGCGTGCAGGACCGCAAGGTGATGGCGGTCTATCCGGAAGGGGACAAGGGGAAACATGCGGTGACGCATTACAAGGTGCGGGAGCGTTTCGGCTATGTGACTTTGGTGGACTGTGTCCTGGAGACTGGCCGGACGCATCAGATCCGTTGCCACATGAAGTATATCAAGCATCCTTTGTTCAACGATGCCACCTACGGGGGCGACCGGATTCTGAAAGGGACCACTTTTACCAAGTACAGGCAGTTCGTGGAAAACTGCTTCGCGCTCTTGCCCCGCCAAGCCTTGCATGCGGCCACCTTGGGCTTCGACCATCCCCGCACGCATAAGCGGATGCATTTCGAAAGCCCGATGCCGGCTGACATGGAGGCCGTCTTGGAAAAATGGCGGACGTACAGCAAGAGCCGGGAATTCGTGGAAGAAGACCCGGAACTGACTCCCAAGGAGCTGCGGGAAAGGGAAAAGCTGCTGAACTTGAAGAAGTGAAGGAAAAATAAAATCACTATCTTTAACTGTCGTTGATGCCCCTTCTGAGGGTGTATCAAAATAGGGATTTGAAATAAATCACAGGCGGTGTGTCAGAGTGAGTAAGATGCAAGGCTTTTTTAATATTTTATAAGAATGACGGATAAATACATAGAAGATCAAGGTGGCCATCGGATGCATTACACGGTCGATTGTTTGAATCGAGGACCGTTGAAGCCGGTGGTCCTGCTGCACGGGTTCACGGAAAACGTGTTTGTCTGGGATTCGCTTTCGCGTTATCTTTGCGGAAAAGGCTATTGCGTCATTTGCGTGGATCTGGCCGGGCACGGCAGGACCGACAGCGTCGGCAGCACGCATAGCATGGGCTTGCAGGCATTGATAGTCAGAAGCGTGTTCGAGGCCGAGGGGCTTAAGAAAGCGGTGGTCATCGGGCATTCGATGGGCGGTTACGTGGCTTGCGAGTTCGCGGCTCGTTACCCGGAGTTGCTTTCGGGCTTGGGTCTGTTCCATTCCTCGGCTCAGGCCGACACGGAGGATGCCAGGCAGAACCGGCAGCGCATGGTGGATTTGATTGAAGCCGGGAAGACCTATTTCATCGGGGAATCCACGCCGGATTTGTTCGCGCCCGGGATGGCCGCGCATTATCCGGAAGCTGTGGATGCCTTGGTGGCTTCGGCCAAAAGCATGGATCCGATGGCGGTGGCGGCCGCCCAGCGGGGCATGATGGAACGTCAGAACCGCTTGGAAATTTACGGTTTGCCGATTCCGTTCATGTTCATCGTAGGCAAGTTGGACAGCCGGGCGAACCTGCCGCAGATGCTGGCTCAGGCTTCGATGCCGCAACGTTCGCATCTGCTTTTGTTGCCGGTGGGGCATATGGGGATGTTCGAAGCGAGGCGGGAGACGGAAACTTTTGTAGGGGGGTACTTGGACGGGATAGCTTGGGAATAGGGGAAGTGCCTGCCCGCTCTTGGATGGCAGGGGAAATGTGCCGGGAAAAGCGCTTGGAGCGCGCTATCCCCGATGGGTTCGGAAAAGATGGGGCAGGGAAAAGGGGAAGAGGGGGAAAGAGACCATGCGGGGCGCGAAACCGGAGAAGATGAATCAGATGAAAGATATTCAAAAAAATAGAGACATGGGCTTGGATCACAAACTTTTTCATGGCAAGACATTGGCCATTCTGTCGGGCGGCGGAGATACGCCGGCCATTAATTCCAGCATCGAGAGTGTCCGGAACCGGGCCTCGATTCTCGGCTACAAGGTGTATGGCATCCGTCAAGGCTGGAAAGGCCTTCTGGGCGACGGACAGGTGGTGGACCTGACCTGCCAGCCGTACAACGGGCTTTACGGGGGAACCGCCTTGGGGTCGAGCCGTACCAATCCGTTCTCGTCCAAGGAAGGGGAGAACCGGGTGGAGCAGATTCTGCGCAATCTGGAACGCTACAAGATAGATGTCCTGGTGACTATCGGGGGCGATGATACCAACGGGGCGGCCAAGAAGCTGTACGAGACGGAAGGCATTCCGGTAATCGGTTTCCCGAAGACGATAGACAACGACTTGAGGACCCGTACGATGCATCATTATGACGGAAAGGATATCGAGGCGGTTATCTGTCCCGGTTTCCCTTCAGCGGCGCGGACGGTGGCCCGTCTGACCAATATGTTGCGTACAACCACCGAGTCGCACAAGCGGGTCATGGTGATGGAGGTGATGGGACGCGATGCAGGTTGGCTGACGGCCACGGCTATGCACGGCGGCGCGGATATGGTCTTGATCCCGGAATGCCCGATGACGGCCGAACGCAAGGAGTTCTTCTTTGAAAGAGTGAAGGAACTGTATATGCGCAACCGCAAGCGTTGCTTGGTGATTGCCGTTTCGGAAGGGACCCGCTGGTATGACGATGAAACCGGCAAGGTGGACGTGGTCTATGCCAGCTCGGAAAAGGACGAATACGGTCATGCCCGTTTCGGGGGCGTGAGCGGGGTGATCGCCAATGAGATTTCCCGCCGTCTCGGCTTGGATGCCCGTTCCCAGATCAGCGGCTACTATGCTCGTGCCGGGGAATGCCGCGAATATGACCGCCGCCTTACATCCACTTTGGCCGACAAGGTGGTGGACTTGCTGCTCCGTCAGGCTTACGGGCAGATGCCGGTGCTGAACAGAGTGGTCCATTACAACGAGCTGGAAGAATTCAACACATCTTCGATTGATATGGGTTCCATTGGAAATATTCCGTTGCCGGATGTGTACTACGACAAGAACACGTTCAGCGTGACCGATGCCTACCGGGATTTCCTGGGCCATGTGATGGAACCGATGAAGATGATGCAGTTTGATTATGATTTCCCGGTGGTTCTTCCTGAAAATAAGTAGGATCTGATTGCAAAAAAGAAGGGCTGCAAGGCGGAGGTTCGGGAACGGGCTTTCCGTTTTGCAGCCTTTTGATAAAATAAACCCAAATCGGTCATTAGGCTTCGGGCAATCTGCCCGAAAGCCTCGTTTTCCCAATCAGAAACGGACTCGGCGTGTCTAATGACCGATTTGGGATAAACGGCAAGCCGGGTGCAGATTCGGGCGAAATCGGATTTGGCTTTCAGAAAGCAGGTTGTGCCTTGCACGGCTTTCGCCGAGCTGAGACTTTCCCTTTGAATGGGTTTTAAAATATTGAATATGAAAAAGAATTGGATGGCAGCGGTATGGCTGTTGGGAACATGGATGGCAGGATGCCTGATAGGTTCGGTATCGGCTTCTCCGGCAAGGGAAGTTGAAATGGTTCCGGAATCATCGGTGTCGGAACAAAACCAGGAAACGGAGTACCGTTTGGAAAATTATTTGCAGGCCGGGCCTCTGTCTTTCAGGCTGCCGGCATTCCATCAGGAGAAGGATATCAATGGCAAGGCTTTCGACATGGCGGCCTTGTTCGCTTATCCGGCTTTTGAAAAGGAAATGGATCCCTTTTTCCGGGTCAAGGCCGGTGATGTATTGGATTGGAGAGGCTTGGATTACGAATGGAAAGAAGTGGGCGCGGACGAGGAATTGGCTTATGGCGTGAGCGATTCCAATTGGAATGCCTGGGTGCTGACTTCGTTCGCCTTGCGCACGCCGCTTTATGACAAGGCTTCGTTGGAACTGGCTTTCGCGCCGGCTTTCGAGCTGTATATGGACGGCAAGAAGGTGATGAGCCAGATGCAGGCGCAGGACACGAACCGGCCTTCTTCGCATAAAGCGGTGCTGAAGCTGGAGCCGGGGTATCATCAGTTCGTTCTCAAGGCTTTGTACACTTCGAAGACCGTGGATTCCAAATTGGAGGTGACGTTCAAGACATCGGCGGACTTGGCTTTGGGGGCGGAAGTGCAGGAATACTACGACTTGCATCATTATCTGGACGGCGCCGTTGTGGCTGCGCCCCAGCTCTCGGCCAGCGGGAAATACTTCAAACTGGCTTTTACCCAGTCCAATCCGGAAGCGGGAAAGTATGAGACTGTTTACCGGATTTACCGGACTTCGGACGTGAAGGCGGGGGCGTACCCTGAGCCGGTCTGCGAGCTGAGCGGGATTTCGGGCTTGGCTTTCGCCGGCAGGGTGGACAAATACGCTTATATGAAGCGTGAAGGTTCTGCTGTGCGGGTTTACGCCGGAGAGCTTGGCCGTCCGGCTTCGCTTGTGTACGAGACCGAGGAGACTCTTTCAGACTTTGCCTGGGACCCGCAAGGCCGTTATATGATTCTGAGCGTGACCACGCAAGGCAAGCAGCCTGAGAACGGCTTGAAGAACATGATCGACCCGATGGACCAATGGCCTTATTACCGGATGAGGACTACTTTGAGCATGTTGGATCTGGCTTCGGGGACACGGGTTCCGTTGACTTACGGTTATTTGTCCACCGATTTGATGGATATTTCGTTGGACGGGCGTTACCTCTTGTTCACGACCCTGGAAGTGGCCGATACGATGCGGCAGTACACGTACCAGCGGATTTACCGGATGGATCTGGAAAACTTTGAAACCGAGGAATTGTATGGTTCGCATTTCCAGCATTCGGCTTCGTTCAGCCCGGATGGCAGCCGCTTGCTGGTGATGGGTTCGGAGCGTATCTTTACCGACCCGATGCAGCCGGGCGTTTCTGTGCCTTGCCAGGAGGAAGACTGCTTCATTCCGAACGATTATGATGTGAATGCGTTCATTTACGATATCGCCACGGGGGAGGCCGAGCTGATTTCGGACGATTTTGTGCCCTCTTTCCAGCGGGCTGTCTGGGAATCGACCGGGCAGTACATCTATTTGTATGCCGATGACCGGGATGAGGTGAATCTGTTCTCTTACCGGGTTTCGGATAGGACTTTTGCCCGGATTCCGGCGCAGGTGCAGGTGGTGAGCGGCATGGATGTCTGCGATAACGGGCTGTTGTATGTGGGCAGCAGCATCGACAAGCCTTCGCGGGCTTATCTGGTCAAGGGAAGCGCGGCCAAGAACGAGTTCGCTTCGTCCAAAGGCGTGAAGAATACTTTCTGCGTGGCTTACCCGCAGCAGGCGGAGATGGAACAGGTGGCGCAAGGGGCGAATCGGGATTGGTCTTACTTGAACGCTTTCGGGGACACCATCGAGGCTACGTATTACTTGCCGCCCGATTTCGATGCCACGAAGAAGTATCCTTGCATTGTCTATTATTACGCGGGAACCACGCCTACGCCCAAGGCAATCGCGGTGCGTTACCCCAAGACGGTCTGGGCTTCGGAAGGCTATGTGGTCTTGGTGTTGCAGCCTTCGGGCGCTATCGGCTACGGACGGGAGTTCGCGGCCAAGCATGTGAACGACTGGGGCAAGATTGTGGCTGATGAAATCGTAATGGGGGTAAAGCAGTTCTGCCAGGAACATCCTTTCGTGGACGCTTCCCGTCTGGGTTGCATCGGGGCTTCCTACGGGGGCTTCACCACGCAGCTCCTGCAGACCCGGACTGACATCTTCGCGGCGGCTATTTCCCATGCGGGCATCAGTTCCATTTCTTCCTACTGGGGCGAGGGCTATTGGGGCTATCTGTACGGAGCCACGGCCAATGCGTTCTCTTTCCCGTGGAACCGGAAGGATATCTTTGTGGACCAGAGTCCTTTGTTCAATGCGGACAAGATCCATACTCCTTTGCTGCTGTTGCACGGTACAGCGGATGTGAATGTGCCTATCGGGGAGAGCTATCAGATGTTCAAGGCGTTGCGTCTCTTGGGCCGTCCGGTGGCGATGGTGACGGTGGCCGGTGAAGACCATGGTATTGTGGATTACGCCAAGCGGGTGGATTGGGAGAAGACGATATTGGCGTGGTTCGAGAAGTATTTGAAGGGGAATCCGGTCTGGTGGTCTGATTTGTATTGACTTTTCTTTTGAAAAGCCCTAAAGAAAAGAAGGAAAGTTCTCAAAAGAAAGGTTATCTGAGAGGGTGGCTCAAAAGTCAGCTTTCCAAAAGAGAATCCGCACTAGAATGTGTTCTATAGAGGATTCTTTGCCGGAAAATCATCTTTTGAGTCACCCTCGATGGTGAATTTCGGCGAAGCCAAGCGTTTGCCGGTTGAGGAAAGTGTTTTTTTCCGTTGTTCGAAGAATTTGTTTTTTGAAAATAACCTGAAAGACAGAATGCAATGAAGATATATACGAAAGGAGGAGACAAAGGGGCAACATCGTTGATGGGAGGCAGGAGAGTGTCCAAGAGCAGCCCGCAGGTGGAAATCTATGGGCAGATTGACGAGTTGAATGCATGGATGGGCTTGTTGGCAGCGGAAGCCGGCATCTCTGATGTTTGCCGATTCTTGACGGATATCCAGAGGGACTTGTTCAAGATAGGCGGTTTTTATTCTTTCGATTTTTCAGAGGGCAAGCCTTATCCGTATCCTTTTGTCGATGAAGTTTCGGTGGAACGTTTGGAGAAAGAGATAGACCGGATGCAGGCAGGTCTTCCGGCGTTGAGGGCGTTCATCTTGCCGGGAGGCTGCTTGCTCGCAGCCCGCGCGCATGTGGCCCGGACGGTCTGCCGCCGGGCGGAACGCCGCATGGATGCCTTTGACGGAGTGCCCGATTCCGGCCGGCTGCAGGAAGAAATGGCCAAGGCTTATGTTAACCGTCTTTCAGACTACCTTTTCGTGCTTGCCCGCTTTTTCCAGCATCAGTCCGGCTTTCCGGATGTGCTGTTGTAGATTCTTTCCGCCTTTCAGGTATCGGCCGGGCAGGTATGCCGTTCCGGCAAACTCATGTCTTGATTGCAAATTTTTTCTGTTGATTTTTTATGAATTTTGAATTCTTTATAAAATTATTGTGGCATCTTTGTATACGGAAATGCAACTCAAGTCGAGGAGGTGCCCTGCCGGGCGACCGGAGGCTTGTGTTCCTTGGTTTGCAATATTGTTGAACAATAAAAACCGATAAAGATGAAAACAAAGATTTTCGCTCTCGTTATGGCCGTGGCCGGTCTGTTCGTGTTTTCTTCCTGCGAGAAGGAAGTGAGCACTTTGTACACGTTCAAAGTCGACACCCTGAATCTTGTGGAGGATGGCGGGGTCGCCTATAAGACCCATGACTATCTGACCAGTGAACGTTATTTGGGTTGGGAAGAATCTGAATACATAGACAATGATGCCATGTCCAGCGACAAGGCGGCTCAGCAGAACGATGAAGAAGCCATCCGGGAGTTTACCGAGAATTTCTCTCGTTTCAATCTTTCTTCCTTGTACATGTATTACGGTCAGCAAGGGGTCGGTACCGTGTCTGGCTATTTCACCTATACCTTGACCCGCGAGGACGGCGAAGTCTTGCGTTCGGAGAGGGTGGATGTGTCGTATCCCTCGGTGCAATAGCATAATCCCGAAGCCTAATGGCCGATTTGGGATAATCTGCGGGCAGGTTGTTCTTCCCCTCGGCCTGCCCGGCCTTCAGATCCGGCTTTCGCTTTGTCGCCTATGGTATCCTTCTCTCGGCACAGCCCATTCCCGGAGGGGAATGCAGGGCGCCGGGGCGGGAGCGGAAGCGGAAGCTGGCCTTGGGGCTTGCAGGGATGCCGGCATCGCGGTTTCCCCGGCTTCGTCCCGCACCAAAGCTTCTGCGCTGGAAAAGCTTTCCTATTTGGCTGTTTTCCGGAAGGCAAGCAATGCCAGTCCGTTAAAGAGTACTGCAAAACCGACCGTGGCCCAGAATTGATCCCAGAGTTCGGCAAAGCCGCTGCCTTTGAGGATAATGAGCCGCATCGCGTCGATGAGGTATGCTGTCGGGTTCAGGTAGGTGATATACTGGGCCCAGCGCGGCATGCTGCTTACCGGTGTGAAAAGTCCGCCCATCAAAAAGAAAATCAACAGGAAGAAAAACGCGATGAACATGGCCTGCTGCTGGCTTTTGGCTACGGAGGAAATGAAGAGTCCGAAGCCGGTGAATCCCATGTTGTAAATTGTGGCGAACACGATCAGCGTCCAGAAACTGCCTTTGGGCACGATCCCGTACAGCAGCCAGGCGATTCCCAGGCCGAAGCAGATGATGACAAGCCCCATGATCCAGAACGGGATCAGCTTGCCGAGAAGATAATCTATCTTGCCTACAGGGCTTACGTTGATTTGTTCCAATGTGCCTAATTCCCGTTCGCCAGAGATATTCAGCGCCGCTAAAATCCCGCCCACTAATGTCAGCAGAAGCGCGAGGATTCCTGGCACCATATACGTCTTGTAATCCAGCTGGGGATTGAACCGGTACACCGGAATCGCGTCGATTCGGGCAGGCGGTTCCCTTTGGATTACCGCGACCGGTGATTTTATGGCTTGTTCCTCTCTTTCCCGGATCGTGAAATCATGTATGATTCCGGTCAGGTAGTTTGTCCCTATGCTCGCTTTGGTTCCGTCTACCGCATCGGCAGCCACGAAAAGCTGCCCGCCTTCCCCTGCGTTTACCTGCCGTTCGAAATCTTCCGGGATCTCCAGTATCATGCTGGCCGTCCCTTCTTCGATGTGCCTTGATGCTTCCTGGTAAGTGTCTGCGTGATGTGCTATCTCGAAGTACCCCGAGGAGGTAATCTTCCGCTGCAAGCCTCGCGAGAGGCTGCTTTGGTCATGATCCACCACCACTATCTGGATGTTGCGGATTTCGTATGTGGCTGCATATGGCAACAGGATCAGCTGGATTAAAGGCAATGCGACAATCAGCGGCAGCATGATTGGATTGCGCAGCATCTGCTTGAATTCTTTCTCGAGCAAGTATTTTAAAACCCGGTTTCTCCGCATGACTCTTTTTTCGATTTTTGGGGCGGGCCGATTGTCGTATGGCGCGCGTTTCAGTCCGCCGTTCTGTTTCCCGTTTGTCCGCCCAGTCCTGGTTGCTTCGCCGGTACGAGAGGATGCGTTCTCCTCGGATTCCGTGCAAGGCCATCCTCATCCGGACGGAATCTCTCGTGCCAGCTTCATCCGGCATCCTCCCTCGGGCGGCGGCAACGGGGAATCTGCCGTGTCGCCGCGCGCCGCCGCGGAACTAGGTCAAGCGCACTTTGAAGCCCCGCACGCTCAAGCCTAGGAACACTACAGCCATCCCCATCAGGATAGTCCATTGCATCCAGATGTAGCCGAATCCCAGCCCTTTGATCATGATGATCCGTCCCATCTCGATGAACCAACGCGCCGGCAGCAGGTAGGATAATCCTTGCAGCACTGCCGGCATGCTTTCAATCGGGAACATCAGCCCCGAAAGCAGCACTGTGGGCAGCATCAGTCCCATCAGAGAGATAATCATCGCGATCTGCTGTGTCCTGGAGACTGTCGAGATGAAGATTCCAAGGCAGAGCGAGGTGAAGATATAGGTGATGCTGGCCAGGAAGAACATCAGGAAACTTCCCCGGATAGGCACATCGAAGGCGAAGATGGACAGAAGGATGATGACAAGCAGATTGAAAAGCGAAACCGCGAAGTAGGGGACGGTTTTTGCAAAGATGATGCAGATAGGCTTGGACGGAGCTACGAGCAAGGCTTCCATCGTTCCTAATTCCCGTTCCCGGACAATCGAGACCGAAGTCATCAATGTGCATATCAGCATCAAGACCAAGCCAATGACTCCCGGCACGAAAGTGTACGCGCTTTTGAGCTGGGGATTGTACAGCATCCGGGTCTCGATCGAGGTGCTCTTCGGAGCATCGCCTGGATAGCGTTCCAATGAGTATGCGCCAATGATGCTTTGCAGGTATCCGTTCACGATGCTGGCCTCGTTCGGGTTGCTGGCATCGGTGACAAGCTGTACTTGGGTTCCCTGTCCCATAGCCATGTCGTCGCTGAAATCCGGCGGGATGACCAACGCGATTTTGATGTCGCCTTTTTTGAAGAGGGATTCCAGCTGGTCGGTGGACGATATCCTCGCTGTCACTTGGAAGTACGGCCCGGCATCGATCTTTTGGACTAGTGCCCGGCTGTCGGGCGTGCCTGAGAGATCAAGGATGCCTATTTCCGTGTTCTGTATGTCGGTAGTGATGGCAAAGCCGAAAATGAGTACTTGCACTACCGGCATCAGCAAGATGATCAGCATGGTCGCCTTGTCCCTGAAGATATGGTAGAACTCTTTTTCCACAAAAGCGAAAAACTGTTTCATCTTATTTGTTTTCAGTGTTCTGCAAATCAATTTCTGCTGATTCCGGTGCCGGGCTTGCCTTCCTTCGGTCAGGATGCGGGGCCGGGCAAGCCGCGTGGCGCTGCGGGGAAAAGCTGCCTGCGCGGCGGAGTGTCCTCGCATTTCTGCCCTAATCCTCGCTCCGGGTGGCACGCTTGGCAACAATCGTGAACACTTCCTCCATGGTCTCTACCCCGAAGCGTGTCCGTAGGTTCTTGGGAGTGTCCAGCATTTCGATGCGTCCGTCCACCATCATGCTGACCCGGTTGCAGTATTCGGCCTCGTCCATGTAGTGCGTGGTCACGAAGACCGTGATGCCCCGGCTCACCGCTTCGTAAATCAGTTCCCAGAATTGCCGGCGGGTCAGCGGATCCACTCCTCCTGTGGGTTCGTCCAGAAAGACAATCTCCGGTTCGTGGAAAATAGCAACGGAAAAAGCCAGTTTCTGTTTCCAGCCTAGAGGCAGTTCGCCCACCATGGTGTCCTTTTCGGCCATGAAGCCCAGGCGGCTCAGCATCGCATCGGTCTTTTTTGCAATCAGCGCGTCGTTCATCCCGTAGATGCCGGCAAAGAGGCGGATGTTTTCCCAGACTTTGAGATCGTTGTAAAGCGCGAATTTCTGGCTCATGTATCCGATATGCCGCTTGATGTCTTCTTGTTGCGTGGCAATATCGAAGCCCGCCACCGTGCCTTTGCCCGATGTAGGCCTGTGCAGGCCGCAAAGCATCCGGATCGCTGTGGTCTTGCCAGCCCCGTTGGCACCGAGGAAGCCGAAGATTTCCCCTTTCCTGACCTCGAAACTGATATGGTCCACAGCGGTGAAGTTCCCGAACCGTTTGGTCAGATCCTTCACCTTGATGACGTAACCGTCTTGCAAGACCTGTATCGCCTTGCGTTCGCGAAGCAGACGATCCCTAATTCCCATCCGTACCTCCTTGGCTCATCAGATTCATGAAACAGTCTTCTATGGTGGGCTCGCTTTCCTTGATTTTGATTTCCTCATGCTGGAGCGATGCCAGGTAGGATTCCAATTCCTCCATCCGGAGAGAACCTTCCTTGTAGTAAAAATGATGGTAAGCCCCGAACGGGTAGCAGGCATGGCATGCAGGGAACTTCCTCAGGTCTCCCAGGAGACGGGACTTGTCGGCGCTCTTGACAGAAAAAACTTTGAAAGGGAAGGCATGCCGTATGTTTTCAGGCGTGTCGCAGCCTACGACTTTGCCGTTTTGCAGGAAACAGAGCCGTTGGCAGCGCATGGCTTCGTTCATGTAGGGGGTGGATGCGATGACGGTGATGCCTTTGGCTTTCAGCAAGTCCAGCATTCCCCAGAATTCCATCCGCGAGACCGGGTCCACGCCGGTAGTGGGTTCGTCCAGAAGCAAGACCTTGGGGGCGTGGATCAAGGCGCAGCAGAGTGCCAGCTTCTGTTTCATCCCGCCTGAAAGCTTGCCGGCCTTGCGGGTTCTGAACGGTTCCAGGTACCGGTAGATAGGGCGGATGTCAGGGTATGACTTCTCGATGTCGCTGCCGAAAAGAGTGGCGAAGAATCTGAGGTTTTCTTCCACGCTCAGGTCCTGGTAGAGAGAGAAGCGTCCGGGCATGTATCCGATGATCTTGCGGATGTCGCGGTATTGGCTCACTGTGTCGAAATCCTCGATGTAGGCGCGGCCTTTGTCCGGCAGCATCAGCGAGGCAAGAATCCTGAACAGGGTGGTCTTGCCTGAACCGTCCGGGCCGATGATGCCGAAAAGCTCGCCTTTCCCCACCCGCAATGAAACCCCGTCCAATGCTTGGACGCGATGGTTCCCGTGGCCGAAACTCTTGCTGACCAATGAAGCGACTACCGAGGTTTCCATGGTAAAAATCTTGATTTTGAGTCTGGCTTGCTATGAATTGGCACATCTGGCCATGTCGGATTGGAAAAACGGCTCTTCCGGACGTTTCTCCGTCAGACGGCGTGTCCGTTATCGCATGCCGTGGAAATCCACATTGGCGTACATCCCTATTTTCAGATACCCGTCGTTCTGCACGGCAATCCGGACCGCATAGACCAGATTGTCGCGTTCATCCTGCGTCTGGACTGATTTGGGCGTGAATTCGGCCTGGTCGGAGATATGGCTGATACGGCCCTTGTAGACCGTTTCCTTGCCGTCCCGTTTGGAAAACACATTCACATCCTGTCCCAGCCTGATGGATTCCAGCTGGGTGGCCGAGAGGTATGCACGGACAAACATCTTGTCCAGATCGGCCACTTTGAGCAGCGGGCGTCCTATATAAGCTTGTTCCCCGGCTTGAGCGTATTTTTCGAGCACGACTCCTTGCATGGGTGCGCTGACCCGGCATTTCGCCAGCATGTCTTCTACTTGGGCCAGCTGTATTTCCTGAGCGGTGTAGCGAGGGTCTCCATTGCGCCGCCCGGTCGGTAGACCGGCTTCGAGCAGCTTTCTTTGCAAAGAAAGCTGCGCGGTGTCAATCCATCCCAAGGTTTGCGAAGAGTCGATTCTCTGGCCTTCTTCAATCGGGAGGGACAATATGGTACCGTTTCCTTGCGCTGAAATGGTCATGGTCGTGGCTTCCAATGTCCCCCCTGCATCGTAGGGGCTTTGGCTGCTTTTGCAGGAACACATGGCTCCGAGCATTGCGGCCAAGACTATTATGTCGGTTGTGCTTTTTTTCATTTTGAATCGGTTTTCAAATACCTATGCATCAGTACCGTCTGTCTGAAGGCATGTTCCGGGAGCCGGCTCGTGGCATCTTCCCTTGCCCGGAGGGAGAAGCAAACCGCTTCCCGGGACGGTTGATCCTGCTGTAGGCTGCTATCTGCAAAGGTAGGCATTTTGACCAAAACCGGTCATGGGGTCGCTTGCTTGAAGAAGTCCACTATTTTTTCCAGATGGACTCCATGGGAGCCTTTGATTAAGATGCAATGGTGTTCTGCCGGATTCCTCTGCAGGAATGCCAGCAATTCGTCGGTATTGGGGAAATGCTTGACGCCGTTTTGTTTGGCTTGCTTCGCAAAACCGTTTCCCACCAGATAGGCCTCAGGAATCCGTTCTCGCTGGAGCATGTCGGTTATTTTCTGGTGTTCGTCTTTGCTGGCTTTGCCCAGTTCAAGCATTTCGCCCAGGATGGCCAGTTTGGCGTTTTGCGATTGCAGCCTGCTGAAATTCTCGATAGCAGCTTTCATGCTGGAAGGGTTGGCATTGTAGGTATCGGCGATGATCAGGTTGCTGCCGCATTGCATGCTTTGAGATCGCAGGTTGGCAGGCTGGTAGTCCATGATGCCGTCCTGGATTTCCCGGTCGTTGAGGCCGAAATACCGTCCGGCGCAGGCGGCTGCCGCGACATTGTCCAAGTTGTAGCTACCTGTCAGCTTGGTTCGGATTTCTGTCAAGTTCGGTGCCGAGCTGGGGCCGTGCAAGCAGCAGGAGAGATGGATCTTGTCCCCTTCCATCGGGGTCATTTGCAGGAACACATTATCCTGTATGCCGTAGCAGAAACGTTCCAGAGACTCGGATTGGTTCATCAGCAGAGCATCGGATGCGTTGACAAAGGCTTTCCCGTGGATGCGTTCCAGGAAACGGTAAAGCGCCAGCTTGGTTTCCGCGAT
This sequence comes from uncultured Bacteroidales bacterium, assembly GCA_944320265.1. Classification (GTDB taxonomy): domain Bacteria; phylum Bacteroidota; class Bacteroidia; order Bacteroidales; family P3; genus Pullibacteroides. Next base: position 30,104 of record CALUGT010000019.1, on the reverse strand, counting down.
TGCGGCGAAATTGCCGAACCCTTCCAGATGGGCTTCGCCTATGTTGGTGATGATGCCGAAGGTGGGCAGGGCGATCCGGCAGAGCTGCGCTATTTCGCCGGGATGGCTGGCACCCATTTCAATGATGGCGATTTCGGTATCGGATGGCATTGAAAGCAGGCTCAAAGGAACTCCGATATGGTTGTTCAGATTCCCTTCCGTGGCATAGACCCGGTATCTTCGGCTCAATACGGAGCGGAGCAATTCCTTCGTGGTGGTCTTGCCGTTGGTGCCTGTAATGCCGATTACGGGGATGATCATGTCTTTCCTGTACATGACAGCTACTTTCTGGAGGCACTGCAAGCAGTCGTCCACCAAGAACACTCTTTCGTCCTCAGCGTATCCGGGCTTGTCTGCCACTGCGTAGGCGCAGCCTTTCTCCAACGCTTCCTTGACAAAGGTGTTGGCATCGAAATTTTCTCCTTTCAATGCAAAGAACAGTGACCCTGGCTGTACCTTGCGGGTGTCGGTGCAAATTGCGCGGCATTTCTTGTACAATCCGTAAATGTCTTCTGCACTGCTTTTTGGTTTCATTGCGCGATATTTTGGTTTGGGCGTGCCCTATGGGTTCTTTCTTCATGCAGCCTTTTGTCCGCTGCCGGGCTGGGTGCCAGGCTTGGTTCATGGGGCTCGCCTGTGTGTTTGCCTTTTCTGATCGGCCTGCCTGGTTTCCCCCGGCATGGTCTCGCTCCGGCCTCTTCCCGGGGACGGAGTCTTTCTGGCTAATATACGAAACTGCTTCCGCCCAGGAATTCCCGCAGGATCGAAGTCGGCGGGATTTCCTTTTCCTCTATGGGGAGGAAATAAGAGAGGAACTTGAGGAGGCGGTGGGCTTCCCCGTAATGTCCGGAGTTTTCCGGAATAGTCCGCAGCAAGGCTTCGGCATCTTGCTTGAGGACACCTAATTCGAATAGCAAGGCTGAGTTGAACATTACGTCAGCTTGTTCTTGGAAAGGAAAGATATTCTTGTTTTCGCCTCGTCTCACGCTGGGCCAGCGATCCAAGGTGGCCAGGGCGGAATTCCCTCGGAACTTGCTGTCCCGGACCATGCGGCGGATAAGGCGGTTGTCAGTGCTGCTTACCGGATTCTGGGTGTCGATGCTGATATGGGTCAGGGCCGATACGAAGACCTTGAAAGTGTACTTGCTGTCCAGGTCGGTCAGGGCGGGGTTCAGTCCGTGTATGCCTTCCACAATCACGATGGTTTTGGGTGAGACCCGGATTTTTTTGTCCATCCGGCGGGTTCCGGCTTTGAAATCGTAGACAGGCATCTTTATCTCCGCCTCTTTCTGGACATGCAGGATTTGCTGGAGCTGCTGGTTGAAGAAGTCCCGGTCGATGGCTTCAAGGCATTCAAAATCGTAGTCCCCATTGTCATCTTTCGGTGTCTTTTCCCGATCCACGAAATAGTCGTCCAAGGAGATTTCGGCTGTGCTGTAGCCTAATACCTGCAGTTGTATCGAGAGCCGTTTGCAGAATGTGGTCTTTCCGGAAGAGGACGGCCCGCTTATGAGGACGATCCGGCAGTCTTCTTTCTTGGCTACGGCATCGGCAATGCTGGCTATCTTCTTCTCTTGCAAGGCTTCCGAGAGCTTGATCAGTCGGCCTGCCCCTTCCTGTTGCAAAATCCGGTTGAGATTCCCTACATAAGGCACGCCCATGATTTCCAGCCAGTCTTTTTGTTCCTGGAAGGTCTTGAAAAGCTTGCTGCCGCCTTGGCAGGCCGCTTTTACCATGTCGGCCAGGAAACGCTTGGTGTCTTTCCCTACAGTCTCGTTCAGGTCGGGACGGATGGCTATCAGGCCGTTGCCGAAATAGCGGTCTATATGGAAATGCTTGATATAGCCGGTGCTGGGTACAAGGTAGCCATAGAAGTAATTAGAGGTTTCCCCGATGCTGTAGACCGAGGTGTATAGTTCGTTCCTGGTCTGGAAGAGGAGGACTTTCTCGTAAAGCCGGTTCTGCTTGAATATTTCGATAGCTTCGGTGGTCGGGATCTGCCTGCGGGTGATGGGCAGATCCTGGTCGATGATTTCCTGGACCCGTTTCCTGAGCTGGACGACCATGCTTAGTGTCAGTTTCTTCTGGATGCCGATCAGTTCGCAGTATGTGCCTAGAGGAAGCGTGTGTTCCACTTTCAGCGTGCTTTCCGGCCACAGGTCGCGAGCGGCTTTGAACATGATGAAAATCATCGAGCGCATGTACATCGCATAACCCATCGGGTCGTGGATGTCGATGAATTCCACTGTCTTGGGTTTGAATATTTCGAATGACAGCTCCCTCAGCGAGTTATTGACCCTTGCAGCCAGTATTTCGTCTTTGAGCTGGACGCCTTGGTCTTTGGCGATTTCAGACAAGGTGATTCCCAGAGGGTATTCCTTGCGGATTCCTGTGTTCTTGCAGATGATTTCTATTTTCGACATGGCGATTGTTTTTTCAACGGGTCTGGCAAGCTTTCATTCCTTGGCGTTTGCCATGGAACGCTTGCGGGGAAGAGTCTGTCCGGAAGATGGTTTTTCGGCAAGGAATCCTCCATGGGACACATTCCGGCGCGGATTCTCTTTCGGGAAGCTGGTTGGGGCCAGCCTCTTTCAGAAATGCCGGCCGGGCGGCCTTTCAGGGCATTCCGTCCTTGAGTTTCCGGTTTTGGGTTTCGAGCAAAGGCTTCAGGTACCGTCCTGTATGGCTTTCGGGGCAAACCGCCACTTCTTCCGGAGTTCCTTCCACGACGATGCGTCCGCCTGCCGAGCCGCCTTCCGGGCCCATGTCCACGATATAGTCGGCGCATTTGATTACGTCGAGGTTGTGTTCTATGACCAAGACGGTGTTGCCTGCGTCTACTAATTTCTGCAAGACTTCGAGCAGGATCCGGATATCCTCGAAATGCAGGCCGGTAGTGGGTTCGTCCAGGATATACAATGTCTTTCCTGTCTCTTTCTTGGCTAATTCGGCAGCCAGTTTGATCCGCTGTGCCTCGCCTCCGGAAAGGGTGGTGGATGGCTGCCCCAGCGTGATGTAGCCGAGTCCTACATCGTCCAGTGTCTTGAGTTTGGAAGCGATGCTGGGGATGTTTTCGAAGAAATCCACTGCCTGGGCTATGCTCATGTTCAGAACATCGTTGATGTTCTTCCCTTTGTAACGTATTTCCAGTGTTTCCCGGTTGTAGCGTTTCCCGTTGCACTCCTCGCAGGTCACGTACACGTCGGGCAAGAAGTTCATCTCTATCGTTTCTACTCCGGCTCCTCCGCATTTCTCGCATCGTCCGCCTTTGACATTGAATGAAAAACGTCCGGCTTTGTATCCGCGTATCTTGGAGTCGGGCAAGGACGCGAAAAGCTGGCGGATTTCATCGAACACTCCTACGTAGGTGGCCGGGTTCGACCGGGGCGTGCGTCCGATCGGGGATTGATCCACTTCGATTACTTTGTCGATGCCGGACAGGCCTTGGATGCTGTCGAAGGGCAGAGGTTCCGAATGCGCCCGGTAGAAATAGGAACTCAGGTAGGGGCGCAGCGTCTGGCTTATGAGCGAGGATTTGCCGCTCCCTGATACTCCGGTCACGCAGGTGAAGGTGTTGAGCGGCAGAGTGAAATCCACATGTTTGAGGTTGTGTCCCCGGGCTCCTGTCAGCCGGATGCTGTTCCCGTTGCCCGGCCGCCGGCGAGCCGGGACTTCGATTCTCCGGATGCCGTTCAGGTAGTCGGTGGTGATGGATTTCTGCTTCAGGAATTCTTCCAGGCAGCCTTGGGCCACGACACGTCCGCCTTCGACGCCGGCTCCCGGCCCCATGTCCACGATATAGTCGGCGGATCGCATCATGTCCTCGTCGTGTTCTACCACGATGACGGTGTTGCCTAAATCCCGCAACTGTTTGAGGGAGCCTATCAGCCGTTGGTTGTCTCTTTGATGCAACCCGATGCTGGGTTCGTCCAGGATATACAGCACGCCGATTAATTTCGACCCGATCTGGGTCGCCAGCCGGATACGCTGGGATTCCCCGCCCGATAAGCCGGAGGCTTCTCTGTCCAAGCTCAGGTATCCGATGCCTACATCCAAGAGGAACCCTAGCCTGTTCTGGATTTCCTTCAGTATCTCATGGCCGATTTGCTTTTGGAATCCGCTCAGCTGCGGCTCTGCTTGGGAAATCCATCCGTGCAGCTCGTCCAGGCTCATGGCTGAGAGGTCTGCTATGTTCTTGCCGGCAATCCGGAAATTCAGGGAAATCTGCTGCAGGCGTGTTCCATGGCATTCGGAGCATGTCTTGGCCGTCATGAACTGCATGGCCCATTTCTGTGCGCTGGGAAGCCCTTCTTCGTAAATCCGTCGCAGGTATGCGTAAATACCATCGAAGTCTATGTCTATTTTGCGGGTCACGCCTATGGTCTTGTTCTTGAACTCGAAATTCCTGTGTTCTCCGTGAAGGATGGCGTTCATGCCTTCTTCGCTGATGTCGTGGATCGGGGTTTTCAAGTCAAAGTCGTAGATCTTGCCGATCATTTCGATTTGAGACAGGATCCAGCCTTCTCCTAAGAGATTCTCCTTGCGTTCTTGCGCATGATCCGGTTTGACAGGAGCCAAGCCGCCTGCATGGATGCTGAGCGAGGGGTCAGGGATGATCTTGCTTATGTCAGGGCTTATTTCCACGCCAAGCCCGTTGCAGTGAGGGCAGGCTCCGTAGGGAGAATTGAAAGAAAATGTGTTAGGTTCAGGATCCGGATAAGAAATGCCGGAAGTAGGGCACATCAGCATTCGGCTGAAATGCCGGGCTTGGCCGCTGTGTTCGTCCAGAATCAGGATTTGCCCCTTGCCCTGTTTCATGGCTGCCTTGACGCTTTGCACCAGGCGGGCACGGTTCTTGTCGCTTACTTGCAGCTTGTCTACTACCAGTTCGATATCGTGGGTCTTGTACCGGTCCACGTACATGCCGAAGCTGAGGTCTGTTATTTCTCCGTCCACCCGCACTTTGAGGTATCCTTGCTTACGGATGTTTTCGAAAAGTTCCCGGTAATGTCCTTTGCGCCCGATGACGAGCGGGGAGAGGACTGCTATTTTTTGCCCGTCGTATTCTTTGAGGATGAGGTCAATGACTTTTTCTTCGGTATATTTGACCATTTTTTCGCCGGTCACATAGGAATAGGCTTCGCCGATGCGGGCAAAGAGCAGACGCAAGTAGTCGTAGATTTCGGTCACCGTCCCCACCGTGGAGCGGGGGTTCTTGTTGGTAGTCTTCTGCTCGATGGCAATGACAGGACTCAGGCCGTCAATTTTGTCCACGTCAGGGCGTTCCAGCCCTCCGATGAACTGGCGGGCGTAGGACGAGAATGTTTCCATGTAGCGTCTCTGCCCTTCGGCGTAGATTGTGTCGAACGCAATCGACGACTTGCCGCTTCCGCTCAAGCCGGTGATGACGATGAGCTTGCCATGGGGCAAGAAAAGGTCTATGTTTTGCAGGTTATGGGCCCTGGCCCCGTATACCGAAAGTTTCTGGTTGTCCATATCAGCTTATTTTGGCCCAAAAGTTCTCTTTTCCGTTCTTTTCCATCTCCCGGCGCAAGGCTTGGTTCGGGGGCGATGCCAAGGCGGGGTCTTGCTGCAGTATCTCCACGGCTGTATGCCGCGCCGCCCTTACGATATTCTCGTCTTGGGCGATGTCGGCGATTTTCAAGGCCAATAGCCCGCTTTGCTGCGTGCCTTGCAAGTCGCCCGGCCCGCGCAATCTCAAGTCGGCTTCGGCAATCCTGAAACCATCATTGGTAGCTACCATCGTGTTGATGCGCTCGTTGGCATCCTTGCTGAGCTTGTCGGCGGTCATCAGGATGCAGTACGACTGTTCTGCACCCCGGCCCACGCGCCCCCGGAGCTGATGCAGCTGCGCCAAGCCGAAACGTTCGCTGTTCTCAATCACCATTACGCTGGCATTGGGTACGTCCACACCCACTTCAATCACGGTTGTAGCTACCATGATCTGGGTTTCGCCTTTCTTGAAGCGTCGCATCTCGAACTCCTTGTCCTCGGCTTTCATCTTGCCGTGGACAATGCTCAGCTGGTAATCCGGTATCGGGAACGCCCGGCTGATGCTTTCGTATCCGTCCATCAGGTCTTTGAGGTCCAAAGTCTCCGACTCTTGGATTAACGGATAGACAACATAGACTTGCCGACCTTTAGCAATTTCTTGCTTCATGAAAGCGAAGAGCTTGAGCCTGTCGTGGTCGGTGAGGTGCAGGGTCTTGACGGGCTTTCGGTTCGGAGGCAGCTCGTCGATGACCGAAAGGTCCAAATCCCCGTACAGGGTCATTCCCAGTGTCCGGGGAATAGGCGTTGCCGTCATTACCAGAATATGCGGCGGCACCGAGTTCTTGTTCCAGAGTTTTGCCCGTTGGGCGACCCCGAAACGGTGTTGCTCGTCGATTACCACCAATCCCAAGTTTTTGAACACCACATTGTCCTCTAACAAGGCATGGGTGCCGATCAGCAGGTGCAACTGGCCATCGGCCAGCATATTGAGCAGAACAGTCCTGTCTTTTTTCGTGCTTGAGCCGGTCAGCAAGGCTGCACGTACCTTCATCGAGTCCAAGTACTTGGAAATGCTGGCAAAATGCTGGCGGGCGAGGATTTCGGTGGGAGCCATCAGGCAGGCCTGGAAGCCGTTGTCCACGGCCAGTAGCATGCTCATCAACGCCACTACGGTCTTTCCGCTTCCCACATCTCCTTGCAAGAGCCGGTTCATTTGGAATCCTGTCCGGGTATCGGCGCGGATTTCCTTGATTACTCTTTTCTGGGCTCCGGTAAGTTCAAAGTTAAGATTGTTTTTGTAAAAATAGTTGAAATTGTCTCCGACTTTTGTGAACACGAAGCCGGGAGTTTTCCCTCGGTTCAGTTTTTGCTTCAGTATGTTGAGCTGGAGCAAGAGCAATTCTTCGAATTTGAGCCTTTGGCGGGCGCAGTCGGCATGCGCCAGGCTCAAAGGGTGATGGACTTGTATGAAAGCCTGTTCCCGCGGCATCAGCCGGTATCGGGACAGTATTTCCGGGCTTAGGGTCTCAGGTATGCTGCCTTCGGCTTGCTTGCAGAGATTCTGCGTGATGGCAGCCATCGCCTTGGGCGAAAGACCCCGGTTCTTCATCGTTTCCGTGGTGGGGTAGAGGGGCTGGAGCCGGGCATTCTGCGCCTGTTCCGGGTGCTTGGGGTCTATGATTTCTATTTCCGGGTGGCTGAATTGGAGCTGGTGGTTGTAGATGCTGGGTTTGCCGAAGATGTTCAGGTATGTGCCTGGCTTGATTCTGGGTTCGATCCATTTCAGCCCGGAGAACCATGTGAGTTCCACCGTGCCTGTCCCGTCCCCGAAAATGGCAGAGAACCGCTTTCTTTTGCCGATGCCTTTGCTTTCCGCCTTGAGGATCTTTCCTTTGACGGCCACATAGAGCGAATCGTCTCGTATTTGGTCTATTCTGACAAAATTACCTTTGTCTATGTAGCGGAAGGGAAAGTATGTGAGCAAGTCCCCGTATGTGTAGACATGGGCTTCCTGCCGCAGCGTCCGGGCTTTGGCAGGCCCTACGCCTTTGAGGTATTCTATGTTTTGGCCGAAAAAATCGAACATCCTGTATCTGGGTACGTTTGGTGTTTTGCTGGTGCTGTCCGCGATGCTTGCTCCCGGGTATCGGCGGCTTTGAGCTTCCCGCTTCCGGTTCCTGGGGTATGCATGCGGGTCTCAGGCCCTGTTCCGTTGTCCTGGCTGCATATGAAAAACCGTACAGCCTCCTGCAAGCATCGGACTGTACGGTGAAACGGGAATCTCCTTGTTCGGCGGGGAATGTCAGTACACCCACAAATCGTGTTCGATCTCGAACAGCATTTCCTCGATCCTGTCGGATTCGCGCAAAGCGTTGTTTCCGGAAGTGTAGGCAGAAATCTGCCGGTCTTGCAGGTTGTCTATCTTGTAGATGTAGCTTTGGAAATAGCGGTTCCATGCAAAAACGTCGTCATAGGATTGCCGCATGGCGCTGTTATGGACGTTGAAGGCCTCGGTTTTGGCAAAGACAGGCCTCAAGGCCGGGTAGTACAGCCAGAAGAGGTTCTGGATCCCTTTGAACTCACCGTTTTCGTCATGGGCTTGCAACACGGGAGCCATGCCTATGATGCGGATGTCCCTCACGCCGCGTTGCTTGTCGATGAACCAGTCTTCCTTGAGCCGGAACATCTTGACGTTGTGGACCTGGAAAGATGTCGTGACAGGCCTCATGACTGTTTCGCCGGGATTGTCCAAGTCGGCCACTTCGATGGTGTCCGTACGGGTGTTCGTTTTTATGAATTCTTCGTAGGTGATTTCCTTGGAGAAGTAATCATTGATTTGATCGTAAGGGATGATAGTCCCGTTCTGCATGCCTTCCATGATCAGGTTCATCAGGCTGATGCGGCCCTGTATCGTATCGGTGGGATAGTACAGGTACTGGTTCATCTTCATCCGCAGATCTATCACGCGCCATACTCTCCATTTGATGAACACGTCTGCCTCCCGGACATGGACGTAGGGGCGGGGTTCCCGATCCTGGGTGTTGACCTTTTCGTAGAAATTGTCTGTCACCAGCGGTTCATCCAAGAGCTGCGCTTTGGCCGGCATGGCAAAAAGGATTGCCGATGCAATGGTGAAAAGGCTTGCGAGGATTCTTTTCATCGGTTATGAATTGCGGCTGCCTATGGGCCGTGTCGGGAGAAGGCTCTGAAGCCCGTCTCGTTCATAAGACAGCCTTGTTGTTTCCTTTTTTTTGTTGCGGTGCGCCATGGCCGGCCGTCTGCCGCCTTGCATCCCGCCTGTCATGGCACACCGTGCGAGAAGAGCCTTTGTTTTCATTCATGCACCCTTCTCTGGACGGGCTACCGTATCGTGACGACAATGTCGTTCAGGCTCCGGTTCCCGTCCGGCATCCTGGCCACGATGTCGGTGAAGAATATCTTGTTGCCCCTGCGGCATTGCTGGAAGTTGTTGATGATTGTCTGGGAAAACTTGTTCCCGTCGGACGGCATTACCGATGTCAGTTCCTGGTTCCGGGAAATCTGGACATTGAAGGATGCGATTTTCAGGCCAGGCAGATCGAAGTCGAAGTCCTTCATTTCCACTACCAGGCCTCCGGCTGCGAGCAAGGCGTTCTTGTCCACCTGCTTGACACCGGATTCCTGCCCGTTGATGCGGGCTACGGGGTCGGGAACGCGTTTGATGCGGAACTTCTTGCTGCCCATCAGGGTTTCGGTCTTGCCGTCTTTGGCGTAGACTCTGACTTCCACTGTGCCGCCAGGTTTCGTGACCCGGGCGATATAGGTGCCCGAACCGGTTTTTGTCAGGGTCCCTTCGCTGATTTCCACCCGGGTGTCTTTGTCCGGGATTCCGCCGGCCATGGCCGAAACTGGGTTATCTACTCCTACGTAGAACACGTTCATGGCATCTGCCGATACGGTGGCGATGGGTTCGCTGACATTGTAGGTGTATTCGAACGGGTAAGACCTGATCCCGAAGGTTCCCGGGACATCGATCGTGCCGGAAAAGGTCTTCTCTCCGACGGAATTGGCAGGAACGCGGTAAAGGATGCTGCCGGATTCGCCTTCGTAAGTCTGCCCGTTGATGGTAGCTGTGATTTTGGACTTGGAGTCGAATGCGGCCACGAAGATGTCCGCTTCGAAATCCGATCCTACGACCACGTTGGTGGAACGCGGCACGATGCGTGCCGAGATGGTGTCGAACTTGAAGTCGTCTTCGCTTACCGAGGAATAAAGCTGGGATACCACATCCGATTCAGTATTCAGGATAGTAGTCTGCAAGCGGTTCAGCAAAGCCAGGTCCGCCACGATGATGGTGTGGTAGAAACTGAAGTTTTCCCAGCTGACGACAGCTCCGCTGGCATCCCGGTATTCTCCGTTCAGATTGAGAGGCGACAAGGACACTTTGCTGGTATCCCGGCCCAAGAGGTCTTGCAGGAACAGCCTGTATTCCTCTATTTTGTCGTGCAGGATATAGGCCCGGCCGTCTTTTTTCACATCCGTCGCCCCCATGAAGAAGCGCGTAGGGTCGTCGTAGTTGTCTTGCTTCCCGATGTCGCTCGGGTGGAGCTGCTTGGCTTCTTCGATGGAGATACCCTCCGTCATTGCGATCAATTCGTGTTTCGTTTGCTGGATGTAGTCATACAGTCCTTTGGTTTTTTCTCTGACTTGCATGGCTTTTTGCCATTGATCCGCCACTTTGGCCTCGTTGGCCGCATAAGCTTGCTGGAAGATGGCGTAGATTCCCTCGTTTTTCTTTACGTAGTTCTTATTGGTCGTTTCCATGGCTTCGTTGACCGTGATGAACGACTTGAGGACTTCCGTCGATACGTTCAAGGCCAGCATGGCAGTCAGTACCAGGTACATCATGCCAATCATTTTTTGCCGTGGAGTCTCTTTTGGTGCACTCATGGTTGTTCCCCTTCAAATTATACTGGACTTAAGCTTTAGCGGCGGGATGCGCGTTCTGCATGGCGGCCAGCATTTGCCCGTACATCTTGTTCAAAGCTGCTACCTTTGAGGACAAGTCGTCGATTTCCTGACGGTATTTGATGGAACTTTGCAGCGAAGCGCTCATGGTTTCCATGATTTTGCTTACGTCGCTTTGCAGCTTGGCGTTGGCTTCCGCCTGGGTCTTGGATGCTTGGATCTGCAGGGTATAGAATTCGTTGAGTGTGTTCAGGTGCTGGGTCATCTTGTTCAGCTCTGCAGCGTAGTTCTGGTTGATGCCGGCGACATTGCCCATGCTGTTCAGGCTTTCTGTCGTCCGGGTCAGCTTTTCTATGCCGGAACTGAGCTTCTCGAATACGGCCGGAGTCACGTTGGCCTTTTCCAACATTTCTTCCAATTTGTCGGACAATATGTTCTGGCTTGCATTCCCTCCATGGAACGGCATCGGCGCACCCTCTCCGTCGGGATACATGGGCGTGCCGTCAGGCTTGTTGCCCAGTACGGGATAGACACGGTCCCAGTCGTATTCCGGGTGCGGTTTCTCAAAAGCGGAGAAGAAAAAGATGATTGCTTCCGTGCCCATGCCGGCCATCAGCATGATGCTCGCCCCAGGCAGGTGCAGGATCTTGAAGAGCGCCCCCAGTATGACGACGGAAGCACCCCATCCGTACAAAAGCCCCATGAATTTCTTGTAGCCGGGTTTGTTTACAAAATTAAAAGCCATGATTGTAGTTTTTTTTTTGATTGTTAGCTTTGCCGTTTTATTTTGGAGGGGCGGGGACGATTCTTTCAGTAGACATGGGATTCGCTGCCGCCTTGGAGCAGGCCGCTGGAAAGCAGGGGTTGCACGCAGCGGAAACCGACATAGGACTTGCAGGTGTCCTGGTATTCGAAAGTCCTGTAATAGACTTTGCATATATCGGCGAAATCCTTGAACGAGCCTCCGCGGATGACTTTCCGTTTCAATCCGACCCCGTCTTCGGGCTTGGCATCGTAGGTGTAAGCCGGGTTGAAGTCGTGGTTGTTTGCGATGCTTTCATTGTATGCGTCTATGCACCATTCGGCCACGTTGCCCATCATGTCGTACAGGCCGTAGTCGTTAGGGGCGTAATGCCCCACGATGCAGGGATAGAGCGAGCCGTCCGCTCCGTAATCGCCCCGGCCTGGCTTGAAGTTGCCCAGCAGGCAGCCGTTGATGTTCCTGGCGTAGCTTCCGCCCCAAGGGTACGGGCTGGCATCCAGGCCGCCCCTGGCTGCGTATTCCCATTGAGCTTCTGTCGGGAGGCGGAATTCCTGCGCGGTCGGGTATCCCTTGGCTGCCATGGCTTCGTTGTACATGTTGCTGCGCCATTTGCAGAAAGCTTCAGCCTGTTTCCAGTTGACGCCGACAACCGGGTAATTGTCGTACATCGGGCTGTTGAAATACCCTGTGGCCATCGGGTCGTTGTACGAGTAAGACCAGTCGAAAATCCAGCAAAGCGTGTCGGGGTAGACGTTGACGATGTGCCTCTGGACGTACTGCTGCCTCGAACGCATGGATTGCGGCCGGCTTACGAACGCGCCGTAATATACTCCGTCATCGGGCATGTCCTCTTCGTCTTCCTCGTTCCAGCTTTTCTGGGCGGCGGACTGCAAGTCGAAAGTCCAGTACTCGTATGTGAGCTTGCGGATATCGAATTCTTTCCGATGGGCGAAACGCTCTTCTTCAGGCAAGTAAAGCTCGGAAAGCATCTCGTCCATTTCCGGGGTGATTTTCAGCTTTGTCCGCCAGTTGATCCGGGGTTCGCCATAATCTTCCTCTTCGTTTTCCGGTTCAATGAAGTATCCTTCTACTTGGTTCTCTGCCAAGATTTTACGGATATGGTATTCCTTGACGTATTCCACGAACTGACGGTATTCGTTATTGGTGATTTCCGTTTCGTCCATGAAAAAATCGCTGATAGACACAGATTTGAAATTGAGCATCTGGTATGTGGGATCGAAGCCCCCTGCTCCGAAAACAAAGCTCCCTCCCGGAACGTAGGTCATCCCGAAAGGCACTTGGATGTCCGGCGCCTTTCGTCCAGGTACACCGACAAGTTCCCCGTTTCCCGAATTGCTGCATCCTCCGAGGATGATGCCGGCAAACAAGAGAGCCGCTGCGTTGTGTACATCGAACAGATTCGCTACTTTTCTCATTTTTAGTATTGTTATGGGTTCGTATAAAAAGCCGGCCTTGTCATAAGTACCGGGCATTTTTGTATTCTGTGTTGATTTTTTCGCCTTCAAGTCCGAAACAGTAACGGACGAAGACCTCGAAGGCTCCGCCCATTTTGTTGGAATTGATGAACTTGGATGCCAGAATATCGTACGACAGGCCGATTTGCAGGTTCCCGATATTGACACCGCCGAGGATGGATACCGCATCTTGCAGCCTGTAGGACAAGCCAGCCCAGAATCTTTTGTTGAAAGTCCCTGTCATGGCGATGCTCCAGTTGAAGGTGGCGAAATCCGTTTCCAGGTAGGTCGACGGGGTGAATTCTATTTTGGGGAGATTCGGGACAGAGAAAGTATACCCTCCATGGACAACGAAAGTCCTTGATGGCTGGTACGGGATTTTTTCGCTTTTGTGCGAAATGAGGTTGTTCGCTGCCACCCCTACGAAATAATTGCCGTTTCCTTGGAGATAGAAGCCTACGGAAACATCCCCGTATATGCCGGTCTCGCTTTCCTGGATATTGGTGATGACCGGGTCGCCTTCGTCCCTCGGGTTGAAGCTGCCGTCCAGCCCGACGGTCTGCAACTGGGCCCTTACGCCCATGCCGATGACCCCGAACGAGGTCTGCAAGTGGTAGGCATAGCCTATTTTGACCAAAGTATTCCGGAAGAGGGAGGCATTGAAAGAGGCTACTTCCACTCCGATTCCGCCTTTTATGGCCTTGAGAGGCATATGCGCCATGATGATGGTGCTATTGGGCGCGGTGATGCGGCTTTTGTCTTCTACTGTCGTGGTCCCCGCCTCTCCAGTCGAGCCCGCTGTGCTGCCCAGGCCTTTGCCTATGCCGATCCATTGCTGCCGGTGGAGCACGCTGGCGCAAATCCCGTTCGACAGGCCTGCAAACCCGGGATTGTACGAGTAGGTGTTGTACATGAACTGGGTCAGCTGGTTCCCTTCTTGCTGGGCATGGACAGGCAGGAAGCAGCACAAAATCAGCAAGCCTGCTAAGCAACTCCGGTATGACCGGCCCCGTCCTTTTTGCCTCCGGAAGGAGGCTTTCATGTGTGCTTGGTTGTTATCTTCTTGGTTTACTGACATGTTTTTCCTTTGTCCTCTCCTCGCCCTGCGAAAATCGCCCTATTTTAGAAACGCAAAGGTAGCCATTTTTGCGTTTCTTTTGCAAATTATTCGGGAAACTATTCTGGCAATCCTGCTTCCGCGGAATGGCCGGATTTGCGGGAAAGGGTGCATGGAAAAGCGTTTCGGCTCTGTCCGCCGGGAGCTGTTCCGGGCTTTGCCCGCATCTCCTTCCAGGCATTCCGGCAGCCTTCCTGGGAAAACGCAAGCAGGGCCGCGAAACATTCTTGGCGGCATGGGGGCAAGTCCGGACCGCTTTTTAACTGTTGGCGTTGGCCAAGTTGACCAAGTTGATGACATCGTCCGGATTCTCCAAGTCCGGTTTCTGTTCTTCTATGTACTGTTTGATGAAGTCTGCCGCTTTAGGGAACATCTTGGTCAGGCTTTTTTTCGATACGGGTACTACCTTGTTGTCTTTCATGAGGAAGAGACGCCTGTCGATGCTGAGTTCGGCATTGCTTGCGAAATCGTAGTTGACAGACGTGAAGGTGGTCTGCCCGCTATACCCGCTGCTGCTCGCGCCGCTGGCTCCGGTAAAGCTTGACACGCTGCGGATGGAGGATGTGGAGCCTCCTGTTCCGTAAGCGCCGGTCTTTTTCTCCTCGATGTTGACTTTCTTGGTCATTACAACGCTGACTTGGTTGTTCAGGATGATTTCGCCCAGGCTGGTGCCTCCCAGGACGGGGACAAAGGACCGGTCGCCGATTTCGATGAGGACGACATCCGCTAAGTTGTCGAGCCTTCTCAGCGTGTCTTCAGGCGCGGTCGGCTGTTCGTTGAGGAAAAGGACTTGGGGTTCGTAGTAGTTGTAATTGAGTTTCGCCTTGGCAATAGAACCGTCTTTCATGTACACGGTTCCTGGCGTGCAGGCGGGGAAAGCGAAGATGATGCTGTCTCTTTCGGCTTTGCTCAGGTCGCCCATGGTGATTTGCGCCGATGCCGGCTCGAAGGCGAGGGACGCCAGCAGGAATGCTGGGATGGAAAGCAATTTTGCATTCATATCGAGTAATGTTTTAAGTTTGTCGGTCAGCCGGCTCGGCCTGTCTGCGGGCCGGCCTTTGGGGATCCTGGCCTTAGTTGTTGGACACCACGAAGGAATCTCCCATGTACGTGATATTGTATTTCAGCAGCCCGTAGCCGGAGACTGTGTTGCAATACCCTGTGTAGGTGCTGAATGTCTGGCCGCATTGGCTGACGAACATTTCCTGGGCCTTGTCGTAGCGCACGCGGCAGTCGTTGCTCAGGCAGTCGAACGGGCAGGCGAGGTCGAATGCCACATACTCTTCGTCCATGTAGCCTATATGGTAGACGAACACCCCCCATACGCCTTCGTTCTCGAACGTCTTGCTGTTCCCTGCGGGAAGCAGTACGTTGTCCAGGCTCATCGGGTACACGGCAAAGTTCACATATATGTCTTCCCATGGGATTTCGCCGTATTCTATGGGGTCCCCGCAGCTTTGGAAACTGGTTCCGAGAAGGCAGGCGCAAATCAGGATCCACGCCGTGCGCAGGCATCTCCGTGTTTCCCCTTTTGCCTGGGAGGCAGGGCGGGCCGCATGTAAGGTCTTTTCCGTTTCTCGCATAGTGACAAAGTTACGTATTTTTTGAAAAATATTGTAATTTGGCACCCGTATTAATTCCTTTTGCAAGATGGAAGAACTGATAGGGTTGCTGCTTGTGCTTTTGTTCGGCGGCATCGAGGCGTGGAAGAAGGCTAAGAAGAAAAAGCCGCAGGGGAACGTTGGAGGAAAACGTCCCGCATTGCCGGAGCCTTGGCCTGCCATGGACATGGAAGCCCGGCAGGATGGGTCGGCTCCGGAAAGCTGCCAGCCGTCCTCGGCCCGTGCGATTGAAGATGCTCCGCCAGCGGTCGCCGGTCTGGAGGCTGCGGTGAGCGCTTCTCCGGTCCGGAACCCGTCTGCCGCTTTCCCCGGCGAGGCTTTGCCGGTCCGCGAGGCCGAAGCGGATTTGCCGGAAGCTGTATCTTCGGCTGCGGCAGCAGGAATGGCTGGCAATGGCGGGGAGAGGCTTCTGCCGGGAACGGACATCCCGGTCAGGGATGCCGTGATTGCATCAGTGATACTGGAAAAGAAGTACTGTTGATGCGGTTTGCCTGGGTCAGGATGCGGACTTCTTTTGCATCAGGTGGACGGAAACCGGGAGGTGACTGGAGCCGGATGCAGGCTATGCGGCCGGTCAGAGGCAAGGTGCGCCGCCAGCGGGGAGAACGGCGGAAACTGCTCCGCATGTCGGACAGGCCTGGTTTGCAGGAACTGCGTGTATGAAGCATGTCCTGAGGCTTTTGGCTTGTTCCTGGCATGGGGTATCGTTTTTTTTCGTACATTTGCACCGCGATGCATTGAAACCGAGATGCATTGAATGCGTAAACAAAAAGGAGAAGTTACGGGGCGGTTCCCGTAACTTTTTTTTCAATCCGTAACTTTTTTTCAACAGGTCCGGCTTGCCCGGCCTTTGTTTTTATAAAGGAGGAACACGAACATGGGAGAAATCAAGTATTACAGCAAGGAAGGCCTGCAAAAGCTCAAGGACGAATTGGAATACCTGACCAAGGTGGAGCGTCCGAGGATTTCCCAGCAGATAGCAGAAGCCCGTGACAAGGGGGACTTGTCTGAAAATGCCGAGTATGATGCGGCCAAGGAAGCGCAGGGCTTGTGCGAGCTCAAGATTTCCAAATTGCAAATGGAGCTGGCCAATGCCCGTATCCTGGATGAGTCCAAGATGGATACCAGCAAGGTTCTCCTGCTTTCGACGGTGACAATCAAGAATCTTAAGAACGGGGCAAGGATGAGGTACACCTTGGTTCCGGAGAATGAAGCGAACCTCAAGGAGGGCAAGATTTCCATAAGTTCGCCTATAGCCAAGGGCCTGCTGGGAAAGCAGGTGGGCGACAAGGTGGACGTGACGGTGCCTGCCGGTGTCATTCCATTTGAAATAACCGAGATAACCAGATAAGCATGGCAAGTATCTTTTCAAGAATTGTGTCAGGGGAAATCCCTTGCTACAAGGTGGCTGAGGATGGAAGGCATCTGGCTTTCCTGGATATTGCGCCCGTCGCCAAGGGACATGTATTGGTGATTCCCAAGAAGGAAGTGGATTATATCTTCGATATGGAGGATTCCGAGCTGGCCGGCCTGATGGTTTTTGCCAAGAAAGTGGCCAAGGCTTTGATAAAAGTCTGTCCTGCGCCTAAGATCGGCATGTCTGTGGTCGGATTGGATGTTCCTCATGCGCATGTGCATTTGGTGCCTATCCATGGTGTGGCTGATATCGATTTCGGAAAGGAAAAGCTGAAGTTGCCGGAACAGGAAATGGCCGGTCTTGCCAATCGCATTTTTGCGGAATTCCAGAAATTGCAGTGACATTCCTGATCCGGGCCTGTTCTGTGGGGCGGGCAAGGAGCAAACAAGGAGCGTGGCTCCTGCTCCAGTCGCTTTTCGCGCCGGAGGGGGCGTGTGTTTCCATGTTGCCGGAAGGCCCGGCATCCTCTTTTGGGAAGCCAGAAGCGAAGAACGGGCAAACCGGCTCCAGGGTCAAAGAGGCTGGTTCGTGTCGAGGCTGGGCCGATCTCCGCGTGGAGGCTGGCAGGCGCGGCCCCTGCGGCTTGACCTCAGGATTCCTTCTTGATGTTCCGGGAAAAAATCGGACGGTTTCTTGAGAGTGTCCCGAGGGCAGGACGTTAGGTGGACTCGTGCCCGGAGTCGGTTTTCAGGCCATTGTCTCCATGCCGCGGAACCATGCGGCATGCGAAGCGGCGGCTACTTGATGCGGTCCGGGTTTTCTGCGATGAATTCCGCCCAGGAAGTTTTTTTCGCCGGTGCATGAGGCCTTTCCATCTTCCTGTTCGGGAGAGCCGCCTTTCCGCGGATGGTTTCGAAACGGCTGTGGATGCCATGGCAGATGGCTGCAGCCAATGCATCGGTGGCATCCAGGTATTTCGGGGGAGCTTCATGGATGTTGGCTATCCTCATGGCCATGGCGCAGACTTGCTCTTTGGAGGCGCTGCCTTTTCCTGTCAGGGATTGCTTGATTTCACGGGGCGAATATTCATGCACTTCCAGCCCTTGGGACATGGCTGCGGCGATGGCGACTCCTTGGGCCCTTCCTAATTTGAGCAGGGCTTGCACATTCTTTCCATAAAAAGGGCTTTCGATGGATAAGGAGCCAGGCTTGTATTCGGCGATGACCCGCAGAACTTCTTCCAGAACGAGTTCCAGCCGGCGTAGAGGGTCCTTTTCTTTGCGCATGTCCAGCACATCCATTTCGAGGCAGTCGAAATGGTTCCCGTCCGTTCTGACCACACTGTGTCCCATCAGTCGAGTGCCTGGGTCGATGCCGATGATGACCGTTTCTGTCTTTTCCAGCATTTCAGAATCCTTTTTGCAGCAGGAATCCGGCCAGGTCCAAGTCGAAAGGCCGGGTTATTTTGATGTTTTGCGGTATCCCCTGGCATAGGTGCACGGCAAATCCGGCTTTTTCCATCAGGCTCGCTTCATCGGTGAACGTCCGGTCTCCTTGCCGCGTGAACGCCAGTTTGATTTGCTGGAATTCGAAACATTGAGGGGTTTGTATGCTGCGGACCTTCTGGCGGTCTATGCTTTTGGAACCGCCGTTGTTTCCATCCTCGTCCAGCAAGTAGCGGAAGCTTTCTTCCGGCTGGAGGCAGGGAATGGCATTGCCGTATTGCCGGGCTTGGTCGAGGCAGCTTTGCAGGAACGCCGTATTGACAAGCGGCCGGACGCCATCGTGGATGGCAACAATCAGGCCTTGGGCGCCTTTGATGGCTTGCAGGCCGTTCCATACGGATTCTGACCGGGTATCCCCTCCGGGGACTGTCATGATATCCTCCGTGGGCAGGTACTGATCCTGGATTTCCTGCCAGAGGCCTATCTGCCTTTGCGGCAGGACGATGACGGTTTGCCGGAAAAGGCCGGAACGGGCAAATCGTCCGACTGTGCGAGCCAGAACTGGAATCCCGTCCAAGGGCATGAATTGCTTGGGAACGGCCGACCCCATCCGGCTGCCGCTTCCCCCGGCCACTATGACTGCTGCCGCCTCCAGCCTTGTGCCGGATATGGAATCAGAGGATGAGCATCGCATCGCCGAAAGTAAGGAAACGGTATTTCTTCTCGATGGCTTCCTGATAGGCTTTCATGATCAAATCGTAGCCGCCAAACGCGCAAACCGACATGAAAAGCGAAGACAGCGGAGCATGGAAGTTGCTGATCATGCAGTTGGCGATATTGAAATCGTAGGGCGGGAAGATGAATTTGTTCGTCCAGCCGTCGAAAGGCTTGAGCTTGCCTCCGAACGAGACCGAGCTTTCCAGGCCTTTTAGCACGGAAGTCCCGACGGCGCAGATTCTTTTCTTGTTGTCGATGGCTTTGTTCACCATCGAGGCTGTATCTTCAGGGATATGCAGTTCTTCGGAGTCGACCCGGTGCTTGGTCAGGTCTTCCACATCGATTTCCCTGACATTGCCCAAGCCGCAGTGCATGGTTAGGAATGCGGTATCGATGCCCTTGATTTCCATGCGTTTCAAGAGGGTTCTGCTGAAATGCAGCCCTGCAGTGGGGGCCATGACGGCTCCTTCCTTTGCAGCAAAGACGGTCTGGTACCGTTCTTCGTCTTCCGGCTCGATTTTCCTGACTTGCAGGATGTGGTCAGGCAGCGGTGTTTGCCCTAGCTTGTATATCAGCGACTTGAAATTCTCGTAAGGCCCGTCGTAGAGGAACCTCAATGTCCTGCCTCGCGACGTGGTGTTGTCGATGACTTCGGCCACCAATTCATCGTTTTCGCCAAAGTAGAGCTTGTTCCCGATGCGGATTTTGCGTGCCGGGTCCACATAGACATCCCATAGCAGCGAATCCCGGTTGAGTTCCCGGAGCAGGAACACGGTAATCATGGCACCCGTCTTTTCTTTTTCCCCGGAAAGCCGGGCCGGGAAAACCCGCGTATCGTTCATGACCATGATGTCACCTTCGTTGAAATATTTGATGACATCCTTGAATACCTTATGGTCTATTTTCTGTTTCTTCCGGTCTACTATCATCAGTTTGCAATCATCCCGGTCGGGAGTCGGGTGGGTGGCGATGAGTTCGGTTGGCAAAGTGTAGTTGAACTGCGACAGTTTCATCTATCCAAAAATTTGAAGTTTGACCAGGGGCGACCGGACAATGCAAGGCACTAGCCAATTGTTTGGCTTTTTTGCTTTTGCAACTGTTTCTGACAGGATAGAATCTCCCCAAAAAGGGCGCAAAGTTAAAAAGAAACAAGCGAAAAACCAAGGTGGCACGGGAACATGCAGAGAATCAAGACGGAAAATGTTTCATGCCTGAATTTGTGAAACCCCATCCGGAAGCTCGGAGGCAGGGGCTTGGCAGTCTGTCCTGAGGGTCGCGGCAGGTTCAGGAACGGCGGCGTCTATGTCCCTTCGGGGCAGGAACTCGTCTATGTTCCGTGCTTCTTCCACTCGGAAGTCCCCGATGCGGGTCCTTCGCAATGCCGACAGGTAGGCTCCGCACCCTAGGTATTCGCCAAAATCCCTTGCGATGGCACGGATGTAGGTGCCTTTGCTGCAAAGAATCCGGAAATCGACTTCGGGCAGTTCGATCCGGCTGATTCCGAATTCGTAGATGTGGATCGGTTTCGCTTCCAGTTCAAGAGTCTTTGACGCCCGCGCGTACTGGTAGGCTCTTTTCCCTTGCACCTTGACTGCCGAGAATTGCGGCGGGACTTGCAGTATGTCTCCTGTGAAATGGAGTGCGGCTTCCCGGATACGGGTTTCGTTTATTTCGTCCAAGGATCCGCCCTCCATGACTTCGCTTTCCAGGTCGTGGCTCCGCGTGGTGGCCCCCAAGACGAATGTCCCTGTGTATTCCTTAGGCTGCGCCTGGTAGCTTTCTATCTTCTTGGTGAAACCGCCTGTGCAGATGATCAGGAGGCCTGTGGCCAGGGGGTCGAGAGTGCCGGCGTGGCCTGTCTTGACCCTGCGGCCGACGGTGCGGTGCGCCCAGTTGCGTACGCGGCTCACCACATTGAACGAAGTCCATCCGAGGGGTTTGTCGACGAGGAACACTTGGCCTTCTTCCAAAGGATGCCTTTCTTGCGGCATTTGTTTGCTTTCCACTTGTCAATTACTTGTCCAGGCCGGCATTTTTCAGTTCGGCCAATTCTTTTTCTACCTGCGCCAAGCGGTCGACAATAGAGTCCAGGTTCTTGAAATGCACGCATGAACGGCGGAAAACGGCAGGGTCCAAGGGTGGAGCCCCGATCAGTACCGAGTTTTCCTTGCGGATGGATCCCGGCACGCCTGTCTGGGCAGCCAGCATGACCCCGTTTGCAATGGTGCTGTGGCCGGCAACTCCCACTTGGCCGCCGAACATGCAGTTCTCGCCCACCTTGGTGGATCCTGCGATGCCGACCTGGGATGCCATGACCGTGTTTTTCCCTACCACGACATTATGGCCGATTTGTATCAGGTTGTCGAGCTTGACCCCTTCCTTGATGACGGTAGACCCCATTGTCGCCTTGTCCACGCAGGTGTTGGCTCCGATTTCCACATTGTCCTCGAGGATCACGTTCCCGATTTGGGGAATCTTTTCATAGCTGCCGTTGCTGGGAGCGAAACCGAACCCGTCCGCCCCGATGACTGCCCCGGCCTGGAGGATGCATGCTTTCCCGATACGGCTGTGGGGATAGATCTTGACACCCGGATAAACGGTGCAGTCCTCTTTCATCGTGACTTGGCTCCCGATATAGCATTGCGGGTAAATCTTGCAGCCATCCCCGATTTCGGCGCCTGAGGCAATGACTGCGAATTCGCCGATGTATACATTCTTGCCGATCTTGGCATCAGGGGCGATGCTGGCCAGGTCGGAAATGCCCGGCTTGGGGGAGGTGTACTCGTTGTAGAAAGCCAGCAGCCGTGCGAATGCTTCGTACGAATTGTTTACCCGGATCAGTGCCGTTCTGAGGGGATGCTCCGGCTTGAAGTCGGCATTGACGATGACAGCCGTGGCATCGGTATCGTATATGTAGTGGGTGTATTTAGGATTGGCCAGGAATGTCAGGCCGCCTTCGCGGCCTTCTTCTATCTTGCAAAGGGTGTCGACGGAAGCTTCGGGGTTCCCGCCTTCTATGGTTCCTCCAAGGATTCCCGCGATTTCGGCAAGGGTGAATTTGAGCATACTTGCGATTTTTGAGATGAGAGTCCTGCAAAGGTAGCATTTTTTCAATAAGTGGAGGAAAAGCATTATCTTCGCGTTTTGCGCCGCAGAGGCGGTAAAAGGATCCCGAATCATGGACACGAACAGGCAACAGAAGATAAACAGGCTCCTGCAGCGGGAGCTGGGCGAAATATTCCGGGTGGAAATGCAACCGTATTTTCCTGGTATCATGATGACAGTCACCTTTGTACGGATAACTCCCGACTTGTCGGTGGCCAGAGTCAACCTGAGTCTTTTCCCCGATCAGCACAAGGCGGATACTTTGAAGAAAATCAAGGCCCGTACAGCGGAGATCCGGGGGCTCCTGGGGCAAAGAGTCAGGAACCAGCTGCGGATAATCCCCCGTCTGGAATTTTTCATCGATGACACCCTCGACCGGGTGGAGCGGATCGAGGAACTCTTGAAGCAATAACCGCCTGCCTGTAATCCAGAAAGAAAGTGAACCTTCCTTTTTTCATAGCAAGACGGTATTTCCGGGCAAAGAAGACCCCGTTGGTGAGTCTGATCGGACGGGTGGCTGTGCTGAGCATTGCCGTCAGCACGGCAGCGATGGTGCTGATTCTTTCGGTGATGAACGGGATGAACCGCTTTGTCGCCGAGCGTTTCTGGGGAGTGGATCCGGATTTGAAGATAGAAGCGGCTCATGGAAAATTCTTCGAGGATGGAGGCTTGCTGGGGAGGGTCAAGGATGTGGCTGGAGTGCAGGCGTTTTCGGCCGTGATTGAAGACCAGGCGCTTTTGGCTTACGGGGATCAGACTGCCATGGTCAGGCTCAAGGGAGTGGACAGCGCTTTCACGCAAGTCACGGACATTCTCGCGCAGGTCTATTCCGGACGATACGATTTGGGAACGGCAGGAGAAGGAGCTTTGGTGCTGATGGGAGGCGGTGTCTATGGCCAGATGGAGATTCCTCCGGCCAACGGGCAGGCCTGCCGTCTCTGCACGGTGGACGCTGACCGGCTTTCCGGCCCGTTTGCAATGCAGCAAGCTGTTTCTTCCTATGCTGTTTATCCCTCCGGTTTGTTCAGCAGCATACCCGAATACGACAACCAGTACTTGTTCTGCGATTTGGCTTTCGCTCGCCGTGTCTTTGATGCCGGCTGCCGCCTTTCTGCCGTGGAAGTCAAGGTGGCTCCGGGATACAGGGTCGAGGATGTGCAGGAACGGTTGCGCCAGGAAGCGGGCGATGCCTATACGGTCAAAGACCGGATCGAGCAGCAGCAAGCCATGTTCCGGAGCATGAAGGCCGAGAAGCTTATCGTGGTGGCCGTCTTCGCTTTTGTGATGCTGATCGCCACTTTTACAATGGTGGCCAACCAGATGTTGCTGATTTACGAGAAACGTCACGACATAAGCATCTTGTCCGGCATGGGGATGCGGACGGAAAGTCTGCGCCTGCTTTTTTTCGTTCATGGCGTGATGGTCAGCTTTTGGGGAACGTTGGCAGGTGTCCTGTCGGGAAGTCTGCTTACCTTCGGGCAGCAGCATTTCGAATGGGTGAAACTTGGCGGCGGGTCGGGAAATTACATCACGGATGCCTATCCGGTAAGCTGGCAGGCTGGCGATGTGCTGGTAGTCCTCGCTATAGGTCTTTGCATTGGGATGGCGGCATCGGCTTTGCCGTTGCGGCAAGTGTCGTCCTTCGCATCCAGGATCAGGAGAGGGGAGTGATCCTGTCCTGCTTTTGGGGGAAGCGGAAGAGGCGTGCTTCGAGGTGTGATTTCAGGAACTTGGCCATCAAGGCATCCGGAGTGGTTGCCTGTGGATGCAGGCGGTTGTGTTGGATTGATTCTCCTTTGGAAAGGAATAAAATGTATATGGATATGAAAGCGAATCATTTGTGTGTGACAAACACTTTGACGCGGAGGAAAGAGGCATTCGAACCGTTGCATGCGCCATTGGTAGGAATGTATGTCTGCGGTCCTACTGTTTACGGAGACCCGCATCTGGGGCATGCCCGTTCTGCGGTCACCTTCGATATAATCTTCCGTTACCTGAGGCATCTTGGGTACAAGGTTCGTTATGTGCGGAATATCACTGATGTGGGGCATTTGGAGCACGATGCCGACGAGGGCGAGGACAAGATTGCCAAGAAAGCCCGTCTGGAGCAGTTGGAGCCGATGGAGGTGGCTCAGTATTACGCAAACCGCTATCACGAATTCATGGACAGGATGGGGGTGCTGCGGCCCTCTGTCGAGCCTTTGGCATCGGGGCATATCATTGAACAGATTGAGTTGGTAAAGAGAATACTGGAGGCTGGTTTCGCATACGAGGCGAACGGGTCGGTCTATTTCGATGTCCCGAAATACAATGGGAGTTTCCCCTACGGCCAGCTTTCCGGACGGGTTTTGGACGAACTCATGGCTGCGACCCGGGACAACTTGGCTTCGCAGGATGAAAAGCGCAATCCGGCCGACTTCGCGCTTTGGAAGAAGGCGATGCCGGAACATATCATGCGATGGCCTTCCCCTTGGGGAGACGGTTTCCCTGGCTGGCATACCGAATGCACTGCCATGTCTCGCAAATATCTGGGACAGCCTTTCGACATACATGGCGGGGGCATGGACTTGATGTTTCCCCATCATGAGGCTGAAATCGCGCAGGCGAATGCGGCATACGGGGGGCAGCCTTGCCGTTATTGGCTGCACAACAACATGATAACCATCAATGGGAAGAAGATGGGCAAGTCGTTGGGGAACTTCATCACATTAGACGAGTTCTTCACCGGGAATCATCCGGCATTGGCTCAGGCTTACGACCCGATGACGATTCGTTTCTTCATTTTGCAGGCTCATTACCGCAGCACGCTCGACTTCAGCAATGAAGCTTTGCAGTCGGCTGAGAAGGGTTTGCAGCGTCTGATGCAGGTCAAGCCGGCATTGGACAAGGTGAAGGCCGAGGACGGGATGCAGGTATCCGGAGGCCTGAAGAAGATAGAAGAGGCTTGCTATGCGGCCATGGACGATGATTTCAATACGCCGATGGTCATTGCCAATCTGTTCGAATTGGTCAAGCTGGCCAATTCGGCGGCTGACAATAAGGCAGTCTTCACTCGGGCCGATTTGGATTTGGCAAGGAAATTGTACAAGGATTTCGTGGAAGATATATTGGGGTTGCCGTCTTCTGCGTCGGGGGGCAAATCGGCTGAAAGCCTTGACGGGGTGATGGAAATCCTGTTGGAGATTCGCGCCAAGGCCAAAGCCAATAAGGATTTCGCTACCTCCGATATGATCCGTGACAAGTTGAAGGCGGTGGGCATCGCGGTGATGGACGGGAAGGACGGAGCCAGCTGGAAACAAGAGTAATAACGCTAAAAAAAGAAAAATGATACTGCAAGTAGTTGCCAATAATCCGGCCAATACGGGTATTCCGATGATTTGGCTGATTTTCGGGGCATTGATGGTCCTGAGCTTCATTGTCCAGGCGAGCCTTAAACGAAAATTCAACCGCTATGCCAAAGTTCCGCTGCCATACGGCATGACAGGCAAGGATGTGGCAGAAAAGATGCTTCATGACCACGGCATCGACGATGTGAACGTAGTCTGCATTCCGGGCATGTTGTCCGATCATTACAACCCGGCAACCAAGACCGTGAACCTTAGCCAGGGTGTCTATAGCGGCAACAGCATTGCAGCCGCTGCGGTGGCGGCTCATGAATGCGGCCATGCCGTGCAGCATGCCACGGCTTATTCCTGGCTCAAGATGCGTTCGGCATTGGTTCCTTTTGTCAGCTTCAGCGATAGGATCGTGATGTGGGTCTTGCTGGCGGGCATCCTGATGGTGCAGACATTCCCCCAGCTTCTGTTGCTGGGTATCTTGCTGTTCGCCGTGTCCACCTTGTTCAGTTTCGTCACCTTGCCGGTCGAAATCAATGCCAGCCAGCGGGCGGTAGCCTGGCTCGACAATGCCGGCATCGCTACGGCTGAGACCCGGCCGATGGCGGTCAGTGCCTTGCGTTCGGCTGCTTACACCTATGTGATTGCGGCCTTGACTTCCTTGGCGACCCTGCTGTATTACATCCTCATTTACCTGGGGCGCCGGGAATAATAGGCTTTGGGGTGCTTCCCTGTTTTGCCGGGTTTGGCTCCCCGGAAAATTTTAGTTGTTTGTTTTAAACCCAAATCGGTCATTAGGCTTCGGGCAGATTGCTCGCTTGTGTCATGCAGCATGCTTCTCGCCTAGCCGAAGGCGTAGCGGGCTACATCGAGGCGTAGCGAGGAACAGGATGCGGACAGAAGCGGGCAATCTGCCCGAAGCCTAATGACCGATTTGGGTTAAACTTCGTTTCCGATAAACGCTGCGCCTCGGCAAAAGCAGTGCAAACCGAATGCAGAGCAAAGCTTGCTTGGAACTGCTGAGGTGCAGCCTGCTTTCGATGGAACATCAAAGCTCGAACTTCGTTCGGCTCTGCGCTCGGCTTGCAGTTTATTTTAAACTTCGTTTCCGATAAACGCTGCGCCTCGGCATAGCTCGAACTTCGTTCGGCTCTGCGCTCGGCTTGCAGTTTATTTTAGGGGGTTGGTTTTCAGGTTTCTTCTTGGAAACCGGGACTACTTCCTCAATCCTGAGACGGGAGAGGGTTCCCTTGGCCGGTTTCAGGATTTTTTTGTTCCGTGCAGAAGACAATGTGCGGCATGACGGCCCCCCGGTAATGTTTGACAAGGGTGCCGACGGGCTGCATCCCGTTGCGGAGAGCCACTTTCTGGGAAGCGAGGTTGGTGTCGCGGATGATGGAGTACAATTTGTCGAAGTGCAGCGCATGGAACCCGTATTCCCGGCAGGCTTTTGCCGCTTCGATGGCGTATCCTTGGTGCCAGTATTCACGGGCCAGCAGGTATCCGATTTCCGGGACCAGCCGGTCTTGGTATTCCTGCATCGTGATGCCGCATTGCCCGATCATCTGCCGGGTGTCTTTGAGGAACATGCCCCATAATCCTAAACCGGATTCTTGGTAACGTTGCCGCTGTTTTTCCATCCAGGCAAGGGTTTCAGCTTCGTTGAAAGCCCCGTTATAGGCATACATCACCTTGGGGTCTTGCAAGATAGCGGCCAAGGCGGGCAAGTCCGCGAGTTCCATTTCGAATAATTGCAAGCGGTCCGTTTCCAGAATCATCCGTTTCATGGGGCAGGGGATTTGAGGCAAGAAGCAAATGTACGATTTTTGGCCGGGTGGGACCCGATAGATTGACAGGTATATGTGAGTAGCTTAGAAGCTGTTTAAATTTATTTGTTTAGGCCATCAATTTTAAACAGCTTCTTAAAACTGTTTATTGCTCAAATTATTGTTCCCCTAACATGGATCTCACCTCTTTGTCAAAGTCGGAGTCGATGCGCTATGTCCGGTTGAAAATATCATACTCGTTTTCAGCCTTGGCTTTGGCTTGGGCGGCGGAGATACGTCCTTTGTCGGGCAGTATCTGATAGCGGCGGAACGCGGAACTCGTTGATGCTTGCTGCGAATTGCTCCATGCTGAAGGTGTTCTCGCGTTCGATAAGATCTTCAATATAGTCGAAATACCCGCTCACGGCTCGTTCCAATTGCCTGATTTGTTTTTCATCGAGATAGTTTTTCGCTATCGACACATCCGATTTGAGTATCCGTCCGTCCGGAGCGTTTTTCCATGTGGTCAACCCCATGTGTTCCTGGGTGTGGTCGGCCTTGGTATAGATGATTTCAGCAGCGGTCTGCCCGGTGATGGCATAGTGGAAGCGGTTTTGCACCATGGCATAAAACTCTTTCGTCGTGGGGGAATTGCGGTCGTAATCGGTACTGCATTCGGCGTAAATGTCCGTGATTTGCTGCCAGATACGGCGTTCGCTCGCACGGATGGAACGCACCCTTTCCAGCAACTCGCGGAAATAATCCTTGCCGAACACAGCTGTTCCTTGTTTCAGCCTCTCGTCATCCAGCACGAAACCTTTGCGAATGTATTCGTTAAGTATCTTGGTCGCCCATTGGCGGAAACGGGTCGCCCTTGTCGAGTTGACCCGGTAACCGACGGAAATAATGGCATCAAGATGATAGAATTCAACTTGCGAGGTTTGGGTTTTATCGTCTATGGCGCCATGACGGGTGGTTATTTCCATTTTGGAAACAACCACTTCTTTTTGAAGTTCACCTTCTTCAAAGATATTCTTCAAATGTTTGCTGATGGCCGGAATTCCAACTCCGAACAGCTGTGCCATGGCCTTTTGGCTGCACCAAATCGTTTCGTCCTTGACGACAACTTGGACCTTGCCTTCCTCGTCAGGCATGTTGTAAAGCATGAATCGTAGTTCTTTTGCCATGGGGATGTCCTTTAACGTATTGCTTTGAACGCAAATTTAGCGATTCCCATCGAGTAAATGGCATTGATGACGGCCAGGGGCTGGATATTTCCGGATGTGGCAAGTTTTTTGGGATAGGGATTCTGTAATATAGGTAGGTCCTTGTTGCCATTCCTGCGTACTTTTGGATGCCGGAAAGGGCTGGGGTCGACCCCTGTGCCGATCAAAGGAGGTGCTTGGCCGGACCTTCGGTTTGCGCTATTTTTGGCTCGCTGGAAAAGCGGGAAAAGATTGGTTCCGGACCAACCCGGTTCGCCGCTTTGGTCTTTGCGGCCTTCGGGCAAGACGGTCCGGGGCGCTGTTTGGATGGTTTGTCGGATAAATTTTTAATAGAATGGAAAAAGGAATAAGCCGGAGGGAAGCCCTCAAACGGATGGGCTTTTTGGTGGCGGGCGCCACCGTGGCCACGACGGGCCTATCCACGCTCTCTTCTTGTGGCTCCCGTAAGAAAAAACGTATCATCCTGTATTTTACCGCCACAGGGAACTGCCTCCATATCGCCCGGGAGTTGGCGGACCCGGAAGATACCCTTCTGAGCATTCCCCAATTGGTCAAGGAAGGCCGTTACGAGTTGGAAGCCGACGAAATCGGCATCGTGTATCCCATTTACGGCCATATGCCGCCCAACATGGTCCGGGAATACATGAAGAAAGCCAAGCTCAAGGCTGGCTACCGCTTTGCAGTCCTTACTTACGGCAACCGCAAATGCAATGCCGTGGAAATCTGGGACGGGTTCACACGCGGCATCGGAATGCCCTTCCATTATATAAGCACGTTGATCATGGTCGATAATTGGCTTCCCAATTTCGACATGAACGAGCAGATGAAAATCGACAAGCATATCCCTGAAAACGTGGAACGGATCCGGGGGGATTTGGCGCAGGACCGCCATTGGGTGGAGCCGGTCAGCGATTTGGAGCGTGAGCAGCATGCCGGTTTCATGCAGGCTACGGGCCTGGATCCCGAGAAAGGTTTCCTTTTGCGCAGCGAAAGCCAGTTCCGGGTGACGGAGGATTGTGTGGGCTGTGGGGTTTGTACAAGTGTCTGTCCGCGTGGGAACTATGAAATGACCTCTTCGGGAGTGAAGACCGAGGGGGATTGCGACTATTGTTTCGCCTGCATCCAGAACTGTCCGCAGAAGGCGATTCTCTTTGCCCGGAAAGAAGGCGAGTTCTTCGGACAGGGCGAGGTGAACCCCAAAGCCCGGTACCGCAACGAACATGTTTCCTTGGCAAGCATCAAATTGGCGAACAACCAATGGTGATTCGAGAGGAACGTTCGGAGGTATGAATCCGGATGAGTCCGGTGGATAGGCTGGATAAATCGAGGGTAAGGGGAATTGGTGGAACCCGGGCAGGTAGAAGAGGTTGGTGGATAGGCTGGATAAATCGAGGGTAAGGGGAATTGGTGGAACCCGGGCAGGTAGAAGAGGTTGGTGGATAGGCAGGATAAATCGAGGACAAGGGGAATTCCGTCTTGTCTGGCTGTTGGGGGTGGTTTAATGGGTCGCAGGACAACGGTTTTGAATCAATGGCTCCCGGCTTCCCCGGGCAAGGCTTGGCTTTGCCTGAATTTGAGGGGCGTGGTTCCCGTGTGCGATTTAACCCAAATCGGTCATTAGACACGCCGGGGCTGTTTTCGGTTAGGAAAATGAGGCTTTCGGGCATCTTGCCCGC